>NZ_AUUU01000042.1 GCF_002760435.1 Clostridium sp. LS
AAAGCCTTTGGCTTTTCAAAAATAAAATGTTTAAGAAATTACGAAGTAAAAAGTGAGAATCGAAATTTTACATTTCGTTCTTCGAACTTTCTCTTTGAGCTTCAATCTTAATCATTAATTATTCATCATTCATTACTAATAAAACGTGGCACAGCCACTTTGTTCTTTTGTAATAATATCTTTAATTTAATATATTGTGTCACTATATGAAGACAAAATAGAAGTAAGTATTAGAAAAGAAAGGAAAAAGTTATATTAATCAATCTAATTAACAAATTGAGAGTTTTATTGAGTTAAAATGGAGATAGAAAATATTAGAGAAAAGTAATATAATGAAGTTGTCCCTAGATGAGGACAAAAAGAGAGGAGTGATTAGTCTATGAATATTTGTATTATTACTTCGGAAAATAGAAGACTTTATCCAGCAGCAGTATTTAGTATTGAGGATAATGAGCATAAGCACCCAATGTCGGACATCGATGATGTATATGATTTACTATACAAAAATCAAAATATTTTAGTAATATCAGATCAATTTGATCAATATGGCAAGGAGCTTAAAATTTTCAATGGTCAATTAGGAAAATTAGATATAAAAGCTTTGTTTACTGTAAAAAGTGAAAAAAATAGTACCAATTTAAATTCAGTTATGACTTTATCAGAAGCAGCAAAAAAGTGGGGGCTAGCTGGTGGATCTACTGTTAGAAAAGCCATTGAAAGAGGAAAATTTGAACAAGATGAAGTAAAGCAGGCTGGTGATGTATGGATAACTACCTATTCTGCAATGGAAAGGGTATTTGGTCCAATAAAAAACGAAGAAGAGGCCTTTGTAATATATGATGATTTTGAATCTGTTTATTTAACTAAAGTGTATTATGAATATGCTCAGTTAGCTTTTCTTAAAGGACCAAACATTGATATGAAGGCTAAAGACCTTGAAATTAAGTATCAATATATTAAAGATATATTTATTAAAGGGCTAAATGCAATAAGAAACAATCAAAAGGTGATTATTAAGAAAAGTATAAATAACCAAATAAAACAGGTAATATGTACTGAAGATGAATACTTCTTGCATATTGAAGCATTTCGTAGTAGACGAAATTTATCTCCAGAATGGATTGATAGGCTGCTAGATGATTTAAAAGCTGTTCCTAAATAAAATACTGAGAATTTTAAGATATATTAATAATAACCTTGACTCTCACCTAAGAGGAGGTCTTATTATTATACACGAGGTGAAAAATTATGCTATACACGGTTAAAGAAGTTGCTAAATTTACAGGAGTTACTATAAAAACACTCCATCATTATCATAAAATAGGTTTGCTAATCCCATGTGAGATAAATGATGCCGGCTATCGTCTCTATGGTGAAAAGGAACTTGAACAACTCCAGCAAATATTATTCTATCGTGAGCTTGATTTTTCTCTTAAGGATATCAAAAAAGCATTGGAGGATGAACCGAATAGATTAGAGTGCTTAGTTGAGCAACAGGAATTGCTTCTTGCGCGCAGGCAGAGATTTGATTGCTTGCTAAAGACTATAAATGAATCGATCATCCTTGGTAAGAGAGGAAAAATTATGGATAAATCAGCAATGTTTCAAGGATTCAGTAAAGAGGAGTGGAACGATGCACTTTCTGAGCAGAAGAAATATATTAAAGATAAATACGGGTATAATATGCCGGAGGTACACGATTCTCAAGTAAGTAGTATGAATGAAAAAGCTATAGAAGCACAGAAGTTTATGGGTTATATAAGAGATGCTCTTAAAAATGGTTTAAAGGCCAACGATAGAAATGTACAAGAGACATTAAAAAATCATATAGAATTTTTGAATAACCATGGTCATAATATTGATGCAAAAGCATTTGCAGCTCAAACAAGGTTTTTATTGGATGATGATTTTCATAGAAGTATGCTTGAAAATCAGTTGATTGGACTTTCATACTACCTTTGTGTAGCAACAGATATGTATGCAGCTTCTAATTAGTAAATGTTGTTACTGGTATTTTTGCAGGTAATTTTAGATCTATAGTTCAAGGGCCCTTAGAATTTACTTTTAAGTTGTTGGCTGGAACAGTATTATAATATCACAATGTTTTCTTATTGGGCGGGATTTGCTGTACATAATATAAATGTGACAGCATCCTGCTTAATGGGCTCAAATTGATTTCTCTTTAATTGAACTTTATAGTATAATATTTGTTGGAATATAAATATAGCGTAGCTTGGGAGAATATAAAGCTGCAAATATAATAATAGATGGGGTACAAAAGAGATGACAATGGAATTAGAAAAATACTATAATAAATTTTGTGAGGATAAAAGATTAACAAGAAAGTATGCACAGGTTGAATTTTTAACTTCCATGAAGTATATACATGAGTATTTAGGAAATAATACGAATGCAAAAATATTAGATGTTGGTGCAGGAACAGGGAGATACTCTGTACAATTAGCAAATGAAGGATATGATGTTACTGCAGTTGAACTTGTGAAGCACAATTTAGGCGTTTTGAAGTCAAAAGGAAGCACTGTAAAAGCATATCAGGGAACAGCGCTAGATTTATCAAGATTTTCGGAAAATACTTTTGATATGACATTGGTATTTGGTCCAATGTATCATCTATATAAATTTGAGGATAAAGTAAAAGCCCTTCAAGAGGCCAAAAGAGTAACCAAGCCTGGTGGTGTTATCTTAGTAGCATATTGTATGAATGAATATAGCGTATTAACATACGGTTTTAAGGAAAATAATATTCGTGCAAGCATTGATAATGGGAAGCTTACTGATGATTTTCATGTTATATCGGAACCAGAAGATCTATATGATTACGTAAGAATTGAAGATATTAATAAGTTAAATGAGGAAGCTGAACTTCAAAGGGTGAAAATAATTGCTGCAGATGGACCAGCTAATTATATGAGACCTGTTTTAAATGCTATGGATGAAGAAACATTTCAAATCTTTCTCAATTATCATTTTTCTACCTGTGAAAGACCAGATTTATTGGGAGCAAGTGGACATACATTAGATATTTTGAGAAAGGAATAAGGTAATATTTCCTAAAAGGAAGATGGGATTAAATTGACAATAACTATTGAGATAGCATAATATAGAATTAAAAGGAAGTGAGTTTATTATGTTTTTAGCAATAGTAGTTAGCTCCATGCAAAGATTGTAAGATATGAAAAACTTTTGCTTGGAGCCAATATACAAATATTAAGTTTTTCATATTTTAGGCAAGCTTTGCATCTTCATTTAAATATCTTAAATGTCGATTGGAGCGAAGAATTTATGAAATATGAAAAAGCACAAAATATACTACCATGTGGAATAATTGAGATGATTCAAAATTATATTGATGGTGGATATATCTATATACCTAGAAAAAATGAAAACAAAAAGTCTTGGGGAGAAAATACTGAAACTAAAAGGTATCTCAAAGCACGAGATAAAGAAATTTTTGATAAGTATTCCTCAGGAGTACCTGTTAAAATTTTATCGCAGCAGTATTTTCTAACAGAAGGCAGTATTAGAAGAATAATCAGGAAACTAAAAAATTCTGAATAATATAAGGAATTGGAAGGCATATTTTTCATGGTTGATACTATGAAAAATATGCCTTAAGTGACATTTGGACCTTAAAAGTGTATAATTTGGAAGGTTCATGTTACTAAGGTTTATTACTTGTACTATTATAATATAGGTAAGGAAGAGAGAAAAAACATGCGCACATTTTAACTCAATATAATATTAATAATAGTTTCTTAAGATTTTAAAACTAATTAAATATGTCCAACATAAGAGAAATAATAGAAATGTATTTGAATCCGGAATTAATGAACAGGTAGGTTGGGGATTTTAAAAAAGTCTCACAATAGATGCATATAATCAATTATTTTAAATAAGGTATAGCGGTAGGTATATGAAATTTAAATACCTACTAGAATATAAGTAAAAGAGTGTGATTATTTATATGGAAACAAAAAATAGTGTTTATTATGGTATGGTGGATGTATTACGTTTAGTGTTTGCTATTTTAGTCATGATGATTCATACAATGGCCTTTCAGTCTGTAAATGAAAATTTACGGATAGCCACCAGTATGGGAATTTGCAGACTTGCAGTACCGTTTTTCTTTATAGTATCAGGTTACTTTTTATATAGTCGAATCCAGTCACCAAAGGAGCCTAAAGCTACATTAAAAAGATTATTAATGCTTTATGCTTCATGGGTTCTTATAGAAACTGTAGCTTTGTTTCCAGTTGTTTTAACCAGCTTAAATATGCCTATAAGAATTATTCTTCAAAGATTTTTATTTATAGGTATTACAGGAAGTCTGTGGTATATATCATCTTTAATTATTACTATTTTTATAATAGCGCCATTGCTAAAAAGAGATAAAATAGTTTTTCTACTTATAGTTGGATTTATATTATATTTATTTGGGACAAGCGGAGATACTTATAATGGGTTTTACGAAAATACAATGCTAAATCCTTTAATAAAAGGATACACTGGAATATTCTTTTTGCCCCAAATAGGTATTACTGAATCAGTTCTTTTTTTAACAATAGGTGCAGCTATAAGCAAGTATAAATTAAATGAGAAGATAAAAAATTCAGGTTTATTAAGTATAATATCAATAGTAGTATTATTAGTTGAAGCATTTTTATTAAATAAAACTGGTATTGCTAAAGATGCCAATATGTATTTATCTGCTATAATTGCTGTTCCGCTTATATTTATCTGGGCAATTAATTATAGTAAAAGTATCTCACCTAAAATCTCTAAAGCCTGTAAGGAATATAGTATAGGACTATATTGTTCACATCAAATAATAATGATTTGGATTATTATACTTTTACCAGCACTTGCTGCAAATTCAATGATTAAATTTATATGTACCTTATGTATATCTGCTTTAATAATTACTTTGATTCGAAAAACTAGATTAAAAAACATTCTTTTAAAATAAATTGATTTAATAATAAGTATTTTTAAGGCTAATAGAGTCAAAGGACGTATATTGCCTACAACGTAGAAATCCACGAAAAGATAATTTTTTCGTGGATTATGTATTAACTATGCTTTTAGATCATTTTATAGAAGCTTAGATGTAGAAGGTATATTTGACGTCGTGGATATAATAGGAGTATAAATAGATAGCAGGAGAAAACGATGATGCTAATTATAAATAAAGTATTGTTTTATACTGATGAATTCCAAAGGTAAGAGGTAAATATGAGACAAAAAAATATCACATCAAAGAATACAAAAAAAGAACGAATTAAAATTAATAATATAAATGATTTTAAGAATGCATTAAAAAGAGAAGGCTGTAATATAAACAAACTTGATGGAGAGAACTTTAAAGAAGAAATTACAAAAATTTTTGACTTAGATAAAAGTGTAACAGAGAAATTACTTACATGCATTAAAGATAGTGAGGTTACTTATAGAGCGAATGATACTCGGGATTTTGTAGATTATATTGAAAAGATGGTATTGTTGGAAGATAAACATATTGAATTATGTAAGAAAATAAATGAAGTAAAAACACTACATATAGATAGAGTTGAATATGAGCGAGAACCAAGGTTTCAAGAGAATGTTGAAGATATCCTAATTGCTATAGAGAAAATAAAAATCAATGTATGCAGAACAATAAGCGAAAAAGAAAAAATAAATCTAGAAAAGTTAGAAAAAGAATTAGATGAGGATTATCTTTACGCAAAAGATATTGAATTATTAAAAAAAATAATACTTACTAGAAAAGAAATGGTAAAAGAAAAATACAATAATGAGACTAAGATTAAAACAATATCTATAGAAATACCTAAACAGATTAATCATCAATATCTTACATCTAAAAAGGGTTCTGTAGAATATCATGAGCATTTAAACAGTAATATACCAAGAATGCAACGCTTAATAAAGAATATGAATAAATATATGAAAGTTCATGAAAAAGAAAAATCAATATTTAAAATAAATCAAAGCAACGCATTACAGGATTCTATAAACATAGCAGTAGCAGTATATGATAATAAGGAGTTTAAAGCAATAAGTGGCAGCAATAACATAAAAAATTATTGCACTTCACCACCAAAAGATGAGGCGATTTTTAAAAGTAGTAAAGTTAACAAATTGGGGAAATTAGGAATAGGATATGACAGAGTTAACGATAGTGAAAAAAAAATATTTGAAGAGATACATAAACAAATAAAAGCAAAGGTATTGAAGAATGAAGGAAACCTTATTTTATACAGTAAATGGGAACCATGCCCAAGTTGTTATTTTGTAATCAGTCAGTTTTGTGAAAAGCATCCTAATATAAAAGTACAGGTGAAATATTGTAAAAGATATGGTGAATAACGTAGTCAAAATTGACTGCAATTACTTAAATATAATGAACTATAAAAAGTAGTCTTGAATTTTTATTATATGGTTATAAACATTACAGACTTATTTATGAACTTGGCCTTCATATTACAGGATGATATTATTCATTATGAGGACGCAAGGAGATGAATAATATGAGTATTTTAACAATTGAAAACATGAGTCACTCGTTTGGGGATAGAATAGTATTTAGAAATACCTCTTTTAGATTATTAAAAGGAGAGCATATTGGCCTTGTTAGTGCCAATGGTGAGGGTAAATCCACCTTTATGAAAATTATCACAAATCAGATTTTACCAGATGAAGGCACCATTGAGTGGAATAGTAAATTTAGCATTGGATATATGGACCAACTGGTTGACTTAAAAGAAGGAATTACTGCATTTGATTTTTTAAAAGAAGCATTCATAAATTTATTTCATATAGAGAATAAAATTAATGAGTTATATAGTAAACTTGCTAATATGAATGATGAAGAAATGAATAAAGCCTTAAATAAAATTGCTAACATGCAGGAAATTTTAGAAAAGAGTGATTTTTATAGTATTAATTCAATAATACAGGCAGCTGCAGCCGGCCTTGGAATTAAGGAGCTTTTAGATAGAGAGGTTTCAGCACTAAGTGGAGGACAGAGAACTAAAGTTTTACTTGCAAAACTGCTTTTAGAGAAACCGGATATTTTATTATTAGATGAGCCAACTAACCATTTAGATGAAGAACATGTAGAATGGCTTAAAGATTATTTAATAAACTATAAAAATGCATTTATATTAATATCCCATGATAATAGTTTTTTAAATAGTGTAGCAAATGTAATATACCATCTAGAGCACAAAGTATTGACAAGATATGAAGGAAATTATGAGTATTTTGTTAAACTCTATGAAATACGAAAGGAACAGATGTTAATTGAATACAAGGAGCAGCAAAATGAAATTGCAAAGCTTGAAGATTATATAATAAAAAATAAAGCCAGAGCCTCAACTTCAAAACAAGCAAAATCAAGAGAAAAGAAACTTGATAAAATTGAAAGAATAGAAATCAAAAAAGAAATTATAAAGCCTCATTTCAATTTCAAAAGTGTAAATATGCCAGAAAGCATAATTTTTAAAGCTAGTAACTTAATTATTGGATACGACAAACCATTAAGCAAACCTCTAAATTTAATAATGAAGAGAGGACAAAAAATAGCAATAACAGGAGCTAATGGATTAGGAAAAACAACCTTGTTAAAAACCTTACTTGGACAATTAAGGCCTATAAAGGGTGATATAAAAGTAAGCAATTATAAAAAGATAGGGTATTTTGAACAGGAAATTGTTGAAGATAACACTAATTCAGTTTTATATGATGTTTGGAACACCTTTTCCAATTTAACGCAAACAGAAGTGAGAAGGGAACTAGCTAAGTGTGGACTAACAAGGCAGCATATAGATAGTCCTATAAACCTATTAAGTGGAGGAGAGCAGGCTAAAGTTAGACTATGCAAGTTGATTAATTATCCTAGTAATGTATTAGTTTTAGATGAACCGACAAATCATTTAGATATTTATGCTAAAAATGAACTTAAGCGCGCTTTAAAAGAATATGACGGCAGCATGATTATAGTAAGCCATGAACCTGAGTTTTATAAAGGTATTGCAACAGATGTATGGAATTGTGAAGATTGGAAATATTGTAATTTGAAAGTAAATAATTAAACAAAGGATACCTAGTTACAAATTTAAGTAACTAGGTATTTTCATATATTTAAAATACCACCATTTAAAGGATAATTCTGATCAAAAAACGTCCCAACAGTTTGCCATATTATATAAAACTTGGTAAAATAGATATTGACTACAATTTGTGGGCATAAGATACAATTAGTAAAGATGGAGGGAGAAGTATACTGTTGTAACTAAAATATTGTCAAAAATTATTTTTACATGGGGGGATAAAAAATGATAAAAAGCGTTGGATTCAAATTTATTTTACAAATTACAGCTCTGGTATTTTTAATTTGTATTACTCTTGGAATTATTTCTAATATCTTTGCGAGTGAGTCGATAAAAGAGGCAGTTAACTCACAGCTTAAAATTAAAACAATTGATAGCGCTAAATTAGTTACTAGTGAAATTAATAAGTATATAGCGCAAGTAGAGGACATAGCAGGGCGCCCAGATATTTCATCTATGGACTGGTCTACTCAAAAGGAAATATTAACAAGTGAAGCAAAAAGAATCGGTTTTGAAAGATTCCAAGTAGGAGATTTAAATGGAGATGTAATAAGCACAACAGGTGATAAGGCAAATGCTGCTGATAGAGATTTTTATAAAGAGGCTTTAGCTGGTACAGCAAATGTTTCTGATGTTCTCTTCGCACGTATTGATAAAAAAATGGTTCTAATTGTTAGTGCACCAATTAAAGATAAGGAAGGAAAGATCGTTGGAGTTCTATCTGCTATAAATGATGCATCTAAATTAAATGAGATAATCGCAGGCTTAGATTTAGATTATGACGGTTACGGTTTCATCATAAATAAAGCTGGTGTTAAAATGTCCCATAAAGATTACAGCTTAGTTCAAAATGCAGATAATGACTTAACTAATGTTAAAGATAAACCAGAGCTTAATGAACTAGCAAGTATTGAGCAAAAAATGATTAATGGTGAAAATGGTTCTAGCACATATAAAGAAGATGGTAAAGAGAAACTAATTACATATACTCCTATTTTAAATGAAAAATGGAGCCTGGCAATTGTACAAGATAGTGGACAAGCATTTGCCAAAATAAATGAACTAAGAAATAAAATTGTTATTCTTTCTCTATTATTCGTAGTAATTGGTGTAGCTGTAGCAAAAATAATGAGTCAAACTATTATGAAACCATTAAAACAAATAAAAAATTACTCGAAATCTTTAGAAAAGTTAGATTTAACTACATCTATTGAAGGTAAACGTAAGGATGAATTTGGAGAAGTAATTGATTCTATAAACAGCGCTTCAAGAGACTTGAAAACAATGGTAGAAAGGATTAAAAATAGCTCAAAGGTTTTAGAGGATTCTTCTAAGAATACTGAAGAAATGATAGAAAATGTTAATGATAATATAAGAGATGTTTCCGCTTCCTGCGAAGAAATTTCCGCAAGTATGCAGGAAAGTAGTAGTTACATTAAAAATGTTATGGAAAAAGCAAATGTTGCTAAGGGTGAGGCAGAGGATTTAGTTAATTCATCTAAAAACACATTGGAAAGCATAATAGAAACAAAGAAAAAATCTGAAATAATAAAGAATAATAGTATTGAACAAAAAGAAAATTCTAAACAAGTATATACAACTTCAAAAGAAAGATTAAAGAGTGCAATTGACCAAGCGAAAACTGTTAACCAAATTTCAGACATGACCAATACAATTTTAGATATTGCCGAACAGACGAATCT
This sequence comes from Clostridium sp. LS, assembly GCF_002760435.1. Lineage (GTDB taxonomy): Bacteria > Bacillota > Clostridia > Clostridiales > Clostridiaceae > Clostridium. The sequence continues at coordinate 9,836 of NZ_AUUU01000042.1, forward strand.
CCTAGCATTAAATGCTGCTATTGAAGCTGCAAGAGCAGGTGAATCTGGTAAAGGTTTTGCGGTTGTAGCAGATGAAATAAGAACATTAGCTGAGCAATCTTCAAGTACAGTAACTATGATTCAAAATATTGTAAAACAAGTATTAAGGTCAGTTGATACATTATCCACTTCGGCAGATGAGGCTCTTGAAAACATGGGTAAAGAAATTGATTATTTATTAGCTTCTGTTGTAAATATTACTGATGAATACACTAGCACTCAAGTAAGTTATGAAACATTATTTAATGAATTTGTTTCTTCATTAAATAACATTAAGACATCCATTAACTCTATTTCTGAAGAAATTAATACTATTTCAAGCACTTCTGATGATGTTGCTAAAACTTCTCATATTATAGCAGATTCTGTTGTGAGCATAGGAGAACGAAGTCAAGAAATTACAACCCTATCGGCAAATAATAGGGAAAATACTAAACTTCTTTATGAAACCGTTGAAAAATTTATTGTATAAGATAATTATATCATCTTATTAATTATAATTAATGTGAATTAATAAACAAATATGTTATAATATTGTTAAGAATAAAATAATTACCAAAATAAAATATATTTTTAAGGGGATGTAAAATAATGAGTAAAAAATTAGCGGCAATAGTAACAGGAGCATTATTATGTTCTTTTGTAGCAGGATTTAGTAGCAGTATTCCTGCAAAAGCAGAAACCTTAGCAAATGCAGTGCAGTCTGAGTCAAATAAAAATATAGGGACTCAGGATGAAAAAAAAGATAACTTATATCAGGTTTCTTTATTAAATGCTTTGATGCAGGGGGATTATGATGGTTCAGTATCTGTTGGAGAGCTTCTTAAACATGGAGATATTGGACTCGGAACATTTGATAAGCTTGATGGAGAAATGATTGTAATTAATGGTGAAGTATATAAAGCAAAGTCAGATGGAACTGTACAAAAACAGCCAAATACTGAGCTTACACCATTTGCAGCAGTAACATTTATGAATAATGATTATACTTTGAATGGCTTAGATGGAATTAAAAGTTTGGACGACCTTAAAGCAGCACTTGATAAAGCAGTAAAAGAACAAGCTGGCGATAAAAATGCATTTTACATGGTAAGAATAGATGGTGAATTTAACATGGCACATGTACGTAGTGTTCCAGAGCAGGTAAAACCTTATAGACCATTAAGTCAAGTTGCAGCTGAACAAAAAGAATATGAATATAATAACGTAAAGGGTACAATAGTTGCACTTTACTGTCCAGATTACATGGCAGGAATTAATCTTCCAACATGGCATTTTCATTTCATAACTGATCAAAGAGATAAAGGTGGCCATTTATTAGGAATAGATATTAAATCAGCAAAAGGAATTATGGATAAGATGGATAACTATAATTTAGTATTGCCATCATCAAGTACATTTGTAAACATGGAATTAGCAACTGATTTATCAAAAGAAACACAAAAAACAGAAAGTAAATAATTAATTGCAAAAAAGGAGCTGCTTAATTAGCAGTTCCTTTTTACTTATGGGAAATTATTCAGCTGAAATTGCACCAAAGCCACAAGAGCTTAGGCAAGTCCCACAATCAACACAAACACTAGCATCAATTGCGTAGCTTCCATCCTGCATGCTTATGCAAGATGTAGGACAATCACTTTTACAAGCACCACATGCTTGACATTCGTCAGAATTAATTACATATGCCATATGAACACCTCCTTAATGAATATTTCTCACAATTAAATTATCATAATATTTAGAAATGACAAATTCATAATATATACGGGTTTTAGTTATATATTAGATGTAAGTCATAATCTACAAAGAAGATTGTAAAAACGTAATAAGATCCTATTTTTATAAAAATAGAAATAAAAAAAGGTACACAATGAAAAATTTTCATTATGTACCTCTTTGCACTATATAGGCTTATTATATGCTTATATAACTTAGATGTCAATAAAACCCCTAGTTATTCTCTAATATTGGTAAGTGTTAAAATATGTTGAACACTAATGTTACTATAAATAAAATAATCAAAAATTTAATAGGAATAGATATAGGAACTCTCTTTTTAAAATTTCAATCAGAAAGTGGAATTGGAATGGACTTGAGATCATAAATTGAAATTAAATATTTAAGTAAAGCATACCTAGTTACAAATTTAAGTGACTAGGTATTTATTTGTATTTATGGTGCTAGTATTTATGAATGTTCGTAAAATCTATAGAAATTCTTTTAATCCATAAAAGTAAAAAAAAGATACTATAAATAAAATTTATATACTTTTCACCAACCTTCGTAAAAGTATACTATTAATATGTAAGATAGACGTCTATAACTATTTCATTAATAAAGATTAGGGGGAGCTCTATGGAAAAGAAATTTGGACAAAAGAGTAAAAGGATACTGTATAAAGGGATGAGTATTTTGCTGACCTTTTCTATGGTAACGGGAAGTGTTATTTTATCTCCAATATGGGGAATTCAAGTGGCTAATGCAGAGGAAGCTCAAACGTCTGAAGCACTAGTAACTAAAGGCGCTGAGGCACAAGTAACTCAAACTACTGGAGCGCAAGTAACTCTTGAAGCTCAAGCTAATACCATTTCCTCTATGAATTATTTCTCAGCAAATGATGGACCGATTATATCAAAAAGTGGAGTTAATGATGCATCTTACGGCTTTGTAATGCCTGTATTTAATAATGGTGCTTCAACTTGGGCAGATGTAAGCAGCGATTTACAAGTTAGCGTAAAGGTAAATGGTAATTGGATTAATATCGATAATGTTAGTAGTTTTGTTTACAATTCTAACTGGGGTAATTGGAGTGATGGTGGTTTTAATGGCTACTGGTTCAAAGTTTCACAGACTACAGAAATTAGACTATCATCGAAATCTAATAGTAATGTATTTCTTGATTATACATTAGAATTTACTAAGCTTTCAGAGAGTGTTATCACATCTATGAAAGCAACACAAGGGCCTAATATAACTGCAGGTGTTACAGGTGGGGCTGGCTTTACTTATCCTACTTTTAATAATGATTCATCTATAAAATATGAGCAAGTTGCAAAGGACCTTAAGCTATATATATGGTCGGATGAAAAATCACAATGGGTAGATGTTGATAATAATGCCGCAAGTGGTTGGATTTATGATAAAAACTTTGGACAATTTACAGATGGAGGCGGAGGCTTCTGGTTTACAGTTAGTAAAACAACTAAGGTAAGATTAGCTTCTAAATCTTCATCAGATGTTTATTTAGATTACGTAATTAATTATGAAGAACCAGTAAGAAGCACTTGGAAAGTTTCGGCAGATACTACTACCTATACAGCAGGAGATACAGGAGCAATTGGTATCCCATTACCTAAGATTGATGGAAGTTATCCACGATCAAGTGATTTAAATGGATTTGTATATGAGATAAAGGTAAATGATAACTGGGTAGAACTTGGAGATAGTAGTGCAAGTGGTTTTAGTTATCAAGGAAATGGATATAATAAATTATCAGATAAAAATCAATGGGGATACTGGGTAGATAGTATATATGGACTTTGGTTCCAACCTATTCAAAAAGATATGCAATTGCGTATAGGTTATCCGAAAGATGGAGTTAAAGGAGATCCAGTAGAAGATAATTATGTATATTATAATTTTATTGGTAATCCTAACGCACCAAGACCAGATGTTTCTGATCTTGGAAATATTAATCTAGGTACAACTGATAATGCTAAGATTGATGGATGGAATCTTGTTTGGGATGATGAATTTTCAGGAAGTAGCTTGGATACAAGCAAATGGGGTTATAATACTGGATATTATATGAACAGTGATCCTAGTTCTTGGGGATGGGGAAATAATGAGCAGGAATATTATACAGACAAAGAAAAGAATGTTAGTGTAAAAGATGGAAATTTGAATTTGACTGCTTATGATGAGCCTACAACATTTCCTCAAATTGATCCAAATAGAGTTGCAGAATATTCATCAGGTAAAATTACGACAAAAGATAAATTCACATTTAAGTATGGAAGAATAGATTTTCGCGCAAAACTTCCAGCAGGTACAGGTTTGTGGCCAGCGCTTTGGTTATTACCAAATGATGATACTTATGGTTCATGGGCAGCATCAGGTGAAATTGATGTAATGGAAGCAAGAGGACGTTTACCAGGAGCAACTAGTGGAACTATTCATTTTGGAGGAGCATGGCCAGCTAATACGCATCTTGGCAGTGATTATTCTTTCAGCGATGGACAAAGAATAGATACTGATTATCATGTATATAGTGCTGTATGGGAAGATGATAATATTAAATGGTACGTAGATGGAAAATGTTTCTTTAAAGCTACAAAAGACCAATGGTACTCTCTAGGTGCTAAGGGGAACGATAAGGCACCATTTGATCAAAACTTCTATATAATTATGAATCTTGCTGTAGGCGGATGGTTTGATGGAGGCCTTACACCAAATGCAGGAGAAATTCCAGCAACTATGAAAGTAGATTATGTTCGTGTATATAAAGCAGATGGCGATGTACAAGCACCAACTACTCCGGAAACATATGTAGATGTAGCTGCAGGAAAGATTCCTACTTGTTCAGGAACTGAAAATGATGTTTTCTCAATTAATAATCTAACTGATGGAAATACAGACACTAGATGGTCATCTAATTTTGCAGATGATGCATGGTTTGTTGTTGACTTAGGAGATACTTATAAGATAAATGAACTTGATTTTAATTGGGAAGCATCATATGGTAAACAATATGAAATTTTAGTATCAGAAGATGGAGTAAATTATACTAGTGCGTATAAGCAAACAAATGGAAGTGGTGGAATGGAAAAGATTTCATTTGATGCTAAAAATGCTAGATATGTAAAATTCCAAGGTATAGAAAGAGCATTACCATATGGGTATTCTTTATGGGATATGAAAGTAATGGGAACAAAATAAGGTAAGAAGAGTATAAATTAATGCCTATAGATTGATCAGATAATAATGTTCAATTTATAGGTATTTCATGCTTGACGAATATATGATTTTTTTGTAGAAAGGTTTAAGAAATAAAATTAGGAAAATATATAAACAAGCATAATAAAGTATGGTAAAATAATATGTGAGAGGAATTAGCTTTTATGTAAGGTCATATACTTTATTAGAGGACTATTATTATATGGTGATTCTCGAAACCGATTTCGAAGCAAATCGAGTGTAATGAAAACGTTGTTGAAAATAAAATTACTGAAATAATTGGTAGTCAAAAATTATAAATTACATAGAAAATAGGAGGTAAAATGAATAGATTGTTAGTGGTAGATGATGAGAAATTAGCACGACAATATATAAAAACAATGGTAGGCAGCTCTTCGATAGAAATAAATGAGATACTAGAATGTGAAAATGGGGAAGAAGCTTTAAAAATATTAAAAGAAAAAACTATTGATGTATTAATTACAGATATTTGTATGCCAAGAGTTAATGGGATTAATTTGATAAAAAAGATAAACGAAATTGGATATAATGTTAAGATAATTGTAGTAAGCAGCTTTGATAATTTTAATTATGCTGTAGAAGTTTTTAGTTATGGAGCTCGTGAGTATATATTAAAACCAATAAAGGAAGAAAAAATGAACAAAACTTTACAAAAGTTGGATTTTGAATTAACAGAGGAACGTAGACAGGAAAAATTGCTATACAAAATTAGAAATCATTATTTAAAATATTTTATTATGAATAATGATATAAAGCTTGATGAAGTTAAAGCTGTTGAAGAAAAATATGCGCATAAGGTTTTTTCAGGATATTATGTAGTATGTTGTTCAAGTTTTATTGATGAACCAGATGAAATGAAATATAAGTTTATTAATCTAAAGGAAGTTGAGGGCCATATGACTTTTATTGTGGCAGCAGATGATATTAAAGAATTATTGAATAATGAGTGGAAAGAGTACTTTGTTGGCGTTAGTAAAGAATATAAAGGAATAATAAATATTAGAACTGCATATAAAGAAGCTACGGAGGCAAGATGTGAAGTATTTGTAAAGGGCCTTCATTATTGCGTAAAGGAAAGTGAACCAAATGAACAAAAAAAATATGAAACAGTACCAGAATACTTTTCGGAACAGTTTGCTCAACTAATTGGGACTGAAAAATTAGAAAATGCTTTTATTAAATTTCAAATGATATTATTTAAAGCACATATTGGAATAATTGAACCAGAAAAAATTATAAAGCTTTTTCATAGCATTTTAGAAGAAGTTAATATTAATTTTAATAATATAATTGATTTTGATATCCAGAGCTTTTATTCGTTAAAACAACCTTTCTTATATAAAAATATAAAGGAGTACTATAATGCCTTTGAAGTAGTTATCTATAAAATAAGGGAAAGATTACAATTAGAATTTGGGGATAGTAAGAATAAAGAAAAGATAAATACAGCAGTTTACTATATTAAAGAGAATTATACAAAAAATTTAAATATGGCGGTAGTATCAAATTATATATCGATGAATTATTCACTTTTTTCTATTAATTTCAAACAATTTACAGGGGTGAATTTTGTTGATTATTTGAAGACAATTCGCATTAATAAGGCAAAACGGATGCTAGAAGAAACGGATGAAAAAATTGTTAATATAAGTAAAATGATTGGTTATGATAATTACAAGCATTTTATGAAAACATTTAAAATGATTTGTGGTGTTTCTCCATCTGAATATCGAAAAAATATTCAAATTGGAAGGGGAAGGAATCAATAAAAAGGTAACAAGTGAAATACATTTTATGAGAAGACTTCATCAAATGTATTTTCTTAATACTATTATTAATGGATATAAAATAGGTGCGGATGGTGCTTGAATACAATAGAATATATTATAAAGTATAGTGAATTTTAAAGATAATCCTTCGTTTTTAATAAGCATACCCTTAACAATACCTATAAAGAAGTATTGTTGAGGGATTTTTTTCTTTTCGTAGAGAATATTCAGTTTAATTAAATTATATAAGTTATAGTTTATAAAAACCATGTTAAAGTTATCTTCAACGTGGTTTCTTTGTTGCAAAAAGAAAATGTTAATCTATTAAGGGAACGTACAGGTTAATATATTAAATTATATATATCAAATAGATTAAACAAATTTAAGATACCCTTGGGTAATCATAAGACAGAGTTTTGTGTGCAAAGTTTAAGATTTGATTTAAGATTAATGGTTGGGGTGATAACAATGAATAATAAATTAGTTTTTAATAAAAATGAATTAATGGATTTTACAATGATGATGGGAGTTAATATGATGATGTTTGGCGTAATTTTGGGATTTATTAGTGTAATGGGACAATATATTGAAAGGATTTTTAATGAAAGCAAGGAAAAGCCAGTTAATATAATTGGCATTATAAGAAATTGCACTAGGACTAGTAAAAGATATAAAGTTTTTAATTTAGAGCTAAAGACTTATTAGAGGAGGAATAGTTGTGAAGAAATTAAAGTTGACTAAAGAAAATATATGTATAGCATTAATTTTATTATTATCTGCAATATTAAATTTTGCAAACATAGGAATTGACGGGTATGGAAATTCTTATTATGCAGCTGGTGTAAAAAGTATGACATTGAGCCTTAAGAACTTCTTTTTTGTATCCTTTGATCCTGGAAGTTTTGTAACCATTGATAAGCCTCCAATGGGATTCTGGATACAAGCTATATTTGCTAAAATATTTGGGTTTAGCGGATGGAGTATACTTTTGCCACAAGCATTAGCAGGGGTAGTTTCAGTTTACCTTATATATTATCTTGTAAGAAAATCTTTTGGAAGTGCAGCTGGACTTATTTCAGCCGTGTGTCTTGCAATAACTCCTGTATTTGTAGCCGCAAGCAGGAATAATACTATAGATAATTTACTAGTTGTAACATTACTATTTGCTTGCATTGCTCTTACTAAAGCAGCGGAAGCAGGAAAAGCCAGATATCTTTATTTAAGCTTACTATTAGTAGGCATAGGATTTAATATAAAAATGTTAGAAGCATATATGATTGGACCAGCTATTTATATAACATATCTCTTTTCTACTAATATATCATTAAAAAAGAGACTTGGTCATCTTGTAATAGGGTCAGTTATTTTATTAGCAGTATCTTTATCATGGGCAGTAGTTGTAGATTTGGTACCAGCTCAAAATAGACCTTATGTAGGAAGCAGTACCAATAACAGTGAATTAGAATTAATAATCGGACATAATGGTTTAGAAAGACTTGGTCTTAGTGGTAACTCAGGTGGAGGACCAGGTGGTAGAAGCAGTGCTGGTAACACTGATAAGCAGTTCTCTCAAGCTGCTCCTGATGGAAATGATCAAGGAGGGTCAAACGGTGATCCAAATATTAATCAACAAGGAGGAATGTCTGGTGGCGGTCCAAATGGAAATGGAGGAGGGCTAGGTGCACCATCTGATGGAACAGGCCAAGGAGATGGAAATAGTCAAAATCACGATAATATGCAGCCACCTAATGGAGGAATGAGGGATGGCGGAGGACCAGGAGGTCAAGGCGGCCTTCAAGGTACATTTGGGGCCCAAGTAAGTGCAGGTCTTTCAAGATTATTCGTTAAAAGTAGTTTATCAGATCAAATAGTTTGGTTTCTGCCACTTGCATTATTAGGTTTTATAGCAGGTGCAATAAAAGAAAAATTAAGATTTAAATTAGATAATAATAGGAAAGCTTCACTAGTATTATGGATTGTATGGCTGGTTCCTGAGTTCATATACTTTAGTTATACAACTGGATTATTCCATCCGTATTATTTAACAATGATGGCGCCTCCAGCAGCAGCTTTATCAGGAATTGGAATTACTACAATGTGGGAATTCTATAAGGAAGGGAAATGGAAAGCATGGCTTTTACCAATAGTCTTTGCTGTAGAAGGCTTAACTCACATGATGATGTTATCTTACTTTACAAGTAGTTTATCAATTACTGTAAGAAATATAATTTTAGCTTCATTGATAATATGTTTTATAGTATCAGTAGTACTAGGCATTCTAAATATATTAACGGTGATTAAGAGAAAAGATGCAATAGATTCAAGTGATATAAAATTAAAGAAAGCATTAACAATAGCTGCCACTATATCTATTTTAGTAACACCGTTTATTGGCGCAAGTGCAGCAATAACTCATAGTGTAAATAGTAGTATTCCTACTGCTGGATTGGAACTCCTTTCAAATAATCAGGGAGGAGGCTTTGGATTCGGAGGTGAAGGACTTAATAGTGGAAATTCAAAATTAGTTGATTTCTTAAAAAGTAATAGAACAACAGAGAAATATTTGCTTGTAGTGCCTTCATCACAAAATGCAGACAGCATTATAATTCAAACGGGTGAACCAGTAATGGCTCTTGGCGGTTTCACAAATGATAATATATTAACTTTAGATCAGTTCAAAGAAATGGTTAAGAACGGAGAAGTTAGATATGTACTCACAGGAGGAATGGGAAGAGGCGGAAGCAGTGAAATTATGAATTGGGTTACTGAAAATGGCACATTAGTTCCGGAAAGTGAATATAAAGACACTTCAACAAGTAACGGGGATAATGACCAAAGCTCAAATTCAAGAAAACAAAATGCAGGAGGATTTGGAGGAAATAACTCTGGACAACTTTATGACTTAAAGGCTGCAGAAGATACTTTAAAGTAGAACCATAAATCAAATTAAGTAATTTTACTAATATCATATTTAGGATTGGTCATAAGACTCACAAGATCTAAGGATTGGATTTTGTGAGTCGTTTTATCTAATTATTTATGTAAATTTATACTGCAATAAACATATGAATTAGAAAGAGTTATACTATCATTTACCTATACATTATTTAATACCAATAGTATAATCATTTTGTTAAGAATATTTTTATTGAAATTGATGTACTACATTTAGGGAGGAATTATTTTGTCAGGAAAAAATAAAAAATACAGTATTACTAGGATTGCTAATTCAAAAGTCAATGAGAGTCAAGGCGCTATAGTTGAGTCTGAAAAGCCATTATCACAATCGATGTTATGGAAGTTACAAACGGAGTTCTTTGAAAATCAGGGACCAGAGGCGTGGAGTAAAGGGATTGTACCCCAATATATAACTACAAATCCGTATATTGCAAATCAATATGCTAAAACTGTATTTGGGTATTTGCGAGATTATGTTTCAAGAGAAGATATGGATAAAGATACAGTTATATACATAATGGAGCTTGCAGCAGGAGTAGGCAGATTTACCTATACTTTCCTAAAAAGATTTTTACATATGATTGAAAATTCTTCACTAAAGGGTATAAAGTTTAAATACATTGTAACGGATTTTGCAGAGAGGAATATTGAATACTGGCAAAGCCATAGTTTTTTAAAGTCTTATTTTGAATCTGGAGTACTTGACTGTGCAACTTTTGATATAGCTAAAGATGAAGAAATTAGACTAAGATATAGTGGTGAAGTATTATCAAGTGGTAAACTTAAGAATCCATTAATTTTATTTGCTAATTATACTTTTGACAGTCTGCCTCAAGATACTTTTTATGTTAATGGGGGAGAGTTACATGAAGGTTTAATTACAATAACTTCTCCTGAGGAGAAAAGTGATCCTAATGATAAATCAATTCTAGCAGGTTTGGATTATTATTATACTGATAAAAAAATTGACAGCAATAATTATTATGAAGATAAGAATTTTAATAATGTGCTTATGTATTATAAAAATTCTTTAGAGGATACAGCATTTTACATGCCTATAATTGGCTTAAGATGTATTTCAAGACTAAGAAAGTTATTTAATGATGATGTTATTTTAATATCAGCTGACAAGGGTTATAAAAATGAAGAAGCTATGTATAAAAACTATCACCCATATCTATCAAAACATGGATGTATTTCTATGACAGTAAACTTCCATGCCATAGAGTTATATTTTAAAGAACTTGGCGGAAAAGCCATTCATAGCATATATGAACATGAAAATATAAATGTATCACTGTTTATGTTGAGCAAGAATGACAATGATTTAATAGAGACTTCAATGGCTTATAACGAAGTTATTGAAAGTATAGGTCCAGATGACTTTTATATAATGAAAAGAGCAATTATGCCATTAAGTAAGTCTTTAACAACAAAAGAGCTTTTAACTTTCTTAAGATTTACAGTATGGGATTCAAGAACCTTACTTGAATTTTATAATATACTGCTTGAAAGAATACCAACTGAAGAAGACTTTCCTAAAGAAGAACTTGTCGATGCAATCAATAGAGTTTGGGAATATTATTTCCCTATTGGTGAAGAAGGAGATTTAGGGTATCATTTTGGTTCAATATTAGGGTACCTTGGTCACGATGAGGATGCTTTAAAATTTTTCGAATCTTCATTGGAATTCTATGGTGAGTGCCCGGAAACTAACTATGAAATTGCACTTTGCTATTATAATTTACAACAAATTGATAAAGCATTAGAGTATACAGAAAAATCTATAGCTTTAGATCCAGATTTTGAAGAGGGGAAAAATTTAAAAAGTATGATTCAGGAGATATTAAGTAAACAGTAGGATTTTAATGGTATAATATAATCAAAACTTTATAAGAAAATAGTTAGTATTATCGCCTTAAAGTGCTATAAAAGTACTTTAAGGTGATTTTTCCATGTCTTTAGATAAGAAATCTACTAATTTTTATTGTAGAATGTAATAAAGCAAAATTATAATATTTAAATAAAAAATTACCTAATAGGTTTTAAATGGAGAGAAGAGATGACAGATTATTATAAAATATTAGGTGTAGAAAAAAATGCATCAAAAGAAGAAGTAAAAGAAGCTTATGAAAAGCAAGTAGAAAAATTGAAAAAAGAAGTAGTTAACGAAAAACGACTAAATCAATTTTTAAAGATATGCAATGAGGCTTATGAAGCATTAAATAGTTTAGAGCAAAAGCACTTGATTGAGGATAATTCAACATTAATTATGAATCCGCAAGAAGTTCAAAAAGAATTAGAGAAACATAATAAAGGGAGCAATTACACTTGTTCAGATAATTTCAGAAACAAGGAAAGACGTACTAGAGAAAAAAAGAATGATTCAATAAAAAAAGTGGTTCTACAAAATAAAGATAAAGGAAACAAAGTGAATGATAATAAAGAAAAAAGGGAGAGGACGCAAAAAGCGATTGAAAAAAGGTCTAAAAGTAACACTAAATCTATATTAAATTTATTTATGCTTCCATTCAAGATATTGGCTTTACCGGTAATAGCAGTCTTAACAGTAGCTATATTGCTATTACAGATTATTAATTTAATTTCATGGATAGCAACCAAATTACTTATTGTTGGTTCCATATCTGCTGGAGCGATACACTTATATCAGGTTAAATTAGGACAACCTATAAATTACAACATACTGATTTTTGCTGCCTCAGTGTTGTTAGCATCATTCTTTTTGCCATATATATTAAAATTTGCATTAAAAGTATTAAAAACAATGAATAATGTGTTAAAAGAATTTGTTTTTTAAAGTACTAATAAGGAGTTAATAAATGAAATATTACTTAGCACCAATGGAAGGAATAACTGGATACATATATAGAAATACTTATGAAAAATTTTTTAATAATATAGATAAATATTTTACACCTTTTATTGTTCCAAATGAAAGTAAAATTCTTAACACAAAGGAATTAAAAGATGTTCTGCCTGAAAATAATAGCGGGATGAATGTAGTACCCCAAATACTTACAAATGATTCAAAAGGCTTTATAGCTACATCTAGAAAATTACAGCAGTTGGGTTATAAAGAGGTGAATTTAAACTTAGGCTGTCCTGCTGGAACTGTTGTGTCAAAAAATAGGGGCTCAGGATTTTTGGCTAGAAGGGAAGAATTAGATAGATTTTTGGATGAAATATTTATAATAGATGACATGAAAATTTCTGTAAAAACTAGAATAGGAAAAGATAATCCAGAGGAATTTTATGAACTAATAAAAATTTACAATAAATACCCTATGGAAGAATTAATTATTCATCCTAGAACACAAAAAGATTTTTATGGAAATAAACCTGATTTAAAAGTATTTAAAGATGCATTATCTTTAAGTACTAATCCAGTATGTTATAATGGAGATATTTTCACTATTGATGATCATAATAAGTTAATAAATATTTTTCCAGAAGTAAACACAATAATGCTTGGAAGAGGTATACTTGCTAATCCAGGATTAATGTATGCAATAAAAAATAATATGAATATAGATAAAAAAGTATTAAAAGATTTTCATGATGAAATTTTGAATAACTACTTAGAATTATTTGATGAAGATATAAATGCAATAAATAGAATGAAAGAACTATTTGGATATATGATTTATATATTTTCAGATAATAAAAGATATTTAAAGAAAATAAAAAGATCTCAAAATATAGATGAATACAAAGAAGCTGTTTTAAGCTTGTTTACAGAGCAGGAAATCATAAAAGGTGCAGGGTTATTTCATAACCCATAATCTATAAAGGTATCTTTTATAGAAAATATTATTAAGACGAGTAAAAGAAAAAAGGTAAAATAATTTTAATTTTATTTTTTAAATGTAAAATATATTGACAAAATTCCGTAAGGATAATATACTATGAAATAAGAACGACGATGTTCGACAAATAAGCTGAAAAAGGTATATTTGTCAAGCATCGTCTTTTTTTATATGTAAAAAAATTATGATATTATGATGAGAAAAGAAAAAATTATTTACTTTAAGATTAACATATTTAAGGAGGATTATATTATGGAAATTAATTTAGGCGATTGCAGTTTTATATTGATTTGTTCAGCACTTGTACTTTTAATGACACCAGGACTTGCATTTTTTTATGGTGGAATGGTTCGTAGAAAAAATGTTTTAAACACATTAATGTCCTCATTCTTTGTTTGTGGACTAGCATCAATAATGTGGGTTTTAGTAGGTTATTCATTGTCTTTTGGTAATGATTTTCATGGGATAATAGGAGGACTTAACTTTTTAGGTTTTAATGGAGTAGGAGCAGATCCTTCAGCATATGCACCTACTATACCTCAAGAGCTCTTTGCTGCATTTCAAATGATGTTTGCAGTAATTACTCCAGCACTTATAACTGGATCTTTAATAGGAAGAATGAGGTTTTCAGCATTATTCATATTTGTAGCAGCGTGGTCACTTTTAGTGTATTATCCAATGGCTCACATGGTATGGGGGGCTGGTGGATTAATCGGCTCATTAGGAGCTGTTGATTTTGCTGGAGGAGATGTAGTACATATAAGTTCAGGTATTTCAGGTCTTGTAGCTTGTATTATGTTAGGTAGGAGACGTGGACATGGAATGATGTCATATAGGCCTCATAATATTCCATTTGTAGTTCTTGGAGCAGCATTACTTTGGTTTGGATGGTTTGGATTTAATGCAGGTAGTGCATTAAATGCCGGTCCACTTGCGGTACATGCCTTCATGACAACAAATACTGCTGCAGCAGCAGGTATGCTTTCATGGATGTTAATTGAAAAAATAAAACATGATAAACCAACAGTACTTGGAGCAGTAACAGGAGCGGTAGTAGGGTTAGTTGCAATTACACCAGGAGCAGGTTTTGTTCCACTATGGGCATCTATTGTAATAGGTGCAATAGTATCTCCAATTTGTTTCTTCTTTGTAGAAAAAGTAAAAGCTAAGTTTGGATATGATGATGCACTTGACGCTTTTGGATGTCATGGAGTCGGTGGAATTTGGGGAGGTATTGCAACTGGAATTTTTGGTCAAACTGCAATTAATCCTGTAGCGCAATGGAATGGTCTTTTTTATGGAGATGTTAAACTTTTCATTGCACAAATAATGAGTATTGCAATAACAATAATATTTGCAGGTGGTATGACTTTCTTAATTATAAAAGTTATGAAAATGTTTATGGATATTAGAGTTGATAGTTCAGAAGAAGCTGAGGGACTTGATGTAGCTGAACATGGAGAAACAGCTTATCCTGCATTTAATGGATTAGACTAGATAAAAAAGTATATAATATATGACATGGAACCCGCGAAAAATTGGATTTTCGTGGGTTTTTTATTTATACTTAAAAATTCCTATAATGTTAAACGATATTTTAACATTGATCTTCAAAATCTTTAATTTGCTTATAATTAATAAACAAACTTGATAAAACAGCATCGTAATCTGGATTTGCATTTGGATCTACATAGATTACATTAGTCAATTTATTAAAATTAGTATTTATTCTATCTAGCTCAAATCTATCTGCGCAGCTATAAGAACTACCTATAATATAGTAAATATAACCAGATTTAGATCCTTTTGCAGCTCTAATTATAGAATTTCTAATCTTTTGGTAGTATGAAACTTCATATCTTTCAGCATCACCATTAGGAGGAATCATTCCATTGTGGATTGGATAATCATCATCAAATTCATATTTAATGTTGAAATCACAGATTTTTATTTTTTGTTGAAAAGATAATTCATTATATGGAATTTTATAAGTTGTTCCCAAAGGAAAACTTTTTTTGTAGAAAAAGCTTATAGAGCCATGTGGTTTATAGAATATTATTTTACTACTATAATTATTTTCAAAATCTCCAAGTGAAAAAGGCAATCCATTAAGCATTAATAGTCTTTCCATAAATATATCATATACATAGGAATTAATTATTATCTTATCAAATTTATTATAATTCTTTTTAATATAATTAATTAATGGCACATCAATATTAATTAAATCATTGTCAGTGACTTGGCTATTATAATATATAAATAAATATCGAAGATAGCTTGAAAATTCACCATAAGCTCCAAAATACAACCGGCTTATTACTTCATTCTCGCTATACTTTGAATGTGCATTACTATAGCTAATAATTTCATTAGATTCTGATGAAAAAGTTATTGGAGTTAAACTGAAGGGGAGATTATTATAACTTCCAAAGTTATTAGTTGATATTATTTCTTCTTCATATTTAGCTAAGGCATAAACATTTCCACAAGTAATAATACGCGACTCGATTTTTTGAGCTGGATCCCTGTCCATACCTGGTCTTGCGCCAAGCTCCCAAAGTTTTGGGCAATGTTCCTCAGTTAAGAACGGGTCACTTGTCATAGGAAAATTAAAATCTGCACCATAATAGAATAAATTAGATAAATCAACATCAAGAATAGGTTGTCCTTGCTGTATTCTATAAGCATTAATCCTGCTCACTATACCGATAGAATTACCATTTCCTAGTAGCAGATATAGATTTCTCATCGCCTCACCCCATAAAATATAATAATAAACCTTCATGCTTATATACTGTTAACATATGTTTCTATAGCGTAAAGGGTGCACAACTTTATGAGATAAATATGGAAACTTTATTGATATGGTGAACTTTTTTATATATTCTTTAGGGTTATAAATATTACATTTGAAATTAAATATTTTAGCTTGTTATATATCTATTTTTATATTTTTATTAATAATTAATTGTTTGATACATATACTAAGCTTATAGAAATACTATGAATTGGGCTTCTAAAATAGATAATTAACAATAAGAAAACTGAACAAGGAAAAATATTTTAGATAACTATAGGAATTAAGTTTAATTCAAGAAAATATTCATATTATATATTGATGGAAAGGGAGAACAATTATGCTTTTTAGAAAGAATAAGTTATTAATGGGAATACTTATAGCATTATTTTCAATATCACTATTAACTGGTTGCGGATCTACATCTTCAGAAATACCAACCAATACTTCTTCAGCTAATCAATCATCAAGTGAAGGCACTGTACTTAGATATGCAGTGGAATCTTCTCCAAAAGGTTTATTTAATCCATTATTATCAAACACTACCTACGATAATAATGTAAATAATTTAGTATATTCTCCACTAATTTTATTAGATGAAAACAATGAATTTAAGCCAGGTCTTGCAGAAAAATATGAATTTTCAGATGATAAGCTTACATTAACCTTTCATTTAAGAAAAGGTGTAAAGTGGCATGACGGTGAAGATTTTACAGCAGATGATGTAGCCTTTACCTTTGCAAGTATGGCAAATCCAAAATATAAAGGGCCAAGATTTAATGAAATATCAAAGGTAGCTGGTGCTCAAGATTATCACGATGAAAAAGCAGATTCTGTTAGTGGAATAAAAGTTATAGATAAAAATACAATAAGCTTTACTTATACCAAAACTTATGCTCCAGCATTATCTAACTTTTCACAACGCGGCATTCTTCCAAAGCATATTTGGAGCAAAGTAAATATTGAAGAATGGGACAAGCAAAGTGATTTACTTAATAAGCCAATAGGAACTGGTCCTTTTAAGCTTACAGATTTTAAACCAGATCAATATGTAGAATTAGCAAAGAATGATAATTACTTTGGCGGAGCACCTAAAATTGATAAATTTATTTTCAAAGTTACTAATACAGAAACAGAACTTTCAGAATTAGCTAAAGGAGATCTTGATGTAGTTGAGCTTTCAAGTACTAAGGAAGAGGACTTAAAAATGCTGAAAGATGCTGGTATTAAGATTGAAGAAAAACCAAGTGCAAATTATCAATTTATGACTATGAATAGTAATCGTGAATTCTTTAAAGATAAAAAAGTTCGCCAAGCAATTACTTATGCTATAAACAGGAAAGGAATTGTAGACAGTTTATTAGGAGAACATGGACAAGTTATAAATGCACCATTGTCACTGGCTGGCTGGGCTTATCCAGAATCAGGACTTAATACTTATGACTACAACACTAACAAAGCAAAAGAGTTATTAAAAGAAGCAGGATGGAGCGATAATAATGGAATTCTTGAAAAAGATGGCAAGAAATTTGAAGTGGATTTAATGGTACCAACAGGTAATAAAGTTCGTGAACAAAGTGCTCCGATTATCCAGCAAAATTTAAAGGATATAGGTATAAAAGTTAATATAAGTACTATGGATGTAGCTTCTGCCATGGCAAAGACTAAGGGAGAAGGAGATTATGATATGGGACTGCTAGGATTTACTTTAGAAGTAGATCCAGGTGATGCAGATCGTTATTGGTCTTCAAGTATTGCAAATAAATCACAGTTTAATTTTTCGAATTTTATTAATGCCCAAAGCGATGAATTAATTGAAAAAGCAGCAACTACTATTGATAGAAATGAACGTAAGGAGATTTACTCTAAATGGGGACAACTTATAAATGAAGAAGCACCATACGTTTTCTTGTACTCCCCAAATGCTATTCGTGCACATAATCCTAAATTAGAAGGATATAAATATTCAGCATATGCTGTATTCCCTGATGTTCAAAACTGGTCAATTTCAAAATAAGTGAAAATTGTTTTGGACTGCTATATTTAACATCTAAACTTTAACAATAAGATAGAAATAAAAAGTATGCATTAAAACGAAAGCTTTAGTGCATACAGTTTTTCAAAGAAAGGACTGAAGGTTCTTGAAAAAATATGTTTTTAGGCGATTAATACAAAGTATTCCAGTACTCCTTGGGATTTCAATTATAGTCTTTATTCTTGTTAAATTACAGCCTGGAGACCCTTTTTCCTCTATGATGGATCCTAATCTAACACAAGAAATGCAGAAAAAAATGTTAGATGAACTTGGATATAATGACCCTATTTTAATTCAATACTTTAAGTGGTTACTTAGAGCTCTTCAAGGAAATCTTGGGTATTCAATTCAATTTAAGCAGCCTGTATTAAGTGTTATTAGTAGCAGATTAGGAAATACAGTTGTTTTATCTTTATGTTCAATGGTGCTTAGTATTTTAATAGCTATTCCTTGTGGAGTAGTAAGCGCTACAAAACAACGAACTAAAACTGATTATGTTGTTACAGTTTTTGCCTTCATGGGATTATCAATTCCATCTTTTTTCTTTGGAATGCTTTTGATTAAAATATTTTCTGTAGATTTAGGGTGGTTTCCAATTTCAGGTATGGTAAGCACAGGAGTTAATCTAAAGGGATGGGCAGCAGCCTTTGATATTGCGAGGCATATGATACTGCCGATGATAGTTCTTGCACTAATAAACACAGCTAGTTTAATGCGTTATACTCGTTCTGAAATGATTGAAATATTAAAAATAGATTATATACGAACAGCACGTGCAAAAGGTGTCAGGCGTAGAAATATTATTTATCAGCATGCTTTGAAGAATGAATTACTGCCTTTAATTACAGTAGTAACTATGCAGGTTCCTTCCTTATTATCTGGAGCACTGCTTACAGAAACAATTTTTGTCTGGCCAGGGATTGGAAGATTAAATTTCAATGCTGTTATGAGCCGTGATTATCCACTTATTATGGGAATAGTTATGATGGTTGCTGTAATAAGTTTATTCACTAATTTAATTGCAGATATTCTTTATGCTATAATCGATAAACGTGTTAACTTTGATTAGGGAGGAGGAAAGCATGCTTGGAGCATACAATTTTAAGTAAGTTTTTAAAAAATAAGCTGGCAATGGTTGGTGTTATTCTCTTAATACTATTTGTTTTAGCGGCAATTCTTGCACCTATCTTATCGCCTTATTCAAGGGACTCAATTGATTTAATGAGTATTGAAAGTCACCCAAGTTTAAAACATCTTCTTGGAACTGATGAATTGGGAAGAGATGTTTTTACAAGATTGATATATGGAGGACGTGTTTCTTTAGGAGTTGCTCTTAGTGCAACTGTAATGCAGTTACTTATTGGCGTAACCCTTGGGTGTATTAGTGGATATTATGGAAAATGGCTTGACAATATTATTATGCGTATTGTTGATACAGTTATGTGTTTTCCCTTCTTTGTAATTGCAATTTCAATTGCAGCATTAATAGGACCGAGTGCTTTGAATGTAATTTTGATTATTGGTCTATTGCAGTGGACAGGAGTAGCTAGAATTGTACGTGCAGAGATTTTATCTCTTAAGCACAGTGAATTTATTGAAGCTGCCCGAGCTATGGGATTAAATAACTTTGAAATTATCATAAAACATCTGCTTCCTAATATATTATCACCAGTCATTGTAAATGCTACTTTAAGCGTGGCGCAAGGAATATTAATGGAAGCTGGATTAAGCTTTTTAGGACTTGGTGTAAAGCAGCCACAGCCAAGTTGGGGGAATATATTATCGGCAGCTCAAAGTATGCGTATATTGCAATATGAGTGGTGGCTATGGATACCAGCTGGATTATTGGTATTTCTATCAGTATTATCAATAAACTTTGTAGGAGATGGGCTTAGAGATGCTTTAGATCCCAAAATGAAGCTTTAGGAGGTGGAGATTTTATGAATTCACAAGACTTAATTGTTAATAATCTGTCTATTAGTTTTACAACTGATAATGGTAAAGTAATTGCCTTAGATGATGTTAGTTTTGTCCTTGAGAAAGGTAAAATATTAGGAGTTATCGGGGAATCGGGCTGTGGTAAAAGCACTTTAGCTTTATCTATAATGAAACTTTTACCAGAGCAAATAAGTAAAATTGAACATGGGGAAATTCTTTTTAATGGAGATGATTTAATGAGGTTTAGTGAAGATAGGCTTGAGAATCTTCGTGGAAATGAAATATCTATGATTTTTCAGGAACCAATGACTTCGCTAAATCCTTTATTTAAAATAGGAAGACAAATAGAGGAACCCCTTAAAATACATAAACATTTACATGGAAGTGAGCTTAGGAATAAAGTAATTGAACTTCTTAAAATTGTCCATATTCCAAATCCTGAAAAAATTTATGATTCTTATCCACACAGCTTAAGTGGAGGCATGAGGCAGCGTGTAATGATTGCAATGGCATTAAGCTGTGAACCTCAAATTTTAATAGCTGATGAGCCTACAACAGCTCTGGACGTTACTATACAGGCGCAAATTTTACATTTGCTGAAAAAATTAAATGAGAAGGTTAATACGTCTATGTTATTTATCACTCATGACTTATCAGTAATAGCAGAAATTTGTGATGAAGTTATGGTGTTATATGGAGGAAAGGTGGTCGAGCAAAGTGATATTTATGAATTATTCGATAATCCTAAACATCCATATACAATAGGACTTTTGGAGTCTCAGCCCCATAACATGGAAAGTGGAAAGGAGCTGCCAAGTATCCAAGGTATGGTACCAGCTTTAACACATATGCCTCTAGGGTGTCGCTTTAGCACCAGATGCAGCACAAAATTTTGTGAAAAATGTGTAAATAAGCAGCCACTATTATTTAATGTCAATAGAAACCATAAAGTGGCATGTTGGCTATACGAGGAGGGAATGGGAATTGAGTGATATTATTTTAAATGTCGAACATCTTAAGAAAAAATATATAATTGAAAAGACCTTTTTCGGAAAAGAAAAAGCTATATTAGATGCTGTAGATAATGTTTCTTTTTCAATAAAGAAAGGAGAAAGCTTTGCCTTAGTAGGCGAGTCTGGATGTGGTAAGTCAACAACTGCAAGAAGTATTTTAAAACTAATAGAAGCTGATGGTGGCAGAGTTATATTTGAAGATAAAACTTTATTCGATGTTGAAAATAAGCTATCAATTTCTAATAAAGATATGTCTGCCCTTAGAAAAGATATGCAGATTATTTTTCAAGATCCTTATGCAAGCTTAGATAAAAAAATGAAAATTGGACAAATTGTAGCAGAAGGGATTGAAAAACATAAAATAATGTATGGAAAAGATGCTATTAATATGGCAAAAGAGTATTTGCAAATCTGTGGCATGGATAAGGAATCTGCAAATCGTTATCCACATGAATTTAGCGGAGGTCAGCGCCAAAGGATTGGAATTGCAAGAGCTTTGGCTGTTAAACCAAAGTTTATAGTCGCAGATGAACCTGTAGCGGCCTTAGATGTATCAATTCAAGCACAGATTATTAATTTACTTAATAAATTGAAAAATCGTTATTCATTAACTTTTTTATTTATTTCTCATGATTTAAGCGTTGTAAAATATTTCTGTGATAGAATAGCGGTTATGTATTTAGGAAGTATAGTTGAATTATCAACAGGAAAAGATTTATTTGAAAATCCAATGCATCCATATACAAAAATGTTATTAGAATCTATACCGGTAAGTCATCCCAAATTACGAAAGCAGAGATTAAACCTAGAAGAGTCGGAAATATCACTTGAAGATAGAAAGACAGGCTGTAAGTTCTGTAACCGATGTTCGTATGCAAAAGAACGCTGCAGACATGAAATACCTGTTATTAAAGAACTTAGTGGCGAACATTTTCTGGCATGTCATTTATATGACTAATTGAAGGGAGGGAATATACATGAAAACTATTATTGGTATTACAAGCTCTATTAAGAAAGAAACTTTTAGGATATTTTCAAATGTTGGATATGAATATGCAGATAAAATTCATATGGCTGGGGGAATTCCGTTGGAGATTCCAGTACTAATTAATGTTTCAATAGAAACCTTAAATAGATTGGTTGATTATCTTGATGGTATTATTTTTACTGGTGGTGATAATATAGATCCATTGTGGTATGGTGAACAGCCATTATTTGAGCAATGTATAGAAACCAAATTACGTAATAAATTCGAAAGAGCCTTGTTTTTTGCAGCCAAAAATAAGAGACTACCAATTTTAGGAATTTGTAGAGGAAGTCAGCTGATAAATGTTTTGCAGGGAGGAAGTCTATTTCAAGATATTAAAACACAAGTTAATACAAAAATTGATCATAGTGGTGCAGGCCTGAAGTTAGAAGAAAAACAACACTTTGTTTATTTAGAAAAAAACTCACTTCTTACTAAAATATATAACAAAGAAAAGATTTCAGTTAATTCATTTCATATTCAATGCATTAAAGAGTTAGGTGAAGACTTAAAAATTGCAGCGAAAAGTGAAGATGGAATTACAGAAGCCGTAGAATGTAAAGGTGACTTTTTTATGCAAGGTGTACAGTGGCACCCAGAAGGACTAGAGGATCAAATGCCTCTTTTTAAAGAATTCGTTAGGGTTTGTTCATGTAAAAAGAATGATTCATTTTAATTTTCATGACTAGCTGTTTATTTTATATAAAGTTAAATTAATTTTCGTAATAAAATAATTAATTGGAACATTTTATAAATATAAGGAGTATAATTTGTAGTGTCCTACAGCATTTGAGAGATTGATAAAGTAAACCTTGAAAAAATTTAGTATTTTTCATATGATTTATGTGATTAGTTATAATATACGTAACATCTTTAGTATATTATTTTCTCTCATGTGTCAAAGGATGAAATTATACAAATGTCTTTAGGAGGAAGTTTTATGGCTGGAACTAGAAATCTAACAGAAGGTAATCCTGCTAAATTAATATTATTATTTACTGTTCCATTATTAATAGGTAATATATTTCAACAATTTTATAATATAGCTGATACCTTTATTGTTGGACGAACTATAGGTATTAATGCTTTAGCCGCTGTTGGTTGTACAGGTAGTATTATGTTTTTGATTTTGGGCTTTGCTCAAGGTTTAACAGCGGGTCTTTCGATTATTACGGCTCAGAAATTTGGTGCTGGTGACAAAAAGGCAATTAAAGAAAGTTATTTTACAGGTATAGTAATTAGTATGATTGTAACTATAATCCTTACTGTTGTAAGTACAATTTACGCTAGGCCTATATTAGAAGCAATGAATACACCAGTGGAAATTATTGATGATGCATATAATTTTGTGTTTATTATTTTTATTGGAATAATAGCATCAATGTTTTTTAATTTCTTCTCAAACATTATTAGAGCTTTAGGTGATAGCAGGACGCCCCTTGTATACTTAGTAGTAGCTTGTATTTTAAATATAATTTTAGAGTTTGGCTTTATTTTAATATTTAATATGGGGGTAAGAGGAGCTGCATGGGCAACTGTTATAGCACAAGGAGTTTCGGCTTTATTATGCATTTGGTACATAAAAAGAAATCTGCCAATACTTAGATTAAAAAAGATCGATCTAAAAATATCAAAGGATGTATTTATGGAACATCTAAAGATGTCTTTGCCAATGGCCTTTCAGGCATCTATAATAGCAATTGGTGCTCTTGTTGTTCAATTTGCACTTAATAATCTTGGCGCTGTTTCTGTTGCTGCATATACAGCAGCTCAAAAAATTGATACTATTGCAATTCAGCCAATGATGTCTTTTGGTATAACAATGGCTACTTATACGGCTCAAAATTATGGTGCTAAAAAATATGAAAGAATAAAAGAAGGAGTAAGAAAATGTATCCTTATATCAGTGACCTTCAGTATTACTGTGGCAATTACCAATATATTAGCAGGAAATTTTCTTACAGCAATTTTTGTTGGATTTGATCAAAAAGAAGTTATTTCATTATCACAAATATATTTAACTTCTAATGGAATGTTTTACTTTGTACTTTCATTGCTTTTTATATACAGATATACTCTTCAAGGCTTAGGTCAAAGCTTTATTCCAACAATTGCAGGTATTATGGAATTATTAATGAGAACCTTTGCCGCAATAATGTTATCAAAACCATTTGGATTTTTGGGAGTATCTTTATCAAATCCATTAGCATGGTTTGGAGCATGCATCCCACTTGCTTGTGCATATTATATTTCTATAAAGAAAATCAATCAGGAACAATTGGAAAAAGAACATTTTATAGATGAGAATGATATGAGTGCGTGTAGTTGTACAAATAAGTGATAATAAAAAGATTTTTATAAGCTGAGATTTTCTTGTATTTAGAAAACCCCAGCTTTAATTATTTTATGTAAGCTTATGTTATAATGGACTAAATATAGATTTTTACAAAGGAAGAGACGTTATGAGATTAGATAAATTTTTAGCAGAATCAGCAGTTGGAAGCAGGAAAAGGGTTAGGATTTATATTAAAGAAGGTAGTGTAAAGGTAAATGGAGAAGTAATAACTCAACCAGCTATAGAAATTAACGAAAGTTTCGATGTAATTGAATATCTTAATGAGGTAATTGCGTATAATGGAAAAGTATATTATATGTTTAATAAACCTTCTGGATATATTACTGCAAGAACTGATAAGAATCATAAAACAGTATTTGATTTCTTTAATGGTGTTAATATGGATGGGATATTTCATGTTGGAAGATTGGACAAGGATACAGAAGGATTATTATTATTTACAAATGACGGAGAATTTGAACATAAAGTTATGTATCCGGAAAAGCATGTTGAAAAAACGTATTTTTTCTGGGCACTTGGTTATTTAGAAAAAGAAGATATGAATAAGCTGGAACAGGGGATTTACATCGGGCAAGGTGAGATACTAACAAAACCTGCAAAAATAGAAGTCGAGAAATTTGGTATGTATAAAGATCTAAAACATGAAATAGGTATTGATAATTTAAATAACATAGATTCAAATCGTTATAACCAGCCTGTAGTTTCGGGGTATCTTACTATTTCAGAAGGCCGTAAGCACCAAGTGAAGCGTATGTTGAAAGCGGTAGGTTGTTATGTGGTATATTTAAAGAGAGTCTCTATTGGGGGATTAGCATTAGATGAAACATTAAAAAAAGGACAGTATAGAACTTTGACAGATGATGAAATTCAAAAGATATTTGGAAATTTCTAAGTACGCTTGATATTTAAAGATTATGTATTTCATTTATATGAAATATTAAGTGAGAAATAAAAATTCTATAGCAAAATAGATTTTAGTAAGTTATAAAGGAGCAGTTCACTATGTGTGACAGCTCCTTTTCAATGTTGTATTAAATTTATTTTTATATGAGTTCTTTAAAAAACAATTGATTTATCACTATTAACAAGATCTTGAATTTCGTTTGATTTTTTTAAGTAAATAAAGGCATTTTCAAAATCACTCATATCTGAATAAATTTCACTAAGGCTTTTATATGCGTGGACTAAGAATTTAGATTTATGGAAAATAGACATTTTTTCTATACCTATTTTTATAGATTGTATACCTTCTGAATGTTTTCCAAGCTTGCTTAATATCAAGCCTTCATAGACTTTACCAGACCACATAGTAAGATAATCGAATTTATGCTTTACATGGGATGGATAGTTAACTTTAATTATATTTTCATAGGCAAGTTCGTAGTTGTTTAAAATATAATAAGCCTTTCCTTTTATAAGGTAATATAAATAATGTTCTTTTTCAGCGTAGTCTTTAAGATCTTTGGCGAGGTATTTAATTTCTTCAGCATATTCTAAGGCCTTTTCTGGTTTGTTTGATTCCAAGGCAACAATTGCAAATGCAATGTAAATACTGCATAAGCAATATTTATTTTCACTGAATTGGGCAAATTCAAAAGCCTTTTTCATACTATTCTCATATTCAGCTTTATTTCCAGCTAAGTAGCAGAAAATTCCATTAAGCCTATAAAGTTCATCAGTTTTATAATAAATTGATGTTTTAGTAGATAAGTTAATAGCTGCCTCCAGACATTTTAATGTATCATCTGTACGACCTAAAGCTGATAAAACAAGAATTTTATAATGATAGAGCTCTATTTCAAGAGAAGAATCTGGAATTATACTTTTATAATAATAGTTAAAAGCTTTCTCACAGATATTTAAACTTTCCTCATAATTAAAGTCATGAAAATATATCTTCGCTAGCTTAATATAAGCTTTTGAAGCTTCTAAATAAAAATTTCCCTCAGTGTAACATTTTAAAGAATCAGTTATATACTTTTCTGCATTTTTCAAGTTGTTTAAGTCAATTAATGCATTCCCGAATTTTAATAGTATATCAGCGTAACTTTTAAGCTTTTTTGAATTTGGATTTTCCATCAATTTTAAAAGCGCTTCTTTAGCTTCTGATATTTTATTATTATCAATAAGTTCACTAATAATTTTAATATTTGTTTCTAATTCTTCTTTAGATATAACAGAAAAGTATACATAGTTATTAACATTATCTTCGCCCTCTAAAAAATAACTAACAGGTTTATTTAATTTAGCAGCTATATATTGAAGTGTCTTCATTGAAGGGTTTGAAACATTATTTTCAATTTGGCTTAACATACTTTTAGTCATTTCAGAACCAGCTAATTCAGATTGCGTCATATTTAAAGCTTTTCTAAGAGCTTTGATTTTTTCTCCAACATTAATAGTCAAATCTTTCATCCTTTCAAAACTACAAGAGTAGTTAAATATAGTTAAACAAAAATCAAACTATAATTTTATTCAGTAACTTAAAATATTAGTGTAAATTGAATTTTTCATAATTATATTATAGTATGTAGGAGTTTTATTTACAAGAATTAGAAATATAATACAAGAATTGAAGTTAAATATAACTTAACTAAATTACTATATTTTTCAAAAAAAGTATTGAAATTTCAATAAAGTTAAGTATAATTTAACTAACGAGAACTTTTCAAGTATTCTACTTATTTTATTTATTACTAGTTAGGGTATATAAAACATATTTTGAAAGTTCAGCTATAACGGAGACTAAATTAAATTTAAAAGAGGGGGAAGACTCTATGAAGAATGGTTTGAGTATTATAGAAAATGAGAAGGCTTATTGTCATGATCAAATTGAAAAAACAGAAAAGTTAAATATAATTTTATATTTAGTTTCAAAAACAGTCTCGCTTTTAGGTTCTAATATTTATTACTTTATATTATCTCTTTATATATTAAAGGTAACAA
The DNA here is from genome assembly GCF_002760435.1 of Clostridium sp. LS. Taxonomy (GTDB): domain Bacteria; phylum Bacillota; class Clostridia; order Clostridiales; family Clostridiaceae; genus Clostridium. The sequence continues at coordinate 37,521 of NZ_AUUU01000042.1, forward strand.
GGTCAGGAGGCTTTTTTGCTATCAATGTATTAGTTGGAATGTTGCCAAGGATAATATTTGGTCCTTTCGCGGGAATATTAGCAGATAGAGTAAATAGAAAAAAACTTACTATCTTTTTTGATATTATCAGCGGAATAATTGTTTTTAGCTTTTTAGGAGTATCAACTATATCTGGATTAAGTGTTGTGTCTATTTATGTTACTAGTTTTATATTGTCATCTATAAGTGTGTTTTATGACACTGCCTTATCTTCATCGATTCCTAACCTTGCAAGGGATGAGATGTTAATGAAAATTAATTCGTATACTTCAACGTCAGTATCTATTTCGGGAGTATTATCTCCAATATTAGCAGGAATTATCTATGGATTTGTTCCGATAAATTTGATTTTAATTATTAATGGAGCATCTTTTATCTTTTCGGCAGCCTTAGAGTTATTTATAGACTTTAAATTAAATAGCTCTATAGAGACTAAGGTAAAAAGTTCAATTACCTTTGATAATATTAAGAAAGAGCTGAAAGAAGTTATAAAATTTGTTGGAGGGCAACAAATTATATACGCATTACTTAAATACGTACTTATAATAAATTTATTTTTAAGTGCTTCTATGACTGTAGTATATCCATACATCATTAATAATGTATTAAAAATGAGTTCTTCACATTATGGCACTTTTCAAGGAATTTACTTTATAGGTATGATAGTTGCATCTATTATTATGGGAAATAGAAAAGAGAAGAAAGTAACAGGAAAAAAATTAGGTCTTGAACTTGGAATCATCGGTGTTGTACTCATTTTAGTTGGACTTCAAACAACACTTTTTTATGATTATAAGATGCAAATTTTATTAAGTCTCTATAATATAGTTCTTCTATTTATATTGGGAGCAGTACTTATAGTAATAAATACTCCAATAATGGTAATGATTCAAAGATTAACACCTGAAAATCTTAGAGGAAGAATAACAGGATTACTGGGAACTTTATCTCAAGGAATAGCTCCGCTTGGCATAATAGTGGCAGGCGTATTAATAGATAAAATTAATCCATTTATAATATTAGCTGCTTCTGGTGTAATTATAATTGTATCTTCAATGCATATGATATGGAGTAAAGAATTAAAGTCTTTATAAAAATGTTTTTATTTTACGATTAAATAATTAGAAATAAATTAATTAAAGTGATAAAAATTGGAGGTACATGACATTAATTTTTGTAATTTAATACTGATGACCGTTGATGGTATTAAACAATATTTTTATATATTGTATGTAAATGGCTGCGAGGCAAATATAATGATTCAAAGAGCAGTTTATTTGTGTAGTAAAAACTAAGGGGAGACTATATAGAACAACACAGATTATAACTGATCTAGCGACAACTGCTGCAAGTGTATCAATATGCATAAATAGAAAAAAGAAATCAAATAACGCTGAATAACAAGAATAATCTTATATAATTGAGGAAAAATAAAGAATGCAAGAATAATAGAAATGTTAAGATGAAACACGTCGCTGAAAGACGTAAGCAACAATGAATAAAGTTAAGAAACATTTGGAAATGAAGTACAAAAGTTTTTTGAAATAAGTTGTTGACAATGTCGAATAGTGATGATAAGATAAAGTTCCTCGCTGAAAAGCACAAAACTCAATAACTTAAAACTGATATAATCATCTGAAAAGGTAATAAAAAAGTTGTTGACAAGCTACTGAGGCGATGATATACTGAGTAAGCTGTCGGAAACGACAGAAACTTGTAAAGCCTTGTAATAACAGGCTTAAGAAAGAAAATTGGTCTTTGAAAATTGAACAGAATATAATAAATACATTTAAGTAAACCAGCAATTCTTTATTTGAGTAAGCTAAGATTAAACTTTTCCGATTGGATAAGTTCAACTGAAATTTAGCCGAAGATAAACTTCATCTAAATTAAGTTTCACTTTATAATTGAGAGTTTGATCCTGGCTCAGGACGAACGCTGGCGGCGTGCTTAACACATG
>NZ_AUUU01000043.1 GCF_002760435.1 Clostridium sp. LS
TGAAAAGCCAAAGGCTTTTCTTCCTTAATCATTCATCATTCATTGTTCATTTTTCATCACTTAACAATCTCACAAGCATTGATATCAATCAATTTTAACAATTAAAAATTCTATAATTTCCCAGACATAAATAAAACTTTATTCAATTAATAAAAATAGTTATAAGTGAAATGCATAAAAATGAACTCATTAAAAGGAAAGTAAAAGTCCCAAAATGTAAAATTTCGATTCTCATTTTGGCATTCTTACTTTCCCTTTTGATTTATAAAATTACTAATTTACAATTTGACTTTCGTGTTTTTCAAAAAAATCAACACGTGGTTCTAAATATTTTAGCTTATGAGCTGATTCATTTTCAATAAATTTATAAACTGGTTCAAAAATATAATCCCAATTCCAAATTTCTTCATTTACATTTAAATATTCTCTTACCATTTCACATCCATTTGGTGCAATAGGATGAATTAAAGTAATCGCAGTTCTTACTGCATGAAAAGAATCAATTAGTACTTGTTTTCTAAGTGCATTATCATCATTTGTTTCTGCAAGTTTCATATTACCTGCCCAATATTTATTCATCTTACGTATATAACTATCTAAAACATAGATCACACTATGAAATTCATGACTATACATTTGTCTTTCATATGTGAGAATAGCTTCATTGGCATCATCTAAAATATTATTACTTATTTCCCCCACAGGTATTTTTCCATCAAAATATTTTTGTGCAGTGTAAAAGCAAGATCGGACAAGCCTATTAAATACATTAGTAAGTAAATTACCATCTTTCAACACTGTATCAGGACCTTGCTTATCTTCTTCAGCCATAAAAACTTGAGGCGTAAAGCTGGCACTTTTCTTTGAGAGACCAAGCCCTAAAAAGTGCATACGTAATTGCTCTGCTGTATAATATTGTAACAGTTCTCCTGCCATAGGCGGCTTAATAGCACTGCTGCTGCTTGCCTTTTTATCCATAAACAATAAATGATTATTAGCGATTAGATGAGGAAGATTAATATTATCAAAATCTACTTTATCTTCACTACTAATTCCTCGTAGTGCCATAAATAATGCCATTTCTGCAATTCCGTAAAAATATATATTATCTTCACCAATAAATTGATATACTTTTGCATCTTTTGAATGCCACCATTCTTCCCATTCACCTGAATTCTTACCAATAGATTCAAGGTATGTTTTAGTAAAAGAAATAGGTGCCCAAAGCGATTCTGGCCAAACCCAAAAAGTTAAATTTTTAAGGTTTTCTTTTTCAGGTACTTCAATTCCCCATTCAACATTTCCAGATAACCTAAATGGAACTAAAGTTTTACCAGTTCTAAAACGAATTCCTAATTTATCAAATACTTCTCTTGCCATATCTCTGTCCTTTAAATTATCGAATACAAATGAAATAGACGACTTATTTTGTTCATCAATAATTGTGTGTTTAGGCAAAGTTTCTTGTAGATTATTAATACCTTCTAATTGTTTTCGTTTCACATATATAATTGGTGCCTTTAAGAATTCTTCAATAGTATTTAATAAATATTTTCGCCAATTAGAATGTGTCTTTAAATAGTCTACATTGTCTTTTAAAATATCATTGTATTTATCTAATTCAAAATACCAATTTATCACGTCTCTTAACTCAGGTGTTTTTCCAGACAAAATGCTCTTTGGCTCAATCAATTCATTTGGCATATATTGATGTCCCAAAGCACATTCATCTGCATATGCTTTATCTGAATTACAACCTTCAATTGGACATTTACCGACTACTTGACGACCATTTAATAGCACCTTAAAGTCAGGATCATAAAATTGTGGTGAAGATAGTTTTACTAAATATCCTCCCTCATATAGTTTGTTGAATATTTCTTCTGATACCTTCTTGTGTATTTCGCCAGCCCTATCCAATGCAGAAGCTGCATATAAATTTAAGCTCATTTCATATTTATCTAATACTTCTTTTTGCTTCTCATGATTTTCACGAACATAGTCCTCTATCGTACCTTCATAATTATTTTCATCAACAAGCTTTCGATAGCTTGCTGAAATAGGCGATCCATAGCAGTCTGTTCCTGATACAAATATTACATTTTCTTTGCCTATCCTATCCCTTAAAAATCTTGCAAAAGTATCTGCATGAACAAACACTCCTCCCACATGACCAAAATGTAATTCTTTATTTCCGTAAGGCATACCTGCTGTTACAATAGCTTTTTTAGGAAATATAGGCCGTTTTATTTTCATTTCTTCCATAGTTCCCACTCCTTTAGATATAATATTGCTGAAAAAAGCGTATAAAAAAACACCTCCTACAAATCATTTGCAGGGGCGAATTTATATCGCGGTACCACCCTATTTCATTAGTATGTCACCATACTAATCTTATTGAGTACAAAATTATACTCTAGTTCTGTAACGTGAACAAACGTCATAGCATCACTTAATTCAGTTAACTATGAATGAGGAAATCTCAAAAAGAAAGTTCTATATATACTTTTGAACAATGTATAAATACTTTATTCAAAACTATAGTCTACTCAAACATACTATATGAATTAAGATCCGTATGCGGCTCCGAGCCTTGTTTCGTTAAAATTTCCGCTATTCCCTCTCAGCGTCAGGAACTTCTCTGTAAGCTTCTATAGTAACTACTTTTCTCTTCATAGCCTTTATTTTGTAAAATTATATTAAATATATAGTTTTTTGTCAAGGGGTTAATTAAATATGGAAAGGGGAGTGAATGTGTATCCGTAAGTATTCCTGATATTTATATTACAGGACTTATTTAGTTGGTGCAAATAAATGTATTAATATAAATAGCTAACTAAATTCAATTAGGCAATCGCGATGATTTGAAAAATCATTTACGACTGCTCAGTACTAGAAATTGAAATTTACAAAAAGAGAGGATGCTCCATTATAAAGTATCCTCTCTTAAAATATATATTAATTTATTAAATAGGGGCTCTTTAAAACTTTTAAGTAATTTTTTTCTCAATCACATTAAGCACTGCATTTACCACTATAGCTAAGCCTGCTGACATTAAGGTTCCCCATAGTATTTTAGCTGTATTTACTGTCCTAAGTCCATCTAATAAAATACTGCCAATTCCACCTGCATTAATTGATGCTGCAATTGTAGCTATACCTATGGTAGATACTACTGCTAGATGAATTCCTGCAAAGATCGGTTTAGTTACTAGAGGCACTTTTACTTGAAATAATATTTGGCTTTTGTTCATTCCTATTCCAGTTGCCGCCTCAATTATTGATGCATCTACATTATTTAATCCATCTAAGATATTCCTAAGTAATATATACTGATTATAAAGTACTAAAACTATAATTGCAGTAACCTTTCCAAGTCCAGTTAGCGGCACTAAAATTGCAAATAACGCTAAGCTAGGAATTGAATATATCATAGCAAATATATTAATCAGCAGCTTAGATGCTATTTTTGAATAGGCTGCTAAAATTGTTAACAAAGCTGCTAACATAATTGAAATTACTAAGGTAATTAAAACAATTTCTATATGTCCTACAAAAGCCTTTAATAGCTTATCTGGATATTTTAACAAATAATCTATCATAAATTTTTAATCCTCCAGAAATACTTCCTGCACTTTTGCAGAATTAATTAGTGATTTTACAAAATCATTTGCTGGATTTCTAACAATATTTTTTGGAGTATCAAATTGTTGTATCTTACCTTTATCCATTATTAATACTCTGCTGCCAAGTTTAAAGGCTTCATTAATATCATGGGTTACAAATAAATAAGTTTTCTTTGAAGCATTATAAATCTTTAATAATTCATCTTGAAGATTAATTCTATTTATTGCATCGATAGCTCCAAAAGGCTCATCAAGTAACATTACATCAGGATTAACTGCTAAAGCCCTAGCAAGTCCTACACGTTGCTGCTGACCACCTGATAATTGAGACGGATATCTATTTTTAAATTCACTTGGCTCCAGCCCCACAAGTTTAAGAAGTTCCCATACCCTGGCATCTATTTTTTCCTTAGGCCACTTAAGTATCTTAGGAACCGTTGCTATATTGCCTGCTATGGTCATGTGAGGAAATAAACCTACCTGTTGAATTACATAACCTATTTTTCTTCGAAACTGTACTGGCTCTGTAACACTGATATCTTCACCAAAAAATTCAATACTTCCTTTATGGGGGTCATATAAGCGGTTAATCATTTTAAGAAGAGTTGTCTTTCCACATCCTGATGAACCTAATATTGTAATAAATTCACCATGTTCTATTGTTAGGCTTACATTATCAACCGCACTATATGCTGATCCCTTGAATTTCTTGCTAACATTCTTAAATTCTATTGCTACACTCATTCTTAAATATCTCCTTCTATCTGTTATTTAATAGAATCGTAATATTCCTTTGCTACTTCTTCGTATTCTTTTTTATCTACATCAACTTCTGCGTTTAATTTTGTTATCTTCTTTGTATCTAAACTTGCACTAACCTTATTTAAAATATTAGCAATATCAGGATGTGCATCTAATACTGATTTTTTAACTACTGGTGCTAAGTTGTATGGAGGCCATACATGTTTATCATCTTCTAATAAGGTAAACTTAGGTTTTGTTAATTGCCCCTCTGTTGTAGATGCAGGTGCAAGATCAGCTTCATTTTTTGATAATACCTCATATTTTAAACCATTGTCATATACCTTTGAAGATTTAAAATTAAACTTTCCATAGACTTTCTCTAAGCCTGGAATACCATCTTCTCTTTTATCAAATTCACCTTGCGATGCAAATCTTATTTCACTTGCATGTTTTTGTAAATCAGAAATAGTTTTAATTCCAAGTTTTTCTGCTACATCTGTACGAATTACTAAGCCTTGTCCATCATTTGCTGATGAATAGTTTAACCATACTAAATTAAACTGCTTTTCATATTCTGATTTAACTGTGTCATAAACCTTTTGAGGATCTGTAATTAAATCTTTCTTTAAAATTGCTAACAAACCAGTTCCAGTGTACTCAGGATATAAATCAATTTCGTTATTTACCAATGAAGTATGAATAACTGAACTAGCAATGTTTGGCACTCTTTCTACCTTGTAACCTTTATCTTCAAGAGCTAATGCATAAATTTCACCTACTATTGAATTCTCAGTAAAATCCTTTGATCCTATACGAATTGTATTTTTATCTCCGCTGCCACTAATACCTTTACTATTACCGCAGGCAACAAGTCCTCCAAGCACAACTGTAATTAATAAAGTTCCTATTATTCTTTTAATATTTCTATTCATTACTATCACTCCCACCTTTAAATTTTTTATTAAATCTTTTAATAAGCTTTATCAGAGCTCATTCATACGTATATTTAGCTATAATCTATACAGGTTAATTAATTTCTAATTATATATTTGAATTAATATATTTATATCTAAACAGATGTTTTTCTAAACCTAACATAGTTACATTGGCAAGCATTGAAAGAATTGCTACGGTAACGCCTCCTATAATCAGTAAATCTGCTCTATTTAATCCTAAGCCAGTAAAAATAATATTACCTACGCCACCACCGCCTATATAGGCTGCAAGGGTTGCACTTGCAATTATCTCGACCATTGCAGTTTTAATTCCTGTCAATATAAGAGGTGCTGCTAATGGTACTTTTACTTTCCAAAATCCTTGTATGTTTGACATTCCCATTGCCATGGAAGTTTCTATCATAAATTCGGGAATCGTATTAAAGGCAAGGGCTGTATTTAATAATATTGGTGGTATTCCAAGTAAAACTAAAGCAATCATTGCTGGCTTAACTCCTGTCCCAACTATAGGAATTAACATAATGAGAACAGCTAAGCTCGGAACAATTCTGAAGGTATTAAACCATGTGGTTATCCACTGATACCATATTTTATTTTTTGTAGCTAATATTCCAAAAGGAATTCCAATAATGGCTGCGGCAAATAAGGATATTAGACTTATTTCTAAATGCTGCCCTATTGCCTGCAGATAACTATTCATATCCGTTTGAAAATATTTTAAGATGTCTTGCCACATATTTTCACTTCCCTTTTTCATAAAGTATAATTCCTAAAAATATAATTGCTCCGCCTATCCACGTACCAACGCTCGGTATTTCAAATAATGTGAAAAATCCCATTATTATGGCCAAAAAAGGAGATACAAATATAAAATTACTAACTTCACTCGTCTTTTCTGACAATGATAATGCCTTGGACCAGAGCAAATAAGCTATACCACTACAGAAAACCCCCATTATAATTACACTCACATTAGCCTGCCAAATTGAATTTTTAAGTTCTGGCAATACCTTAGTCAGAAAAGGCAGCAGCATTATAGTTCCGGCAAAAATACTATAAGTAGTTGTTTGTATTGGTGTATACTTATTAACCAATTTTCTCGACAAAATATTATATATACTAAAGGAAATCGCTGAAATTAAAATCCAAAGCACTCCAGCATTTAAAGAAAAGATGCCTTCCCATAAACATATAACAACAACTCCAATAAACTCAATTAATATTCCACTCCATCCAATGTTACTTATTTTCTCATTAAAGATTACTCTGGCTATTAATGCAGTAAAAATCGGTGTAGTTGAAATAATAATACTTGAGGTTGCTACACTTACTGACTGTGCTCCAATATTAAAGGTTAACACATATATTGAAAAACCAGTGGCTCCCAGGGCAAAGAACCAAGGTATATCTTTAATATCTGGAATTGGTACCTTCTTCAAAAAAACTACAATAAGAAAAAATATTGATGCTACAACATATCTAAATACACTTAAGCCTAATGGTGAATAATACATAAGTCCTATCTTTGTAAATATATACGCCATTACCCAAATTATTATAGTTATCATTGAATAAATTTTATAGTTCTTCATTTGCTTCTAATTCCCTAAATTTTTTCTCTATCATTTCTAAGCGCCCTCCATTCTTCCAATAATTATATCATATAACATATTTTATAGCAAACCTATGTTCTGAGAACATAGGTTTGTTTTGTATATGACAAAGAATACCTTAATATTCATCATTCTTGTATTGAATCGAGTGCGTATTTAAGATCCGCTATTAAATCTTCTGCCTCTTCAATTCCTATTGATAGTCTCAATGTATCATCATATACTCCAGCTTTTTCCCTTTCTTCTTTAGTTTGTCCAAAATGAGTTGAGGTTGCTGAGTGCACTATAAGAGATTTTGCATCTCCCACATTTACCATATAGTCAAACACTTTAACTTTTTCAAGTACTTTTCTTGCTGCTTTTATTCCACCTTTTAATCTTATAGACATAATTGCACCAGGCCCTTTAGGAAAGTATTTTTTCGCCAACTCATGATACTTGCTACTTTCAAGTCCTGGGTAAGCTACTGAAAGAACTTGCGGGTGACTTTCAAGAAATTCAGCCACCTTTTGTGCATTAGCTGCATGTTCCCGCATTCTTAAAGATAAAGTTTCTATTCCTTGCAATAAATAAAAGGCGCTAGTTGGACTTAAGTGCGCACCTAAGTCTGTTAAATATCTTATTCTAAGTCTCTTTGTAAACATGGTTTCATCTAAGGTCTCTCTTCCTATTGTATCTTTATATTCATCATAGAATCTTTCAAATTGAGGGAACTTCCCATTTAACCAATTAAAACCGCCTTTTTCCACTACAGCTCCTACAATTGTAGTTCCATGCCCAGCAAGGTATTTTGTTGCTGAATAGCATACAATATCAGCACCATATTCAAAAGGTCTTAATAAGTAAGGCGTAGCAAAAGTATTATCAATAATAAGTGGTATTCCATGCTCATGGGCCAAATTAGCCACGGCTTCAATGTCTATTATATTCATCCCTGGGTTACCAAGACTTTCAATATAGATTGCTTTTGTTTTACCTGTAATAACTTTTCTGTATGATTCTATATCATTTTCATCTTCTACAAACTTTCCAACAATTCCATAGTCAGGCAAAATGCTGTTTAATAAAGTTGTGCTTCCTCCATATAAGGTATTAACTGCTACTATTTCATCTCCTGTCTTTGCAATATTTAGAAAGGTGTTAGATATTGCCGCCATTCCTGAGCCTAATGCAATTGCTTCTGCACCGCCTTCAAGGGATGCAAGCCTTCTTTCTAAAACTGTATTAGTTGGATTTGAAAATCTCACATAAGAATGACCTTCCTCTGAGTAATCAAATAATCTAATACATCTATCAAAATCTCCAAGTTCAAAAGCTGCTGTTTGATAAATCGGAACTGCTTTTGATCTATAATGTTCTGCTGGGTTATAACCAGCATGTAATTGTCTTGTAGTAAAACCTAACTGATTATTTTTATATGCTTCGTAACTCATTTTAATCCCTCTCTTTTAGTTTAGTCACCTTCAAGAAATAACACCTACTAATAGGCTTGTATATTTTGTACCATGCAACATAAGTAAGTTCCACTAATAATTCTGCAATGATAAAAACCTACTTTCTTTAATGGTGGAAAATAAGTGATGCTTTTTAATATTTTATTTTCTTTCAAGTAATTTAAGCGACTTTGTAGGACATGAATTTGCGCAAATTCCGCAACCTACACATTTTGAAATATCCGTTTTTATAGCTCCATCTATTTTAGTAAATACATCAAAGTGACATCTTTTTATACAAATACCACATTTAATGCATTTCTCAGAATCAAACTCAATGATTTGATTTGTTTTAGGCCAAAATCCACTGCTATTTCTTTTTGCTTGACTTCTAAATAAATAGCAGCAATCTCCACAGCAATTACATATACCATTTGGGTTAACCGTATGCATTAGACCTTTTTTATCAGCATTTTTTACTATTTCCTTTGCTTTTTCTTTATCTATTTCTTCTGATAAGCCTCTGTGTGCAAAGGTGTTAATTCCATTTTTATACGTAATACAAGTTTGTGTTGGTTTTCCACATTCGCCTCTAAGACTTCTACAATCACAATAATTTAAATATACAGGTCTGTCTTGAGCATCGATGAATTCTAGCACTTTATTAAGTTCTAAAATTTCATCTTCTGTAGGTCTTACTTTAAGATTAGAATCTAGTCCATCATAATAAGCCTTAAAATACCAAGCATCTATTGCAATTTGAGCTTCCTTAGGAATACTTCTATAAACTTCTTGCTCAGATATTGAAAAGATATCTAACCTGCTATAAAAATCAGCTAACTTATATGTAGCTAATTCTTCATCTGCACTTGAAACAATACCCCTTCTATAACTTTTTTTTATAAATCCCTCAAAATCTTCGCCTACAACCTTTTCTATATCTTCTTTAGTAAATACTTCCTTGTCTATCTTATCTACAAAATTAATTTCTTCATCTGTAAATATTTTATTGATAAAAGGATAAGCTACCTCCGGTATTTTAAATTTCTCAATAAAATTTTGTAAATTCATAAGCAACTCCCCACTGCAAAATTATTAAGGAATATGAAAAAAGACCGCAAAAATATATAAACAGAAAGAGTTTAAAAAAATACTTAACTGCCCAAAATTCTCACGATCTCTAGTTTTCTAGTCAATCATTTTATATTCATTTTTATTAGTAAACAAATGCAAACTTTAATTCCTATTAATTTTATATGATTACTTTTTTTATTAGTATATTATCTAACCTATATTTTGTCAACAAAATTTTTTCCTCAAAACTTATTTTATATGTGTTTCAAAAATAATTATTAAAAACTTACTTATTTCAAAAAAACTCAACAGACAACTATTAGTTTACCATTGAATGTTTAGCACTGATAGTTGCAACATATATATTATTAACAGTTTGAAAATATCATCTCTAAATAAATATAATATTGAAGAACCAGCTAAGCTATAGTATCATTTTTAATAAAATACGTTAAAGAAAATAACGAAATGGGGATTTAATATGAACATTAAAGAATCTGCTGCTTCAGCTAAAAAAGCATCTATTACTCTTGCAAATTGTAGTACTGATTTAAAAAACAAAGCACTTATTGAAATTTCAAAGGCCTTATTAAAAAGGCAAGATGAAATAATTAAAGCAAATAAAGAAGATATAGAAAGAAGTATAAATGAAAACTTATCAGATCCATTAATAAAGCGTCTTAAATTTGATGAAAGCAAAATTAATGATGTTATAAGCGGAATTGAAAGCCTTATAAATCTTCCTGATCCGGTTGGAGAAACTTTAGCAGCTACTGAATTAGACCAAGGTCTTGAGCTTTATAAAATAAGCTGTCCTATAGGTGTAATTGGTGTCATTTTCGAATCTAGACCAGATGCCTTAGTTCAAATATCTACTTTATGCTTAAAGAGTGGAAATTCTGCTTTATTAAAAGGTGGAAGAGAAGCCTTGCATACAAACAGAATCTTATTTGACATTGTAAAGACAGCTTCTGAAGCTGCTGGTTTACCACAGGGCTGGCTGCATCTTCTAGAAACAAGAGATGATGTAAGTGAAATGTTAAAATTAGATAAATATATAAATTTAATAATACCAAGAGGTTCAAATGAATTTGTTCAATATATAATGAAAATTTCAAATATACCAGTTATGGGCCATGCAGATGGTATATGCCATTGCTATGTAGATTCAGAAGCTGATTTAGACATGGCAGTGAAGGTTGTGTTAGACTCAAAAACTCAATATGTATCTGTATGTAATGCTACGGAAACTCTTTTAGTAAATGAAGCTGTTGCAAAAGAATATCTTCCTTTATTAAAGATAGAGTTAGATAAAAAAAATGTAGAACTAGTTGGCTGTAATAAAACTCAAGAAATTATTTCTGTAAAACCAGCTACAGATGAAGATTGGAAAACAGAGTATCTTGATTATAAACTTTCTATAAAAATAGTTGAAAATCTAGAAAAAGCTATAGAGCATATAAACACTTATAGCTCATGGCATACAGAATCTATAATTACCAAAAACAAAGATAAAGCAGAATTATTTATGAATCTAATTGACTCTGCTAATGTATTTTGGAATTGTTCTACTAGATTCAGCGATGGCTTTAGATATGGCTTTGGAGCTGAAGTTGGAATAAGTACTAACAAACTTCATGCTAGAGGACCTGTTGGACTTGATGGACTACTTATATATAAGTATAAATTATACGGTAACGGTAATATTGTTGCTGATTATGCTAATAAAACTAAAACTTTTACACACAAAAAATTATAAAACAATATATATGCTGCAATTGATTTTCCGCACGCTATATTTAGGTATTTACTTAACCTACAGACATCCAAAATGTAATTTTATTATTGCAACATATATAATTTCATAATCATTTAAGATAATATTTATTCAAACTTAATCTAATGAAATAAAGTAAGTTATTCTAAATTAATATTTAAGACTGCGTATTTATAAATTTACATAAATAAAAACCATGCATTTGATGAGAGTTAATTTCTCATTTATGCATGGTTTTAGCTTTATAATAGGATATTTATCCATTTTGCAACAGGCCCTAGACTGTAAGCTTAAGTCTGGCTAGAACTTTGTCTATAATCTGTAGTATTGTAAATGAATATATTGCTTTATAATTTTCTGCCTAATAAATAGTTTATAAACTTAAGAATTTATCAAATCTGTCTCTAGTGTTTTCTTCACCAATTATTTGCATTATAGTGTAAATATCAGGTGAGTTAGTTCTGTGAGTTAATGCAGCTCTAACTGCGCCTGCAACATCTGAAATCATTCCTTTATATTGATCTGGATTTGCTTTAAATTCTTTTCTATTTGCGCAATATCCAAGTCTAAGTCCAATTTCTTTTAAGTCTTCAAACCAAGCTTCTTGACTTTCAACATTGTAATTAAATTCATTTTTATAAGTTTCTACAACTTCCTTGGCAGATTCTATTGTCATTCCCTTTGGTAATTCTATTTGCTGCGCAGTTTCCTTATAGAATAATTCATCAAAGAAATAGAAAATCTTATCCTTAACTTCATCCCATTTAGCAAAATCTTTTCTTGGCTTTGGACCTTCTTTATCTATGTTAAAGATTTCTTTTGCCATAGCTTCATTTTCCGTAACTAATTTATACATTTCTTCATCAAATTCTTTAGCCCAAGCTACATATTGGTCATAAACATCAGCAGCTCTCATAGCCGCTATTCTATCTTTTGATACGTCATTTAACTTAACTAAATCAAATAATGCTCCACTCTTACCCATTTTTTCTAAATGAACTTCGAATTCATGGTAATCAGCCTTAGGATTTTCAGCTCTCCATTCTTCATAAGTAGAGTTTACTATATTAAGTAAATATTCAATTACAGTTACTACTGGGAATCCAACTTCTTTATAATAAGAAACAGCTGCTTCTGCATCTTTTCTCTTTGAAAGCTTTCTCTTTGATCCACCGTCTTGCTTCATTATTGTTGGGATATGAGCATATCTTGGAGCTTCAAAACCTAATACTTCAAATAATTGAACGTGTATAGGAAGTGATGATAACCATTCTTCTCCTCTTATTACATCTGTTGTTCTCATTAAATAGTCGTCTATTGCATGAGCAAAGTGATAAGTTGGAAGTCCATCTCCTTTAATAAGTACCACATCTTGATTATTTTCTGGGAATGATATATCACCTTTTATTAAATCGTGGAACTCAACTCTTTTTTCAGGATTTCCTGGAGATTTTAATCTTATAATATATTTTTCTCCATTTTCAATTCTCTTTATTGCTTCTTCTTCAGTTATATTTCTAAACTTAGCATACTCTCCATAATACCCTGGAGTTATTTTATTCGCTATTTGTCTTTCTCTAAGCTCAGCTAATTCTTCTGGAGTACAAAAATCTGGATAAGCTAATCCTTTAATAATTAAATCTTTTGCAAAAGTATTGTAAATTTCAGCTCTTTGACTTTGTCTATATGGACCATATTCACCTTTAGAAGTATTCTCTCCTGTCATCCCTTCACTAAAGTCCATACCAAAGTTATGCATTGTAGCTATAGTATCTTCTATTGCACCTTCCACTTCTCTTTTTTGGTCAGTATCTTCTATTCTTAAATAGAAAATACCTTCACTTTGGCTTGCTAATCTTTCATTTATTAGCGCAGCAAATACTCCGCCTATATGTTGAAATCCAGTTGGGCTAGGTGCATATCTTGTAACTCTTGCTCCTTCTTTAAGATTTCTCTTTGGATATTTCTCAATATAATATTCAGGCGTGTGTTCAACATTTCCAAATATTATATCTGCTAATTTTTCAAAACTCATTACTTTTATCTCTCCTTTAAATATCTTGCTTACAAGGAATTATTAGCCCCTTGTCATGGCGATTTATATAAAAGCTATATAATATAGCTTGCAATTAAACATTTTATTATTACTTAGGTCAATTTTAAAATTCTTTGGCTTTCGCCAATGTATAAAGTTTATTTATTGTTTTCCAGTTTCGCACTGTAACTAAAACATCTAGCTTATGAAGATTATTAGCCAGCTTGGAATTTCTGATACTGTTATGAAATAAAAGAAAAACTTCTTGACCTATGATTTTATACTTATTATTTTGATTCTTATAGACATCCAATTTCTTAATATTTTCTTCTAATGGCGCATCACTAAGTATCCCAATATATAGACTTTCTGCTTTTGATGAAGATTCAGCCTCAAGTATTTCCTTCTCTGAAAATGGGCAATTCTTTATAATCTGCTCTATTTCTTTACTTGTTCTTAAAATAACAGCAACCGAAAACCCAAAAGCCTTTTCAATCTCTTGCTCAATTTTTTCTATTAACATTCCCTTGTCTTCACTTGATTTAAATAAAACATTACCACTTTGAATGTAAGTTTGAACTTCGCTTAATCCTATAGATTCTAATACGCTCTTTAAGTCATTCATCTTAATAATATTTTTGCCACCAACATTAATGCCTCTCAGAAGCGCTATAAAAATAGTCATTTATACCCACTCTCCTTTATCAATTTGATGATTAGCGGCTTTTCTTATTAAATTTTTTATTTTTATAAATACTAAAAAGCCCTTCATCCTAAAAATACTTAGGACGAAAGGCTTAACTTCCGCGTTACCACCTAAATTGATTAAATTAATTAACTTAATCCACTTAATTATCTTTAAGGGAACAACCCCATAAATATACTACGCCGAAAGGCTTTCTATTTATTGCTCCAAAGCTTCCTTCAATAGCTTTAAATTCTAGGATTACACCCTCCCTAGATCTCTTTAAATTAAAATTCTATTTACTCTTCTTTTTCATTGCTATTATCTATATTCATATTTCATCTATTATTTTCAAAATACAAATTAATTATACATTTTGAAAATCTCAATGTAAAGATAAATTCTATCAGTTAAAAGAATTTATGTATATTCGTTACGCTGATAATGAATTTTATTTACTACAAATAGCATGCGTGGTTTCTAATAAGACCAAGAACTAAGCAAAATTTTTTCTCAATTACTGATTATTAGCCTGCATTCTTTTCTGTTCTTCCATTTGTTTCAAATAATTAATTTGAGTTTCTGTTTTTCCTTCATACTTCAAGCTATTCTCAATCTCGTTAACAGTTGCTCCATTTGAGCTAGCACCACTTAATTCTAATTTAATTTTTTCAAATTGCTCCTGTGTCAGTTTAATATAGCTTCCACAACTAGGACATGCAATTTGATATGTTTTTTTGTATGGTATTATAGGTATAAAAAACAGAGTAAACCATGTTCTTACAATACATAGCTGCCAAACACTTGTCTTATTACAATAATTGCAAGTTCGTTGTGTCACTCCACCTATAAACTTTCTTGTCACTCTTCCCCAGCCCCAGATTATCATTTTATCACTCCTTATACAGTATTTACAAATAATTATATCATTTCACTTTATTTTCCACAATATTCAACTATTTCACTATAAAGGTAGCATGATGAAAATCACTAATATTCTTCTTTGCTTTAATAAAATCACATTTTTTTATTTTTATAGGTGTAACTAAATCACCATAGAAATTTATTGGTGTCCCTATAATTTTACATCCTAGCCTTCCTAACATTTTAACTGTTATATCACGCGCTTCACTAAAAATCTCTTCAGCCCCAAAATTAAAAATTTCATCTAGTGAAAATAAAGCTATTTTCTTACCAATTCCTATACCACGAAACTTTTTATCAACAGCATACCTTCCCCAATGCCATTCATCATTTTCTATCCATGCTGCTGAAATACCAATAATATCTTCTTCCACTTTTGCACACCACCATATTGGCTTTAAATTTTCATTTAAAGGAATTAAGTTCGTTGGAATATTTTGTTCACCATTAAATACTTCTGTTGCTAATTTAATTACATCTTCCATATAGGTTGGTAAAACTCTCTCTACTTTTATTCTAGAATTGTTTTTTCTAACTGTTTCTTCACTATTCATTTTCAATACCTCAAGTTATTAATTATAAACAGATTATACTGCGCTAAAAAATATATAACAAGTCATTAAATAGAAATAAGTTATAAAGGTGATAAAACTGATTTTCTTAGTAGTTAAATCACCTTCTTTTTGTAATAAAAGCTTATAAATAACACTTTATTTATTGGCAAGATATAAAACTAATTCCTCTCTTGTAAATCTTTTAGGTTCTTTGAATCCATTTAAGGTTAATGCTTTATAATAAGTCTCTGCCACCCTTTCAACATATTTTGCCTTTGATAATATATCTTCTATATCTTTACTTATTACGACAACACCATTACTTTCCAACAAACATGCATCACTTGTTTTAAATTTCTCTATTAAATCTTTAGATGTCTCAGTAGTTTTTGTTTTATCATAATTAGCAACATAAATATACCCTCCATAATTAGCAGCATCATAAGTTATTGGTGGAATAACCTTATTTATAACGGCAAAGGAAGATGCATAGCTTGGGTTAACATGCATAATTGTTCGTATCTCTTTCCTAGCCTTATAAATTTCAAGATGCATTTGTAAATCACTACACACTTCAATTCCTTCAACTACTTGAATTTTATTTCCATTTAAATCTACTATACAAACATGCTCTTCAGTCAAATTTTCCACTTTAATTTTTGAAGGCGTTATAATTACATATCCAGAACTTTCATCTCGTATACTAAAACTACCTGTATTTTCTGTACATAAATTATACTTTTCTGCATATTTAGCCATTTTAAGAAGTTTTATTTTTAAATTTTCTAACATACTTTTATCCTCCTTCATATCTTTTAATTATCCTTTTAATCCCATTAATTCATCCATAAATATTCTCCTATCCATAAGCTTAAGATTTTCATCTATAATTGGTTTGAAATCTAATAAATCTAATAAATCTTTTTGGATATCTATACCTGGTGCTATTTCTATTAAGTGCACTCCGCTATCTTTTAATTCAAATACAGCTCTTTCAGTTATATATATAACAGTTTGCTTTACCTTCATTGCATATTTACCACTAAAAGTAATTTGCTCAACGGAATTAACAAATTTTTTTTCTCTTCCTTCATTTATAATTTTCAACTCTCCATTATCTACTTTGACCTCTAGTCCTTTAGCTGTTAATGTACCACAAAAAACTACCTTTTTAGAATTCTGTGTAATATTAATAAATCCCCCACAGCCTGCAATCCTTGTCCCAAATTTGCTTACATTTATATTCCCATGCTTGTCCACTTGTGCAAGACCTAAAAATGCAATATCCAAACCTCCTCCATCATAAAAATCAAACTGTGTAGGTTGATCAAATATACATTCTGGATTTATTGAAGCTCCAAATTTTTTTCCACCTTGAGGTATTCCTCCTATAGGTCCAGGTTCAACAGTCAACGTAATAAACTCTCCAATTCCCTCTTCATTTGCAACATTAGATACAGCTTCAGGTACTCCTATTCCTATATTAACAACTGTTCCTTTAATTAGTTCCATAGCAGCTCTTCTTCCTATTATTTTTCTAGAATCTAGTTTCAATGGTTCTAAATTATTAACTGTTATCTTTATATCTCCAGCCAATGATGGATCATAATTATATCCTAATACTTGCTCTTGATCCTCCTTATCCTTTGATTCTACTATATAATCAACGTAAATTCTTGGTATCTTAATAGATCTCGGATCTAATGTTTCTGATTTAACAACTTTTTCAACTTGTACGATGACAATTCCACCGCAATTTCTAACTGCTTGCGCTATGCACGTAGCTTCAGAGTAAGTAGCTTCATGCTCCATCGTAATATTACCTTTCTCATCAGCATATGTCCCCCTAATAAAGGCCACATCAATACTTGGGCATTTATATAGTAAGTTTTCCTGACCTAATATTTCTATTACTTCAACTATTTCATCTTTAGTAATTGAATTAGCTTTCCCACCTTCTATTCTTGGATCTACAAAAGTATTTAATCCAACTTTGCTTATGGTTGCTGTTTTTTTACTTGCTATATCTCTAAATATATTACACATAATTCCTTGAGGTAGATTATATGCATATATTTTATTATTTCTAATTAATTGACCTATCATAGGTGCTAAATTAAAGTGGCCTCCTATAACTTTTTTTATCAAACCTTCGTGGGCTAAATGATTTAAACCTTTACTTTCTCCATCACCTTGTGCTGCTGCAAACATTAAAGTCAAGTTCCTTGGATTCTGCTCCTCAATAAATCTTTTCTCTAAGCTTTTCAAAAGCGCTTCTGGAACTCCCAATGATGCAAACCCCGACGTTGCTAAAACATCTCCATCCTTTATCAACTTTGCTGCTTCAGTAGAACTAATTACTTTCACCATGAATATCAACTCCTAACTTTTTAAATATGATAGTTATTTATTTGTCAATATATCCCAATTAAATTTTAATTCTTTGTTTATTTTTTGTCAATCAATTTTCTGATAATTCTGAATATTTTTTGTTTTCTTTTCCCTAATCTTAAAATTATTATGGGCTTTATTATTTTTTTACTTTAATATTACTTAGAAATTACCTTTATGTATGTTCTTCTAAAATAAATTAATAAAATTCAAATTCATTTCTATAAAATATACTTATAATTTATGAAATATGCATACAAATTGTTATTATTTATTGTTACTTTTTTAACTATTTTTTCATAATCATTGTTAGATAAATTCCATATCAAATCTTATTCTTCATCTCCTTTCATAAAAATTCTTAAATGAATATCATTTAATATAGTATTAACCTGCTAGTTAGCTTTTACATTCTCATTATAGAAACTATCTAAAAATAACAAAGATAGCTTATAATCACAAAGTTATAGCGACTTTAGTGCAAAAAAAAAAGAGGAGTTACATCATTAAGCTTCACTCCTCTTCTGCGGATACATGAAAAATTTACTATGCATAAATTTAGTAAATATAATTATTCCTATACAACCTATTTTACAAATTTCTTTGTTTTAAGAACTTACATATTTGTTTATTAAATTCTTCGTATTTTTCAACAAATGGTAGATGACCACAATCTGATATAGTAATTTTGTCTGAACTTTCTATACCTGCATGAAGACGTTCTCCTACTTTCACATTAAAAGCAAAATCTCTATTACCTAGAACAATTAATGTAGGTATATGAATTTCTCCTAATCTCTTTGCTGCATAAGGTTTTTCAGGTACAGCAAGTTTAAAATTCCAGCTATAAAAGTTCTTTTGTGTTCTAATAGTCTCTAAGATTAACTTTCTAGCTTTTTCATTACTTTGATCCGGAATAAAATAACTCCAAAATGAACTATTAATAAATTTTTCAATTGCTGCTTCAAACCCCTTTGACTTTAATAAAGAGATACTTTTCATCGCTTCTATTATTAGTTTTAATGGATAACGATATCCATTTACCGCTGGAGAAGCAAGTATAAGTGCATCTACATAATCCGGATACTTCAAAGCAAAATCAATTGCAATACTTCCTCCTGATGACGACCCAATTATTACCGCACTTTTAATTTCTAGAGAATCTAATATTACTTTTAGATCCTCAAAATGTGAAAAAGTAGATGTTGGTGTATCAGATTTTCCATATCCTCTTTGATCATACGATATTACTTTATATTGACTAGAAAAACTTTCTACCTGATACCTCCAAACTCTGGAATCATTAAAATTACCATGAATAAAAATTAAAGGCTTTCCCTCTCCTTTTACAGAGTAAAATAATTTTGAATTATCGAAAGTTATATATCCCTCTTTTTCCATATACAAAACATCCCTCCACAATAAGTATTATTTTTATAAATTCCAATACATAACAAGTTTAATTATCAAATCTTACTTATAATCGTTACATATCATGCAATTCTTTATACTTTCAGCTAAATTTGTCAAAAACTACATATTAGTATAAAATTAGAGAGCCTAAATATATTTTTAGACTCTCTAGATTATAATAAAAAAAATGAAATTTTTTATAAATTTATAATATAAAGCTTACAATTAAACTAATCTATGCAATCCAAGCTCCATCAACTCCTAAAGTATAACCATCAATAGTTGTATCAGATAGCATGTCTCCTGATGTGCTCAAATAATACCAAGTTCCATTATCATTTAACCAACCAGTTTGCATAGCTCCTGCTGAATTAAGGTAATACCACTTTCCATTTCTATCTTTACTCCAGCCTTTTTGCATTATTCCAGATTCATTAGTTAGGTACCAATTACCTCCATCATAGATCCATCCAGCAACATTATTTTCATCTTTTACATATATCCAGTTACCATCAGTAATTTTATTCCAACCTTCAGTAACAGCTCCAGTTATTGGTTTTTCACTTAAAACATAATCTGAACCTTTACTTGCTGTAAATGATACTTCACCATTTTGAACAGGAACATTTAGTGATACTAATGTTAATCTATTATTTGCTGCATTATAAGAATATACATACATTAACTTATTGTTATATTTAGAATTTACATCTGTAGTAATTGTTGCTTTACCTGGGAATGCTCCTTTATAAGCAAACGATAAATCAATTATTTCTGCACCATTAGTTAAATTATTTATAGCCGAAGCATTTGATGAAATTGATTGTATTGTAGTATCTAAATCTGCTGCTCCATTAGCTAATAAATCTGTTCCTTTAAATGTCAAAGAAACATTGCCTTGAACTAATGTTAAAGTTTTATCCGGCTTACTTAATAAGGCTTCAAATATGCTCTTCATAGCTACTGATTGTGATGATGATAATTTAACTACTATATTCGATGTATTGGCATTTACAATTCCGTCTATTATAACTGATGCATCTGAAGATTTTATTATAGTAGAGTTTCCATCTACAGTAACGGTTTTTTCTTTTCTGTGAGAACTATGACTATAACTTGAACCAGAATCAGAACCTGAACTTGAACCTGAACTTGAAGAAGGTTTCTCTTGAACTGTAACCGTAATTGATGCTTCCAACTTTCCTTCTTCTTTTGCAGTAATTTTTATAACAGTTCCTTTACTTTGAGCAGGAATTTGTACTAACCAGTTACCATTTTCATCTGACTTTGAAGTTCCAATTACATATTGAGCTCCTGCTGAAGTAGTGCATTGCACTGCGGCTGAAGTAGTAACATTGTCTTCATCTATGCCTAATACTACATCTGCATTTGCACCTGCTGTTCCTTTAACCGTAGTAGTTCCCGTATAAATTATCCCATCAACTATAGGAGTTTTTGATACTTCTTGTGCCCCTGGATCAGGTGTTGGTTTAACATAGTCTTTCCATGCACCATCTTCAAAAATTATAGTACTTCCTAATTTTACGGTAAATTCAGTGTTTCCATCCTTATCAGCAAGCTTATTGCTTCCATCATTAATAATTATCGAAACATCACCAAAGGATTTTGGTATAGCAGCACTATATATTCCATTACCTTCATCCTTCATTGCAACTCCTGGCCAAGTAGTTGTTCCGCCCGCTGTATTCCAATAGTGGATATTAGGTATACCATTCCATCCGCTTGGAACTTTTACATATACTGTTGAACCAACTTCTTCATTATCGCCTGGGTTGGTTGGTTTAGTATTTGCCCCTGGTATATCAGCTTCTGTGAATTCTCTCCAAGTATCACCGTCAAGTATTAGTGTCTTTCCAGCTTGTGCTTGTTTATCAGGTGATTGTTTTCCCTTACCATTATTATTAAATATTACATTGGCATTTTCAAAACCATCTGGCATTACAAAGCTATATAAATTATCCCCTTCATCCACCATACTGCTTCCAGGCCAACCATTATTATTAGCGTCCACCCAGTAATATATTTTAACACTGCTCCATCCACTTGTATTCTTAAAGTAAACTTTTGACTTGCTTACTAATTCACCATTAAGTTTACCATCAGTCTCTGTTCCATCAGAAACAAATTCCATAGTACTTCCAACTTTTGTTGGTAAATTATTTGTCTGCTTACCTTTACCGCCATTATTAAAAATTACTGTTGCACTTTCAAAACCTTTTGGTAATGTATAACTGTATAATCCATTGCCTTCATCAACAGCACTTGCTCCTGGCCAATCCTTTACTTTATCAGATGATCCATCGTTATATGCATATACATTAACCTTCTCCCATCCAAAAGTGTTTTTAAAGTAAACTTTAGTTACACCTTGTGCATCTGTAGATGGCTTTTCTGGTTCTTGTAAATCATCTAGAGTGAAATCTCTTAAAGTTTTAGTTGTTTCGTCATATATTTTTGAAGTTTCAAATGGCAATACCAAATCAGCTGTTTGATTTCCAGAATCGTTTCCAGCTATCTTATCATTAAATATGATCTTAGCATCACCAAAATTTTCTGGCAAAGTATAAGAATATAAAGTTTCTGTTCCAGCTACTTTATCCATTTTTACTCCTGGCCATTCACTTACTTTTACGCCTTGATCATTAAATACGTAGATATTAGGTTCTGCCCAATCAGATGGTTTTCTAAAGTATGCTTTGGATACTCCCTTAGTGTATTCCTTCCAAACTCCATCCGCAAGTATCATACTAGTATTAGCTGGTGCAGTTAATCCTGATTCACCAGATCCAGGCACCTGTATTTTTCCAGCATTTGCATTAAAGATTACATTCGAACCTTCTAGGCCTGCTGGTAATGTGTAAGTATATAAATTATCACTAACTTTTGTCATTGGTACTCCAGGCCAGCTTGGACCGCCTTTACCATAGAAGTATATATTTACATCATTATAAGCCCATTCAGCAGTGCTTGGTTTTTGAAAATATACCTTTGCTGTTCCATTTGTAACCCCATCATCTGGTAAGGTAGTGCCATTGTCAAATGTAGCAGTCGTATCTTTCCAAGTTCCATCAGTATCATAAAGCTTCTTTTCAACACTCTCACTTGGTGCTATTGTAAAAGCACTTGTTTGATGACTGCCATAAAACCAATCATTAAATATAACTTGACCATTTGTAAAACCACTTATTTCTAGTTTATATAAGTTGTCCCCTATCTTAACCATTTTAGTTCCTGGCCATGCTTCATTATTATAATTCTCTTTTAAATCATTATAAACATAAGCATAAGGTAATTGCCAACCAGCTGGTTTTGTAAAATACACTACAGTTTTTGCATTTGGGTCTCTCTTTATATACGTATAAGTTTCTGATGCAGTTTTACCATCACTGCTTGTAGCTGATACTACAACTTTTATTGTTGCTCCAGCAGCAGCACTTTCTCCAATTGTAATAGTTTGCCCATCAGCATATGAACCTTGTGGAGCTCCATCAATTGAATAAGTTGCTGAAGCTGCACTTGTAACATGCAAAGTTAAATCTAACTTATCAGCAAAGGAACAATCTTCCTTATCAATTGAAACCTTTGGAGTTATAACTGGTTGTTCTGGTATTCCATCTGCATAAAGTACTGTAATTCCACTTGGGACAGTTCCTGATATCTGACCACTAGCTACAGTAAATGTTCCACCTACAGGTGCACAATTAGTATAAATTCCATCCTCTAAATTTATAGCTTGACCTGCTGGTAATTGATAAGGGATTGAATCTAAGTTTACGATTACAACTCCTTTTTTACTAGCACCACTGCTTGTACCACGTTCAATCATAAGTACATTATCACTTAATTTAATTAAGCTTTCATCTTGTCCATCCATGGCAGTATGGAATTTGTTAATTGCAACTACGTCTGGGTCCTTCCAAGTATCACTTCCTGCATCTCCTATATTACCTTGTAATTTTTTTCTTCCTGCTGGTCTGTCAAAAAATAGTGGAGTTGAATTTTCACGAGATGCTACTATTGCCCATCCATTTTTAATTTGCTCATCAGTCATAGGTGTTGATTCTGATGAATCGTTTGCATAAGTATCATGAGATTCTACCCATGTTACAATTTCTGTGTTATCAATCCCAGATGGAACATCATAGGATTTTAATTTATCAATATTTCCACTTAAATTTGGACCCGAAGTTCCAACACCTACAGTACTTCTTATATCAGCACCATATTTACTTGCAGTAACATTAAAATATTTTGCATATCCTGCAATGTTATCTGCACCACCTTGTAAAACTTCTCCATAAATAAAAGGTGTATTTCCGTCAGCAGTATGCAATCCAGATAATACGTTTGGCCAAAAATCGCTTTTTACATTGTCTGGATCAATTGGAAGTTCTACGTGTTTAGCTGTATCAAAACGAAATCCAGCAGCTCCATCATCTAAACATTTTTGTAAGTATAACTTTATTTTTTCTTGCAAAAGCGGATTGGCAGTATTTAAATCTGGCAGTCCAACCCCGTTATGAGTTACATCATATCTGTTATTGTAATCAGAAATTACATTTAATTTACCATTGCTATCTACATGCCACATATCAGGGTGATTTGCTAACGAAAGGTCTGGATCTAAATCTGCCACTTCTTCAGCTGGTATATCTGGATCTCCATTGTTACCCATATGGTTTACAATAGTATCTACAATAATTTTAATACCCTTAGCTTTTGCTGCTGCACACATTGCCTTGAACTCATCTTCTGTTCCAAGCTGTTTATTCCCAATTTGAAACCCAGCTGGTTGATACAAAATCCACCACTTGTCAGAAGTTGTATATTCATCATTTAAGTCCTTGTTTACTTGTATTGGTGACACTTGTATCTCAGTGTAACCTGCTGCTTTAATAGCATCTAAGTTAGCTGTTACATTATTAAATGACCAATCCCAAGCATGTAATATTACTCCTTGTTTTTCTGCAGTAGTTAATCTGGTTATTACCGAATTATTGTCTTCTGCCTTTGCAATTACAGTGTTTGGACCACATGTAATAATAATACTAAGGACCAAAGTAATTGCTATTATACTTTTAAAACTTCTATGATTTCTTTGCATTTTCATTCCTCCATATGAAATTAATTGATCGCCCCTGGTATCGGTACCAAAAATGCATATAGTTTATGACTCTAATTTCCTAAACGTTTTCTCTTGGTATCGATTCCAACAATTTGCATTCACCTCCTACACAAGATTTATCGTATTATATTCTTAGATAATACGTTTTCATTAAAGAATAATATTCCATTAGTTAATATTAATTCTATCATAAATTATATATTAGTATAATTGCATTTATTTATCAATAGTTTTTTACTGTATTTTCTGAAATTATAGTTACTAAATCTATTTTATATTCTACACAAAAGAGAAGAGTCCAACTTTTTAGTTTTACTCTTCCTTAAAAAATATTAATTCAAATTATCAATTTGTATATTTATTTCCCATTTTAAGCTAAAACTACCTATTCATTTTTGTTAATATTTCAATGTATACTTTTCGCATAAAGCCATTTTTTATATACTTAGAAATAAGCTTCTGCTACATTTATTTTTAATACTACACTTGTGACGAAAAACACATATCTTATGCCAAAATAAGATTCCATCTGATTTTCTAAAGAATGCTGTTGTAATGAATTTTATTAATTTACTATAATAGAAATATACGTTGGTTACCTTTTTTCATAAATATCTACACCATAAAAAATGAAGAGTAACATGCTAGGGGAGACTAGTAATGTTACTCTTTATTATAAGTATTTATTTTACTAAAAAGATGCTCATTTAAGGATTTTCTAATTATGTCAAGTCGTGTTCTATTATATAAATTTATATGTTACGATATTACAAATTTATATCGTTCTCCTATTACATACTGCTTACCTATATGTACTGGCATATTCTTATCATCGTATATCACAGTCTTTATATAAAATAATGGTTCACCATTTTGCACTTTTAACAATGAAGCTTCCTCATCAGCAGCTTTGGCAATTTCAATTGTAGTTCTATCAATTCCTGAACTAGGTGAATCTGAAGGATTTATATCATACTTGTTTCTTAATAACTCATACAATGATCCACTTAAATCTTCAGTGAGTAAAAAACTAAATCTCTTACAAGAAAAATAATTATTTTCCAACATTAATGGTTCGCCACCAGCATATCTTACTCTTTGAATATATATTAATTTATCATCCTCATCCAATTCAAGATCTTTTTTATCTTCTAATTCAGGCCCTACTATCTCTCTTTTAATCACTTCATTGGTTACTTTTAATCCATTAGCTTCACAAGCCGCAGTAAAACTAGATAAGTACTCAATTTTACGCTGAACTTTTGGCTTACTTACAAATGTTCCCTTGCCTTGTTTTTTTATCAGAAATCCCATCTCGACTAGTTCAGAAATAGCTGCACGAACAGTTATCCTACTAACATTATATTTTTCACTCAATTCAACTTCAGTTGGAATTTTATCTCCATATCTTAATTCACCACTAATAATTAAATTACGTATAATATCTGCCAATTGTTGATATAAAGGATTAATACTATCTTGTATTAGCATATGAAAACTCCTTTTATGCATGTATAATATTACTTATATACTATCATACCATTATAAAAACTTCAATTATGTTATTACACAATGATATTGAATAAATTAATATAATATATTTCTTCTATACAAACAAAATGGCTGTCTTATTATATGGTTAAAAACCATTTTTGACAGCCACTGTTGTAAATTAACTAGTAGTTTTTACCATATCCAAATGATCCTTCAATTAAACATGTTCTAGCTGAAAATATTGCACCTTCATTTAGACTTTCTTTAATTATTGTTTCCTTATCTAATTTATTCTCTTTGACTTTGCTTATATAATTTACTAGGAATGCAGTTAAGAATGAATCTCCCGCTCCCATTGTATCTACAGCTTCAACAAGTTCTGGTTCTTGTGCATAGAACTTAATCCCATCATATAACAACGCACCTTTTTCTCCCATAGTAACTACTACTATCTTACTTCCAAGCTCATGAGCTCTCATTATTAAATTAAGCATTTGATCAGTTTTTAGATGACTGCATGAGAAGAAGCTAAAATCTACTTTAGGAGCAATTCTTTCAACTTCTTCCATTGTAAAATCATCAGAGAAATCAAAAGATATTGGAATGTTTAATTCTCTTATTTTATCAAGTTCTGGTTCTGTATAGCCATATAATCCTGCATGTAGTAAATCAAAAGTTTTAATATAATCCAAATCATCTTGTGTAAGATTTAAACCATTTTCTCTTAAAACTCCACCTTCATTACTTCCTAGAAAAACTCTATCTCCACCTTCTAATGTTACTCTTGCACAACCATTTTCACCATCAAAATTTCTGCATTTTGAAATATCTAAATCAAGTTCACGAATTGTATTTTGAACATGTTCTGCTTCAGCATCTGATCCAAATGCCCCTAAAAATGCTGAACTTGCTCCTAAATTCTTTGCATAAGCGGCAAAATTTAAAGCATTTCCACCTGGATACATTGTTCTAATATGTTCATATTTATCTACAACATTATCTCCTAGCCCAATCACTTTAACCATAATATTTTCTCCTATACTTAAATATTTTAGTATTCAACTTTTCCCATATATCTTCTTGTATCTAAATCGTGATTTCTAATCTTTGCCAATTCTCCTCTATATACACATAAGATGCTATAGAATACTATAGGATTGAAGAATTCAACTACTGAACTATCTATTACGCTAATGCCAAGTTCTTTACAATCAACCACTTCAACTTTTGCACCATACTTATTTAAGAATTTGAGTGCTCTTTCATCTAATTCTCTAGTTCTACCTTCATTCATTAATAATAAATATAATGTTTCCTTATCAGTTACCTCAAATGGCCCATGGAAGTATTCACCTGAATGCACCGCTGATGCATTCATCCATTGCATTTCCATTAGTGAGCATATTGAAAATCCATATGCATGTCCATAAGACGCCCCACTTCCTAATATATATGTTATTGGCTCATCTTTATATTTTTCTGCATATCTTTTTGCTCTTTCTGCAACTAAGCCTTGACCTCTTTTTACAACATCATTTACAATCTTTAAACCTTCCATGAATTTGTCATATCCTTCATAGCCTTCTGTTTGATTTAATATTTCAACTGCTATGTTAAGAATAATTGCCATTGGATTATCTTCTACGCTTGTGTCATTTCCCCAAACATAAAGTATATTATAATCTGCATGTTTAATTAAATTAGCATCTTTATTATGTGTTAATGTTATAGTTGCTGCTCCCTTCTCTCTAGCTACTCTTGCAGCTTCAACAGTTTCTGGAGTATTCCCACCATGTGAACATACAATTACAACTGAATTTTCTCCTAAAGATTTTGGTGTTGCATGAACAAATTCATTACTTGTATACGATAAAACTCTTAATTCTTTTGTTTCACTTTGTAAGAAATATTGTGATGCATACATATCTACTAAAGACCCACCACATGCTACTAAAAATACTTCTTTTATTCCATTTTCTTTACCTGCTATAATTTTTCCTACGATTTCTCTAATGTTCATTTTTATTCCTCCTAATATTTTAAAATTATATGTTTAAATCATTTTATGATTTTTTACTATTTGTCTTTTTACTACATTGGTAAATATGCTGATATTGCACAAAATACTGCTGCAGTTATTTCTAATACAATCACTATTTTTGCTACTGATTTTATCCATTTAGAAAGACTGATTCTTCCAATTCCAAGTGCAGCCATTAAAACCCCACCAGTTGGTGATATCATATTAGTTAAACCATTTCCAGCTTGATAAGTAGTAACAATTGCTTCTTTATTAACATGTATTAAATCTCCAAGTGGAGCCATAAGAGGCATTGTTAAAGCGGCCTGACCTGATGATGATGGAACAAATAATGCTATGATATTTTGTACAAAAAGCATTATTGTTGTAAATACTGCTACTGGCATTCCTTTTAAGCTATTTGCTAATGTATTTAAAATAGTATCAATTATCATACCATCTTCAGCGATTACAAGTATTGCACTTGCAATTCCTATTATTACTGCTGGGTATGCAAAATCTTTACATCCTTCTACAAAAGTTTCAGCCATTTCTTTTTCTGAAAACTTAGCAACAATACCTGAGAATAAACCAAGCATAAGAAAAATTGCTGCAATTTCATTCATATAAAATCCTTTTTCAAGTAAGCCCCAAATCATTATTCCCATACTCACTGCAAAACCAACAAGTATAATCTTGTGCCTGCCTGTAAACTCAACTTTATCTAAAGATTCTCTATTGGCTAAAAAGAACTCTCTATTTTTTAAATCATCTTCATAAACCAAAGATTTTTCAGGATTACTTTTTACCTTCTTTGCATATAACAATACAAAAGTTATTGTAATTATCATGTAAACAATGAATTGTATTGTTCTAAACCACAACTGTGGATTTCCTTGTATTCCTGCCACTCCTTGAGCAACAAGTACCGAAAATGGATTTAGTGTTGCCCCAACATATCCAACTTGTGATGCTAAAAATATCATCATAATAGCTGTAAGCGAATCGTATCCAAAACTCATCATCAGTGGTATAAACACCATATAAAATGGTATTGTTTCTTCACTAGTTCCTATTACTGATCCACCAATTCCAATAAGGGTCATCATAAGTACTATAATTATTTTTTCTTTTCCTTGAAATCTTCTTGCTACAACAGAAACTCCTGAATCTATTGCTCCTGTTTTCATTAATATAGAAAATGAACCTCCTAATACAAAGATAAATGCTATTACTTCCACTGATCTTTGTATCCCTTTACTCGGAGCCATTAATACATCAAAGGGACCTTGTCTTAAATCAGTTCCATCTTCACTAACTTTTGGTACAGACTCATATGTGTCTGGTACTATAACACTTTTTGTCATTCCCGATAAAACCTGATCTTGTTTTTGAAATTGTCCACTAGGTATAATCCATGTTAATATTGCTATTAAGATTATTAACCCAAAGAGTAAAGTATAAGTATGTGGCATTTTTAATTTTCTATTAAACAAATTAATCACTCCTATTAATAGTTAATTTATATCCTTGAACTTTGTGTCGTTATCTTGTATTAACTTAACTTATATGATTGCCTATAACTTTTAACTTAAACCTTACTTCGACTCCTATCTAATAATACGTATTATAACGTATTATTAGATGTAATGCAACTTATTTAGCTTTCACAAGCTCGAGTATTTATTTTCAAGTTAAATGTTAGTTAATCGGTAATATTATCAAACTTTAGATAAACTTTTCAAACGATTTCATATTGCGTATATCATGTGATGCTGGATCCTTAAAATAATTAAAATCTGTAATTTCCTGACCTAAATATCCTTTATACCCATTATCCTTTAAAGTCTTTAGAAAACTCTCCTGATCATACTTACCATCACCCCAAATTAAGTGTCCATACGGATTTCCATCAACAAAATGAGTGTGTATTATATTATTCTTAAATACATCAAACCATTGCTGAATCGTTTCTCCCGCTACTCCCATTGCTATGGTATCGATCATTACTTTTAAATTGGGGTGATTTATTTCATCGAACATTCTTTTTGCATCATTAAGAGTAATTACAAGTTGTGATTCTTCTGGTCTTAAGGATTCCATTGCTAGTTTTATCCCTTCTTTCCTCGCAACATCTGCTAACCTTGAAAGCATATTTGATGAACGCTTCCAGGCCTCTTCTCTATCTTCATTTAGATAACCCCATCCAGAGTTTATAGCCATAATTTCACAATCTAATTCTCCAGCCACTTTTATTGCATTGCTAAAATACTTAAAACTCTTTTCAAAAAGTTCAGGTTCTTTAGCCGCAAATTGATATTGATAAGTGCAATTTTCTGGAGTTAAAATCTTAACGTTCAATCCCCTTGATTCAATTTTTTTCTTTATAATCTTACAATCACTATATGTCATAGAATCAAGGAAAAAATGAGGTACTCCTGGCCATAGTTCAATAGTCTTAATCCCAGCTTTAACTTGAGCATCTAAAAAATAATCTAATGAATAGAACAGATAATGAATATTCATTCCTGCTATTTGTTCCCTAGTTATAAGACCCATATAATACTCCCCCTCAAACCCTTAAAGTTTATTATACACAATTTTACCATCAACAATAGTTAAGCAAATTTCTACATCTTTCATTTCTTCCACTGGAGTTTCAAATATATTTCTATTTAGAACAGCAATATCCGCTAATTTTCCTACTTCCAAGGTTCCTAACTTATCTTCAAATCCACAATTATACTGGCCACCTATTGTCCATGCTTTTAGTAGTTCTACAATAGACATAGTGTTTTGCTTATTATACGGATCTTTACCATCTGCAAAATATCCACCGCAAGCATGATATATAGATTCCGGTATATTAGTTATCATAAGTGGTAAGTCTGTTCCACAAGATACAACTACACCACTGTCTAGCATTTTTCTACGATTCCAAAAGTATTTCCCACGTTCAAGTCCTACATTTTTTTCTATCATTTCTTTTGTTTCATCTTCTAAATCTAATGACATTATTTGTGGATAAATTTCTGCTATTATACCTAGCTTACCCATTCTTTCCAGATCATCTGGATGTGTAAATTCCATATCCGTAATTGCATGTCTGTTAATACACTTTCCTTGGCCTCGTTTACATTTCTCATAAATATTTAAAACCTTATGAACTGCCCCATCACCTTGCGCATGAAGGGAATATCTAAAATTGTGTTCATCAGCTAATAAAACTTCTTTTTCAATTAGATCATAATCAATATCTATGATACAATTTACATTTTCCAAACATTCATACGGTTTGAGTAAATCTGCTTTTAAACTTGCAACTGTGCCATCTGTCATCCTATTAAATCCTGAAAACCTAATGAAATCGCTACTGAACTTTTCCCTCATTTTTAGTCCATATGGAATATTAATTCCTTGTCCAACTGGCTGAGACATAAATGAAATTCTAAGGGATAACAGATTATTTTTTTCTACTTCTTCTAAGTAATCTGTAAATCCATAATAGTCGTCAAATCCCATTTCTTTTACAGCCGTAACTCCTCTGCTATTCATCATTTGCATATAATCTTTAAATTGCTTGTCTATAAAGTTTCTATCATTCAAATATTCTCTCATTATCCTCCAATAGGCTTCTGGATAACATTCATCTGGAGTAAATTTATAAACTTCAATTGCTTTTGTATTCATAAGGCAAGTATCTCTATTATTAGAAAAAACAATGACTCTTCTATTTATAAATATTTCATCTAACTTTTCTACTGCAGTTAAGCTTTTAAAAGCTTCTGGGTTCCAGCCATGCCCAAAAATTGTAGCATTATTATCAAGTGTACTTTCATATTTTTTTAGAATTTCTATGCATTCATCTATTGAACTTGCTTTACTAACATCAACCCCAATATTAAAAATTATATATCCAGTGAAAAATGTATGGGTATCTACAAATCCAGGACTAATAACGTTTTCACCAAGATCAATAAAATTCGTCTTATTAGATAATAACTCTTTATAACCATCTCCTTCTTCAACCGCAACAATTTTATTACCAGAAATAGCAACATATCCATTAATTATCTTATCTGATATTCCTGTAAAGATATTATTTGATTTTAAAATTATATCGATATTATTTTTAATCATTACTACACCTCCTTGATACATACTATAACATTATATAACGTTATATGCAATAGTTATATGAAAATTTTATTAAAAATAATGCTGATTCTCTTAAAATGCCCTGTTTATCAAAGAACCTTTGATAAAAAATCTTTAGTCCTTAATTTTTTAGGATTATTAAATATTTCTATTGGACTTCCTCTCTCTATAACCTTTCCTCCATCCATAAATATTATTCTATCTCCTACTTCTCTGGCAAATCCTATTTCGTGGGTTACAATCACCATTGTCATTCCTTCTTTTGCAAGCTTCTTTATAACGCTTAATACTTCTCCAACCATTTCTGGGTCCAAAGCGGAAGTTGGTTCATCAAATAGTATAACCTCTGGTTCCATTGCCAAAGCTCTTGCTATTGCAATTCTTTGCTTTTGTCCACCCGAAAGTGATGCTGGGTAACAATCAGCCTTTTCTAATAATCCAACTTTACCAAGAAGTTCATATGCTTTATCCTTTGCTTCAGCTTTCGAAATATTTTTTACTTTAATTGGTGCTAAACAGATATTTTCGCATACAGTTTTATGAGGAAATAAATTAAATTGCTGAAATACCATCCCCATTTTTTCTCTAATTTTATTTATGTCACTAGATTTTGATACAAGGTTCTTTCCTTCAAAAATAATTTCTCCCGATGTAGGCATTTCCAATAAATTAAGGCATCTTAGCAACGTACTTTTTCCTGATCCTGATGGACCAATAATTACAACTACTTCTCCTCTTGAAATATACTCATCAATACCATTTAAAACTTCACTTTGTCCAAAGCTCTTGTATAAATTTTTAACGAATATCACTTTTCTTCATTTTCCTCTCTAAAATAATTAATCCTCTTGTCATAGCAAACGTTAATATAAAATAAATAACAGCTGCAACTATTATCGGCTCTAGTCCTAAAGCAGTATTTCCTCTCACTATTCCAGCATTGTACATTAATTCTGCGACTCCAATAACTGAAACCATAGATGAAT
Organism: Clostridium sp. LS; assembly: GCF_002760435.1. Taxonomy (GTDB): domain Bacteria; phylum Bacillota; class Clostridia; order Clostridiales; family Clostridiaceae; genus Clostridium. The sequence continues at coordinate 33,030 of NZ_AUUU01000043.1, forward strand.
CTTTAATAATTGCAATAAACTCGTTTCCTAATGCAGGCAAAACATTCTTAAATGCTTGTGGAATTACAATTTCAAACATTGCCATTCTTTTATTCATTCCCAAGCTTCTAGCTGCTTCACTCTGCCCCTTATCAACTGCATTAATTCCAGCTCTTATAATTTCAGATACATAAGCACCTGAATTTAAAGATAGCGCAACAGCACCTACAACTATATCAGCTAAACCTATATTTATTAATTTAGGTAATCCTATATAAATTATATATATTTGCACTAAAATAGGAGTTCCCCGTATGAATTCAACATATGTAGATGCTAAAAATCGTATAATTTTAATTTCAGATCTTTTTAAAAGAGTTAGTCCTAACCCAATGATTGTCCCAAATACTATTGCAAAGAAAGCTAATTCTATTGTTGTGTATGTACCTTTTAAAAAATATTCATAGTACCTTTTTAGAAATATAAAATTCAAAAGTATCCTCCTTTTACTTTAAATAATAATTATAAAATTATTGATGTAAAATATATTCATACCTTACATCAATAATTTATGTATATAATTTAATTATTGTATTTAAGTTAATATGAATGCTAATCCATTAATTTATTTGCTTCAACAACAAATTCATCAATTTTTCCTTCATCTTTTAATCTTTTTATTGTTTTGTTAATTTCTGCTTGTAAATCTGTTGAACCTTTTCTCATTGCAATAGCAGCCCCATCTTCTTTTGCTTCAATAGTCACTGAAGTTAATGCAATATCATTATTTTTTTCACAATTAAACTTAGCAACAGGCGAATCAAGCAATATTGCATCTACCTTTTTGTTTTTCAGATCTAACACTAAATCAGTAGCCTTTCCTAATCCTTTTACCTCTGCATCTGGAAGATTATCTTTTACTAATGTCTCTTGAACCGATCCCTTTTGAACTCCAATTTTCTTGTTTTTTAAATCATCCATTGATTTTATTGAAGTTTCGTCGCCTTTTCTAACAATAAATATATTCTTCTCTTTATTGTATATATCAGAAAAATCTGCATTTTCTCTTCTTTCATCAGTCGGATTCATTGCCGCAAATACTACATCTGATTTTCCTGCTTGAAGTGATACTAAAAGTCCATCAAAATCCATATCTTTTACTTCAAGTTCTACTCCTAAGTCCTTTGCAACTTCTTGAGCAATGCTGACATCAATTCCAACTATTTGATCTTTTCCATCTATTTGCTTATGAAATTCATATGGTGGATAGTCAGCGCTTGTCCCAATCACAATTTTACCTTTTGACTTTATGTCACTTAATGACGAGGATTTTACTTCGGAATTTTTACTAGAATTACTGCTATTGCTACATCCTATAATTCCAATTGCCATACTGCTAATTGCTACAAATACTATTAACTCTTTTAATACATTTTTTTTCATATTTTTCCCCCTTTAATATTTTAGTTAAATTTAATATTAGTATTTTTACTACTAATTGAATAATATTGCTATACTATTAAAAAGTCAATACATTATAATAATGTTCTAATACGTATTATTAAGTATCTTCGATTTATAATTTGTTTTTACAATAAAATCTTGCTTCTCTTTTATCTTAAGATATAAATTTTTCCCTAAAATTAAACTACTTATAAAATTGTAATCAACTCTAGCCCTATACTGACTTTATCATTTAATTTATCTAAATATATTAATTAGAGCGCTTAATATTTAGTAATAAAAATAAGGTTTGCCATAATTTTGACACAACAAGGTCTTATAATTAACTCATAAGTTGATTTAATGTTTTTCATAAATATTTATCCATCTAAAATATAGAAATAAAGAGTACCATGCTTAATTCCCCCTTAGCATGGTACTCTTTATTGTTTAGTTCTATATATCAGACAATTTCTCTTTATTCAACCTTCCCATTTGACTAATTACCATATTATAATATTGTCCCTTTTTATCCATTAAACTTTTATGGTTTCCACTTTCCAATATTTTTCCCCCACCAATTAACATAATGTGATCTGCATCTCTAATCGTAGATAAACGGTGTGCAATTAAAAAACTTGTACGGTTTTTCATTAATCTTAGTAATGCATGCTGAATATCTTTCTCAGTCTTTGTATCAACACTGCTTGTTGCTTCATCTAAAATTAGAATAGGACTGTCGCATAATACTGCCCTGGCAATTGATATAAGCTGACGTTGTCCCTGACTTAAATTATCCGTAACTCCGGACACCATTGTATAGTACCCTTTTGGAAGTTTATCAATAAAATCATGAGCATGAGCTATTTTAGCTGCCTTTATTACTTCTTCATCAGTTGCATCCTTTTGTGAATATCGAATGTTATCCATAATTGTTCCTGTAAAAAGACAAGTGTCTTGCAACACTACTGAAAAACACTTTCTGAGGCTGCTCCGTTTTATATTAATAATTGGCTCTTTATCAATTAAAATTCTTCCGCTATCTACATCATAAAAGCGAGTCAAAAGATTTACAATTGTAGTTTTTCCAGCACCAGTTTCTCCTACTAAAGCAACTGTTTCCCCAGGGTTTACTTTAAAGTTTACATCTTTCAGTATAGGTGTAGACTTGTTGTATGAAAAACATACATTTTCGAATATTACTTCTCCCTTTGGGTTTTCTACTTGGATAGCATTTTCTATATCGGCACTTTCCTCTTCGCTATCTAAAATTTCAAAAACACGTTCTGCACCGGCAAGTGCTGACTGAATTGTATTAAACATGCCAGCTATAGCATTTAGTGGCTGAGAAAATTGTTTTGAATAGCTCAAAAAACTTACAACAGTTCCAATTGATAAACCATATCCTACTGATAATACTCCTCCAACAATGGCAACAACTGCAAATATAAAATTATTAATAACATTCATAAGAGGCATCATATATCCAGACCATATTTGTGCCTTGTTACTGCTTTCATATAATTTTTCATTAATTTCTGCAAACTGCTTTAAAACATCCTCCTGCTTACCAAAGGCCTTTACCATTTTTAATCCTAATATATTTTCCTCAATTACACCATTAAGTGAACCAAGGCTTCGCTGCTGTGCTAAAAAGTAGGCGCGGCCTTTTGACGCAATTACACGTGTTAAAAGCGTAACAAGAGGAATGCATAATAAAACAACCGCTGTTAGAGGTACATTTAATGCAACCATAACAACAAAAGAACCAATAAGAGTTAAAATACTTGATATTAATTGTGTGGTTGTTTGTGCAATTGTTGAACTAATATTATCTACATCATTCGTAATTCTACTCATCGTGTCACCATGAGATCTTGTATCATAGAATTTTAATGGTAGTTTTTGCATCTTTTCAAAAAATTGTGTACGTATTACATATACAAGTTTTTGTGAAACCCTAAGCATAATAACCCCATTTAAACATGAAATCAGCCAATTGATTACATACAAGGCTAAGATAATACTTAAAAGCATTAAAAGATTTTTTGTATCCACTGTTCTAGTTGAAACTTTAAAGGTATCAAAAGTTTTTCCCACAAAATAAGGAATGGCAACAGAAATTGCTGAAGAAATAATTGTAAAAATTACAGCCACAAAGATAGTTTTAGCCCAGCGCATATATATTTTTATAATACGCAATAACGTGCCTTTTGTATTCTTAGGTTTAGCAGTTGGTGCAAATCTATTTCCACCTCTGTCAACTGGTCTTCCTCCAATGGCTGGCATTTTTACTTCACCCTTTGAAAATCGCTCCGACATATTTCCTATCCCTCCTTGCTGCTTTCTATTTGTGTTTTATATATATCTTGGTATATCTCACAATTCTCCATAAGTTCATCATGTGTTCCATATCCAACTCTAACTCCATTATCTATAACTAAGATTTTATCCGCAAACATAGCTGTCCCACAACGTTGAGTAATTGTGATTATAGTTTGGTTTCTTTTTTTTGAATTCAAGTTCCCTCTAACTTTAGCTTCAGTTACTGCATCTAGTGCACTAGTTGCATCATCTAATATAAGTACAGAAGAATCTTTAAGTATTCCACGAGCTATTGAAATACGCTGTTTTTGCCCACCTGAGATATTAACTCCTGCACTTCCTAAAAGACTCTCATAACCATCATTCATATTACTAATAAAATCCGCTTGTGCCTTATTTGCAGCCTCATGTAACATCTCATTATCAGCTTTATTATTTCCCCATCTAATATTTTCAGCAATAGACCCTGAGAAAAGCATTGGTTTTTGAGGTACAATAGCAATATTTTTGCGGACAGAGTCTACATTTAAACTCTTAATATTACAACCATTAATTAAAATTTCTCCACTGTCTACATCATAAAATCTCAAAAGCAGCCAAGCAATAGTTGATTTGCCACTGCCTGTCGGCCCAATTATTGCTAAACTTTGTCCACTTTTAATAGAAAATGATAAATCCTTTAGCGCGGGCACTCCACTTCCATTAGGATAAGCAAATGCCACATTTTTAAATTCAATGTCACCATTCAATTTTATTGCTTCACCACTATTAGAAAAATCTTCATCACAATCAAGCACTTCCTTAATACGGGCAGTTGAAGCCTTTGTTCGTACAAAAGTATTAAATATATTAGTTATCATAATTAAGGATGTCAGAATTTGTGCCATGTAAATTGTAAATGCAGAAATATCTCCTGGATTTGCAATGCTTGAAGAAAACAATATGCTTCCACTAAGAATTACAACTACTGTACCAATTCCGACTGTAAGTGTCATAAGTGGTGATATTAATGTAATAATCATTTGAGATGACACACCTTTTTCCATTAAATTTGAATTTGCATTTTCAAATTTATCACTTTCTTTATCATATGTTCCAAAAGCCTTTACTAAGCGTACACCAATAAGATATTCCTGCACAATAGAATTTACCTTATCCATAGCTTTTTGCAATTCATAAAAACGAGGATAGCTTAACCTCATACTTAATGTAATAAGAATAGCAACCACAAGTACAACCCCATAAATAATAAGGCTTAATCTAAAATTAAGCAAAGTTGCAAGTACTATGCTTCCAACACATGTAATAGGTGCTTTTAAAAAGATTCTCATAATTCCATTAACAAATAGTACCACTTGTGCTGTATCATTTGTCATACGTGTAATAAGTGAACCACTTTCTATCTTATCAGCACTTACTTCTGAAAAATATACAATCTTTTGAAACAAATCATACCGTAAATCTGCCCCCATATGCTGAGATACCTTGCTAGCTAATATATTTCGAGTAACGGCGAAACATGCTCCAACGCCAGTTACTATGAGCATGAGCATTCCCCAGTAATAGACCTTTGAAAGTGCGCCTTGTTCAATTCCAGTATTAATAATATTTGACATAAGTGTAGGCCCAAGCAAATCACAAAATGCCTCAAAAGCAACACATGATACAGCTATACTGAATGGAACTTTATACTTTTTAAAGTATTTACTGTATAAATTCATATTTAATATTTCCTTTCCTTCGTTTAAAGTATAATTCTAAATCATATTATACATCTTTTTTACTATGAAAATGTACCATTGTTTATTAATTTATGCACATAATAAAAACAGCTACAAGATAAAAGAATTATACTTATTGCTGTTTTTAATAAAATTTTATGCTAATTTTGCTTTGACCATGAATCTATTTGTTTAAAGCTAGATACTTCTTTTTTTATTTATTAACTCTTGATTTTACTATGTCCATTAATCAGTCTTTCTTCAAAAAACTGTCTAACTTCCTCATGTTTTAAAAATAATATTATACTTTTGAAAGCGAAGACTACAGCTACTCCAGCAAATAATATCCACCCAGTACTTTTGAATGATGTAAATGAGTTGCTTCCCTGAAAAAGAGCTCTGACGATATATCTAAAGAATATCATTGCTATCCATGCAATAAGTGTTTCCTTGCCTCCACGCATATAAAGCTGATTGCCTTTATAATATACTTTTGTATAGTGAGCTTGAATCACCCCTGCTAATAGCCCAATAAGAATTATTAGAAGTAATTCAATAATCTGATTGAAAGGGATTATGAATCCGGGAAATAATTGATAGGATTCATACGCTGCAAATATTGGGAAAATAATAAAATTAAGTATCTTCACTCTACGTTCTGATAACTGACGAAATATTGCATAAATGATTAATGTTACACTTATAAATGTAGTAATTATCTGATTTGTGTTCATTTTTAATTCATCCTCCACCTAAAATTCAATTTTAATTATTGGATACCTATGCGAAACATTATACAGGCGAATCAGAATCATTTCGTCTACCCTATGGATGATTTTTAAAAGAAATAGGTATATCTATAGATATACCTACATGAATTCTACTTCACAATACCATTACGTATAGCAAATACTACAGCTTGAGTGCGTTCTTCAACTCCTAACTTCTGAATAATTCGGTGAACATGAGTTTTTACTGTTCCTTGTGAGATGTGCAGAATATCAGCTATTCCTGAATTACGACGTCCATAAGCTATTTGCTGCAATACATCAATCTCACGCTCAGTTAAGGGCTCATGCAGTTCAAGCTGATTGTTATAAATGCCTCCAATATCACTTTTTTCACTTGCTATGGCTTCAGCTAAAGCTTTGCTGGCAGTGGCAGTTCTATAAATCGCTTGACCTTGATGAACCCAGCGAATTCCATCTAAAAGTTCCTTAGTATTCGTATCTTTAAGCAAATAGCCAACAGCACCAGCACGAATTCCGTCAAAAACATATTCTTGAACATCAAAAGTTGTGAGCAAGACAATTTTTACATTTGGCAGCGAATTCAATATTGTACTTGTAGCTTCTATACCAGTGCGATTAGGCATTTGTATATCCATCAATACAACATCTGGCTTAGTGTTTAATACGATATTTATTACGTTTTCACCATCTGATGCTTCACCAACTACTTCCATATCAGACTGGGCATCAATAATATAACGTAGTCCTTGTAGAATTATTGGCTGATCATCAGCAAGCACTACTCTAATTTTACTATTTAAATCCATTTAAGGTTTCCTCCATATGCATTAAAATTACTTTATAAATCTAATCTTTATATATTCTCTATCGGGAGAATAACTTCCACACGAAGACCATGTGGTCTTTCAGGAATAATGTTACAAGTCCCACCTTGTAATTTACATCGTTCCATAATTCCCTTAATTCCGAAACCTGGTGTTAATGGTGTATTTTCTGTGTACCGACCATTATCAGATACTATTAAGACAACCTGATCATTTGTTTCCTTTATTCGCACCTCAACAGATATTGCATTAGAGTGACGTAAAATATTAGTCAATGATTCTTGAAGTATTCTATACAAAACAATACTAATCTCAATTGGCCATTCTGTAATCTCTGATTCCTGAATAAAACTAAATTGAATTGCTGAACGCGCTTGTGTTTGTGAAATAAGTCCTTTCAATGCTATCAAACCAAGTCCCATCTCATCATCAGACCATTCTTTCACCGCCACGCGTACTTCAGCCATTGTCTGCCTTGATATTTTAAGCAATTGTGATACTAATTCAGATGCTTTTCCTGGATCTTGAGGAAGCATAATCTCCAGAGCTTGCAGTTGCACTATAAGTGAAGTAAGCTGATGGCCAATTCCATCGTGAATTTCACGAGCAAGCCTTGTTCTTTCCTCCAATGCTGCATATCTCATTGAATATACAGACGCTTCTTGAAGTTCAGCGTGAGCTTCCTGCAGCTCTCTATGGGCCTTGTTCAATTCACTTAAATGCAACTGACTGGTACGGTATGCCTCCTGCCTGATTCTAATACTTCGTATACCTAAATATACACCTACTAAATTAAACAATGTTCCAAATGGAAATGGAAAAGTGTAAGACATTATTAGAATAAGAACTGTAGTTAAAAATGCGAGCACAACCGATAAATTATTATAAGTCCCTGGCATAACTCCAAAAGCCCATATTAAAGGCCATAATATTGTTGAAGCTTCGACGCCATAACAATACTGAAGAATCATTCCCATTGCAATTATAAATATAGAAATACAAATGTACGTCATACTATTCCATTTTGTTTTCTTAGACCAAATTAAAACTATTTCAAAAAATAATATCACTATACAAACAATTAAAGGCATTCCTCTAACATTCTCAAAAACTCGATGATATATAAATATAAAAGCAATAATTGCAAAGACACTGTAAAAATGCAAGCCTAGTATCCTATCTTTAAATTTCAAATAATTTCACTTCCTACATAAAAATCACTTAACTATGATCCTAAATTCATATGCATTAATTATATTCTAATATTTTAACAAACATAAAATACACTGTCTATCTATCTAAAGGTGTATTTCTAGTTTAAATCATCTTATGCTGAATATAAGTATAAACTTAATGCGCACTAGGTTTTATTATTATAATTTCATCAAAAATTTATAATAACTTTACTATTTTTCTCTTAATTCTCAATTATTTCACGTATTAATAAGCCTGTTTATCTTAATAATAATGATATAACGAAACTTAATTTAGTTATTATATGTTTTGGATATTAAAATTTATTATGTCAGGAGTGATTTTATGGGCAAAGAAAAAATAACAGAAGGACCAATTCCAGAAGTCTATGATACAGAAAAAATGATTGATATACATTCATATGAGGATGATCCTTCCCTTGATTCAGAAAAGATACGATACGTTAAAAGTCATGAACCGCGTTCAAAATATACTCATGGCTCAAATGATATAAATCCAAATAATATAACTTCTAGACCTTAAATATAAATAATCTAAGTTCACCTCAGCGATTTCACTGCTGAGGTGTTCTAAAAATATCTATTGAATAATCAATAATTTTAACTCAAAATACTCCATATTGGGTTACGGGAGAGATGATAATATGTTTAAAGATAGAGAAGATGCAGGAAAAAAACTTTCAATTGAACTTGAAAAATTTAAAAATGAAAATCCTATTATTCTTGCTATTCCAAGAGGTGGAATCATTACGGCTTATGAGACTATTAAAAAATTTAAATTTGATTGGGATTTAATTATTCCAAGAAAAATTGGATTACCTCATAATAAAGAAATCGCTATTGGTGCCGTGGCTCTAGATGGAACTTATCTTTTAAATGAAGAATACGTAGATATGTTAAATATATCTGATGAGTATATAAAAAATGAAATATTTGAACAAACAGACGAAATTAAAAGACGATTAATAAAATATAAAGGGAATGAAGATTTTCCTCATGTAGAAAATAGAACAGTAATAATTATTGATGATGGAATTGCAACTGGCTTTACAATACAAGCTGCTATACAGTCTATAAAAAAGCATGATGCAGAAAAAATTATCTTAGCTGTGCCAGTAGCGCCCAAGGATACTATATTTAAGCTGAAGGAAATTGTAGATGAAGTTATATGCCTGCTTATACCTGATGAATTTTATGCAGTAGGTCCATATTATAAAAATTTCGAACAAACTACTGATGAAGAAGTTTTTAAGCTAGTTGAAGAATTAAAAAATATACAATCTTAATTAGAAAATATTCCACGTATTAATAGTCCTATTTCTTCAAATAATACTGATGTAATTAAATTATGTTTTAGTTTAAAATACTGGATACTATAAACACAATTTAAACTTATTATGTTAGGAGTGATCATTGTGAGCAAAGAAAGAACACCTTATACTCCAACGCCAGGAGATTACGATACAAATAAATTAACAGATATCCATTCATCAGAATCAGAACCTTCTTCTTATGCAAGAAATTTAAGTCAGACTCCTAGTGAACTTCGTACAAAAAATAGCTACAATTCAAGTGATAGAAGCATAAAGCGAGAGAATGAATTAAATCTTACTGAAAGAATACCTACAATAATAAAATATTCTCATCCTGATATTAATAAAGATGATGATAAGTATGATTATCAAGGAGAATATTAAAATTTTAAACTACATTCTTTTTTCTTGATCTTAAGATAAAAAAATTATACCTAAATATATAGCAACTCAACTACACCTCAACAATGCTTTTGATGCTATTGTTGAGGTCCTTAAATTTATATTTTTCAATCATTCCTTTCCAGATTTCCATACACTTTTATCATGATAATAATTTATTCCTTGATTCTTCATCCTTGCTCCTTGTGTCTCAAGCCTGCTTTTAAAATCGTCCCAATTTCTAGCACTTTGTGATGTCCAGCCTATTTCAGCATAGCCTAATAATCTTGGATATATCATATAATCCATGGCTTTTGAGTCAGGAATTGTTTCTGTCCATAATGGAGCTTCTATACCTAAAAGTAATTTCTTTGGAGCATATTCAGTAGGATCCCATTTATATGCAGTTTCTACTGGAATATATCCAGCCCAATTTAATCCATATGGTGTACTTTCATCATATTTCATATCCAAATAAGCTTTTTTTGCTATGGACATAATAATAGGCATATTTTTTTCTCTAGCTGCGTTATTTGTATCTTTCCAATTTTGTAATACTACACTTGAGCTTATTTCTGGAGATGTATCAATTGGATCCCAACCAATTGGAGTTTTTCCATACTTCTCAACTATTTTTGCTACTCTTCCAACAAAATAATCATAATCTATCTTTTTAGTGTTAAGTGCTTCATCTCCTCCTATATGAAAATACTTTGAAGGTGATATCTCAGAAACTTCTCTAATAATATCATCAATAAATTCATATGTCTTTTCATCATGAGTCATAAAGGAACTAAATCCAACTTCTATACCTGTATATAAAGGTTTCTTTTTACCATCTTCATTCAAAAATCCATAAGATGCCAGTGCTGCATTACTATGACCTGGCATATCAAATTCAGGAATTACTTCAATATATCGCTCGGCTGCATATTCTACTAAATTTTTAAACTCTTCTTGAGTATAATATCCCCCAGGCCCGCCTCCAACTTGAGTACTTCCACCTATAGATGTTAAACCTGGCCACTTCTTTATTTCTAGACGCCAACCCTGATCGTCACTTAGATGCAAATGGACCTTATTAATTTTATACTGTGCCGCATGATCGATTTGGCGTTTAACTTCATCTATAGTAAAAAAGTGTCTAGCAACATCAAGCATTAGCCCTCTATAGGCATATTCAGGTTTATCATCTATTGTAGAAACTGGAATACTCCACTCTACATCAGTAACTACAGTTTCTTTTTCAATATCTGCCGGCAGTAATTGTCTTAATGTTTGGATTCCTCGTGAAATACCTTTTGGCCTATATGCTATAATTTTAATATTTTTAGGACTTGTTATCATTTTATATCCTTCATCGCCTTTATCTTCTTCTGATCCTATTGTCGTTAAATAAATATTACCTGCTGGAGGATTATCTTCTTTAATAATATTTAACGCATATCCTGTCGCTACCTTTAACTTTCCTTTTATAAATTCTGCAATTTTACTGATTTCTTCTGTTTCTTGTTCACTATTTCCTTTCACATAAATTGAAGTATCATCATTAATTACAAATTTTCCTTCGCCCCCTTTACAACTTTGAGGCTTAGGTATAATATCATTATTACTATTTTTTGCTCCAATAGTTTGCTGTGCTTTACTCTTTCCTTTAAGATTCAATGTAGTGAAGTACATTCCTATCATTATGGTTACCACAATTAGTGATATCAACTTTAAGTATGGATTAAGTCTATTCTTCATTAGTTCACCATCCTTATTGTGTATTTTTAAATATAAGTTTATTTGTTAAAACCTTCGTTATTATTTTTTAACCAAAATCAAATTGGTTTATACTACTGCTCACTTAAAAAATTGCGATCAAGATCTGAATTTAGTATGCATTTTTCTAACTATTAAGAGGTATAAGCTTTTTATTAAAGTACATAATAAAATTATTAGTAAAGTAATTTGGAGGATTCAAATGAAAATATTTACGAAACTTACAACTATAACTATGATTTTTATTATTGTAATTGTAACTATAGGAAATGACTACATTAAGGCTACTGAAATAAACACAAATATTTCTCCGAGGCTTCCTGTTAGAGTAGGTTTATTTTCAAAGGATCTTTCTGATGATTATCTTATAGATTTGCGTAAAGATTTTGAAGATATTCAAAAAAATAATGAAGGAAAAGTTACATTTACTTTTTACGATGCCAAATTTAATCAGGAGACACAAAACGCTGATATAGACAAAAAACTTAGAGAAGGCCTTGATCTTTTATTAATAGATATGGTTGAAGTAAATAAAGTAGCTGAACTTGTAAACAAAATCTCAAAATATGAAATCCCAGTAATATTCTTTAATCGAGAACCTCTTACAATAGATGGAATTAAAACTTACAAAAAAGCCTTGTATGTAGGAACAGATTCAAGGCAAGCTGGTATTCTGCAAGGGAAAATGCTAGTTGATGCGTGGAACAGTCATAAAGAATCTATCGATAAAAATAAAGACAATATATTGCAGTATATTATGCTTGTCGGGGAAAGGTTTAATAAAACCTCCTTAGATAGATCAACATTCTCAATTTCAACTGTCCAAGAAGCCGGAATAAAGACAGAAGAACTTGCATCAAAGATATTAAACTGGAACACCGAAAATGCTCAAAATGATGTTGGATCATTATTTTTAAAATATGGTAACAAAATAGAAGCCATAATTTCAAATGATGATTCTATGGCAATTGGAGCTGTTCAAGCATTACAAAAATTTGGCTATAACAAGGGCGATAAAACAAAAGTAATTCCAGTTGTAGGAGTAGATGGAGTTCCCGAGGCTATAGATTTAATTTCAAAAGGCTTTATGTTAGGCACGGCAGTCCAGGATCATCGCGATATGGCCAATGCTATTTATACTATAGGAATGAATTTAGTTTATGGCAAAAATCCAGTTGAAGGTACGCCATATAATTTAGATGAAACAGGTGCAGCAGTTCGTATTCCATTTAAAGAATACATTGGACCAATGTTTAATTTATAAGTATTTTGTGGCTTTTTCTTTATAAATTTAGAATCTTTCTTATATTTAAAGAAATTTAATTAATGGACGATTTTATTATGTCACTTTAAAAGAAAGCAAAGAAAAGAATTCTAATATTGTCATAATTCTGACACATAGATTTAATATAATTATTTATAGAGATAATTTAACGTTTTTCATAAATATTTACCCTTATAAATATATAAAAAATAAGAGAAGCATGCATAATTACCCCTATGCATGCTTCTCTTATTTTTTATCTAAGCTTAATTATTTAATTATAGTCATACCACCCATATATGGTTGCAATGCAACTGGAATATTTACTGAACCATCTTCGTTCAAGTTATTTTCTAAAAATGCAATAAGCATTCTTGGTGGAGCTACTACTGTATTGTTTAATGTATGAGCAAAATATTTTCCATCGTTGCCGTCAACACGAATTTTTAAACGGCGGGCTTGTGCATCACCTAAATTAGAACAGCTTCCTACTTCGAAGTATTTCTTTTGTCTTGGAGACCAAGCTTCTACGTCCACTGATTTTACTTTTAAATCTGCTAAATCACCTGAACAACATTCTAAAGTCCTTACTGGTATATCTAAAGAACGGAATAAATCTACTGTATCTTTCCACATTTTATCATACCACTTCATGCTGTCTTCTGGTTTACATACAACAATCATTTCTTGTTTTTCAAATTGGTGAATTCTATATACTCCTCTTTCTTCTATACCATGAGCACCTTTTTCTTTTCTAAAGCAAGGTGAGTAACTAGTTAAAGTTTGAGGAAGTGCAGTTTCAGGTAATATTGTATCTATAAACTTACCAATCATTGAATGCTCGCTTGTTCCGATTAAGTATAAATCTTCACCTTCAATTTTATACATCATAGCATCCATTTCTGCGAAACTCATAACACCAGTCACAACTTGGCTACGAATCATAAAAGGTGGAATGCAATATGTAAATCCTCTATCTATCATAAAGTCTCTAGCATAAGAAATTACTGCTGAATGAAGTCTAGCTATATTTCCCATTAAATAATAAAAACCATTACCAGCTACTTTTCTAGCGCTATCTAAATCAATACCACTTAATTTTTCCATTATATCTGTATGATATGGAATTTCAAAATCTGGAACAACAGGTTCACCAAATTTTTCCACTTCTACATTTTCACTATCATCTTTACCAATTGGAACACTTGGGTCTATTATGTTTGGAATAGTCATCATGATAGTTTTAACTTTTTCTTCTAATTCTTTTTCTTTAACGTCTAACTCAGCCATTCTTTCTGAATCAGCATTAACTTTTTTCTTAATTTCCTCAGCTTCTTCTTTTTTACCTTGAGCCATTAAGCTCCCAATTTGTTTTGATAACTTATTTCTATCAGCCCTTAAAGCTTCTACTTCTTGCTTAACTTTTCTAAGTTCAATATCCAATTCTAATACTTCATCAACTAAACCTAACTTACTATCTTGAAACTTGTTTTTTATGTTTTGCTTTACAATCTCTGGATTTTCCCTTACGAATTTAATGTCTAACATTTCATTACCTCCTGGTTAAATATAAATTATTATAATGAATTAAAAAATAAAAAACCGCCCCAAATATATAAACATATATACTTGGGACGGAATAATCCGCGTTGCCACCCAAATTGCTGATAAATATAAATCAGCCACTTCATTAGTAATATAGAGGTTACTACCCTTTATATTTAGGCACAAGTATTAATTGCGCTTTATCACATACAGCTCCAAAAGTGGAAAGACTTAACCTTTCACCGATTCTCACCAACCATCGGCTCTCTGAAGAAATTTATAAATCGTAGTTTTTATCATCGCTGTCTATACATATATCATATAATACTATTATATATGCATTTATACTAATTTTCAAGTATTTGCTTGTCCTTGAATCTATAAGGCATATGAAAATAAATAACAAGTCCAAAGTTGCCATAAAGGTTCATCATATGCAGCATAGCTGCTTCTTTCTAATGTGTATATTTTTCATCAGGCAAGGAGACGAATTGCCCTCATAGCGAGCCTATTAGGTCATCAATTTGCCGACGCAGGATGATGGAAAATAGGCTGGCAAATGAGCTTGTTATTTATTTGATTGTGCCTAACCATTAATCTAATTAGTTATGCACTCGTTAACAAATTTGAAACCTTCTTTAATGGTTCTGTGTTTTAGTATCTTTACATCAAAATCAAATAGCTTATAAACAAGTTGTACACAATACCCTATTCCAAGTGCAGTAACAAGTGTTCCAATTCCAACAAATCCTCCCAACATCCAACCAATAACTAAAGCTCCTGCTTCTATAAAAAATCTTATTATACTTACTGGTTTACCTGTAAGTTTTACTAATGCAATCATAAGACCATCTCTAGGACCACAACCCATTTCACAACCTATATAAAAATAGCTGCCTAAGGCTGTAACAAACAAACTACCTAACATCATAAGTGTGCCAGTAAATAAGTTATTACAAACTGGAATAATCTTAGTATATATTATAAGATCTATAAAACATCCGATTACTATCATATTTGCAATTGTTCCTAATCCAACTTTGAGACCAAGCATGCTTGTTATTATAACAATAATTACTCCTACAGCAATGCTTGCTTGTCCAATAGTTAATCCTGTTATATTTGTTAATCCTTGATGGAATACATCCCATGGACTTAATCCCAAATGTGAATTAAGTGCCATAACAGTTCCACATGCACACAATAAAAATCCGAATGTAATTCTAATTATAAGACTAAATAATTTCTTCATGATTCTCCTTTTCTTTTAATAAAGTAATCTTTTTAATTGTAAAGTAGTAAATATTTTCAGGACTTAAAAATCAAATAATAATTTGCACTAAAAACTGATACCAATTAATTTTTAATCAATAGTCAGTGTACATTAAACTAGTTGAAAATTCAATTCCATTTAATTACCTAAATCTTTCGATAAAACGAGTTCATCTATTACTATTAGAGATTATGATTAGAAGCCTTAGACATACACATTATTTTCTTTTATCAAAAGCTTTGGATAATATAGTATCCTGTAATAGTTTTTTGTATAAACTCACAAAACTTACTTAATAATATTTTAAATTCAAACTTGTCACAAATTTGACACATAGCCATACTATAATAAATTTAAAAGATTGATAAAATTTTTTTCATAAATATTTATCCCGTTAAATATAAAGTGATAAAGAGTAGCATGTGCATTACCCCTGCACATGCTACTCTTTTTTCTATGGAAAGTTATAATAACCATCTAACTTTCTATCCAATCTTCTCTCAGATATCTTTTTAACATTTCAACATTTTTGCGTCCTATATTTTTAGAAATATGCTCTTCTATTCGTTCTTTAAGCTTTATCATTTCGTTGCAGTATTCTTCACCTTTTTCAGTTAGAGATATTAACTTATCGCGTTTATTTCCTTCAATTGATGTCATTTTAATATATCCTTCATCAATGAGCTTTTTTGCACATTTGTGAACTGCCTGCCTTGATATATTCATCATCCTAGCACTCTCTGCCATTGTCATATTTTTTATTTCCAACATTCCTAGCATATGTGCTTCAGTATCTGTTATTTCATTTCCATTATTTTTCATCCATAATTCCATAACTTCTCTTCTAAGTTTTTTATGCTTTAAACTTACTAAATCTATTAGATTTAACCCACTTATATAATCATCCATTACTAAATCTCCTCTTACTTTCTAATACTTACTACTATACTACACAGTATTTCATATTGCCATAATATCCTTTTTACATATTCATTTTATCCGTAATCTTAATAACTTTATAACCGTGTTAATAACTATTCATGAAAATTAAATGCAATGTCATTGTAAACCAAGTTGACACTTTATATTCAATATTGTATACTTAATTGTAATCTTAGTTGACAATTTTATTTATAAAAGGAGATTTGAAATGGGAAAAAATAAAAAAGAAAATTTCGTATTTACACTAATTTGTTGCACGTTAATGGTTTTAGGAATGACTATATATAATGTTATTCTAAGAAATGGATTAAGTAGTTCTATTACAACAGATGTTGTAATAGGGTTCCTTCCTATTTTTTGTATAGCTTTAATTGTAGATTGGTTTTTAGTTGGTAAAATTGCGAAATCAATTGTATCTAAATTGGTGAATCACGATTCTCCAATCATAAAAAAAATCCTACTTACATCCTTTTTTATGGTATGTGGTATGTGTTTTTCTTTATCTTTAATAACATTAATAATTCACCAAGGTATATCACGTGAACTCCCTCTTAATTTTGCTATAACTTTAATAAGAAATTTTATATGCGCCTTGCCACTTCAACTTATAATTGTCGGTCCAATTGCAAGAGCAATATTCTTTAAATTATATCCTGCTATCTAAATAAAAATTTTAATATTTTGAAAATAGGTACTCATGGTACAACATGGATAAAAACAGATTTTAATATTAATGATAAGTTATAAACTACAAATTTTATAGTTTGAAGGAAAAGCCATTGGCTTTTCCTTCGTTTTTTGTCTAACATTTTCTTTTATTAATTCCATGAATACTTCAGGCACAACTATTCTTACATTGGAATTTTCCCTAAGTTTATTTATAACTTCTTCAACATTACTCACATCTTTACTCCAAACATGTACATAAACAAAAGAATAGGCTTCAGGGCTATGTACATTTACTTGACCTGAGTTAATTCTATCATTTATATTCTTCACTAACTCATCTTCACTCTCCAATGAATTCCATAGTAAATCTCTACACGAAACGATAGGCTTATTATTGGACCATACAATTTTTCCTTGATAATTATCATGCTTTATATAATCAAGATAAAATAACCCAGAGATATTAGGCATTTCAGTAAACTTGTTCCAAAGATTAATATTATAAAAAGAAGAATCATCTATTACTGCTACATACTTTTCTTGCACTGCCCCCATATAATTATTTAATGAATTGATATATTTACTTAATTTATTTTTAGCAAATTTACTTGGATACATGTATCCATTACCTGAAGGAGAAACTATAAAGTTATTATGTACATTTCCGCTACCTATGCTTCTATAATACATTTTAAAAACAGTTGGTGCCAAATAATATAATGCTGGACTCATGGACCAGCCTAAGGAAAGCTTATCCCTATTAGAATAACCAAACCACTTTGTAGAAGTGTAATTTGTTCCTAGATTCCATTGCAAATTATCTCCATCAGACATTATAAATGTTACATAATGAACATTTTCTTCTTTGGGAATTGACATTGATGATACTGCTTCTAAAGGAATTGATGGAAAAGAACTCAATGTAGACAAATTATATGCCCAGTCTGCTGCAACAATGCTTACACCACATTTTGAAGCTGTGCTTACATTAATATGTTCATCAGGTCCCCATCCCAGACAAATAGCATTTCCTTTCATTGATGAAAAGATCTTTTCTCTGAGAGTAGTTTTTTGAGCACTATCTTCGTAAAATACCAAGGACTTAGTCATTATGGCATAATCTCTTAATGGATCAATTCTTTCTGGAGATAGTTCTATTACCGTTGAATGGTTTAATCCATTGTTCCATAAATTATTATATGCCCAGCTTTCATCAGTATTTCTGCAATCTCCTTTCATTTTTATATCATGTTCCTTTACTTTAGCCTCTAAAACTTCGTCTATTATTATGGACTTACTTAAGGCTGCGAGAGAACATGCATTATTTATTGATGGATCTTTCGGTATTTTATTACTATAAAGTATATATCCTTCTATGTAGTCTTTGTACATATTTAGCAGTTGCCAAGGATCTGAGATCATATTATAAGATATGTTATAATTATTTATTAAATCTTCTAACCATATTTTATAATCAGGCTGAGAAGAATTTAAGGTATATATTTGAAAAGAACAATGGCTGTTGACCAACCCTTGAAGGCTGGCTACCATTGTTCTTTCACTTGGCGTAATTGAATCTAAAGAAATAACACATAATGATTTAGGCATTTCTGCATTCTTTATATATGCGGAAGTTTTATTTAAGGATAAAGCTTTTTTAAACTCTATTGAAGCACTGGTAACTGCAGTTTTATTCCATTCACTCCACTTTAAATTGAAAGAATTTCCATTCGCCTTGCAATAATCATAAAATTTATTTAAGAAAGAAACTTTTTCTTTATTGTTATAAAAAGAACTAATATTTTTTTCATCAAAACCCGCTAAAGCTAATTGTCTCTTTATTATTTCATCTACATTAACTTCCTTATAATTTTTTATCATATCATACATAATCATAAAAAGAGTTGTTCTTCCTACACCTTCTTTACAATGAAAATGCAGCCAGGAATTTTTAGGTTGAGTTTTAACAAAGTCTATAAAGTAATCAACCATATCATCTGAAGGTATTCCACCATCTCTGACAGTTATTCGATTATATAATAAATCTTTAGTCTTAACTAATTCATTTTCATCTTGAACCTTTGTTGGCACAATAATTTTTCCAGGGTGATTATAAAATGTTATTGGAATATTTAATTTTATACTTTTTAACTTACTAGTTTCATCTTCTAAAACTTGTTCCCTTGTTAATCCTTCATTAGCATTATTTTTTGAATTTGCCCAGCTTACTGCAAATCCATTAATAAATCCATGTGATTCCTGCCTTAAATCCACCACAGTTATTGGCAATGAGGTTCCTATAGCTTTCACTAAAATAGGAAGATTATATTCTGAAAATTGCTGACTTCCAGAAATATTTAGTTGCTCCACCCCCTTAAGATTTAAATCCTTATTGTCCTGTATAGTTGATAAATCTGATGTTTTTCGAAAGTTTTTAGGAAGGACATCATTATAATCTAATGAGTCTAAAATAAGGTGTACATTATTTTCCTCAGCAGCTTTAGTTATAATAGTATTATTTGCTGTAAAGGATAAAAAAATAACTATGGTCAATATTAATGCAAAGAAACTTTTTAATTTTCTATTCAATTTTTCTCACTTCCTTTATGATAAAGTAAACTTTATGTTTCCTAACCATAGTATAAGATAGTAAAATCACTTCTATTCAAGTTATTTATGGTATACCTTGTGCAATTTTCCACCACTACATTTAAGTTAAAATATATTATTAAATAAATGTGAGTTCTCATATTATGATAACTATAGTAAAAACGTTCTTAAGAAGTATTCGAAATTTCACTAAAACGAACATAATATTAATGAAAATATAATTAGAACATTAAGCCTTAAATGTAATATATTATAATATAGTAGTTTTTTGAGGTGAAAATATGCCACGGAAGCGGAATCAAAGTAGGAGTAGCGGCCAAAGTCAGAATCAAAACCCCAATCAAAGTCAAAACCAGGACCAAGGCCAAACTCAAAATCAAGGGCCAAACCAAGGACAAAATCAAGGACCAAATGCTGGTGTATTTTTTACTGGTAATGATATATTAGATTTAGAATTAATAGAAATAGAAATAGCTGCAACATATGTTGATATATTTTCATCTTTACTTGGTCTTGTTGCAGCGCGACAAGCTGAGCAGCTTATAATTCAAAAGGCAATGCAGCCCCAGCAACAAAACCAACAACAGAATACAAACACAAATACAAATACAAATCAAAATCAGAACCAAAATCAGGATCAGCAGCAACAGAATCAGGATCAGCAACAGCAGGATACTACTATTCATCCAACTCCAAGTGAATTAGGTACTTTTGCTAGTTGCCTTGGTGTATTTACCATACTTATTTATACTAGAGTTGCATTTATCAGACTTAATGAAATAAATGATATGATTCAAAAACACCAAACCAATTTCACGATTGGCCCTAATATAAATATAACTCTTGTTTTCTTATATTCTGTTATTGGTAATCTTTTAAGAACAATTGGGGCTATTCAAAGGGTAAATGAAGAGGCAGAGATAATTATTTTCTAATTAAAAGTCATAATATAACAATTTATATAAATTCATTTAATATTACTTCATTCCAAAAATAGTATATAAATTAGAGGCAGTAATATAATAGTTTTATGTAAAGAATAATACTATTATATTACTGCCTCTAAATTTATATTTAATTGTTGCTTAATTATGTTATTTGTAGAAAATGTTGTTTCGCTGTGTTATATTATTATTATAACATTACTAATGAAATATGGAGGTATTATAATGGAAAAAATCTTAGAGTCTTTGATTCAATCCGCGCCAATTATAAGCGAAATGTTTGGAGGAAATGCAGCAATTGCCATTTGTGATAAAAATGGATGTATATATTCTTTAGATGGTAAAGGCGTTAAGGCACCTATGCATGTTGGACAAGAAGCTGATATTGAACTAGCGAAAAAAACAGGCATTATAGATACGGTATATAGGCAAAAGAAAACATTAACTACCTTATATAATAAAAAAGATCATGGTGTAGATTCAAGAGCCACTATAATCCCAGCCATAAATGATACTGGCGAGGTTTCTGGATTTATAAGTATATCTACAAGTACTGAAAATTTTTCAAGAATTAAAACGTCTACTGAAGAACTAATGAGTTCACTTCAGGAAACTAATGTAACTGTATCAGAAATTGCTAGCAGTGCAGTTCAACTATCTGAAAAATTAAACTATATGGTAGATAATACTAAAAATACAGAAAAATTAATCGCAGAAAGCAGCGAAGCTGTGACCTTAATTGAAAGTATCTCAAAACAATCCAATCTACTAGGACTTAATGCTGCAATAGAATCTTCTAGAGCGGGTGAGTATGGAAAAGGTTTCTCAGTTGTAGCTGGCGAAATGAGAAAATTGGCATTGAATAGCGGTGAATCCTCTAAGAAAATTTCAGCAGCCCTTGCAGATATGAGTAATAGTATGAAATTAATAATAGAAACAGTAAATGAATTAGGACAAATAGCTACTAATCAAGCGGCTTCCTTAGAAGAGGTATCTGCAACAGTAGAACAAATCACCTTAAATTCACAAGTATTAGTTGATAACATAAAAATGAATTAATATAATAGGGAGAATTTTCAGAAAACTGAAGTTCTCCCCATTTTTATATTTACAGAATAACGAAAAAATATCCAAATAATTACAATTAATTTTTACAAATAAATATCTGAAAATTCTACATCGATAGTTTGTACTAAACGGTTATCTGAAAATTCAACCAACTCTTTTTCCACATCTTCTTCTATTATTTTTTGTTTTGGAAGCAATACTGTAAAAGTACTTCCTCTTCCTACACTGCTCTTAAGAGATATACTTCCCCCCAATGCTTCAACAAATCTCTTTACTAGAGAAAGTCCTATTCCAGCACCTTCAGCCTGCTTAGATAATGAACTGTCAACCTGTCCAAACCTTTCAAAGATTATATCTACCTTCTCCTTTGGTATTCCTATGCCATTGTCTTTAACCTCAATAGAAATACCGCTTCTTTTTGGAACTAATTTTACTGCAATAGACTTACCTTTCGGAGTAAATTTAATAGCATTTGAAAGAAGATTTAACAATATTCTTTCATATTTTTCATCATCAATTGCAATAATTCTTTCTTCTATAGATGATGAAAACGTTAGTTTAACCCCCTTTTGAGAGGCATAGGTATGTACAGATTCTGTTATTGCCTTTGTAAGAAAAACTATATCTATGTTCTTTTTGTTAATCTTAATTCTTCCCGCATCTGCTCGTGTAATATCCAAGAGATTATTTACAAGCCTTAACTGCCTAAAGGTATTTGATTTTATCATTCCTAAATACTTTTTTACTTGGTCAGATAATTCTTTACCACAAAGATGATCTATAGCCTGAATTGCAGTATTAATAACATTAAGGGGTGTCCTAAATTCATGGGATATAAAAGAAACAAACTCATCTTTCATTTCCAATGCTTTCTCCAGCGTTTCATTTTTTTCTTGCTCCGCTTGCAAAAGTTTTGACTGAATTTCCTTTAGGGCCTGCTCATTTTTCATAAAACCAGTTACATCTCTACTACAAATAATTCCATACATGAACTTTCCTTCATTATCAAAAACTGGGGAACCACTAATTGATAAATATTCATCGACATTGCCTACTTTTGAGCTAATAATATAATCTCGGATAATCTCTCCATTTATTATTCGATATTGCGGCATATCCTCTAATTTTATTTCATTTCCATCTAAATCAAAATGCTTTGCATTTTGATATATGTTATTTATGCCTCCGTATTTAGTCTTTAATTCTTCTTTGGCAACTTTGTTCATAACAAAGTTATTCCCTTCACTATCGAAAACATAAATAGAATCCTGCATATTATTAAGAAGAGCTCTCAATTGCTCTTTTTGTTCTAACACCCATTTTTCGTTGTTTACAAGTTCTGTAATATCATGAGCACATATTAGTACAGAAATAATATTTTCTTTTTCATCATATATAGGGCTGGCACTTATATTATAGTAATATGTTTTATTAGTTTTTTTCACAGTCATAAAATAATTTTCAATTTTTTCACCATTTCTTGCCCTGACTCCTGGTAAATCATTATATTCAATGATATTCCCATATTTATCTAAACATTTAGTATTTTTATAAAGATAACCATCCTGCCCTGGCTTCTTATACTCCAATATATTATATACAAAACTTTTTGAATTATCATTTAATAATGTTATGCTATTGTCGTTGTTAAACAAAAACATTGCATCTGATACATTATTAATAACTGCTTCGAGCTTTTTATTCTGCTCTTTCATAATCTTTGCTGCCTGTTCTGCATTTTTTCTATGTAAAACTTGTTCAGTTATTTCTACAACCATTACAACGTAGTACTTTATATTATTTTCTTCAGAAAGTGGAATTAGAGATAGCTTCCAATAAGTAGTACCACGCTCAAGTCCTTCGTACATATACTCATCTATGTTATACGTTTGTTGTGTTTGGAGAACAGTGTTCCAAATTTCCTCATACGAACTTCCTTTAAAACCAGCCAGAAACTCTGATATATGCTTTCCTATACAATTTTCCATAGAGTTAAACGGCTCATCCTTATAAGCAACATATCTTTCATTGGCTTTAAGCAGTGTCATATCTGAACTGTATACCCCTACTCCATAATAATCATCAAGAAATAATGCGTTTAAAAAAGGGTAGTTTTCTTCAAGGTTTAGGCCGGATTTTTCCAAAAAAATATATATTTTTTTCTTTTTTTCGTATATCACCTTGATTTTAACAAATACGACCTCCAAAGACTTTTTAAATAAAAAATAATCGGTTCGATTATTAATATTTTCCATATCAATATCGGTACCGATTCCTAATGTTTTAAATACTTTCCCTATATTATTATTCAGTAATTCGTCGCGCGTATATTCTGTCAACTTGGTAAATTGTTTACTAACCTTAACAATTATCCCGCCTTTCTCAACTATAAAAATGGGATAATTCATATTTTTGCTAAAATTCTTTTTATCCATAAGTAGCACCTCCACTTCTATTAACAATATAAATCTATAACTTTCTTTTATTAATATTTTAACATATTATTACAATAATTTCTATATTTGATCAAATTAAAATAAATTATTACATAATTTAAATTTCAATAATGGTTAATTATGATTAAGTATTCCTTAGGAATATACTTAATAAAAATATATACAACCTTTGCTAGACTTATACGTATATTTAACCAAAGAAATTAGGTACATATGTATGAAATAGGACTTTAAAAATAAGCTTCCAAATGTTTCTAGTAGGAGATTGCTCTACTTTTAGAACATTTCAGTAAGATTTTCACAGTCCTACGGAATACACATATACCTAATTTCGGTTAAAATGCACATAAATCTACTTTACATGTTGTTTTTCTATTTTGAAAATGCTTTTTTTATAGAATCTAAGAAATCAGAAAACATTTTTTGTAATTTAGCAAGAAACCCTTGAGCCTCTTTACTCGATAATTTGTCTTTTAATTGGTTAGTCACATCATCTAATTGAGCTTTTAAATTATTGTAATTAAGATCCAGGCTATTTATTTTGCTCATTAATGCCTTTATATTAGCTATATCTTGGTCTGATAACTTATCTCTATACTCTTTGACAGCCTTATCTACTATATCATTTAATTCTTTATCTGTTTGAGGTTTATCTTTAATTACATCTTTCTTTATATTATTAATTAAATTACTTGCATCGTTTTGTCCAATTTTTTGTCCAATATCACCTGTTGTAACCAATTCTTCATTGGCAGCTTGTTTTTTATTTTCATCAATCTTTTTTCCTGTACTGCTATTTTCAAAGCCTTTTAATATTCCAGTAAGTGCAGCAGTTCCAGAAACCTGAAAAGGTGCTGATGCTTTCACGTTAGCATTATCAATACCAGCTGTAATTAGTGCATTTTTTATCATTCCATCATTAACCCATGTAAGATTATTTGTACTTACATTTAATCCGCCTTTTTCTGTTGGTTCAACGTATGAACATGATATTGCCTTATTTCCAAGTTGAGCTTCAGATGCTATTTTTGCTAAATAAGTGTGTTCTTCTTTAGACGTAACTTCTAAAATGTTTGCTTCATTTTTAGATACTCCGAAATATTTCAACATTTCTTCTTTTTGATCATTCGTTAAATCAGCACCAAGTGTAACAGATTTGAACGAATCTGCAAATGCTGGTGCTTTTGGAGCTGATGTTAAGAAAACACTTAAAACTAAAGTTAAAATTAGAATTTTTGATATAAATGCTTTAACTTTCATAATTTCTATTCTCCTTTATTATGCTCAGTTTGTTGTCAAAAACCTTGTTATTTATTTCTTGTACATTATAGCAGAAAAAATATTAAGTTATATTTATTATTCTATTACTTTTATATTAATATTTATTATAGATAAAAAATTTTTACAAAATAACTAACCCTTAAAACTAATAAAAACGCTTGCTATCCTAAATTTAATTATTCTAAAAATATATATTTTTATAACGTTTACAATAAAAATATGCTATAATATATATAATCAATTATATATTTAAAGGGGGAATAAATATGCTAATGATAGTTATTTTTGTTTGTCTTGTATTAATTGGTTGTAATGCTTTTTATAGTAAAGATGAAAAGATTGAAATTACTGAATCTGAATTTAAAAAGAAATTAAACAAAATGTAGTGAAATTCATATAACTAGAAATAAATCTATTAATGGCTCTAATAAATTTGCTTTTAGAAATTATCAGTATCAAAACTAGAAAGATAATTAAAAACTATAAGTGATAGGTTGTAAGTTTAGGAAAGAAACTTATAACTTATCACTTTTTAATTACAAGTATTAATTCTTAGCTTATTTTTCTTTAGTTATTTATTTCCCTTTTACAGGCCTTTTAAGCAATAATACCAACCGTTGCGGACGAACATTTGGCTGTAGGCCTGTCACATATTTATCATTGCCAAAGTTAGGGTATGCAGTTTCCATCTCTAGATATGAACTTACTAGTTCCCAGCCGTCTCCTCCTAATTCGTTCAATTGTTCTTCAGAGGGCGTAATAGTATTAATATTAGCAGAACCCTCTCCTGTTCTACTATTGCTTGTCTCTGGTAATATCTTCATAGTCTTATATTCCCACTTTTGTTCTTGATTTATTCCTATACTAGATTTTATTGATTTTATTCCATACATAGTAATACTTATAAAAATTATTATCAAGGCAATTAATGATAGTTTAAACCAATCTGTCTTGCCTTTAAATTTATCATTTTTTCTTTCTTTAGCTGATATATCAATATTTTTAATAAATTCTTTCTGCATTAAATTTTCTTCACTCTTTAATACGTTATTATTATTTTTTATTTCCACATTTATATGTTTACCTATGCTATTGTTTCCCATAAAATCCCCCCAAAATCTATACTCTCCGCATATAATGCTAGTTTCCCCTTTATATTTTTTCACCATAAGTTAATATCTATTCTTTCAGTTCCTAAATTACACCCACCTTATTTCTATTGATTTAATTACAATTTTAAGCTCTATAAAAAACCAATATACATATTATACCATATTCCAACTATAAGAAAATTAATTGATACGGCCTTAAAACTATCTTAATATTGAAAATTCATACTTTGCATCCATTTCCAACTGTCGCATACCTTATCACTATTCATAATTTTTTGCATAAAAAAGCTCCTTAACGCTATGACATTAAGGAGCCTAATGGCAGTAATATATGACAAATATTTCATTAGCATCACAATTAAATTTTTAGACTATTATATTACAGGTATATATCTGAGAACTCTACATTTGTACTATATAAAAGATGACTATTAAACAAATCAGTATTAGAATTTTCTTTATGTTTGCCTAAAACTTTTTTATTAGGAAGTATTATAGTAAAGGTGCTGCCCTTACCTAATTTGCTTTTAACAGATATTTTCCCATCTAAGGCTTCAACAAGTTTCTTTACTAATGGTAACCCTATGCCTGTCCCTTCAGCTTGGCGGGATAACGAACTATCAATCTGTCCAAATCTTTCAAAAATAAAATCTATTTTATCTTTGGGGATTCCTATACCTTTATCCTCTATTTCTATATGAATATCATTCTTATATACATTAAGCTTTACAGTTACCTGTCTACTAGCAGGGGTAAATTTAATAGCATTAGAAAGGAGGTTTAAAAGAATTCTTTCATATTTTTCATTATCAATACCTATTATCATATTTTTATGAGAAGTTGTAAATATTAATTGTATACCTTTTTGTAAAGCATATTTTTTTACGGAATCTATAATAGCTTCTGTTAAAATAATAATATCTGTATTCTTTTTATTTATTTTAATTACACCTATACTTGCTCGAGTTATATCAAGAAGATTATTAACTAACCTTAACTGCCTATAGGTGTTTAATTTTATCATACGCAAGTATTTTTTAGCGCTTTCTGATAAATCCTCGGAACAAATGCTTTGCATAGCTTGAATAGCTGAATTAATAACGTTAAGTGGTGTTCTAAACTCGTGGGATATTATAGATAAAAATTCATCTTTCATTTCTAAAGCTTTTTCTAATGTTTCATTTCTCTCACGCTCTGCATCTAAAACTGCATCTTGCTGCAATTTTATAATTTTCTCCTGTATAACCTTTTCAGTAATATCTTTTAAGCTCATTATTCCATATAAGAGACTTCCATCATTATCATAAACTGGCTTCCCGCTAGCACTGATATATATTTCTCTATGGGCGCTTTTTGCAATTAATCTATAATCACTTAATATATCGCCTTTTAAAATTCTACTTGAAGGTAACTCGTCTTCCTCAAGTATATTTCCGTTAATATCAAAGTATTTAACTATGTTTAAGTTACTATCAATTTTTTTATTTCTTTCTATCAAATTTAGAATTTTTTCTGCAGAT
Organism: Clostridium sp. LS; assembly: GCF_002760435.1. GTDB lineage: Bacteria > Bacillota > Clostridia > Clostridiales > Clostridiaceae > Clostridium. The sequence goes on from NZ_AUUU01000043.1 coordinate 61,430, forward strand.
TTATTTAGTGTGGTTAACTTCTTATTATTGTCTATTAAAACCAATCCGTCATAAACACTTTCGAAAACATCTTCCAGTTGCTTATTTTGAATATTAACAGCTTTAATCTCCTCTTGAGTTTTTTTCCTATCATTAACCTTTTCTGTTACATCAAAGGTATTGCAAACTACATATTTTAGTTCTCCGTCTTCCGAAACTGGAGTAATTATAGAGTCCCAATAAGTAATATCTTTCTCATAACCTATATGCCTATGCTCCTTTACTTGTACTGTTTCACCTGTATCTATAGCCTTCTTCAAAAACTTATATACCGAGTTATCATAGTGATTAGGAATAATTTTTTCCACTTTCATTCCTATACTAAAGTTTCTATTGTTAAATGGAGGCTGGAGAAAGTCTAAGTATTTTTTATTTGCTTTAATTAGTACCATATCAGGTACACTATAGACTGCAATTCCAACAGCATCTGCTTTACATAATTGAGACAAATAAGAATGCCTAACCTCAAATCTGGAGTTTGGCCTCTCTCTCATAATAAATATTTTCTCATTTCCTTGATTAACTATTTCAATATTAATTGATCTATATTCAAATAGTTTAGTAAATAAAAAATATTCAGCTTTTTCATTAATATTTTTAATATCAAAGCTTGGACCCACTCTTAATGTAGTAAGCACATCTTTTAGATTTTTATTAATTAATTCATCAGCATCGTATTGTGTCATTTCTACAAACAGTCTACCCACTTCTATAACGCTCTCATTTTTCACCAATATACAAGGAACCTTATTAATCAAATCAAAAGTACCCTTTTTATACACAATAAAACCTCCTAAATTTTCCCACATTATTGGCATTTGTGGATAAATAAGCAATATGTGTTTATCAAAATATCGCCTATGTTTTCAACCCTAAATTGTTTACATAATAGTATTTTGTTATACATCATTTTGTATTTTAATCCATTTTTTCTTAACAAATTCTCTATATACCATCCTTACTACATTATAACACAATGGCATTGAATTTAATGTTAAATTATGTTAAATATTATCTTATTGTATTGTACTGTATTTGCTTAACATTACCCCTTCTAAATGGAGAACATTGTTAAAAATATGTTACAATGAGGACTTATCTCTTATAAAAATATTAAGTTAATTCCCCCTTAGATTATCTAAAAATGTAAAAAAATATGTGGATACCATCCTCCACATATTTTCTATCTACAATATTTTTTCAAAATTAAATCTTTTGCTTTTGTTTTCTAGTGTATTGTAATTCTATGGCAGGATATTATTTATTCCTGAATCAACAACCAACCATATTCTAAAAAAGCTAAGTCATCATTATCAACAAAATCAGCGACTTCTCTCCAACTTTCAATCGGAAGCTCTTTTTCAAAAGAAAGTTCTCCAACATCTTTGTTATATTCCTCTCTCTCTTGGTCCTCCAAAAATTCCCTGATGATTTTCCCATCCTCTATAACAATTAATTCTCCATAGCATATAGCATCATTATATCCTGCAAAGACAAAAGATTCTTTCTGTGCAAAATTAAGCCAAGACTTAGATGGAACTCCTGAATATCCTCCAGTTAAATCTTCAAATACAGTCCAACCTTCATTTTCATATAAAAATACTGAATCAAGACTTTTCCAGGTACCATTTTCATTGCAAGCTAAATTTATTGCCTTTATTGAATCTGTTTCAATTAATTTAAATTTTCTTTCAGAATTTAACCATGAAGTTAACCTACTTATTGCTTCATCCTTGGGTAATTTAATTCTAAAATAACTTGGATTCATAATAATTCTCCTTATAAATGAAATTTGAAAGTTTAATATTTTGCACAAACTTTTTTGAATTTCTTTCCAATTATATTGTACATATTTTATGGAGGTATTGTAAACCTTTAAGAAAATAAATAATTGAACTTTCTTTTATTTTCAAAAATTAAAAAATACCTATGCTTGCTTATTATCAAGTACAGGCATTCTTTTTATATTATTAGTGTTAAATCAGCCCTTTCTTGCTTTTTCACAAAATAAAATTATGTCAGTACATTTTTCATATATACTATATTACAAAAAATATTATGACTGATTTACTATATTAAAATTAACTTTTTAATGTATTGCTTTCTTTTTATACCTCTTTCCAGCACCTTCAACACTAGTAATTGTAACTAATGCATCTTCATCAAAACCATTAATTATATTTTTCAATTTTGCAATTTCCAGTCTTGTTAATACCACATATATGACATCCATTTGGTTTCCACTATATGCACCCTTCCCTTCTAAAAAGGTAATTCCTCTACCAAGCCTATCTATTATAGCTTCAGAAATATCTTTACTCTTATCAGAAACAATAATTACTGCTTTTGATTCATCAAGGCCTTGAACAGTAATATCTATTGTTTTAAAAGCAATAAAGTAAGCTATTAGTGAATACATAGCTCTATCCCAGCCAAATATAAAACCTGAACTTCCTAAGATAAACAAATTAAAAAACATAACTATTTCTCCAATAGAAAATGCGCTTTTCTTATCAAGTATTATGGCTATAATTTCAGTTCCATCTAGAGAACCACCATTTCGTATAATTAAACCTACTCCTATACCCATTATAATACCGCCAAATATAGTTGCTAAAAGTGTATCTTGAGTTATACCTGGCACAGGATGAAGCAGAGTAACACCTATGGATAAACATATTACTGAGAATATAGTTGAAAACGCAAAGGTCTTCCCTATTTGTCTATAACCAACAACTACAAAAGGCAAATTAAGTATAAATGTAAATACTCCTAATTGGACTTTTGTTAAATAACTAGCCATTATGGATATCCCTGTCATACCACCGTCTATTATATTATTAGGTATTAAGAATATTTCAAGGCCAATTGACACTAAAATTGATCCTAAAACCATAAATAAAATCTTATTAACATAGCCTAAAGCCTTCTTATATTTTCTTTTCATTAATCATCCCCCTCTAGAAATTTAGTTAATAATGCATTTAGGATTATCTCTTCATATTATAAAAGTCTTATGTTCCAACTTAATTAAGCTTATTATACCATATATAAAGTTATCTATTATTTAAAAAGATACTGAATACTCTACAAGTTATTACTTACTAGTACCTTTTCTTATTTTTTACTAAATTAAAATATAATACACTTATATTGTATTTTAATTTATAATTTTCTCAAAAACCCTCTAGAAAGTTCGTGCTCCAATTTTTAAATTTGTAATATTAAAAAGCATAAATCTAGAAAAATTTAATACATTATATTGGAATTAATGCTATAATTATCATAATAATAGACTGTAGATGACTGGCGAGATTTACATGAGTACTTATCAGACAAAGAAGTCGTTAAATTTGAACCATACGATATATATTCAGAGAACCAAGCTAAGGAGGAAGCAATTAATAGATCGAAAAGCGAATCTTTTTATGCTGTATGCTTAAAACAAAATGGAAAATTAATTGGAAATCTATATTTAGGGAAATGTGATTTTGATACCTTTGAACTAGGATATGTATTTAACAGAAATTATCACAGCCATGGTTATGCTTCTGAAAGTGCAGAAAAGTTAATTGATTATGCCTTTGCACATTTAGGAGCACGACGAATTATAGCTATGTGCAGTACCGAGAATAAACCTTCTTGGAAGTTACTTGAGCGCATCAAAATGAGGCGTGAAGGTATGCTTTTGCAAAATATATATTTTAAAACTGACATCAATGGTAATCCCATTTGGTTTAACACCTACGAATACGCCCTGCTAAAATCAGAATGGTGTAATAATTAGTGCTATAGTTTAATCAACAGAAATAACTGATATAAAAGGGAGTGTCGCAAAATGATTAAATTTTAATCAGGAGCGATGCTCCTTTTCGG
>NZ_AUUU01000044.1 GCF_002760435.1 Clostridium sp. LS
TGCCAGCCTATTTTCCATGGCAACTTTGGACTTGTTATTTATTTTCATGTGCCTTAAGTACAAATGAAGAGAATACATATATTCTCTAACCAGTAGAGTATATATGTATTCTCTTCATTTACTTATTAATTAATTTTTAAGTATTAAAATTATTCATCTATTCAGTTAAATATTCTTCGAGCTGTAGCATACTTTTCAGCATAGTAGCCATCGGATAGTGAACTTACCATTACTGGCTTTCCTGTTCTTGGCGCGTGAATAAATTCCCCGCCTCCTATATAAATTCCAACATGGCTTATTGATCCTTCTGTATTGAAGAATACTAAATCTCCTGGTCTTAAATCATTTCTATTTACTTTAATTCCTTCATTAACTTGAGAATATGTAGTACGCGACAATCCCACTCCAAATTTATTGTATACGTATTGTGTCAATCCGGAACAATCAAAAGCATTGGGTCCATTCGCACCATAAACATATGGTTTTCCTAAAAATTTATATGCGTAATTAACAACTTCATTTCCTTTACTAATTGTACCTCTCGAAACACTATCAGTATTACTTGAGGAAACATTTTCATCTGAAGGTGCTTTAATTACCTTAGTTGTTTTAAGCTCGCTTGTTTTTAGTGTAATTCCTTTATTAGCTGTCAGTGTAGTATCGGCTTTAGCATTTTGAGTGTTAATAAAGCAAACTCCTAAAAAAATAAAAGTTGCAATTATGCATTTTGTAAGCATATTCTTTTTATTTCTCATCTCAATTCCCTCTCATGACCTAAATTATATTATACTAGAAAACATTTTCACTTCTGCTTATATTATCTTGAAATTTTCAAACATGTTTTTAGTATATTCAAAAGTTGGATACAGGTCAAACTTTTGACACAATTATATCTTTATTTACAATAAAATATCTTCAGTTTTCTCATGATTCCTCATTAAGATGACTATTTACTCTAAATTTATAATTTTCTGACTTTTCAACTTATATTTTGCCGCCAGTATTACTTATTTTCTTAAATGGGGCATATTTCAAATTTGGTACAAAAAATGATTTGATAATATAATTCTTGTTGTATTTGAATTGAAGATAAGAGTTGAATTAGCGATAAGATAAAAGTGATAAATGATAAGTTAAGGAAGAAAAGCCATAGGATTTTCAAAACATCCTTAGAAATCGCTTAATCAGAAAAGTTCATGTATCCAAACTTTACATTTTGATACATGAACTCTTTTTAAGCTTCATCTTCAACTTATCACTTTTAACCTATAGCTTCTCATTAATTAAGCTCTTATTTCTTTAAGAATTTCTAGCAGATATTCAAAACATCTGCGAACAGATGGTATACTCATATGCTCATTCGGTGTATGAATGTCAAATATATCTGGGCCAAAACTAATCATATCTAAATCTCCTAAATTTTCCTTAAGAATTCCACACTCCAGCCCAGCATGGATAGCTACAACTTCTGGCTCTTTTCCATACATTCTTGAATATACTTTTTTACATGTATCTCTTATTTTTGAATCTGCTTTATATGGCCACTCTGGGTAACTTGAGTTAACTATAAATGCTCCTCCTAGAATTTCAGTTAAACACCTATTTCTTTCAACTATTTCTGCTTTTAATGAATATATAGAACTTCTTACTGCACTGTGATATTCTATATTATTTTCATTAGTTACAACTACTCCAAGGTTTGTTGAGCTTTCTGTTAATCCTTCTATTTCAGAACTAACTGTATTTATTCCATTTGGATATAGATAGGATAAACTAATTGCTTTTTTTGTAGTCTCATCTGAAAACACCTTTTCTACTTTTGCTTCATCAGATAATAAGATTACCTCCAAACCAGGATCTTTCTTAATAAATTCATTTTTAAATTCTTCCAATACTCTTGCCTTAATTTCCATTAATTCTTTTTCCTTCGATTGATCAATTGAGATAATTGCTACAGCTTCTCTAGGGATAGCATTATCTTTTGCACCTCCATTTAAGGAAACTAAATTTAAATCAATTCCTTTAGAAATTTCTCTTAACAATCTTCCCATTAGCTTATTAGCATTTCCTCTTCCAAGATGGATTTCAGCTCCTGAATGACCTCCCTTAAGGCCTTTGACCTCTAGTATGAATTCCTTTGTATTATCTTTTTTATTTATCCAATCAATAGGTAATGTAGACTGAGTTCTGATTCCACCAGCACAGCTAACCCAAAGCATTCCCTCTTCTTCGGAATCAAGGTTTAAAACAATTTTTCCATTCAAATGTTCTCGTTTCACAGCTCTAGCTCCACTCATCCCAGATTCCTCATCTGTTGTTATTAATATTTCAAGTGGTGGATGCTCTATTGTATTATCTTCTAATATTGCCATTGCATAAGCAACTGCAATTCCGTCATCTCCCCCAAGAGTAGTTTTGTCAGCATATATATAATCATCCTTGACTATAAAACTTATAGGATCCTTTGTGAAATCATGAACTTTATCATTATTTTTTTCACAAACCATATCCATATGACCTTGAATTATAACTGTTGGTGCTTTTTCATATCCTTTTGATGCTGGCTTTTTTATAATGACATTTAAAGCTTCATCTTGAATGCACTCTAGACCTAATTGTTTTCCAAATCCAATCAAATAATCACTTATTTGCTTTTCATTTCCAGAACCTCTAGGTATCTTATTTATCTCCTTAAAGTGATGGAAAATTCTTTCCTCTGTAATATTCTCTAAAATTTTCATAGTTTGTTCTCCCTTTCTCCAATTATGTGATAAAATATCAATATACATATCTTTTTCTTAGTTTATCATAAAATATTTCTATATTTATTTATATTATTATTATTTTATGATTTATTATTTCACACACTATAAGTATAATATATAAAATTTTAATGTGAGGTGTTTGTATGCAAAAAACAAAAATGATTTTTACTATTGGTCCAGCAAGTGATAACGAAGAAACTTTAAGAAAGTTTATCGAAATTGGAATGAGCGCTGCAAGATTAAATTTTTCTCATGGTACACATGAATCACACAAAGAGAAAATCGAATTAATCCAACGTATACGTAAAGAGATGAATTCTGCTACAGCTATTGTTCTTGATATAAAGGGTCCAAAAATCAGAACTCATAATTTCATTAATGACGGCGTAACTCTTAATGAAGGAGATGATTTCGACTTCATTTGTGGTGAAGAAATCCTTGGTGATGAAAAGAGATGCTCTATTTCATATGATGTTCTTTATCAAGATATAAAAGTTGGTGGAAAAATTCTTGTTGATGATGGTTTATTAAAGTTTAAAGTTACTGGTGTTGACGGTAAAACAATACATACAAAAGTTATTGTTGGTGGAATGATTAAAAATCATAAAGGTGTTAACGTACCTAATGTAATAATTAAATTACCATCTATTACTGAAAAAGATATTGAAGATATTAAATTTGGATGTCAAATGGGCGTTGACTTTATAGCTGCTTCTTTTATAAGAAAAGCTAGTGACATTTTAGATGTAAAAAAAGTTTTAAAAGAAAATCATGGTGAGCAAATAAAAGTAATTGCTAAAATAGAAAACCAAGAAGGCGTAGATAATATGGATTCAATTATCGAAGTAACTGACGCTGTAATGGTTGCCAGAGGAGACATGGGTGTTGAAATCCCAATCCAAAGAGTGCCTATAATTCAAAAACAAATTATTAAAAAATGTAATGAAGCAGGCAAAGTAGTTATAACTGCAACTCAAATGCTTGATTCAATGATTAGAAATTCACTTCCAACTAGAGCTGAAGCGAGTGATATTTGTAATGCCATTTTTGATGGAACTGATGCAATCATGCTAAGTGGTGAAAGTGCTTCTGGTCTTTTCCCAATAGAAGCTGCAAAAACAATGTCTAAAATAGCTCAAGAAGCTGAAGAATATTTAGATTACAACCACTTAACTTCAAGATTAAGAGAACCTTCTCTTAATGATTACGCATCTGCAATAAGCTACTCAGCTTGTAGAACTGCAAATATGCTGCATGCAAAAGCTATAGTTGCTGCAACTAAGAGCGGATCTACTGCAAGAATTCTTTCTAGATATAGAGTTAAAGCTCCAATCATAGCAATAACACCTTACGATCAAGTAAGAAGATCATTAAACTTAAATTTTGGTATATGCCCTATGAAATGCGACATGTTTAATACAACAGATCAAATATTAACTGAAGCTAAAAATATAGTACATGAATTAGGTATAACTCAACCTGGAGATGACATAATAGTTGCTGCTGGAATGCCAACAACTCATACTGGTGGAACTAATATGTTAAAGATAGAAAAAATTTAGTAAGCAAAAGAGGAATGGAATTTTACCCCATTCCTCTTTTATTTATTCAAACTTAAACCCTTTAAGTAGATCTCCTAACGATGTTCCTGTTTCTTCATTATTATCAACATAGTCAAGATATTCCTTATTAGTATCAACAGCTTCTTTTATACTTAAAGATATCTTTCTTTCTTCCCTATTAAAGTTTAATACTTTAACTTTAACTTTTTGATTAACTTCTACAACATCTGAAGCTTTTGCTATATGTTCATCAGTAATCTCAGTTATATGTACTAGACCTTCAATTCCATCAAATAGTTCTACAAATGCGCCAAATGATGTTAAACGCACAACTTTTCCTTCTAGAATATCTCCTTCTTTAATATTATCACTGTGTACTGACCATGGCTCTTTATTTACATCCTTTAATATTAAAGATAATCTTTCATTTTTCTTATCTATGTTGCCTATAAATACTTCAACTCTGTCGCCTTCACTAACTACTTCTTCCGGCTTATTAACTCTCTCCCAAGATAAGTCTGAAAGATGAATTAAACCTTCTATCCCTCCAATATCTACAAAAGCACCAAACTTAACTAGCTTTTTAACAACACCACTTCTCTTTTCGCCTTCAACCAAGCCGTTCCATACTGCCTTTTTGTTCTTATTATACTCTTCTTCTTCAATTATTTTTCTAGACGCTATAATCTTATTATTCCTAAAATCTAATTCTGTAATTCTAACATTAAATTCTTTTCCAACCAAGGTGCTAAGTTCTATTCTTTCTCTGCTTGCAAGGGAACCTGGAATAAATATTCTAACATTGCCATAATAAGCAATTACTCCCCCTTTAGTTTCCTCTTTAACTTTTACTACAATATCCTTTTGCTCTTCATAAACCTTCTTCAACTCATCTTTATCTTTTAATGCTTGAGCTCTAATTAAAGAAAGTTCAACATACCCTTCACCATCATTTGGCGATAATACATATACATCAATTTCATCGTCCTTATTAACTACTTCCCTAGGATCTTTTCCATCCACTGATAATTCATCTTTAGATATCAATCCATCAAAAGCATAGTTTATATTAACTGAAACTTCTTTATCATTTACATCTATAACTTTGCCTTTCAAAATATCTCCTTCACTTAATCTCTTTACATCATACTCATTTAAAAGTTCACTCATGCTGATTTCTTCATTAGACATTATAAAATCACTCCTTAATTTATAATTTAGGCACGTATATTGATGTATTATTTCTTGATTGTGCCTTACCTTACTTACAATATTAGCCCAAGAAAAAACATTATACAAGTATAGTTCATCTACTCTAGGTATTCTTTGATACATTCTTATATTAATATTCTTTTATCATTGATTAAATACACATAAACAAAACGGTATTAATTAACCCTTAAAGAGTTAGATATAACTACTATTGATGAGATATTTGAACTTATAGTACTTATATCTTATTGTAATTATCCTTTTTAGTCCTTTTTCGTTGTTTTTCCATATTGTGTATAGGAAATCTTTTTTATATAATAAATACATAATCTTTAAAGGGGGGCTCACTATTCATAAGATTAAAAAAAGATATATTTTAACCATACTTTTAACATTTATATTTACATTTTCTAGCTTACCTTTGGATACTTTGTCATTTGTAGGTATAAATAAATCAAGTAGCAACATTGTTTTTGCAAAATCTAGTAGTAGTAGCAGTAAATCGAGCTCTAGCAGCAGTAGTAAATCTAGTTCTAGCAGCGGATTCAGTTCAGGATCTTTTAGTGGCTCAAGCGGCTCGAGTTCATCTAGCAAATCTTCTACAAGTAGTGATTCTACTAGTTCCAAGAGCGGGGAAGGATTTAAATCCGGAAGTTTCTCAAGTGGAAGCTCTACTAATAGCTCAGATTCAAGTACATCATCTTCAAGCACAAGCAATGGTGCTGCAAAAGGATTTAGTAGTGGCTCCTATTCTACAACTGATAAAAATAAAAATAATGATTCTTCAACATCTTCAAACACAAATGATAATAATAGTAGTAATAATACTCAAACCTATAATTCAGGTTCTGGAAGGAGTTCATTTTGGCCATACTTCGGTGGAGGTGGCGGATATTTTTACAGACCGTTTTATTTTGGTTCAGCTTCAAGTTCATTAATTAATGCTTTAGTTTTAGCTGGAATATTTATACTAGCTATCCTAATAATAAAAAAATATTTAAATAATAAAAGAAAATAATAAAATTTTGGAGGTAATAACATGGGAATTTTTTCGAGAATGTCAAATATGCTTAAAGCAAAGGTAAATAACACTTTAGATGAAATGGAGAACCCTATTGAATTATTGGATCAAAAATTACGTGATATGGATGAACAATTCAATAAAGCTAAATTAAGTTCAGCTCAAATTTTAGGAAATGTTCATGAGATTGAAAAGAAGTTAGATGCTGCAAAAAAAGAGTCTGAAGATTATGACCAAAAGGTAAAATTAGCACTAAGCAAAGGAAATGAGGATTTAGCTAAAAGAGCTTTAGCTAAAAAAGTAGAAACAGACAAAAAGATTTCTTCTTTACAAGCTAGCTATGATAATGCTAAAACACAAGCTGATACATTAAAGGCAAATCTTCGTGCTTTAGAAGAAGAAATAACAAAAACTAGAAGCTATAGAGATGAAGCTGCTGCAAGATTTGCAAATGCTGAAGCATCTCAAAAAGTTAATGAAGTTCTTGCAAATGTTCAAACTAAGAGCAATTCAATACAAATTGACAGCATTGAAAGGAAAATTCAAAGAAAAGAATCACTTGCACAAGGATTAGGTGAATTAAGAGACATAGATAACTTTGATAGTGAGTTCGAAAAATTAGATGAAGTTGACTTGGATCTTGAATTAGCAAAATATAAAACTAACTAGGTGGTAAGATGGATAATAGTAAAGATATTGATTTCATAAATGAAGAACGAAGATATTGGGGAAAGATTTACACTGATGTTGCCTATGCTATAAGTGAAATATCCCCTTTTATCCCCGAAAAAGATTTGAAGATTCGAAAGTATTTTACTAAAACATCAATTCTTCAAGAATATATTAAACTTTTAGACTCAGCCGAAGCTGATTGCAAAAAGAAATCTTTATTTTCAATGTTTAAATCTAACCCAAGTATTACTTTGCTTCAAGATTTTAAAACTAAAAATATGGAAGTTTTTAAACAGCTAGAAAAATGTTCCCACTGTGAATGCTTAAATTGCGCTTTTGAATGCAAATTTAAAAAGTGCTCTAGCTGTAGAAGTGGTTCTAGGATTTGCTCTTGCGATAAAGAAAAGGTTAATGTAAGAAAGTTTGAAAATTTCACTTTGGATCTTACTAACAATGACACTGGAGTATCATCGAAGTATAAAGCTCTAGCTGTAGTTGAGGATTGCACTTTGGACAATCTGTATATTCTATTAGAAAATCTTAATAATTCAAGTGATAAACTTGTATTATATTATTATCCTGGAATTAGAGATGATTCATTTGGTGAAATAACTAATCCTGAAGAATTTGATTTTATAGTAGAAACCTATCAAAACGCTGAGTAAATAATTTATCTCAAATATTAATACTTATTTAGACACTGTCAGAAATACCTGCTATAGTTACACTTAGCTATAGCAGGTATTTTTTAATGCATTAACCCTCATCATAAAGAGAGAACTGCTGTATTTCTAATTTTTTTCTCTTTTCCATCTCATTGAAACAATAGTTTATAATATCACTTCTTTTTATTATCCCTATAAAAGTCCCATTATCATCAGTTACTGGAACAAAATTCTGACTTTCAGCCAACGATATTAAACTTTCTATATTAGATGTTATAGAAACAGATTTATGATTTATTCTTCTTGGTATATCTTTAACTTTTACAGATTCAATATTTTTAAAGTTTAAATTATGGGTATTTTTCAATTTCCATAGCAAATCGCCCTCTGTTAATGTCCCTACATATTTTCCTTCCTTATCTATAATTGGAATCGCCGTATACCTATGGTGCTCCATCTTCTCCATAACTTGTCTCATTGTTGCTTCTTGATTTTCACATATAACTTCATTTTTGGGAGTAAGAAAAAAGGCTATATTCATAAATAAAATCCTTTCCTTAAATGTATTCGTTTAATTTTTATTTACAAATCTATTTTATCATATTTTATCTTAAAATTCCTTAAAGAAATTATTACTTATTGTTGAATATTTATTAATATGACCGCTTCTTCCCATTATTCTCTAATTTATAGATATAATTTAGGTATGTTTCATTTTTTAAAATACTGTTAACTTCATCATACCCATCCTCCCCTTGAAGGGTTTTTTTCACCAAAACTTCGCACAAAACGTTACTTCTACATTTAGGACATGTTCCTACTGCTGCAAATCTCCAATTTAAAAGTTCAATTGAAGTTTCTAATTCAATTCTTTTTCCACACTTAGGACAGCTTAACTTTAATCTTTCTTCATCAATTTTCACATCTTCTAGATTTGATACATGAATAGCAGGCATATTATATATATCACTAACTATATAATTTTTAATTACTCTAGAATTATATACCCTTCTAAACACTTCCACAGTATACTTAGCATCATTTAGCGCATCATGTAATTTTGAATCATCAACTTTAATTTTAAGTTCATCTAAAGCCGCTTTTAATCCTAATGCCTTTTTATGAGCTAGCATTTTAGAAGTATATTCTTGTATATCTAAATACTCATTAAGCCATTTCAAGTTACTATAGTTATGATGATGTGCATTAATAATTAGCTCTGCAACATCATCTTTCGCCCATGAGCAAAGAACATCTCCTTCCTCGAATAGATCCTTAAGTTTATCTATCGCTTCTTTAAAAGATATTCCCTTTTCATTAAGTGTATCTGCATCTATTTTAGTAATTTCAGTTACTATAGGATTAATTATAGGAAATACACTTGGCTTAATATATTCTCTCATTTCACTTATAGTTTTCATGTACTTATCTACTTTTACAGCCCCAATTTCAATAATCTCATTTTCTAAATCTACTGCTTTAAATTCACCATACTTATCAAAAAAATCTTTGTAGTAATTTGTTATATTTTTCAAGTTGTTAAACTCTAGATCAACAATAATATATCCCATACTTAATCCTTCCTAACGCTACTTTATAATTATAATATATTCTAAAAATCTATACCTGCAAGCTTCATTAAATGAATTGCATTTTGTGTTTCACTCTTTCCTCTTCTTAATATATAATCAAATTTAATTTTATCATTTTCATAGAACTCTCTAAAGTTATAATTTATTATGCCTTTATTTTCTTTTTCCAAATCACATAATTCTAAATCATGAGTGGATACAAGGCCAACTCCTCCATACTCAATTAACTGCTTAATAAGCACTTTTGCACCAATATGCCTATCTTTAGAATTTGTTCCTTTAAATATTTCATCTAAAAGGAAAAATATCTTTTCTCCTTTTTTACATGCTTCTATTAACATTTTTATTCTTAAAATCTCTGCATAAAACGAAGAAATATTTTCTTCTAAATTATCTTTTGTCCTCATACAAGTATAGGTACTCATAATTCCGCAAGAGAATTTCTCTGCACATACAGGTGCTCCAATGTAGCTGAGGATCAAATTTACCCCTAAAGTTCTTAAAAATGTGCTTTTACCAGACATATTAGAACCAGTAATTAATGCTGCTTTCTTCTCGCCTTTTAAAGAAAATGTGTTTTTAACCGCTTTTTTCCCAAGGAGAGGATGCCCTATATTAACTCCTTCTATTTCGCTTGCATCTAGAACTATTGGATAAGTCCAACCTTCATTCTCAAAAGACAAATTTGATATACTGCAGAGTGCATCTATTTCGTGCATTACTTTAAGCCATTCTTCAAGCCTCTTTCCATTTCTTTCTCTCCACTTTTCCAAGCTTCTTATTAAAAATACATCTGAGAATAAAAGGACATTCAATATTAAATAGTAAGCATTATATTTACTATCTCCTGCCCAATCTAATATATTGGAGAATTTCCTAATTTCTTCTTTGCAGCTTAACTCCTTCTGTTTTAGCTTACCATGTAGTTTCTTTAAATATAGAGAATTAAAATTTTCCTCCTCTATCAATTGCAATATCTTGCTATATCCGTATACGCTATTTTTTATGGATTCAAATAATTCAAGTTCCTTTACCATCCCTTTAGATAATATCTTAATTACAATGAAATTTACTAATAAATCTAAAAGAAAAAATGATTCTGGTACTATTCTTTTAAAACATACATATATAGTGCATATGGTTGATAATATAAATGTACAAGCAATAGCTACCCTCAATGGACTTGAAGATTCTTTATTCTTACTCCATTTAATTAAGCTGTCTAAATCTATATCTTTTGATTTTTTTAGATTCCCTTCAACAATTATTTTTTGTCTCCATACAGATTTTTCTCCTAATTCCTTAACTGCTTCCTGTCTTTCATTTATTTGATTTTTTCTTAATACTTCTTCATTCTTCAATAATTTTACTAATAATTCTCTTCCCCCTTTTGTTACTGTAGTATTAATATATTGAAAAACCGAATTATTTCCGAAAACATCCAAATCATTTATGAATGGATGTTTGCCATCTAAATATTCTGAACCATTATCGTCAAAAGAACTAAACTCATTATTAATTCTCTTTAATCCATTTTGGTTTATATTTAATAGTAAATCAATTCTTTTTCTTTGTTCAAATATTCTGTTATGATAAAAAACCAAATATAGAAAAAAGCATATAAGAAAGATTGTTGCTACTATCATAAAACTTATTTTATTTTGCTTATATAAAAAATAGTCAACTAATATAAGAGAAAGTGCTACTGCCAATCTAGCCCAGCCTACAATTTCAACTTTTGTACTTAATGATTTACTTTTACTTTTATTTATTTCTATATTATTTTTATAAAATTCTTCTGCTAAACTCATAATTTCTCCTTATTATAACTTAATAATGAAAGTTATAATTTTCATTATATATAATAGTTTTAATAATCACTACTATTTCTATTTTACGTTATTAGAAAAAAGTGTCAATTACTTACACTACATTTTTTTGATTTTTCATGGATCTAAAACTTTTCATCATTGAAAAAGACTATCTTCCAAATCATATTGAAAGATAGTCCTACTATTTCTAATAATTTATACTTTTTTGTAAACTGAAGGCATTACATATTCATATGGAATCTCAGTTTTATTCAGAGTCTCTGAAAGTCCAATAAAAAGATATCCTCCAGCCTCAGTTGCATCATAAAATTTTTTTATAAGTTTCTCTTTTGTTTCTTTATCAAAATATATCATAACATTTCTGCAAAAGATAACATGAAACTTTTTTCTAAAAGGAAAATCATCCATTAGATTAAATAATCTAAAAATTACTTCCTTTTTTAATTTTGAATTTATTTTGTATTTTTTATTATCTACATTATTAAAGTAATTTAATTTCCAACTTTGCGAAACTTTCTCTAAGCGATTTATATCATACATACCTTCCTCCGCCATATTAAGGACATCAATAGATATATCACTCGCCAAAATCTTCTTGTCCCATGAACTGCTTTCCTCTGAAAAATAATCCTGCATTATCATTGCTAGGGTATAAGCTTCCTCTCCTGACGAACACCCCGCACTCCAAATTCTTAAATCTTTATCTCTAACAGTAGTTGATAAATACGGTAATACTTTATTTTTAAAGAATTGAAAATGTTCATTCTCTCTCATAAAAAAAGTATGATTTGTAGTGAGCTTATTAATTAATGTTGTTAGTTCACTTTGTGTGATATCTGAGAAGACATAATCAAGATACTGTCTAAAACTGGTAAAGCCTTTTTCAATAAGAACATTATTCAATCTACTCTCAACGAGATTTTTTTTATGTGTCAAATTTATACCATAATTATTTTTTAAGAACTTTGTAAGTTCTGCAAATTCCTTTTCACTAATATTAATCATAAACACACCTACCAATTACAGCATATAATTAACAACTATTAATTTTGAATTAGTATTTTCCAAACTCTCTATCGCTTAAAACGAGTTTCCTATTAATTGTTTTTGTTATTTCTTTAATAGGAATGCTAGCCCCTTCGTTATAATTTAGTTTGTCCGTATATTTACTATTTAGCGGACCATTTATCATAGTATTACTTTTAAGCTTAAAATTAGAAACCATTTCCTTAAGTAATTCTGCCTGACTTGAAAGTTCTTCACTTGCCGCTGCACTTTGTTCAGCAGTTGATGAGTTTTCCTGAACTACTTGTGATACTTGATCGATTCCTAAATTTATTTGAGAAATACTAGAAGCCTGTTCATTTGACAATGCAGCAATTTCCGCCACAAGTTCAGCTGCTTTAGATACACTTTCTACCATTTCATCTAACGCTTTGGCTGTTTTATTTGTTATCTCAGTTCCTTTTTCAATTTTCTTTATAGAACCTTCTATAAGATCCGTAGTTTCTTGAGCTGCATTTGCACTTCTTTCTGCCAAGTTTCTTACTTCCTCAGCAACCACCGCAAATCCTTTACCATGTTGACCTGCTCTTGCTGCTTCTACTGCTGCATTAAGTGCAAGTATATTTGTTTGGAATGCTATTTCATCTATGACTTTTATTATTTTTGAGATATTAGCAGAAGATTCATTTATATTGCTCATAGATTTAAGCATCTCTTCCATATGTTTATTTCCTTCTTCTGCATTTTCCTTTACCTTGAGAGCAAGTTCCTTAGCTTGATTTGCATTATCAGCATTTTCTTTTGTTTGATTTGCAACATCAGCTATAGAAGCATTTAATTCCTCAATAGCACTTGCTTGTTGTGTAGCACCTTGTGATAATCCTTGGCTAGCATCTGAAACTTGGCGTGAGCCTGAAAGAACTTGCTCTGAAGCATTATTTATCTCACTAATAACATTATTTAAAGAATTTATTGTAGAATTAACGGATGATGCTAATACACCAAATTCTCCTTTATAATTCTCACTAATCGAAACTTGCAGGTTTCCTTCTTCAAGTTTAGTCATACCTTCAATTACATCCTTTATTGGGGCTACCATAGCTTCAATTAATTCGTTTATTCCGACTACTATTTTCTTGAAATCCCCACTGTGTTTTGCTTCATCTGCTCTCGTATCCAAATTTCCTTCCATGGCTGCATTAGATAACACATTCGCATCTGTTATCAATGCATTTATATTATCAATACAATTATTTAAGTTATTTTTTATTTCATTAAAATCGCCATAATAAGTATCTGTTATTTTTTCTGGTATATCTCCTTTACTTATTCTATCTACATATTCTGCTGCAACATTTAGTGGTGTTATTACCGAATCTAGAGTTGCATTTACTCCTTCTACTATTCTTTTAAAGTCCCCACTATGTTTTTCTGAATCCGCTCTTGTATTTAGTTTTCCTTCTATTGCTGCTTTTGATAGCATGCCAGCATCTGCTATAAGGTTATCTACTGCATTTTTTACATCCTCTAAACTATCATATATTCCCTTGAATTGTTCACTAACCTCTTCAGTATATTTATCTGCCTCTTGAATCTTAAGATCAAAATTAGTATTTCCATTAGATAATAACTTTAAATTTTCTTCAAGTCTCTTAACTTCAATCTTTGTATAATCACTTACTCTGATAATTGGAGTTAAATCAGTTACAACTTCAACATACCCGACATTTTCACCATTTTTATTCTTTAAATATGATGTATCTTGTTTATTACTCATACCACACCATTCAAAGAAACTTTCTGCCTTGCCTTTTTGAAGTTGTTTTATACCGCATTTCTCAGTATTACATATATTTGCTCCTGCATGACTACATGCTAATCCATACCCTGATTTACGATCTTTGATAACACCTTGGTTAGTCAATAAATTTTCAAAGGACTTATTCATATATGTCCAATTCATATTGTTATCTGTAACATGTATTGGAAATGGTATAGCATCTATAATAGCTTCATACCAAACAACCTTATCTACAATGGTATCTAAAGTACCATTTACTCCTTCTATAACTCTTTTAAACTCACCTTCATGTTTTGATAAATCTGCTCTTGCATCAAAATTTCCTTCTATAGCCGCCATTGATAACATATTTACATCCATTACTAATGATCTTATGTTTTCTACCATCTTCTTTAAGGCTGGAGCTAGTTCATCTCTTTCATCTTTTAAAGATATATCCATACTCACATCGCCCTTAGATATATTATTCATAACTTCAATTATTTTAGATTTTAATTCATCTGCAAAAAAATCCAATGCTTTAGACATTTGTCCTATTTCATCATCTGTATGTATATTTGTTTTTTCAGCAAAATGACCTTCGCACATTTCTTCAATTATATATAATACTCTTTTTATAGGCTTAGTTATTAAACGTGAAATATATATTCCAATTAGTATTGATATGCTCATAACGAAAATAATTACTACAACCACTGTTATCATTGTAATGTCAGCATTTTTAGTATTTAAATCCGCTCTTTCTTTTGCATCACTAACCTTTGTTTGTACCATTTTTTCTATAGCATCTTCTTCCGCCTTTGATGCTTTACCTAATTCACCGTCATCTCTAATCATAGCCAAAGCTTCTTCACCTTTATTTTCTTTTACAAGGCTAACCATTCTATCATATTTTTCTCTATAGTTACTTCTTGCTACTTTAAAAGTTTCAAACTGCTGTCTCATATTTTCTGAAAGAATTGTCTTGTTAAATTCTTCTGCTAGCTTATCAACATTTGCTCTTTTCTCTTGAACTTCCTTAATATCTGTCTCAATATCAGCAGCTGATTGTGCCGTTACTATCTCTCTTGCAAGTACTCTTGTTCTTTGAAATTCCGTTGATATTTCTGATATTTGTGAAATAGGCACTGTCATATGTTCATATAATACTGTTTCTTCATTGTCTAAAGATTTTAAATTCATAATTGCATAAATACCCATTATTCCTGTAATTAATGATATTAATACAAAGCTTAAGATTAATTTTTTACCAATTTTCAAATTTAAAAACCAATTCATTTATTAACCTCCCATTTTTTTAGAAATTGTAATTATCTTATTCTTTATTTGTCAATTCTTCTATTTCCTCTTGTTCTAAAAGCTTTTGACAATCTATAAGGAGTCTTATAGCATTTTGAGTTTTTCCAATTCCCTTCATGTATTTATTAAAAGAATCTTTATTGCTACTAGTCTTCGGTGGTGGTGAAATATTATTTTCATCAATAGTAGCTACCTCTACGACTCTATCTATTATTAAGCCAATACATATATTGCCTATTTCAACTACTATAATACATGTCCTATCATCATATTCTTTTTCTTCCTTTTTAAATTTTAGCCTAACGTCCATTACGGGTATTATCTTACCTCTAAGATTTATTACACCTTTAATAAAGTTAGGTAATTCCGGCACCTCAGTTATTGGCTCAATACCTATAATTTCTATTACATATTTAATATCAATACCATAGTATTCTTTACTAATTGAAAAAATAAGATATTTATCTTTTTGAGTATCTTCTTCATTTTCAATCAAATTCTCTAGTAGTTCTGACATTTTATTCACCTTCTTCAATTATTTTTATAGTTCTTGATTCTATTATTTAATAGACCACCGCAGTTATCACTACTATTTCTGAGTTTAAAACTAGAAATCATTTCTTTAAGCATTTCTGATTGGCTTGAAAGCTGTTCACTAGCTGCTGCACTTTCTTCTGCAGTTGCTGAATTTGACTGAATAACTTGTGATACTTGCTCAATTCCTAGGTTTATTTGTGCAATACCAATCGCCTGTTCATCTGAAGCTGCTGCAATTTCTGCTACTATAACTGATGCTTTTGAAACCCCATCAACTATTTCATATAAAGCTTTTGCTGTATTATTTGCAATTTCAGTACCTTTTTCAGATTTCCTTATAGAGCTTTCAATCATATCTGTAGTTTCTTTAGCTGCATTTGCACTTCTCTCTGCTAAATTTCTTACTTCTTCAGCTACTACTGCAAAGCCTTTACCATGTTGTCCTGCTCTTGCTGCTTCCACTGCTGCATTAAGTGCAAGGATATTAGTCTGGAATGCGATTTCATCTATAACCTTTATTATTTTTGAAATATTTGCAGAAGATTCATTTATTTCACTCATAGATTTAAGCATCTCACTCATATGCTTATTGCCTTCCTCTGCATTTTTCTTTACATACAGAGCAAGATCCTTAGCTTGATTTGCATTTATAGCATTTTCTTTTGTTTGTGCTGCCACTTCTGTTATAGAAGATGTTAATTCTTCTACTGTACTTGCTTGCTCTGTGGCTCCTTGAGATACTGCTTGGCTACTGTCTGAAACCTGACTTGCTCCTGCATACACTTGATCTGATGCAGTATTTATTTCACTAATCACTGCATTTAATGAATCTATTATTGTATTCAAAGAAGTAGAAATCATTTTAAAATCACCTTGAAATTCTCTAACACGTTCAATTGCAAGATTCCCCTCAGAGATTTCTCCTATAATTTTAGAAATTTCTTCAACAAATTTTTTTAAATGTTCTCTGAAATTATTAATGGATTCTGTTAATATCTTAAATTCTCCTTTGTAATCCCCCTTTACCGAAATACCCAATATCCCTTTATTCATTTCACCCATAACACTAGTTACTTCTTGAATTGGTCTTACCAGAGCTTCAATCAATTCATTTATACCTTGTACTATCTTTTTAAAATCTCCACTATGTTTTGTTTCGTCTGCCCTTACATCTAATTTTCCTTCTGCAGCTGCCTTTGATAACATATTAGCATCCATGACTAATGACTTAATATTATCTATGCAGTTATTTAAGTTGTTCTTTATTTTATTAAAATCTCCATGATATGTATCTGTTATCTTTTCTGGTATATCCCCTTTACTTATTCTATTTACATAATCTGCTGTTACATTTATAGGGTTAACAAATGCCTCTATTAATTTATTAATTCCCTCAATCATTTCAGCCCACGAACCGCTAAACTTAGATGCATCTACTCTTTTAGATAAATTTCCTTGCTTAATTTCATTAGCTATATTAATTTGTTCTACAGATATATTTAGTAGATTGCCTCTCAAATCTTCCATATGTTCATTTACTAATCCGTATCTACCTGGAAATTTCTCAAATTTGACTGAAAAATCTCCTTTTGAGTATGCTTGAATTACTCCAAACAATTTTATAAATACCTCTATAGATATCCATATTGTATCATTTATACATTCAGCCATTTCCTTATAAATACCTTGGAACTTTGAATCATCTATCTTGTCTCTTGTATTCCCCTCTTTAAAAGTTTGCCTAAGCCAATGTATATCTTGAGAAAAAACATTTAAATTATCAATAAGCTGATTAATATTATTTTTAACAATATTAAATTCACCTACTTCCTCTTTACTATATCTAGTATTGATTTCCCCTTTGCTTATGTTACCTATATAATCTGATGTCATTTTTATATTCTCAATAAATAGGTTTGTAGTTATTAAATTATTTTCGCATATATCTTTCCATTTACCCTTATATCTTGACTTATCTAAGTTTATATTAAAGTTTCCTTCTTCAATAGAACTTTTAATCAAATTAGAGTCCTCAACCAAATTATTTATACCCTCTAATATTGTTTTTAACGAGTTAGCTAATTCACCAATTTCATCATTAGCTTTTATTTCTATATTTTTATTAAAAATTCCATTTTCAATGCTCTTAGCAAAATTATTAAGTTTTTTTATAGGTCTGCAAATTGAATTTATTAATAATAAGCCTAATACTATTGTAATAATTATTAATAATACAAAAACTATTACTATACTACTTTGTGATTCTTTTATAAGTGTTATATCTTCCATGTCTTTATAAGCTATAGCAAATAGAATACCTTCAATTGCAATCATAAATACAAAAGTTAGACTAATCTTACTCTTTATTTTTAAATTATTTATTCCCAACATTTTCATACCCCTATTTCATTAGTTTTATTCAATTCCAAACTTCAAAACTTTTCATATTAGTTTCACAATTTATTACGATTTAATTTCATAAATTAACAATCTGTGATGTATCAAGAATTAAACTTATAGTTGCATCTCCCAGCAATGAACATCCACTTACCCATTTTACGTTTTTAATGTAATCTGGAAGTTCCTTAATTACTACTTGCTGCTCTCCAATAAGTTTATCTGCAAAAATACATTTATTTTTACCTTGATCTTCAACCATAATAACAATACCATCTTCAATATTTACTACATTAGTCTTAATATTATAAAGTTCATGAAGTCTTAATATCGAATAACATTCTCCTCTTATAAGTATCATTTCTTTATTATCAATATCTTTAATCACGTCTTCTTTTTTTATTATTAAAGATTGTCTTATGGACTTAACAGGAATTGTAAAAGCTGATTTTCCAACTTTTATAGTCATGCCATCAACAATTGCAAGGGTTAAAGGAATTTTTATTGAAGTTGTTGTTTCTTTTCCGGGTATGCTATCAACAATCACAACACCTCTGACTTTTTCAATTTCCTTTATAACTACATCCATTCCAACTCCACGTCCTGAAAACTCAGTAACATTCTCGTTTGTTGAAAATCCTGGCAAAAATATCATCGAATAGATTTCTTTATCTGTTAACTCATTTACATTTGATTTTACCAACCCATGTTCCATTGCTTTTTTTAATATTTTATCTTTATTAAGACCTTTACCATCGTCTTTTATAGTAATCCAAACTTCTCCACCAGTACTTTTAGCTTCAATTGTTATTTTTCCTTTTGAAGACTTACCATTACTAATCCTTTCTTCTGGATTCTCAATACCATGATCCATTGAATTTCTTACTATATGCATTAATGGATCGCCTATATGTTCTATAATGTTCTTGTCTACCTCTGTATCTTCTCCAATTATCTCAAGTTCTGCTTCTTTATTTAACTTTTTACACATATCTCTAATTATTCTATTCATCTTATTTAAAGTCGGAGCAATAGATACCATTCTTATGGACATAACGGCATCTTGAAGGTCTAGAAGTCTTTTTCTATGTTGCCTTGCCGCTTTTTTGAAGCTATCTAACTTTAATCCCTTAATCTCAGGATTCTTAGTCACCATTGCTTCTGATATAACTAATTCTCCAACTAAGTCCATAAGCTTATCTAATTTATTAACATCAACACTAATCAAGCTTTGTTTTTGACTCTTCTTAGTTTTTTCTTTTATACTGTTTTCTTTATCAATTGTAGTAAGTTCTTCTGATTTTTCATCAACCTTTTTAATTTTTTTGCTGAACTTCTCTTCATTATCAAACTGCTTAATATTAACTTTACTTAAAAATATTGTTTCCATTATAAATTCTCTAGTCTCTTCTATTCCACAACCAGTTTTGAAAAATATTTTGAAACCTTTATTCTTTATAATTTCACACGTATCATTGTTTTCATCAATATCTTCAGGATAAAAATACGAAATCTCTGCTATTTCTTTAAGTTTGTGAATAACACCAAAGCATCTTATATTCTCCATACCACAATCTTCTTCAAAAAATAATGTAGCACGAAATAAATTAATGTTTATATTATCAGCATCATCCCCAAAATATTTGAGTTCTTCCATAGCATTTTCTTCATCTATATCTTTATTTATAGCTTCAACTATATTATTCTCTAAAATTTCTGTAACCTTATCAGTTTCTAAATTTCCTGCTATTTCATTAGAGTTTTTTAGAATATTCAAGAATTCATTTACTTTCTTTATAAATAAAGAAAAATTCCCATCTGCTTCTTCATTGTCGTTTATTTTTTCTGTTTCACTTCTTATAAGATCGCTGCCTTCAAGAACTAAATCTGTTAAGATTGAGTAATTAAGTTTTTCAGGTTTCGATTCCCTAATAAAATAAAACAAATCTTCTATGGTATGAGAAATATTAGATATGTTATCAAATTTCATCATCCCAGATGAACCTTTAATAGTATGCATTACTCTAAATATTTCATTAATAGCATCTGACTCAAATTTTTGCGCCTTTTCACTATCAATTATAATTTGCTGAAGCTTTTCTATCATTTCAAATGTTTCAAAGATAAATAACTCTAACATAGAATCCCTATTTTCCATATTCCACTCCCTATTAGTAATACTCCCAAAAGAAACCCAAATTTTTTAAGACTTACTCTTTTTTAAATGACTATATTATAAAATCTTTAATCTCATTAACCTTTAACATTTATTTATACATAATTATATCAATGCAAAATATACATTGATATGTTCTTCAGGCTTAATTAACAGTATTAGTCATAAATTAACAAAATAATATATTAAGATAATATTTTGAATAATATATTAACAAACTTATAACAATTAAAGCCGTATTGTCATCAAAATTTATCAACTTTAATATAAGAACGCAAAAAATGCCACAAAATTATTTTGTGACATTTTTTGCGTTAAAATTTTCAAATTTATTCCTTTGATAAACATCTATATATTTCATCTAGGTTATATTTCATTGCTTGTATATAATCTTTATCATCCTCTTTAGATTCCAATGTTAGTATCGGTACAACTTCTGCCCCTACTTCCTTTGCTAAAGTTTGTGAAATTTTAGGGCTTGCTAATGATTCAGAAAAAACCGTCTTTATATTATTTTCTTTGCAAAAGTTAACTAGCTCTTCTAATTGCTTTGGAGTTGGTTCACCTTCTGCAAATAAATTTTCCACTGACTTTTGTGTTAACCCAAAATCCCTACATAAATATCCGAATGCTGCATGACCCGTAATAAAATTTTTTTTGCTTAATGTATCAAACTTAGGTTTATACTCATTATATAAATTCTCTAATTCGCCTTTAAAGTTATTATAATTAGCTTCATAATACTCTTTATTTTTTTCATCTAATTTAATAAGAGCATCTTTTATATTTTCGGATTGTATTTCTGCATTTTTTAAACTTAGCCAAATGTGTGGATCAATAGCATTTCCTTCTTTTCTAACTTCAACGCCAGAACTTGAATCAACAATAACTACATTTTTATCTTTAATACTTTCATTGATTTTATCCACCCATGACTCCATTCCTAATCCATTATAAATAAATATATTACTTTTAGTTAAAGTTTGAAAATCTTTAGTCTTAGGTTCATAATCGTGTGGCTCCATATTATCTGGAACTAAACAGGTGACAACTGCTTTATCACCAGCTATTTTTTCAGTAAATTCTTTTAAAGGGTATATGGAAACTGTAATATTTAATTTATCATTGTTGTTCTGATTTGTAACTTTTGTATTAGCACTGCAGCCTATTAGCATAAATCCCATCAATGTTGCTAATAATCCTGAAATAATTTTCTTTTTCATACCATGCCTCCGTTTGCATTTGATTTGCATTTGCAACTCTTTTATAATATTACTTATAAAGTTTGAATATGTCAAGAAAAGCTAAACAAATAATACCACTATTAATTTAACATAATTAAATTATATTCATAATTATTATTGTTTAAAATATTCTTTTCTATTTCTTGACAAGTAAAGAAAATTATTTGACTAAATTCTTCATTTATTAGTAATTTTAATGCTCTCTCTCTTCTTTCATCATCGTATTGAACAAATGCATCATCTAAAAATAATGGAACATCTTTATTTTTGAATAGCATATTTATAAAAGAAAGTCTTAAGGCTAAATATAACTGATCTTTAGCTCCGTTACTTAATATATCCCCTTCAAATAGTAATCCTTTATTTCTTACTTTTAACTTATACTCTTCTGATATTTTGGCCTCCTCATGCTCTCCATCTGTTAAGAAATTAAATTTTTCTATAACTTTATTATTTAAATCTGGACCAACGTTTTTTCTAATTTCATCGAATGATTCATGAAACATACTACTTACTAATTCTAAGGCTTTAAATTCCTTTTCTAATTTATTAATTTTTTCATTATTAATTAATATTTCTTCCTCTATCTCAGGAATTTCTCTCTTTCCCAAATATCTTTTCTCAATAATATGCTCTAAATCCTTTATTTCTTTTTCAACTTTTAGAAGTTCATTTGATCTAGCCCTAATCTCAGCGTCTATTTCTTCCTCTGATTCATAAGAGTAGTTTATATCTTGATTTATTATTTGCTTCATTTCTTCTTTTATTTCATCTATATTTCTATCTTTAAGTAAAACCTTATAAGTTTCTTCTACATTTGCTAAAGCATTTTTAATTTCTTTCATCTTATTTATTTTTTCTTTGTAATCTTTCAGGCTAATATGCAAATCTGCTATTTCTACATTTTCCAATCCTAATGCAGAAGTTTTTTTTCGTATTTCTAACACTTTATCAACTAGTTGCTCATCAATATTTTTAATCTCCTTATTAATTACATCCATATCATACTCAATTCTTTGTATATTTACTAGTAATTTTTCATAAGTCTCATATTTCTCTAACACTGCGTCTAGCGAATCGCATGATAGCACACTAAATAAAGAGGCTATTACCCCTTTATTTTTGTTATAATTTAATTTAATTTGTGTTATATCATATTTACTAATTTCTTCTTCTTTATTTTGGATAAGCAGGTTTACATTATCTTTATAGGTTTTATATTTGTCATATTGAGTTAATTTATTTATAAAATCTTCATAGGATATAGAATTAGTTTTGCTCATATAAAAATTTAATTTTTCTTCATATTCATTAATCCTTCCCTTTAATTTCTCAATAGCTTCAATATTCTTTCTCGTAAATTCACTTTTCTTT
Organism: Clostridium sp. LS; assembly: GCF_002760435.1. Classification (GTDB taxonomy): domain Bacteria; phylum Bacillota; class Clostridia; order Clostridiales; family Clostridiaceae; genus Clostridium. Next base: position 23,155 of record NZ_AUUU01000044.1, read on the forward strand.
ATTTCTAAAGAATATTTCAAATACAATCTGATTAATAAAATTAATATAGGTATGAATGCTACCATTAGAGGTATTACTTGTTTTACTACAGTATAAACAAAAAGTAGAACACTAAAAGAACCGATTGCATATATGAACTTTATATTTCTATAAGATTTTTTTAAATTCATTTCCGAATTACTATAACCTTCATTTTCTATTTTAAATTTTAGTTCCTTTAATCCTTCTTTATAAGAATTGAAAGTTTCCTCAATTTCATCTCTATAAACTTTTATAAATTCCGAATCTGCAATTTCATTAGCTTTCTTATTTACATCCATTTTAAATCTAGATATTGAATTTTGGATATTAATAATATCATTAAGCTTTTCTTCAAGATTCTTTATCTCATTTTTTAAGGTGTATATCTTTTCCTTGATATTACTTCCCATAGAGCTAAATATATTATAGGATTTTAAACTATCTTCTTTTTCTTTAATTTCTTCTTGTAATTGATTAAACTTTTCCAATTTTTCTTTTTTAACATCTAACAAGCTAAAATATCTAGCACATTTTTCATCAATTTCTTCTAAAAAATCTATAGTTATATAATCATTACCTTTTTTAAGTTCTTCGCTAATAGCATTCTGTTTTCGCCTAAGTTCCTCCCCTTTAATAAAGTAATTACTTATTTCTTTATAGTCTTTTTGGAGCTTTATCTTTTTAATATATTTCTTATATAAATCTAATTTCTGTATCTGCTCTTTTATATAAATTTTAAGTTCTTTCTTTTTTATTAAATTTTCCTCATTATCAACACTTTCTTCTCCTAATTTATACGCTTCCCTCAGTTCTCCATTAAGGAAATTAGCTTTTTCTTTTAATAAATCAAGAGTCCCGCCTTTTCTAACACCAATTAACTGCCTTTTTTGCTTTTCTAATTTTTCAATAATCTTCTTTATTGAAGTATTCTCATCTCCAGTATTATAGATATTAGTTATCTTCTCCATTATCTCTTCTTCTTTATCTTTGGAAACCATAACTCCTAGCTGACTTATAAATAAGGTTTTAACAAAAGTTGCTAAATTAATATCAAAGAAATATTTTCCCGGTTCATTTTTATAATCAAACTCTATGACATCGCCTGTTATTTCGTCTAGTATTTCGCATGTATCTTCTTTTTTTACTGTACCAAAGGTCCGTTTTATGATATATCCTCTACCCATATATTCGATAATTAACTCGCCCGAAATCTTTTCACCAGTTAATGGCAAATATCTTTTTCTATCACTAAATTTACTTCTGGAACCATCTATTCCATACAGCCATACTTTAATAAAATTCTCTATTGAACTTTTTCCCCGTTCATTTTTTCCGTATATTAAATTAAAACCTTTTGTGAAATTTAGATTTTTTTCTTTTACCCCCGCAAAATATTTTATATATATTTTCTTAATTATCATAAACCTTTACCTCATCACCAGAAATGCTTTGAAGCCCCATCTTTAGCGCTAAATTTATAATTTCTCTTTCCTCTTCTGTTTGTGCCTCCTGTAACTTTTTATATATCTTTTTAGCAAATATGCTTTTTAAGGAATATCCCTTAATTAATTCATTTATATCTAACTCAATCTCACTTCTATCAATAATTTTCACAAAATAAAATTCATTTTTAAGTAGTTCCTCTAAAATTTCCTCGCTTATTGTAAATTCCTCGGACACTTGTCCTTTCAAAATTATCTTATAATAATTATTTTTCCTATGGGAGTTTGGAATTTCATTGACTATCTTATTTTTTATTTCATTATGTCCAAAACATCCTTTAATATCTATTTCTCTTTCATAATAGTTCTTAATTGATGTTCTAATAAATTCACTTTCAACAAATCCATCTTTAAGCTCTAAAAAAACTATTCCTTTATCCTCAAGTTCATCAAATCCCCTCCCTTGAGGACATCCACTATAACTATAATATGTATTATCTGCTTTTTTAACCTCTGAGAATTTATGCCTATGTCCAAGTGCCACATAATCCATATTGCTTTTAGCTATTTCATCCTCCGTAATTGGATTATAGTCATTTCCATCTCTTGAAGACGTAATTTCACCATGTATAACCATAATATTATTATATCCATCTACTCTTTTTACTTCTTTTAATAAAGATTTATTTACATGAGGAGTATTAAATCCAGCTCCCCAAACTACCGTATTTAGTTCTCCTAAAACCACATTTTCCATCTGACCTTTAAATATATGAACATTTTCAGGCCATTCTACAATGCTATAGAAAGACTTCTCATTAAACGGATCATGATTTCCTGGACTTATAAACACTCTTATCTTTTGTATTCTTTCAAAGCAATTTTTTATAAAATAGAGGGTAGTTTTATTTACAGATAAGTTATCAAATATATCTCCCGCAATTAGAAGAATATCTACCTCTTTTTCTATGCATATTTTTATTATCGTTTCAAAAACCTGCTTTAATTCTTCCTTGCTCTGTAAAGCTTCCTTAGGTGTTAGTCCACTAAAAGGAGTATCAAAATGTATATCAGCAGTATGCAATATTTTAATTTTTTTCATATAATCACCTATAATTATTTTATAAACGAACCTTTGTTCTAATTCTATCATGAAAATTAAAAAGAGTCCAAGGTTATACCTTGTTATACTTTCAAATAATAGCTTTTTCATAAAAAGAAGAGATACATTACACATCTGTGTAACGCATCTCCCACTTTTGGAATATGATATATGATACTTACATATATCAGAAGTCTAATTTAAAGAATTAGTATACTCTTCTTAGATTCTGCTTTCATATTCCTCTACCATTCTTTTTACCATTTCTCCGCCTACTGAACCACATTGTCTAGAACTTAAGTCTCCATTATATTCTTTAAATGGAACTCCTAGTTCTTGAGCTACTTCGTTCTTAAATTTCTCTAAGCCGTGTCTTGCTTCTGGAACTAATGTCCTATTATTACTTGACATAACGATCCCCTCCTCGGTTAATTTGGTAGGAGTCAGTAGATAAAATTTAAATTAATTTCACCTACCGACAATAGTATTTTAACCTTCGTATTCTTTTTTATTCTTATTAATATAAGGGTAATCTTCAAAATTTATCCGCATAGTTAGCCATTAATAATATAATTGCCACCAAATAATTCTCTATTTATCTTATTCTTTAATTAGTTAAACCACTATTTCCCTTAAAGTAGCCTCGATATCTATCTTGGCATCAACAAAAATATTATTTTTTTCTGTAATATAATAGTTTAGTAAATCAATTGTTATTAAATTTAATTCATTAATATCCTTATCTGTAATTAAATTTATATCTTCAGCTTTCTTTAGATAATTATTCATATCCCTAAAAAATCTAATTAGCTCATCTTTTATTAAGTCTGTTGAAATAAATTCATCACTCATACTTAGTAGTCTTTGTTTAAGATCTAACGCTTTGATTGGAAATAACAAATACATATTTTTTTGAAATAATTGTTTAAAATCATATTTCCAACTTTTTATTATATTAATTTTATAGTCAATATTTTCGCCTTCCTGATCACATTTATATTCATATATATCAGGAACCTCAATAGTTGAATTTAACATTATTAGACATTTATCATACTTTTCTTTTAGATTATTGTCTATACTATATTCCTCATGTTCCTTTTTCTTTTTGTTAAAATTTATTATATTATTTCCAGTAGCTAAATCTATTTTACTTATAACTAGTGCTAAATTATTATCATCTTTGGTTTGAAATTGTATTCTATATTCAAAGTTCTTATATTCATCTTCTGCAAGAATTCTAAGATTGTAATTAGAATCATTCAAAATTATTATTTCACTATTATTTATATTTTCTTTGCTATTAATAAATTCAATTTTGGTATTTGAACTCAATTCATCATTATATATTGAATTAATAAACTTAATTAATAGTAAGTTATTGTTTAAAGAAAAAATCCTTCTCATTATTTTATTGAGATTATTTTCATTCTTGTTATACTTTTTATTATTTAAATTATTTAAACCTATACATCCTTCTTTATCTTCAAAAAAATCAAATATTTCTTTGAAGGTAAGACATGATTTATTATAATCTTTTTGTTCATTATTAATTCTATCGAAATCTAAAAAATTATTTATACTTTTATTCTTTTCTTTTTTTACTTCATTTAATAAAATTAATTTATTCATATTGCATTCACCACCTCACAATGGATTATTTCCATAATATGTTACTAATATGCAAATATTGAATTATTTTATAAAAAATAATCTTAGAAACATAAAGTGACACTGTGTTGATTTTTAAATATTAATTTTATTCTTACTTTAATATTATACTAAATAAATATATACTTTTTTCAAAAAAAATCAAGTGATTTTTATTATTGTACTATCAATTTTTGTCTAACGTAATATTATTTCGATCAATTTATATGAATTATAATAAATTTTGTATATTCTCACAACCCCAAAATTAAATTTCTATATTTTTCTCTAATTTAATAAATTATACAAAATTTTTTCTCTCGTAAAAAATAATATTGTGTAGTAAAAAATTTATTTTAGCTGAATCTTCAACTCTCTATATTTTACAATTAACTCTTGTGTTTCACTAATCCATTGCGCTTTAATTTTATTTGCTAATTCTTCCAATACCTTTTGCCTGCTTGCAACATGATACCTATTAAATTGAATTATCTTTCCCTCTTCAATTTTTTTAATATAATTACTATTTAAATGACCCTTGAAAGGTCGTATTTCTAGTGTTGCATGTAATTTATCTGCCGATAACATATACATTTTTTATTCCTCCTTATTCATAAGCATTTTTAATAATTATCGACCTTGCTGAAGTTTTTATACCTTTTCTTTTGATATATTTTTAATTTTTTCTAAATGCTTTGAATAATCTTCAATTACAATATCAGCTTTTATTCCTATTTTCTCTAAAGCGCCTAAGGAAGATTGCACTTTATCCCAAAATTCTTCTATTGCATTATTTATATCATTCTTAATTATAGCTGTTTCAAACTCATCATTTTCCTCTTCGACCTTTCTTAGCTGATTCATTAATGTTGTTTCACTGATTCCTATATTTTTTAGTTCCACACATAAAGTATTTTTTAATCCTAATATACAGAATTCTTCTTCAAGTCCGCATTGACCACCTTTTTGTATATATGAAACTTCTTTGATTATTTCTCTCTGTGTATACCCAGTCGAATCTCCCTGCTCCCTTAATACGAGGATATCTCCAGCATTAAATCCAGTATCATTTCTCCTAACCTCAAATGTTTTAATACCTTCTTTTATTGCTTTATAATTCTGTGACGATATCTTTAATTTATGTACCATTAAATCCTCTTCTTTCACTAAATATTTTATTAAAATAAGTAATGATTTTATTAATTATTTTTTAACTACAATAATTAATAAACTAACAATACGTTGTAATCATAAAAAAATAATTCTATATCTTTATAAAAATATTGTTTCAATAAATTACTATTACTATTCTTAGTAAAAAATTAGATAAATAAAAAATTCAATTGTTAAAAACCAAAAAGAGCTGGTAAAAAATTACCAACTCATAAAATCTTTTTAAATTATAATATTATATAATAGATATTTAAATGGCAGGGGCAGTAGGATTTGAACCCACAACCAATGGTTTTGGAGACCACTACTCT
>NZ_AUUU01000045.1 GCF_002760435.1 Clostridium sp. LS
ATAGATTTGGGTTCACTACTTAAGAGCCTTTAACAGCTCATTTTCAAATGTTTTCTTCACAAAAATATTTATGATTTCTGGTGAAGATATCTATTTAAAAATTAGTGAATATGTAATTATATTCATCTAATAAGTCATATAATAATTTAATATTACTTAGTTTAAGATTTATATTATGTAGTATACCTTATTTGTTGCATTAAACACAATCTGCACTCTAAAAGATCTTAATTTATTCTACTGCTGGTTTATTTATAATTATTGTGCATATAAATAATTTCTATTTAGTTTATTAATCAAATTAAATATTCTTTCTCCCAAGATTTGCATAATAAGATAATTGCTTATTCCATGTATAATATCAAATTGAAGCCCAGAGATCCAATAAGCTATACCGGCATTCAAGCCTCCAAAAACTGCATAAGGGATTGCATAAAAAAAGCCAAATAATACTCCAAAAATTCCAGAATAAACTGCCAATTTAAAATATTCTCCTTCAATAAACTTACTAAAAGTAAATGTTATAATACATAGCATTGGCCATAATATTGCATATCCAAACCACCAAACTCCAAATCCATAAGTTATTCCCATAATAAAAACAAAAGTACAAACAATGTATAAGGCTTTTCTTCTAAAAATTAATGAGAATAATATTATGAGTAAACTGACAATCTCAACATTAGGTATAAAACTCAATATGAGCTGTGAAGCAGAAGTAAGGCCCCCAAGCGCCCCAAATAAAACAATTTCCTTTGTATCAATCTTCATTTTCACTTCACCATCCAGTAGTTAATTTAGAAATATTTCCACTTATTATGCCTCTTTTAAATTGCATTTATCCAACACTAAAAATAAAATTCAGATAAGGATTAAGCCCCATCTGAATTTTTATATAGTTATTTATCTTTATCAGTTTTATAAATACCAAATTTCAAAATTTCCAGATACTTATAGAAATCTTCTGTAATTTCCTCATAATTGTTAAAAATCTCATCCATCGAGACATTCTTGTACTTCTGAAGATACTTATTTAAAAGTCCATCCATGCATATCATTATTAACTCAATAGCTTTTTGCGGGTCAATTTCTTTTCTAAATTTAGATGTATCTATATTCTGAAAAGCTTCTGGTAAATACTTTGATATATAGTTATTGTACCTTTCAGTAAGTTCTTCTTTTAATGATTCAGGCATATTAGATATTGCTGAAAATACTAATTCATTCATTAGAGGTTCCTCTTGAATTACTTTCATTTTTCTTATACCCATCCTAATAAATCTTTCAAATATATCCTCTGGTTCAATATCTTTAAGATTGTAGTATTTTTCGATCAAGTTATTAATACAGTAATCAAAGATATATAAAAACAAATTTTTCTTGCTTCCAAAGTAATGGAATAATATTCCCTTGGAAATATCGGCTTTTTTTACAATAGAGTTTGTAGACGCTTTATCATATCCATTTGCTGCAAATTCTTCAATAGCCGCATCTAATATTCTTTTCTTTTTCTCCTCCTGTAAACTTTCAAATTTATCTATCAAAGTTACAATCTCCTATCTTAGCTTATTTAATTTTGAACAAACTTAACCTTCATTCCTTCTTTTATACTATTATCAGGTTTTTGCAGTACTCTTTCTCCTTCACGAAGCCCATCTATTACCTCTATTGCTTTTTCACTTTCTATACCTTTCTTAATTTGTCTTATAACAGCTTTCCCATTATCTACAACAAATACACAAGAATTTCCTTGATAATCGAATACAGCACTATCAGGTACTATTAAAGTATCACTTTTAGTTTCAGTTATTATTTTAATATCTAAATCATAACCAGGTTTTAATAAGTCTACATTATCACTAATTTCAATAGTAACTGGCACTCTTTTTTGATTAACTCCCAATGAAGATGTTATGTTTTTCGCTTCCGGTGCTATTTTTACAATTTTGCCTTTTAAAATTGTATCTCCAATGGCTTTTCCACTTATGTCAACTTCATTACCTATTTTAACCTTATAAATATCATCAGACAATATATCAGCTTCCAATTCTAAGCTATTAACATTTCCTATTAAGAATGCTGCTGCTCCAGGTGCACCAATAGAATTTTCATCTACAAGCTTTTCCAGAACAATGCCATCAATTGGTGATAGCACTTGTTGTTTTTCAAGCTCATTCATAAGTTCATCTTTTTGAATAACAGCCTGTTCAAGTCCAGCTTCATATCCAGCTTTCACATAATCAGGTGTCCCCCTTTTTGCTTCTTCTAATTGGCTGCTTGAGGATTTTAGCGTTGCTTCAGCAATTTTAAAAGTATCACTATCAGCATCAAGATCTTGTTTGCTTATAGCCCCTGCTTCATAAAGAGTCTTTGAGTTTTGTAACTTTCTTGATGCTGAATCGTAATCAGCTTTTGCTTTATCAACATCTGCTTGGGCAATTTCAATCTTATTTAAATAATTAGAAATATCTGCACCTGAAAGCTGAGCTTTTGCTGCTTCAATCTTTGAATCTGCGTCTTGAAGCTTTAGTTCTAAATCTTTTTTATCCATTGTTAATAATACATCATTCTTTTTTACTGCGTCTCCCACGGAATATTTTATGCTATTTATTTTTCCTGATCCTTCAATGTATACTGTTTGTTTTTCATTACTTTGAACTACAGCTGTATCCTCAATAAATTGATTTATTTCACCTCTTTTTACAACTGAAGTTTCAACCGTTTGTCCTTGTTGCATCATTAAATATACTGATACACCTGCGATACATGTTAATACTACAGTTACTCCAAGAAATAATTTCTTTTTTTTCATTTATAATTCATCTCCTCTAAAAGACATTACCTTTTCTATTCTTTATTTTTTAAAACTTCTAACATGTCAATAGATTTAATTTTTCTCATTAATATAAGATTCGTAATAAAGGTAAAAGCGAGAGTAAGAATAACTGTTATAACATAACTCCTTAGCTCTACAACATATGGAATAGTATAAGATTCTGTACTGCTCATTTTCATCATGTAGCTTCCAAGCCACTTTCCAAAAGGTAATCCAACAAACATTCCAAAAATAGAGATAATATAATTTTCATGAAAAATCAATTTTTTGATTTCATTGTTTGTAAATCCTAACACTTTTAAAGTTGCTAATTCCCTTTGTCTTTCAAAAATATTTATTGTAGCAATATTGTATAAAACAGCTATAAGCAGTATTGCTGCAAGCATAATCATTGTTCCTACAGATGATTGGGTTGCTCCCATATTCTTTAAAAGAGCATTAAGAGAATCCGATTTTGATTCCACTGATGTTACCCCTGGCATATCTTTGAGTTTGTTCTTTACTTCACTTTCAAAATTATTACTGTCCAATTTTAGCACTGCGGAACTTGCAATCATCCCTTCACCAAGCATGCTTTTACAATTATCCATAGAAGTATAAACACTTAATCCAAGATATTGAACTATAATTCCCTTAACTATGGCTTCCTGCTTCTCTTTTCCTGGGTAAAAAAATTTTATATTAACTGTATCATTTACTTTTACGCCTAACATATCTGCAAGTTTTTCAGATATAAGTATTCCATTACTTGGAAGGCTAATTCCACTTCCATTGCTATCTTGAACCCTATATATTTGAGGTTCTTTTACAAGTGCAGTAAATCCTACATCTTTACTTTTCCATCCATTTGATATTTCAACACCTGTTTCTAGAACAGGCTCCAGTTGCTTTACATGATCTATATTTTTTATACTATTTAAATCCTCAACACTAATCAGTTTAGAAAATATAACTTTAATATCATAATTTTGAATGCCTTCATATTGTTCTTTCATCATAAAATTAATAGAATCATTCATACCCAAGGCAACTAAGAGTATGGCTGAGGAAAATATAATTCCTAGTGAAGTAAGTACAGCTCTTCTCTTATATCTAAATAAATTTCTTATGATAATTTTTCCTAAGTAGCTAATACTCCTCCATATGAATTCAATTTTTTCAATAAGTGTCTTCTTGCCACCTTGGGGTGATTTCTCTCTCATAGCTTCACTAGGAGTAATTTTGAAAATAATTTTACAAGAATTATATCCTGCAAACAAACAAAATAATAAGGTTAATATAAACGCGGGGATTACAAACTCTCCATAAATTTTTATATCCCCTAAAGGCAAATTGAAATATTGATTATAAAGTTTCGTTAATCCGAGCCCCATGTAAGTTCCAAGTATAGAACCTATTAAGCTTCCGATTACTGCAATGATAGCTGAGTAGCTCATATAATAAGTAAGCACTTGTAAATTGGTAAAGCCCAAAGCCTTTAATACTCCTATCTGCACCCTTTGATTTTCTACCATTCTACCCATCATTATATAAATGATAATTGAAGCAACCATAAAAAATATAACTGGGAAACTGCCCCCCATAGATTTCAATTGCTTTATTTTCTCACTTATCATTTTACTGCTTGTTTGTTCGTCTCTATCAATAACACTTTTAACGCCGTAATTTCTTAAAACTTTTTTGATATCATCTTTTGCATTCTCTACGTTGCTTCCGCTGGAAAGTTTAATAGAAATGTTATTTACTAACCCTTTATAATCAAAAATTGCTTCTCCAAAGGACTGTTTTATATAGATTATTCCAAATTTTTTGTTATCAGACATTATTTCACTGGAATCCTTTAAGGTATATACAAATTCCGGACTTTTAACACATCCAATAACTTTAAGCTTAACCTTGTTTCCATTTATAATTGGATAAATATAGTCTCCTAAACTTAGATTATTAGCCTTAAAAAAGTCTTCATCTAAAAGGCATTGATTGCTGTCATCTTCTGAAAAATACCTGCCTGATTTTATCACAATATCATTAACTATATCTTTCTTTATATCAGGAAGAGTTATAAATCTTAATGTTGCATTTTCTTCTAAAATATTTATACTTGCATCATTAACAATTCTTTCACTTATCATCTTTACATATGGAAGCTTCTCAAGCTTATCTTTTACACTTGCTGGTGCCTTATAAAGATCTACCCAAATATCTGCCAGCCTATATTCCTCATAATATTGTTCACTTGAATTAGATAGATTCCTGAACACAGAATTTAATGCTGTATAAAATGCAACACCTAAAATAACAATTATTAAAATAGAAATAAACTGTCCTTTTGATTTTTTTATATCTCTAAGTAAATTCCTAAATAAAATATTCATTACCATTCAATCCTTTCAGGTGACTCTGGATTTTCATTAATGGTTATGGATTCCACCATACCACTTTTCACCTTAATAACCCTGTGAGCCATTGCTGCTATAGCAGCATTATGAGTAATAACTATTATTGTTTTATTGGAATTTTTATTAATATCATAAAGGAGCTTTAAAATTAATTTTCCCGTAACATAATCTAGAGCTCCAGTAGGTTCATCACACAAAAGTAATAGTGGATTTTTTACCAATGCACGTGCGATTGCAACTCTTTGCTGCTGGCCTCCTGAAAGTTGCGCAGGAAAGTTTAATGCCCTGTCGCCGAGTCCCACATCCTCCATAATATCCTTAGCGTTTAAGGGATTATCACTTAAGGATCTCACTAATTCTACATTCTCAAGAGCTGTAAGATTAGACATTAGATTATAAAATTGAAATACAAAACCTATATTTTTCCGTCTATACATGGTGAGTTCGTTATCGGAATACTGAGTTATGTTCTTGCCATCTACAATCACTTCTCCAGAAGTAGGCCTGTCCATTCCGCCGATCATATTCAACACAGTGCTTTTTCCCGATCCACTGGGTCCTAATACTACAACAAACTCACCTCTGCAAATTTCAAAGGACATCTTATCAGAAGCTTTTACTGTGACCTCTCCCATGGTATATTCCTTTGTAACCTCTTTTACTATAACAATAGGATCCTTCATAAAAATCACCCCATTCAGCTTTTGACCACTAGGTCAATATACTGTTATTATGCTCCCTTTTGACCATGTAGTCAATAGATTGTTAATTAATTTTTCTGTAAAATAAAAACACCTGCAATTTTGTAATTACAGATGTTTTAAACTTTATGTATTAGAATCTAGTTAATTCTAAATTTAAGAATTTCATTGGATAAAGTTGCAGAAAGCTCGTCTAAATGTATTGAGGCTTCACTAAGGTTTAAGAAAATGCTTTCCTGTTTATTAACCATCTCTTGAAAACATAAGGCACTTGCTACAGATTCTTCACTTATAGCTGATGTATTTGAAACCGCTTCATTAATTTTTTTATTTTCATCCAATAATATTTTTGCAATTTCAGATATATTGAAACTCATGGATTTAATTTTTTCAATTTCCTCTTCAATTCCACCAAATATGCCTATTATATCATCTATAGAGCTAGTACCTAAACTTACATAATTAATACTGTCCTCCATTGAGATTACAGCATTTGATATTTGATTTTGAATTGCTTGTATTTCATTTGAAATCTCCTGAGTAGCGCCTGCAGATTGTTCAGCCAATTTTCTAACTTCATCAGCAACTACAGCAAAGCCTTTTCCATGCTCCCCTGCTCGTGCAGCTTCAATGCTGGCATTTAGAGCCAAGAGATTTGTTTGTTCGGATATTGCTGATATGGCAGTGGTTATATTTGCGATGGTCTTAGATTTTTCTGAAAGCTCAGTTATAACGCCTGAGGAAACACTTACACTCTCCTCCATCTTATCTAACAATTTTACTGTTGAATCTAAACTCTTTGAACCATTTAAAGTCCTATCTTTTGTTTCAGCTATCATTGTATCAATATCATTACTTATTTCAACTAGTTCCTTTGATCTATTTTCCACACTGTTAACTGATATAATAATCTCTTGAATTTCCTCAGCTGTATTTCTAGCTCCCAAAGTCAAATCTTCAATTGATTGTCTAATGTTTTTACCTTGTTCAACCACTTCTGAACTGACATCCTTGTAACTATTCGAAGATTCAACAACAACTTCTGAAACATCTTTTATTTTGATTATTATATTTTTCAAGTTATTTATCATCTTATTAAAAGTAATATTAATTCTACCAAGTTCATCCGAAGATTCTGGAAGAGTACTAGTTAAATTTCCTCCTGCTACTTCATCAGCTATTAAAGATATTTTTAAAAGTCTATTAAAGAACCTTCTTAATAAAATAGTTAGCGTGATAATTAAAAATACTATTGCTAAAGTACTAACAATACAAATTAAATATAGTAATGAATTTAAACTAGAAGTATACTCTTTTGTAGGAACCTCAAGAAACATATACCAATCTGTTCCTTCAACATGGGCTGAAAATAACATTTTTGTTTCATTATTTTCCTTATACTCTCCTAAAAAGCTATCTTCAGAAAGCGCCTTTTTAACCAATTCTGAAAAATTACCATTAGAACTTTTAAGTAAGTTAGTTTCATTAGTATCTGAATTATCTTGCTTGTATAAAACAGTACCATCCTTACCTAATATGTATACCTTATCTGTTTGTCCAATATGAAAATCTGTATTTTCTTTAAAAACTGTAGAGACTAGAGAAGCACCACTTACAAGACCAACAATTTTATTATCTTTCGGATCTCTTACAGGACACTCCATAGATATTATTAAATCTGAAGCATTTTGCTTATCGGGGAATGGATTTGATATTATGTTGTTTCCCTGCATAACCTTTGGAAATGTCTCTTCTGAACTTATATCAACAACCACATTATTCTGTAATGTTAATTTTCCTGAAGAATCAGATATTCCAAAGCTATTAAAGACTCCATCATAATTTTTTTGTTCCTTTTGAAAATAAGGCATTATTTCATCGTAATTCATGCTGGATACTAACTGAGTATTTGCGATTACCTCTACCTGCGATAATCTTGATTTGACCCATGAAGATAGGTTTTGAGCATGTATTGTAACAGTTTGTTTTCCTGAACTCTCCATAGAAGATAATATTAATTTCTTTGAATTTATGTATTCTATGTATGTTACCACACTAATAAGTGTAATAAAAATTAGTGAAATAACAGCAATGGCTTTAATTTGCAAAGACTTTCCTTTTCTCAATACAATTCCTCCTTAGATAACCACAGGCTTAATTCCTAGCGGCACTATATAAATACTAACTAAACCATTTATGAAACATATATTACTTAATAAATTAATATGTAAGGCTACTCCCCCTTTTATAAAAAATAAGGCCAATAATAAGTTAACAAACTAATTATCGGCCGGTTGCACCACTAACTCCCAATTCTCAAGGTGCCCAAATAAAGAGAATTTTTCACAGTTTCCATTTTCTTTTTTATTAACATATCTATATATTTGAAAATAAATATACATATTATTAATAAAAACTATATTTTTTTATCATATACGAAATATTACCACATTGATACAACTAAATCAATTAATAGGTTATTAGGTTTATATTGTATAAAAAAACTTATTTCTACTTTATGACACTTTTTGACTAAGTATTAATAAAAAATACGAGTCTTATATTTGAAAATTTTAATTTAACAGTTAAATTTCTTAATAAACAATATCTAACTAAATTAAATAAAGAGTTAAAAATAAAATTGAAAAAGAAGGGCTAATGCTTTCCCTAAGAAATATATTCTTAGAAATTGCCTTTGGTACCCTCCTCTTTAATTTGTCACTTATGACTTATTAAAACATTTCCTTAAATAATCTACTTTCTTTTACATCTTGTGTTATTTTAGCAATATTGCTAGTATCGCCAATTAAAATAGCTCCACATAAACGATTATTTGCGAAATAGTATTTTGTATATGTCTTTTTGACTGGATCTTTGAATTCTACTGTTTTATATTGGATTTCTGGATTCTTTCCATTATCCCCAATTGCATATAATGAAGTATTTGCCCCATTAAATGTTAATGCCGCATCTACTGTTTCATAGACTAATGAATCACCTGCTGCATTAGCACCAGCTACTTTTCCCATTTCCAAAGCTTGTGGCCATATTCCATAGTTTATTCCATTGTATTCTGAGCAATCTCCACATGCATAAACATCTGGAATATTTGTTTCCATTTTTTCATTTACAACTATTGCTCTATTAATATTAATTCCAGCTTCCTTAGCTATCTTAGAGTTAGGTGTAATTCCACAAGATATAACTACTAAATCCGCTGCAATAACTTCTCCTCCATTAATTCTAACTCCAGTAACTGAATTTTCACCCTCAATTTCATCAATTTTTACACTTAACTTTACGTCAATTCCTTTGCTTTTAATTATTTCTTCAAGGAATTTTCCACCTTCATAATCTAATTGGCGCCCCATTAATTTATCTGCAAGTTCTAATACTGTAACATTACATTTTGCTTTTGTTAATTCCCATGCAGCTTCAAGGCCTAGAACTCCTCCACCTATAACAACTACATTCTTTACTTTCGGTAACAATTCTATAATTTTGTCTGTATCAGAAATTCTACGAATTGCTATAACCTCTTTTTTATCTTTTCCCGGAATTGGTGGAACAAAGCATTCAGCACCTAATGCATATATACATTTATCATATTTCAATCTAATGCCATCTTTGAAAAGTGCCTCTTTGTCCTTTGTATTAATTTCAACTAATTCTCTATCGAGCACATTAGTAATATTATTTTCCTTATACCACTCTTCGTCATGCACAGCAATTTGTTTAGAGTTAAACTTAGCTATCATAGATTTTGTTAACATTGGGCGATTATATCCAAGTACATTTTCATTTGAAACTAAAACTATTGAGCATGTCTCATTTCTTTCCCTTATAGCCGTCGCGGCACTAATACCAGCTGCACCATTTCCAAGAATCAAATAAATTTCATTTGTATTTTTCTTATAGTCAGAATCCTCTACTTCAACTGATATGAAGTTTTCTTTTCCAACACCGCAAACTGGACATATTTCAAGACTGGAATCAAATATTTCTCCGCATACTAAACACTTAACTAATGTTCTCTTTGCAGATTTCTTCTTTGGATTTTCTTTATTTTGCAAAATGCATCCAAAATTATATCCATAATCATAAGCCTCACTTAGTTCACTATTGCTTGGCTTAAATTTAATTCGGAATCCATCATCAACGACCTTCAATTTAAGTTGTTTTAATCTTTCTATTATGTGAGGAACTCCCTCACCGCTCCAGCCATAGCTTCCAAAGGCACTAGCAAGTTTTCCTCCATGAGTTCTAGCAAACATTTTTATGGTCAAATCCCAAATTGGCTCTAATGCTTCCCCAACAATTGTAGGTGTACCAAATAAAATACCATCTGCAAATGCTAATTCTTCAATAACTTTTGTCTTATCATCTTCAACTAAATCATAAGCTCTTACGTCAATATCTCCACTAGCTTTTATACCTTCGGTTATTTTACCTGCTAGTTCTTTAGTATATCCATAGGCACTCACATAAGGTATAATTACTGTTTTTCTTGGATTTGGATTAACTACAGTACACCACTTCTTATAAAGTTCTATGATTTCATCAATTCTACAATCTATAACCGGACCATGTCCTGTGCATATCATATCTATGTCTAAATCCTTAATCCTATCTAACGCCTTAGTCATAAATGGATTCTTAAATGGTCCAATAATACAATCAAAATAATACTTAGTTGCTCTTAAATATCCTTCATTATCTGTAACTTTGCTTAACAAAACCTCATCAAAGCTATAGTGGGAACCAAAAGAATCACAAGTAACTAAAGTCTTATCTTCTTCAATATATGTATACATTGTATCAGG
>NZ_AUUU01000238.1 GCF_002760435.1 Clostridium sp. LS
TTTAAAACTTTATTCTTATTCACAAATCCTACAGATGTATTAAGAATGGTTGAAGGCGGAGTTCCTATTAAATCTGTAAACGTTGGCGGAATGTGCTTTAAAGCAGGTGACAAGCAAATCACAAATGCATTATGTATGAATGATGTTGATATTGAAGCATTTAAAAAGCTTCATGAAAAGGGTATAGAATTAGAGGTAAGAAAGTTAGCAAAGGATACTAAGATAAACTTAATGGATAGATTAAAAGAACTGAAACTTGTTTAGATATATAAATTAAAATTTATATATATTCTTAATTAAAATGAAAGAGGGGATATTAACATGAGCACTTTACAATTAATTTTATTGGTAGTAGTTGCAGCAATTGCTGGGATGGCGAGTGTGCTTGATGAAGCACAGTTCCACAGACCATTAATTGCATGTACACTAGTTGGACTTGTATTGGGAGATATTCAAACAGGAATTATATTAGGTGGAACACTAGAAATGTTAGCATTAGGATGGATGAATGTTGGGGCAGCTATGGCTCCAGATGCTGCTCTTGCCAGTGTAATATCAGCAATTCTTGTAATCGTTGGTAAACAATCTATTGGAGCAGGTATTGCAGTTGCAGTACCAATAGCAGCAGCAGGACAAGTACTTACTATCTTTGTAAGAACAATAACAGTATTTTTCCAACACTTAGCAGATAAATATGCTGAAACTGGTAACACAAGAGGAATAGAAAT
>NZ_AUUU01000046.1 GCF_002760435.1 Clostridium sp. LS
ATAAGCAAATTCTTAAGTAGAGAACCCAAATCTATGATTTGGTGTGAATCACTTATACAGCGAACGCATGTGAGTCGGATTTCCTTTTATATTCTTAAGTTCTAAAATTCCGCAGAATATATATTCTAAAGTTCCTAAATTATAAAATTTTTAAGAACTTTAGAATCTCTAATGAATAATCATATATCTCTTAGGATGATACATAAAAATACTGCTAAAGGATGTCAATAATTTATTGCCAGAAAAAGAATATCAAATATTTCTAAAAATGATTTTGAATATAATGAAGGTGAAGCATGTAAGTTAATTATTTAGCTAAGCGAAACTAAATACTATTTGAAAATGTAGTTATTTATGGTACTAAAATCGAAGCAAATTATAATATATATATATATATTTGTTTAGAAGAAAACTATCTTAAAAAATGAATCAAAAATTTTTTATAAGATTCTTACTCTTCGTAAAACTATCAACCTTGAGGAATTAAAAGAGTTTACTGTAAAAAAGGAGTTAAGATGGACAGAACAAACCTATTATAGCTATAATGTATTTTCAAATCTAGCTATAGCTTCATTCAGTCCATCTTTTGTAATCCAATAACGTCGCTTCGCTCCTAAGGAATAGAAGTTCAAGCTATTTTATATATTTTGTTATTTTTAGAACCTATATGTCACGATAGTATATTCTAAGCATTTGTAAAATCTATATATCTTGAACTTCTCATTAATTGTTGTAGCCTGCGGCAGCAAGGAATAAATATATTGGAGCACTACATGCTCCTTGTGGCTGCGCCACTCTATTAGTTTAGTTTAATTTCTACGTACTCAATTTAAATTATCTTTATATACAACTAACTAATTTATAATATCTTATATTTTATTTATAGTGTTATATTGTAGTTATTATTTATATACCTATATACGTATTTTCTAAAGGACAATCTTATTTTCTTAAGAGCTCCTTGGGTGCCGCAATCCACCACCCCAAAATGGACAGGTCATACAGCTACAGTCTTCTAACATTGTAAAAGTCTCCTCCTCACTCGGAGCCTTTTACAAAGTAAGAATCTGTATGCATTAGACTAATCCATTGTTTGGGTTCCCGGTGGGGCACTTCGGGATGGAGATTTTCATGAATAAATTATAATTAAGTAACTATGCGATTAAATTCTTTCTTTAAAATATGTATAAGCATACTAATCCATCCCTCTGACTGGAATTTTTGTTTATGATTCTTTTTTAAGTTGATTATAAATTATTGTTTCTGGTATAGAAAAATATAAAGATAAGGTTTAGTTGGTCAGACAAGCTGACAAGAATTTTGGGGGCTTAGACATGCCATCACAATTATATAAGAAAGTATTAGTAATGTGACGGCTTGCCTATCTTGTACAGGCTTAGGCTTATTACTATTATGTTAGATTATATGGTTTTTCCGTTCTAAAAATCCAATCACTAAAAATAATAAATTATATCACAGGGAAATTATTTTTAATGATACGATTTTCAGAGCTGTTATCTATCTTTGATTATGTAGAGGTATTAAAAAGCCAGTACAAGACCGCCCCCATTAGAAACTATAGATAAGTTATTAACTGTATTTTTTCATAAGTTAGGGTATATTTATTTAAAATCCTTGTCAAGATACGCTTCGCTTTTGATCTTGACAATAATTTTAAATAAATATGTGTGGTCATTATGAAAAAACCTATGAGATATTATGCTGCTCGGTTGGACATGCTATTTTAAAGTGTTTCGCGATATATTAATAAGGCTTGTACTATTTTCTTTAATTATAGGTTCCTGGCGCTAATGCTTGTCCTTATTACTGCTTTATTTATAGGGGATTTCTCCCCTTATGTATTTAGTATGGCAATTCCTCACATGACAGGCTTTCTAATATATTTTCATGTTTTGCACCTATTTGATTATTATATTCTTCCCTGGCTTTCTCTAAAATATCATTTCTTTCAGCTTCATAATCTACAAAACTGCTACCCTCAATTCTGCCTCTAAATGACTTCCAAAATTCATAATCATCATTGGTAATACTGAATATTCCTTTTCTTCCTATGTTCTTGTTATAGCTTAATTTCACCCCATAAAGACTTAAAGGAGCGCCATTATACTCAATAATTATTGACCCATCCTTTAGCCTATAAGCTGTTTCAGAAAATCTGAACTTGTCATGTTCACTTAAATACCTGTACTCTGCTATTAATGTTTTTGATTCATATTTTCTCTTTTCCACTTTTATGGCCACCTTTTCTTTTTAATTCCTCTCCTCCCATATTTTTATTATGCCCACTTATAAAAATTTTAGACATTTTTTATGTACAAAAAAAGCACCTTTTAAGGCACTTTTACTATTTATAATTTATTCTCCAATACATAATTTCATATACCCTCTTATTGCCTTACTAACGTCTTTCCCATTCCTATGACAATATGCTTCAAAGTCTTCATACAACTTAATTTCACATTCTACATGGAGCTGCTTTGTAGGTGGTTTTGCTTTTTTAATTTTCTTTTTATTTTCCAATGTTCTTCCACTCCTTCCATATCAAATAGTCTATCCACCAATCAAAATTCTTATACTTATATTCCTTTAAAAAATATACAAATAAGTACAAGTAATTGCGAATATTTGTTCTCATAATTGGCAATAATTATAATATCAATTTAAGAAAGGATTTTACATATATATGAGATACTTTTCATTTACAAAATGGCTTACTACTAAAGAAGCTTTTAATTCATATAGTCACTATAAATCATGGCTTTCTATTTTTTCAAAAGAAGAGTCTAAAAAGACTGATTTATATTATCACGAAAAATACCAATATTTTTTAAATTACTTGCAGACTGAATGGGATTAGCAGCATATGCTTTCCCCATCTCCTATATGAAAATACATACAGGAAAGGATTTGATTGAATGACATTTACAACATGGCTTGTGAAAGAAAAAGGCTTTGTATCAAAAGCACAATTTGATTCACTTGTAAAAAAACTTCCTTATGAAAGTCGAAGAAAATTAATTCTATACTATAAAATTGAATATAAATATTACCTTGACACAAGACCAATGCAGCTTGAACTTGAAATAAAATAATCCTGAAGAGGTCCTCTTCAGGATTATTTCGTTTACTTTTAATATTCCACAAACTACAGAATCAATTGCCGAAATTATAGGACAAGCCTCTGGTGTTTTTTTGGCAAGTACTTAAGCTCCATAGAAAATAAATATTGTACAGGGGTGAGCATAGCGAATTTCCCCTTTACAATATTTATTTTCTATTGGTATAATTGCTCTCCCAAAAAACATTATTTTAGATAAGCTCTATCAAAAAACTAAAAAATCAAATATTTCTTTATTTATCAAATACTTATCTCTTATAATTTTCTTTAGTAATAGGGCTTATCTAAAATTTCCGTATTGGTACTTCCATATACCATAAATTATCTAACTCTATAAATAAAAAAGAATGATCTACTAGGGTGTAATAGATCATTCTCAATACTGGTTAATATTTATTTAATAAGGGGTAAATAATGTTTAACTACTTTATACTTTTATAATACTGTGGATTTGTGACAGTATTATGACAAAATAAAATTTATATTATCTGCTGCATTTAATAGTATTGTGCATAAAAACATCACCAATTTATTCTAAATAAAGCGACAATCATAAAATATTATTTCATATTAATTAATTATAGTTTTAATAATTCAGCTACACATAAGGTGTATATTTTCATAAAAATAACAAAATAATAATTAATGGAGGTAAATGTTATTAAAATAAAGAAGTTATTGATAATATTTTTAATATATATATTCACCTTTACTATAATTACAGAAATACAGCCATCTCCAATTGCTGAAGTTTCAGAACAACAAATATTCCCTATTTCAACTACTTATAAACAAGGCATCTATTCACTTTCTTTGTTCGATGGATATAAGGTCACCGCTAAACTTATAACTCCAAATACCACTGCTACTTTAATAACAGTTGATAGTAACGGTAAACTTATACAATTTATACACTTAGATGATACAGATGAAATTGTAAAACTAGGTACTCTTCATGAGGGAGATACTGGGATAGTGCTTGGCAATGGAGAAGTATCTATTTCTCCTTCTAAATAAAATCTTAATGTAGTGGTTGTACTCAATCTATTCACTACATTAAGGTTATCCTTTTAAAATTTCTCACATGATTAACTTATAATATCTACAATTTGCTCAATTTTAGAATTACGTAATAAAATATTTCTTTATCTTGATTTATTCAATAATAAAATTTTGGAATTCCTCTTTTATTACCCAATCCTGGTATAATTGGCGGTATAAACTCATTTAGCCTCTCCAATCTACTTGATTCAGTAGTAGTAAGTTCTGCAATTCTTGTTACTCCAACATAAACATCTGATATCTTATACCATGTTGCATAATCAACTACTCCTGTTTGTGGTAATCCAAATATTTGTTGGAATGTCTTTACTGCCTCTGCAGTCTTTGGTCCATATATTCCATCCTCAGCAACTCTCGGAATTAATGGGTAGTTTCTTGCTATTCTATTTAATTGGCTTTGAATAGTCCTTACAGCAGAACCAGATGAACCAATAGTTAATGGTCTACCTGGATATGATTGAGGGCTTCCAGCAACTTTTTCAGCTGTAACTAATTCAATGTTATTTCCATAATAGTATCTCAAAATCTCATATGGTACCTTACCTTGTACTCCTAATTCCTGACTACCCCATTGACTCAACCATTCGGGACAGCTAACCCGCTTTCCATCACAGTATTGTGTTAAAAGTGGCTGCTTCCTTCCAATCCTTCGTACGTATGTGGAAAAAATCTCATCGACAATTTGACTTATATTATCATAGAAATTTCTACCATAAGCGAATGCATGATCATAAGCTGTAGAGCTTGTAATATCAAAGTTTTTTCCTTTACCTCTATACCACTCAGTAAAAATTCTATTTAATGTAAAAGATATTATACAAAAAATATTTGCTCTTATTGCTGAATTTGTCCAAGTTGAATATATTTCGCATGAAGCAACATTTTTAATGTAATCTTTAAAAGGTACTTTATAATTTGGTGCTGATGGATCATCAGGAACTCCTTGATGAACAATAATATATTCTGGTACTATAGGTTGAGGTAATACAACTCCTGAGGTTGGCGGTGGCAGTGGTTTCTCTGGATCCTCTGGTATCTTAGGAGGATAATCTCCGTTCAAAGTATTGGGTGGTATATTTATAACTTCTTGTCTCATACCTCCTCTTCCTAAATTGTTTTCTAAATTAACTACTTGATAAGCAATTTGAGTAGGAAATACTTGACATCCCCTTATTATTACTGTATCGAATCCATCTCTTTCTACAGTTAGATCATATAAACTATATGGCATCTGATTAATATTCGGATCTAAAGAATATTCTACAGGTGGTGCTGGCAGCTCTACTATTTGAGTTAGTCCAACTACATCTGTAACTAACTCAATATTATTAACATTTTCAAAACCTGTTGTTCCACTAACAGTTATCCTAGCACCACCAATGGGAATATAATCATCACCTCTGAAGCATTGAATCTTTAATCCACCAACGTCTGCTCTAAGATTTCCATTACTTCTATTACTCATAGATTTCCTCTTTTTATTTTTTTTCATAATATTATATTGTCTAAGAGTATTATTTGTTACTACCATTTCTTTCGGTTTTACATATCGCCTAGATAAAATAGCATTTAAGTCAGCTTGAAGTAAATTGAAACTATTAAGTGCACATACTTCTCCATAACCCCATAATGGATTGGGATACGTTACATCTGTACGTCTTCTCTGAGCACCTTTTAATAAATAATATTTCAATCTTAACCCAAATAGGTATGGATCATTTCCTTTGATTATCCCCCACTGCATCATTAATGCACATATTCCTGCAACTTGAGGTGCTGCCATTGACGTACCTGTTTTACTATCATATCCTCCATTTGGTACTGGTCCAACTATCTCTTCTCCCGGTGCGACTAAATCAGGTTTTACTAAATCCCCTCTATTTTGTGCTCCCCGTCCGCTAAACGACGATAGATTGTTAGTTCTATAATTATAGCTCCCAACTGCAATAATATTGTCGACTGTTGCTGGTATACCTAAAGTATTGTATTGGTTTGGTTCTAAAAATTTTGTTGCTGGATTAAGCCCTTCAAGTACTGGGAGCCATATTGAATATTCCCCTAAATATTCATTCAAAACATTTATTTCCAATGTCCATACACCTTCAGCAAGAAATCCAGTTCTAGCAGAAAGTATTATTTTTATTTCACTATTTAGTTGAAAGGGTTTTGGACCTGATACATATATATCATATCTATTACTTCCTATAGTTCCTTGAATGTATCCTTCCCGTATAGTAATATTTCCACTACTTTGACCTGTTGGGTTTATTACATTAATTGATATATCAGGTAAAATCGGCTTATATAAATTCATAACAATTGACTTCTCTTCACTTGCAATATTAAAAATTTTCCTTTGAGTTTTTGTTAGTTCGCCTCCAACATGGTGTCCAGCATCTCCTTCATTACCAGCTGCAATAACAATAGCTACTCTCTCTAGGCTTTGAACCGTTCTAATATATTGCTCTAATAGACTACTCCCATCGTGAGCTCCATCATTTGTACTTAAGCTAATATTAATAACTAAAGGCATATTTAGTTCTTTGCTTCTATCTAGTAGAAACTTAATTCCCTGCATAATCTGTGAACTTAAAACTGCAGTTCCTCTTGCTGCTTTAACCATCGCTATTGATGCATTAGGCGCTGCACCTCTATACATAGGGTTTATGTTACCACCAGCACATGCAATTCCTGCAACATGTGTTCCATGTCCCGTATTATCAATAGACGGAACTATCGAATATGGATTAGAAGACTTTATTGCTTCCTCTATCATTTGCTTATTATAAATATTTCCACCAGTACTTAAATCATAGATATATTCTATCCTTGTCGTACCAGCAGTATTCATAAATGCTGGATGTGTATAATCTATTCCTGAATCTACAAACCCAACTAATACTCCTTCACCTGAAACATCAAAGTTAGGAGCTAATTGGGCAATACAAGAGACTCTATTACTTTCCTGATCTTGTTCATACAGACTCTTTGGCAGTTCTATATACTGAATTGCATTACTTAATGATAATTGCTCTAACTTTTCTCTAGGTATATTAACTACAGCAAAATTAAATCCTAGATCTTGAAATTTTCCACCTAATCCTTCAATGAATGCTTTTGTTTGTTCTGGAGTACCCCTATATAAGATAGTAAGTTCTAGATTATTATCTTGACTTTGATATTTATATCCAAGCTCATCCAATATTTCTTTTGGTACATTAGTTAATAATCCTATTAATGCGTCAGCTTTAGAAGAAACTTCTCTTTGTATCTCAGCCATAACAACCACGCTCTAAATTAATATATATAAACATACTATGCTGACAACTATCTAGTGAAACAATTAAGTATGTAACCCTCAAAAATATTTTTCCTAGTTCCTTTTTCTCATAAACTCATACACATGAATCTCTCCCATACGACTTTTAATAAATTCAAAGTACTCATAGTGACGATACGAAACTAAAATTTTTGCCTTTTAGAATGGTTCAACACAAAAAAATGTAACACTCAGTTCTTGACAGTGTAAAACTGAACTTATTTGGGTATTGATCCTTTAGAATTTTGTAAAAAATAATGCTAACCTGGATATTATATGGAATGTATATTTTAATCAAAAACACAAAAAATAGACTGAAGTGAGGTGTTAGTATGAAAATCAATAAATTTTTAGCAATTTTTTTAATATCAATAATTGCATTTACAGAAACCCCAAAAGCTCTTGTTAAATCAGATGTTTATAAACAAGGTATTTATGACATTTCTGAAGCAAACCCATTTCGTGCTACAGCTAAACTTGTTAAAGCAAATGGTGGCATTACAAGTTTAAGTATAGTTGACTCAACTGGTAATCAAAAATTTTATAACAGATTCGATACTGAAAATGAATCTATAAATTTAGGTTTTATTAATAATGCTGATCTTATAGCAATAGTTGGTAAGGGGGAAATAGCCATTACTTTTTCTAAATAAATAGAAATTTAACATATATTCTATTCTTTAATATCGTGTATTAAAGTTTTAATTTTGAGATATTTATAAATACTCTCATTCAAAAAAGTTTTTGTGGACTACGCTCTATAAGAACATTATTTTTATCAACTACTACGCACTTTCTACAGACTATGCATTACTGTTCTTAATATTAAATTACTTTTATTCCGCGAGGCGCCGTCAATGTGCATGCTTTTCTGCCTGTCCTTATTAGTAATTAGTGTTATTGAAGCGCAAGAAACCGAATCACTAAAAATAATTTCCTTGTTAATATCTATTCTATTATTTTTAGTGATTGGATTTCTTAAGCGGAAAGAACGCCATTGCTAAAAAGGACTAGCAGGTAAGCAAGCACATTGTGGACCTGCCCTCACCTTCCAATAATCCTTATCTCTATACTGTGAGGGCAAGTCCAAGGCGCCCTTTTTCTTATGCGTATGCATCACTTCTCCATAAATCATGTAATTAACCAAATAGGACCTCTCCATAATCTTTAGAATAACACCTTATATTTATACCATTTTATTATTGCATAGGATTTAAGGCGCAGCCTTTAATCCTATCACCACACTAAAAACAACATCTGAAGAAAGTGCCAATGTAATACCAGAAGCGGCGCTTCTGGGTATTACGTATTGACTCTTTATGGAGTTAGAATTTAGAAGTAAATTTAAAGGATCCTCTTTGAAAAGAAAAACATTAAATTTCTCTTCCCATTCTCACATTTCAACAAAAACTCTTATCTGCGCATGCAGCATTATCTCCAGTATCACAAAGAAGGCATGTACATTTAGCTAAATAACGTTTCCCGAAGTGTGCAAGCCCCTTGTGGGCTTGTATCATTTACGGGACAACGACTTATCTTAGCGAAGTGTGCTTGCCTTCTTGCGCTCCATCGGGTACCCAAACAAAGGACTAGTCTAATGCTTAGAACTTCTTGACTTAGATGAAGTTGGAGCTTGCCGGAAAATTCATCTAAGTCTTTAGAATTTCTTGCTGTATGACCTGTCCTTTTTTGGGTGATGGATTAAGCGCCCAAATAATTCTTTATACTAAATGTAAAGTCTTGTACTATAAAAAATACGTATATAGGAGTACTTAATATACATGTAGTAATATATAGTTAATTTGATATATAGCTACTTAATAAAAATTATATACTTAATGATAAAATAAAACCTTATGGAGTGGCGTAGCCACAAAGGAGCACGCAGTGCTCCTAGTATATTTATTCCTTGCTGCCGCAGGCCATGAAAACAATAAGAAGTGCAAGCTATAAGACGATACTTTCAAGTAACATATAAAAGAATAATGTAACTTACTCAAAAATACTTAAATCTCTTACTACAGCTTGTACTTCTCTTCATTTGTCTGAGCATAAGCGAGTTAAATTTAATGTAATAGGCAAGCTTTAATTAAACAACTTGCAACTGGACCTATATGATATCAACATACTTTTCTATAAATATTTCAAATAATAATATAAGCTTGTCTATTACTTCCTTTGACTTGAAGGCGAAGCCTTGAAGTCTCTAGCTGCACTTAGAGAAATTGTAGAAGAAAGTAACAATGTAATAGCTTAAAGCGAAGCTTTATGGTATTGCGAATTGTTTCTTTCTGGACTTAAGTTTATTCTGTAAATTTAAGGTTAGAAGGATTGTATATAGAAACATTAGCTTTAAAAACTCTTGATTATCTAAAATAAAACAAAGAAAATGCCAACTCCTTTATTTCTAATTGGCACTTTCTTTTATTTATCTTTACCTACTAGTCACAATTTATTTTTACTAGTTCTTATTATTTAAATTTATTTCTTAATCTTTCTCTGCATTATAATAAGACTACTTGTGCATTTTAAATTTTTACTAGAGCATTCTAAAAACATAATTTTGTATTAATTCTATTAGTTATTACATGTATACTAGAGCATTTTGAATCTTTACTAGTACAAATTTAATTTCTATACTTACAAAATTTAAGCCCTTCCTCTTCTCTACTAGTGCATATTAATTTTTTGCTAGAACATTTGATTAATATACAATCCCATTCCCGATTTTATTAATAGTATTAATTTTGTTTTTCATTACTAATCTTATAATATTGCTTTGGATCATTTTTGGATGTACCATTCCATTCTAGTATCTTCTTATCTCTTAATGTATTTAAGATTTTTCTGGTAACCCTTATATCTCTTCCTAATTCATCCTCTAACATTTTAGTCGTAACTTTATTATGTTTATAAGCAAGTTCAATTGCTGTTATTTCGTCTGATGATAGAGTATCCCATAATTCTGGAGTAAACTGCGCTGACATTTGCTCCATATTTCTAATCTTTCTCATGACTATATTATTTTTTAAAGTTAATTTTAAAGAATTCATATTTGGTTCAGAAAACTTAGGCTCATCTAAGAAATAATCACTCATTTCTTTATATATTCTCTTAACACCTTCATTTAATTCCTTAACCCATCCAAACTCAGATAATACACGAGCTATTTTAGGATTTCTTGAATATCTGGTATATTTTAAGTTCTTAATATTTACTATGTTAGGTAACTTTCCCGGACTTAAAATTTCAAGTCTGTCATCATACATTATTACTTTAATATGCTCTCCCTTAATGGAATAATCTCTATGAGTAACTGCGTTTACTATTCCTTCCTGCCATGCAAATTCAGGATATTCTGTTACTATATCAAATTTCCCTGTCTTAGGATTTAATGATTGAAAATCTCTCAACTGAGCAGCAATTACAGACTTTGCTTCCTCTAACATTTTGTGAAGAGGTCCATAAATGCTAATATCCTTAATAATATTCATTTCAGTTCCAACTTTACCTTCTAAACCATCATATCTTATAAACCTTATTCTACAGCTAGGAAAAAACTTTTCTGGATTTTTTGCAAACAATACTGCTCCTGCTACTGTTAATTTATCTTCATATATAAATCCTCTAGCATCTAATATTTCTTCATCAGTTAAAGTTGAAGCTTGTCCAAAAACTCATATAAGTCACTAGAATTTCTTGCTGATGAATAGACCTGTCCTTTTTTTTTGTGATGGTTAAAGCGCCAAAATAATTTCTCTTGTTAAAATCTTATACTCTCGCAATAACAGATATATTAATAATTAAAAACACTAATAGGTTGGATTACCAGCTCCAACAAATATATTTTCAATTGTTCCAGCCCTTTAGGGCTAGGACAATTTCCTTGCTGGCGCAGGCAATAAAATCACTGAAAAGTGCAAGCTATATACCTATGCTAACGATAATATATACTTATTAAATATACTTATAAATAAAACTATAGAGGCTCTATTTTGCTTGTACTTTTCTTCCCTTGTCTGAGCAAAGCGAGTTAATATTAAAGGAATAATCTTTATTTTTTTATAAACTTTACTATTTTTACACCTCTAATAATTTAGTTATTTCCTCGCAAATATTTATCAACTTTTGAGATGTGGTTCCTAATATTTTAATAATAATATCATTGTTTTGTAATGTTGATACTCCGCCTTGAACCTCATCACATTCGTCAATTATATTTCTTGCCTGCTCAATAAATGAATCCTCTTTGTTAAAGTTAACTATAATCATATTAGCAATGTGTGTATATCCTTCAAACATTCCTATGCTGCTCATATTAAATAAGTATTTATCATATACAGTATTGTCTCTGTAAATCAGCCTACATTTTTTTTTCACTTCTAAATAAGAGTTATAATGGTTAAATAAAAATTTTTCACCCATAGCGCTTCTACCGCAAGTAATTATCTCATTAAAAATTAATCTTGAACTATCGTCTTCTAAATTAATTTTAGTTATGCTATCAAAAGATGAATCTGCGAAAGGTATAGTAGGTAGTGGGTTATATTTCAAATAAGCATCTTTACCTACTGAAATATTACAGCATCTCGAAGCATTTCCGCTTTTCATTTTATGAATTTTTTCATATGATTGAGAAATAACTTCAACTTTGGTTTCATCACCTATTTTTATATCTATATTTTGAGTATCTCCTTCCATTATTCCAGCTGATACTGATAATAACATTACTTTAATATAATCATCACTTATATAAAATGGTGACATTATTTTAAAAGGTGCAGTGAAATAGATATTATCTAAAATAGTCTTATTTTCTTTCTTTATCGATGATATATTTAAAACTGATGTTTTTCCAAAGGAATTTTTTAGACTCATTTTAATTCCTCAAATAATACATTGCTTTTTATCCAGCTAATAACCTCATCCACACCTTTATTTCCTAAGATATTTGTAAATAAGAATGGTCGTGTTCCTCTCATTTTCTTCGAATCTCTTTCCATCACTTCAAGACTTGCTCCAACATATGGTGCCAAATCTATTTTATTTATAATTAATAAGTCAGAACGTGTAATTCCTGGCCCGCCTTTACGAGGAATTTTATCCCCTTCTGCTACATCTATTACAAATATTGTTGCATCTACAAGTTCTGGACTAAAAGTAGCCGAAAGGTTGTCCCCTCCACTTTCAATAAAGATAAGCTCTATATCTGGAAATCTCTCTACAATTTCATCTACGGCTTCTAAATTCATGGATGCATCTTCACGAATTGCAGTATGTGGACAGCCTCCAGTTTCTACTCCAATAATTCTCTCTCTTGGTAATACGCTGTTTTTACATAAAAATTCCGCATCTTCTTTTGTATAAATATCATTTGTTATAACACCTATACTATATTCCTTTGTTAATGTCCTTGTTAATACTTCTATTAACGCAGTTTTTCCAGACCCTACAGGACCTGCTATTCCTATCTTAGTATAAGACATTTTTATCTCTCCTTTTTTATGACATGTAAAGTCTTGAATATAATGATTCATGCTGCATACACCTTATATCAAATCCTGGTGTAGATAAACAAAGTTTTTCTATTGTAAGATTTTCAAGTTGACTTAATATTTCTTCAAATATACAGTAACTCCTATATAGAAGCTGTTGTCCTTGAGTTTGACTTAGTGGAACTAATTTTACACAGTTTGTTATGCATGCAGAAGTCTGTGAATATAAAAAGGCTTCTAAAGCCATCCCCTTATCTATTCCAACAGCTGCACAAAATACTCCATATGAAACTGCATAAGTCTGTGTCATATTTTTTACTGTAGATGAACTGGAATATTTATTAAAAATATCACTTTCATATTCTACGGTTATATTATTTAAAGTTTTTATAAATCTTGAACTTAACTTTAAGGATGCATTTCTTATTTCTAAAGGTGTTTTACTTGCAATAATTATTTCATCTAACTCTGACAATTTTTCCAAATCATTACTTTGAGCATATTCGAAAGCTAATTTAACTGCTAACAGCTCTGTATATAGAAAATTATATTTTATATTATTCTCTATGTATCTAAATGCAGTTTCCGCATCACAAATTATGTTCTTCTGCACATAGGTTTCAATGCCGTAAGAATGCGAGTATGCTCCAATTGGAAATAATCCATCATTTATCTGCAATAAAATAAATGTCTTCCTACTATCCATTCCTAATTTCCTTTCCGCTAAGGCAAATGGAAAGAAATAACAGACCAAATAAACGAGTTTACTGGTTTATTATTTTTTTCATTGTGCCCAATAATTTAAGCTTATTAAGTATATAAATTATTAATGGCTGTGGGAATTAATTGATGATGATATACTCCTGCTAAAATCCAATTTAATATCTCTCTTTTCCACTTTTAAACCTAATTTTTCTAGCATAACCTTCATTGGCTCATTATACGGTGTAATAAGCTCATGATGATTTTCTCCCCAAAATAACGTCGCATGTTTGTTCCCTATTTCATAGCATACTTTAGGAAGAAGATGATGATCTCCAACAGTTATTAATAATGCTTCACATGGTGGTATATTAACTGCAACAACATGTTCACCGTCAACTGCTAAAACATCATCTTGGTTTAAACCTTTAGTAAGAATTTCATTACCTAATTTCATACCGATTTCTCTGCCATTTTGTGAATTTTTTTTATGAAGTTTCTTAAAAGCTTCATGCCATTCTATATCAACATAATCTACTTTATATCCTTTAAATCTATCTTCACTTAATTTCCCTATTACTTCTTCAATAATCATTTATAAGTCCTCCAAACTAAATTCATAGATTAATAACATGTGAGTATAATTAAAATAAATTATACAACTGTGCTAAAGGAAGCTTTTTTGCTGGTTCACAACTCAATGTCTCCCCATCCGCTTTTACCTCATAAGTTTCTGGATCTACAGTAATATCAGGAGTTGCATCATTTAATTTCATGTCTTTCTTTCCAATATTTCTACAGTTTTCTACTGGTAATACTAGCTTTTGTAATCCTAGCTTTTCCTTTATATCATTATCAAAAGCTGCTTTTGAAACAAAAGTTATACAAGTATCATATTTCGCTTTTCCATGAGTCCCAAACATATGTCTATAAGTTATTGGCTGAGTAGTTGGAATGGATGCATTGGCATCTCCCATTTTTGCAGCGATAATCATTCCATTTTTTATTATTATGTCAGGTTTCACACCAAAGAAAGCTGGATTCCATATAACCAAATCTGCAAATTTACCCTCTTCTACAGATCCAACATACTTGGATATTCCATGAGTTATAGCCGGATTAATAGTATATTTTGCTATATATCTTTTAGCTCTAAAATTATCATTTTCTGCTCTATCTTCCGGTAATCTTCCTCTCTGTTCCTTCATTTTATGTGCTGTCTGCCAAGTTCTTGTAATGACTTCACCAACTCTTCCCATCGCCTGTGAATCTGAACTCATCATACTAAATACACCTAAATCATGAAGTATATCTTCTGCTGCAATAGTTTCTGGACGTATTCTAGAATCTGCAAAAGCGACATCTTCTGGAATTTTGTTATCTAAATGGTGACATACCATAAGCATATCTAAATGTTCATCAAGAGTATTTATTGTAAATGGCATAGTTGGATTAGTTGATGAAGGAAGTATGTTAGGAAATGCTGCTGCTTTTATAATGTCAGGCGCATGTCCACCTCCTGCTCCTTCTGTGTGATAAGTATGAATAGTTCTACCATTAATTGCTTCTATAGTATCTTCAACACATCCACCTTCATTTAAAGTATCAGTATGTATTGCCACTTGAACATCATATTTGTCAGCAACATTTAAACATCTATCTATTACTGCAGGTGTTGATCCCCAGTCTTCATGTATTTTAAGTCCTATGGCTCCAGCCTTAACTTGCTCTTCAAGTGGTTTTTCACTTGAACAATTTCCTTTTCCTAAAAAGCCTAAATTCATAGGATATTCTTCTGCTGCCCTTAGCATTCTAGACATATTCCAAGGTCCTGGAGTACATGTAGTAGCATTTGTTCCATCTGCTGGCCCCGTTCCTCCCCCAATCATAGTCGTAACTCCACTGAAAAGTGCAGTGTCTATCTGATCAGGACATATAAAATGGATATGTGTATCTATTCCTCCTGGAGTTATTATTAGCCCTTCTCCTGCAATTGCCTCTGTAGATGCACCAACTGTCATTCCTTCAGTTACTCCATCCATTATATCTGGGTTTCCTGCTTTTCCTATTGCTCTTATTTTTCCATCCTTTATTCCTATATCTGCTTTCAAAATGCCTTTATAGTCAAGTATAACTGCATTAGTTATTACTAAATCCAAGTCTCCATCTTCGCTAGTAGTATTTACAGACTGTCCCATTCCATCACGTATGGTTTTTCCTCCACCAAACTTAATCTCATCCCCATAAACTGTATAATCTTTTTCTATTTCAATTAGTAAATTTGTATCAGCCAACCTTATCTTATCTCCTGTTGTAGGACCAAACATCATGGCATAATCCTTTGATGACATCTTAAAACTCATTTTCCAAGCCCCCTTTATTCCTTTATGAATCCTCTCTTTTTAGCTTCTTCCAATGCTTTTTCCAGCACCTCTTCATTTATTTCTCCCTGGGTTAAAGCATTTAATCCATAAGATTGTTTCTTTCCGCCTAATTCAACTAAAGATACTTCCTTTTCCTCCCCTGGTTCAAATCGCACTGAAGTACCCGAAGGTATATTCAATCTCATTCCAAAGGCTTTTTCTCTATTGAAACTTAAAAGCTTGTTAACTTCAAAAAAATGAAAATGGGACCCAACCTGTATTGGTCTGTCACCAATATTCGCCACTTTCACATTTACTGTTCTCCTTCCTTCATTTATTGTAATTTCTCCGCCTTTACAAATAATTTCTCCGACTTTCATAAATACTTTGACACCACCTTTTACTTTATTGGATTATGCACTGTAACTAACTTTGTTCCATCTGGAAATGTTGCTTCAACTTGTACTTCATGTACCATATCTGCTACTCCATCCATTACATCTTCTTTGCTCAAAAGTGTTGTACCTATCTGCATTAATTCAACTACTTCTTTCCCATCTCTTGCAAGTTCCATAAGTTCTGCACTAATATATGCTACTGCCTCTACATAATTCAGCTTAAGTCCTCTATTCTTTCTTTTTGCCGCCAGCTCTCCTGCAAAATGTAACATTAATTTTTCTGTCTCTTTTGGTGTTAATCTCATTTTATATCACACTTCCATTTCATTTAAAATAAAACCTCTGTAATGCACAATTCACAATAATCAATGATTAATTCTCAACTTTTATAGGGACATAGTTGCTTGAAGTGCATCGTGATCTAAATTATCAGGCTCACCCTCAATTGTAATGCGCCCATTTTCCATTATATAGCAATAATCTGCTATTTCAAGCACAAATTCTAAATATTGTTCGACAATTAGAACTGCCATATCTGATTTTAATTTTGTAATAACACGTCCAATTTCTTGTATAATCGAAGGCTGAATTCCTTCAGTTGGCTCATCTAAAATTAGTACCTTAGGATTAGCTAAAATTGCTCTGGCTATAGCAAGCTGCTGCTGCTGACCTCCTGATAATGCATCACCTTTACGATGCAAGAATTCCTTAAGAATTGGAAATGTTTCATAAATAGAATCTGGTATCACGCCTTTGCCATTTTTAGCTTCTAACCCTAACAATAGATTTTCTTCTACTGTTAATTGCGGAAAAATTTCACGTCCCTGTGGCACATATCCAATTCCACATTTTACTCTTTCATAAGTAGGCAATTTAATAATGCTCTTATTATCTAATTTAATATTTCCATTTGGAGTACTTATGAGCCCCATAATAGCTCTCATTGTGGTCGTCTTTCCTGCACCATTACGGCCTACTAAGCAAGTAACCTTCCCTTTTAGTGCTTCTAGGTTTACTTTCCTAAGTATCATTCCCTCACCATAAGTAGCATTCAAATCTGTTAATTTAAGCATTATCTCTCACCTCCGCGTCCTAAATATACACTTATTACTTCTTCATTTGACTGAACAGAATCCATAGTCCCTTCATCAAGAACTTGTCCTTCATGAAATACAGTAACACTGTCAGATACATCCTTTGCAAACTTCATATCATGTTCCACTACAATAACTGATGATTCTTTTTTTATTTTGTGTAAAAGCTCTGCTGTTTTTTCAGTTTCTTTTCTTCCCATGCCTGCTACTGGTTCATCTAAAAGCATAAGCTTTGGTTTTGTAACCATAATCATTGCAATCTCCAGCCATTGTTTTTCCCCGTGGGATAATAATGTTGGATAATACGAACGTTTTTCTTCAAGTCCTACTGCTTGTAATACATAATCAATATATTCTAAACTTTCTTTAGATAATTTATCAAAAATCGCTGAACGTACAGAATGATTTTTTGCAGCTGCAAGCTCCATGTTTTCTTGTATGGTAATTCCGGTAAATACACTTGGTGCTTGAAATTTACGTCCAATTCCCAATTCCGCTATCTTATGCTCTTTCATCTTAGATACTTCGTATTCTCCTTTATATATAATTTTCCCATTTGAAATCTTATTTTTACCACAAATTGCATCTAATATTGTTGTTTTACCGGCACCATTAGGCCCAATAAAAAAGCGAACTTCTTTTTCTTGAACTTTTGTTGAAACATTTTTTATTGCCTTAAAATCTCCAAATTTAATACTGATATTTTCAATAGTTAAGATTGCTTTCTTAGTTTCATTCTGGCTTGACATATTACTTCCTCCTCTATACAGTAATAGGCTGCTCTTGTTCTTGTTTCTTTTTTCTTAACTTCTTTTTTAACTTTGTAGATACATCCTTTAAAGAAATAATTCCTCCTGGAAGCCAAAGAATTACAACTACAAATACGACTCCTATAAAATATGACCAAATATCAGGGAAATTCTCACTTACTATTGTTTTTATACCATTAATAGATAATGCTCCTATAATAGGTCCAACTAATGTTCCCTTTCCTCCAATAGCAACCCAGATAATCATTTCTACCGATGGAGTTACTCCTACTTCTGCTGGTGATATAATGCCAACCTGAGTAACATATAAAGCTCCGGCAATTCCAGCAATAAAAGCTGATAATGCATATACAAAAACTTTATAGTTAGCTGGATTATATCCTGTAAATCTCGCTCTATTCTCACCATCTCGAATTGCAATAAATATTTTACCTACTCTTCGGTTAATTAAAAACTTACAAAGAATAAAAATTGCAGCTAAAAATATTAATGTTATATAAAAGAGTACAAACTTTGTTAAATTTGAATTAATATTTCTTCCAAATATAGTTGAGAAATTTGTTAGACCATTTGATCCTCCTGTATAAGACTGCATTCCAATTAACAGCACAGATAATATCATTGCTAATGCTTGTGAAAGTATTGAAAAATATACACCTTTAATGCGGTTAACAAAAGTTAAATATCCGATTATAACAGCAAGAATCACAGGTACTACAGCTATAGCTGTCATACTAAATGCCGCATTTGAAAAAGGCTTCCAAAAGAAAGGTAATTTTTCTACTCCGCTCCATTGCATAAAATCAGGTAATCCTCCATGCGCTGCCTCTAATTTTAAGTACATTGCCATACAATATGCCCCAATTCCAAAATAAACACCATGTCCAAGACTTAGTATTCCTGTATATCCCCAAATCATATCAAGCCCTATAGCTACAATTGCAAAGCACATATATTTTCCTAATAAGTTAATACGAAACATTGTCATATATATGGGTGCTGTTGCTAGAAATATAAATATAATAATTGCTATGATTGTTTTCCAATCAAGTTTTTTGCTTAGTATCATATTCTTCACCTCCATTTTTAATCATCAAGAGCTCTAGTATTTACTGTAAAGATCCCTTTAGGTTTAAATTGAAGAACAATTATAACACAGATAAATACTATTACTTTTCCCATAGATGCATCTGTTAGAAACTCAAATGCTGTGCCCCCAATTCCAATAAAGGAAGAACCTATAATTGTTCCTATAATGCTTCCTACCCCGCCAACAACTACTGTCATAAATGTATCTACAATATAGTTTGTACCAAGTGTTGGTCCAATAGCTCCAATCCATGAAAGTGCACATCCTGCAATACCTGCAAGACCTGATCCAATAGCAAAAGTTCCTGCATCGATCAGTTTTGTATTAACCCCTAAACTTGCAGCCATATTTCTATTTTGCATAACTGCTCTGATATTTCTGCCTTGTCTTGTTTTATACATCCATAAGTAAACTCCTACTAAACATGTAATTGCAATTGCCAATATAAATAAGCGTTTATAAGGAAGTATTATGACACTAGTAATCTTTAAATTATTCTCAAGAAAAGTTGGTGCTTTAACTCCAACATTAGGAGATCCAAATATAGTTCTTGCAAGCTGTTGAAGAATTAAACTTATTCCCCAAGTTACTAATAAACTATCTGCAGCTTTACTATATAAATGACGAATAATTAATCTTTCTAATATTAATCCAAATGCTCCTGCAATAACAAATGAAGCAATAATTGCTACTAAACAATATAAATTAAAATAATTTTCTGATACGTATTTTTGAAATATAATTTGTACAACGTAAGTAGTATAGGCACCAATCATAATAAATTCACCATGTGCCATATTAATCACTCCCATAAGACCAAATGTGATAGCAAGTCCAATTGCCGCTAAGAGTAAAATTGAGCTTACACTTATACCATTAAATAATTGCATTATTAATATTTCCATTTTTACCACTCCTTCTACATGATGAATATTACTTACCTCACTTTTCTTACAAAATTCCTTAATTTATGTTGAAGTATTATTTTTTTACGATATATTTAATACATAATATTAGTGTTTATGGAGAGAGCTTCCTGGTTTTAGAAGCTCTCATAAGTTTAAGTATTATTTTGCATTAGCAGATAACCCTTGAGCCCAGTCATATCCTTTTAAATATGGATCTGGTTTTACTGGCTGATCTGTACTCCAAACTTCATCAATAAGACCATTAGAATTTACTTTACCAATTCTAACAGGCTTGTATAGGTGTTGATTATCTCCATCAATAGTAACTTTTCCTTCTGGTGCGTCAA
The DNA here is from genome assembly GCF_002760435.1 of Clostridium sp. LS. Taxonomy (GTDB): domain Bacteria; phylum Bacillota; class Clostridia; order Clostridiales; family Clostridiaceae; genus Clostridium. The sequence goes on from NZ_AUUU01000046.1 coordinate 20,688, forward strand.
AGCTTATTCCAGCTGCGGCTTTCTTTACTGCATCTACATCAATTGATCCTGCTTTTTTAACTGCTGCTGCCCATAAGTAAACTGCATTATAACCAGCTTCTATTGGGTCATCTGTAACTCTGTCTTGTCCATATTCCGCTTTATAAGCTTCTACAAATTTCTTGTTTTGTTCAGTTTGAGTTGTTTGATAATAATTCCAGGCAACTAAGTGTCCCTCCATATAAGATGCTCCTATGCCAGCTACTTCTTCTTCTGCAACAGATACAGAACAAGTTTGTACTTGATCAGGTGTTAATCCTGAATCTTTAAATTGTTTAAAGAATGCTACATTTGAATCGCCATTTAAAGTATTAAATACGAAATCTGGTTTTGTATCTTTTATCTTATTTATGATAGTTGTGTAATCAGTGTATCCCATTGGCGTATATTCCTCACCAACTATTTCTGCACCAAGTGATTTTGCTTGTGCTTTTATAATTGCATTAGCTGTTCTTGGAAATACATAATCAGAACCTACTAAAAAGATTTTTTTACCTCTATTTTTTACTAAATACTCAATCGCAGGAACAATTTGTTGATTTGGAGCTGCACCTGTGTAGAAAATATTTGGAGATGATTCTTGACCTTCATATTGTACTGGATACCATAACAATCCCTTGTTACTTTCAAATACTGGTAATACAGCTTTTCTACTTGCAGAAGTCCAACAGCCAAATACTGTAGCAACATTATCTTTTGTCAATAATTTTTGTGCTTTTTCTGCAAAAGTAGCTGGATCTGAAGCTCCATCTTCAACTACTGTTTCTATCTGTTTTCCTAGAACACCGCCTGATGCATTTATTTCTTTGATTGCAAGAAGCTCAGCATCTCTTACGGAAGTTTCACTCATTGCCATTGTCCCACTTAATGAATGGAGAATACCTACTTTAATTGTTTCACCACTGCTTGCAGATGCTGAATTATTTTTGTCTGATCCCTTATCTTCATTTAATGCACATCCAGCTACTCCGAATGCCATTGTTGCTGATAAAGCTACTGCTAGTAGTGTTCTTAATAATCTTTGTTTCTTCATACTATTATCCCCTTTTTATTTTTTTATTAAATAAAGGCGTCTAAAATTAAAAAGAATTTTAGACGCCTTTGCCATGCAAATTTTATTATCAATATAACTTAGGAATATAAAAAATAAGCTTTAAGACTTCTTTGCCTTGATTTTTCTAAAAATAAAAAGTGCTTTATATAAAAATCAATTTTTATATAAAGCACCATTGCTTCTAAATATTCCGTTCAGTTATTTAACTTGATATTATCATACTTTATTTAGGCTCGAAAAAAAACCTAATAATTCAGATATTTTCCTATACTTTTCCGTTCTTTCAGTTATACAATCAGTTGTTTCCTATACTGCATTGGTGTAAGTCCAACATTATTTTTAAATAGTTTTGAAAAATAATCTACTGTAGAATAACCTAAAAATTCACTTATTTCGTATACTTTCATATTACTATCTTGTAGCATTTTCTTTGCATATTGAATTTTTACTTTGGTACAGTATTCTCCCAGAGTCATGCCTAATTTACTACGGAATAATTTTCCCATATAATCTTTACTTAACCCTACCTCTGACGATACTACATCTAATATCTTATCATTGCTTATATGTTCAACTATAATTGAACATATCTTATTAATTACGCTGTCATACTTATTTAATTCATATTGTTTTACAATAGACTGCAAGCTTTCCACCAAAACCTCTACCTCGAACGTAAATTGTCCATCTTGTGAAATCACTTTGAAATCTTCTATATAAGTAATCCAAGGAAAAGTATTACATATTCTATTCCAAATTTCATGTAATATTATATTATTAATCAACTTTGGATATATTTCATTTTTCTCGGGGAATAACTCTTCTAATTCTCTATAAAACTCCCCTATTAATTGGCTTTTGCTTCTTTCATAATGGATTATATGATTATACCATTGCTGTATTTTTGCCTCTGAAATAGAATCATCAGAAATTATTTTCTTTGTTTCTTTTTCATTTTCTAAAAGCAGCTTTTCAGTTCTAAAAAGAGCTTTTGATAAATCTTCTTCTGAAAATGGTTTTACTATATAATCTATTGCACCTAATTGTAACCCTTTTTTAGCATATTCAAAATCACTATATGTACTTGATAAGATAACTGCCGTTTTATCTCCATTTTCTCTCATGATTTTAATTAATTCTAAGCCGTCTATTATTGGCATTCTTATATCTGTAATAATTAAATCAAAGGTTTCCTTTTCTAAAATTTCTAGTGCTTCTTTGCCATTTCTAGCCTGACTTTTAATTTTAAAATTACTATTATTCCATAATTTAAATTTTGATGCTATAAAGCCTATACATTCATCATCATCTACAAAAAGAATCTCATACATTGCTATTATCCCCTATTTCATTTAATATATAATACGCTTTGTCCAAATCATATTTTTCAATATATTCTTGCAGTTCTTTGAATAAATTTTTACTAAAGTTCTTCCTAAATAAATCTTTGCTAGATTCAAAAATATTAACTGCTTCAATGTCACTAAATTTTAAGTATTTCATAAATTCATTAAGAACTTCGTTAAAACTTTTATTTGAATCTAAATCAATATCTGTTTCCTCTTTACTAAAGGACACTTTTTCTAATAAAATCCTTATGGCTTCTATTGTTTTATCAAAGTTATCTATAAACTCTTCTATATGTAAATTTATTTTACTGCCTGAATATTGTTCAGATTTTAATTCTTCTTCTAGTTCTATTATACTTTTTCTTACTATATTCCCCCCAATGCTGCCACAGACTCCTTTTAACATATGCAATTGTTCTTTTACATTTTGATAATCTTCTGTTTCAATGAAATGTTTCAAAATATTCACTTCATCTTTATGCTTTTCTATAAAGGAGCTTAAAAGTTCAAAATATAATTCTTCATTGCCATTTAAGTTTTTTATAACACTGCCTGCCATAAGATACTTACTATCATATTCTTTGGCTGCTTTATTTACTGATTCATTTATTATTTCTATTTTATCATTTTCAAAATATTTTCTTAAAATCCTAATAATATGATCTAAATTTAAAGGTTTAGTTATAAAATCATCCATTCCAGCTTCTTTTGCTCTTTTAACTGAGTTATTTTCAGCATCTGCTGTCAATGCAATTATATACGTAAATCTATTTTCTTCTAATTTTCTAATCGCTCTAGCTGTTTTATATCCATCCATTCCAGACATTCTGATATCCATAAAAATAACATCGAATTTTATCTTTCTAGACAGTTCAATTGCTTTCTGACCGCTTTTAGCAACAGTCACCCTTAAGCCTAAAGATCTGAGCATTTCCTTTTCTACCGCTTGATTAATCTCATTATCTTCCACTAGAAGTATCTGCTTTCCTTTAAATTTCATATTTTTTTCTGAGTTAATTTTTTTATCTTCTAATACAGCTTCTTTTTCTCCAATTTCAAAATTTACTTCAATAGTAAATTTTGAACCTTTACCATAAACACTATCAACTGTAATCTTCCCATTAAATAAGTCTATTATTTTTTTACATATAGAAAGACCAAGTCCAGTACCTCCATATTTTCTTGTAATGGATACATCTGATTGCTCAAAGGCCTCAAAAATTCTTTTCTTGTCTTCTTCTAATATACCTATTCCAGTATCTTCAATCTCAAAAGTTAATTTTACTTTATTTACTTCCATCGTAGCTGATGAAACTTTTACAGTAACTCCACCTTTACTAGTAAACTTAATAGCATTAGATATGATATTGTTTAGGACTTGATTTAATTTTAAGGAATCCCCTTTAACATAGCGTGGTACATCTTTATCAATATCAAATTTTAGATAAAGACCTTTATTTAAAGCAGTATATGAAAATATCTGATTTTCCTCTTCTAAAAATTCGTCTAAATCAAAAGATATGTTTTCTAATTGCATCTTGTTATTTTCTAACTTAGAAAAATCAAGAATGTTATTAATAATCTGTAATAATCCCTTTGCTGCCAACTTACTGTTTTTAATATATTGCCTTTGCTCTGAATTAAGCGAAGTTTCTTCTAATAAATATTCATATCCCATAATTATATTAAGTGGAGTTCTTATTTCATGGCTCATACTGGCTAAAAATTGACTTTTAGCTTTATTTGCTTCCAATAAACTTCTATATAAGTCATTAAATTTTTCCGCAAACAAGTATAATTCCTTTGAACCTTGTGGCTCTAACATAGCTTCAGCATTATTGAAACTTCCATCCTTTAGTTTTTTTGTATAGTTTTGAATAGGAAAAATAAAAAATACATAAGAAATAACCAAAACCAAACATACTAAAATTAAGCTTAAAAAAAGTAATATTATCTGCACAATAAGTGCATGAGTGGTTCTTTCTCTATTTTGATTAAGCTCATCTTCTAATCTTGCATTCATAGTCTCATTAAATTTATCAATTGCATCTGTAATTATTTTTTTATTTATAGTATACTCTTCTCCTAATATAAGCTGTCTGGCCTTTTCTAACTTTTCCTCATTGCTCAATCCCCTATCTACTACATTCAACTTATATTGTCGAACTTCCTTAGGTAAGTTTTCTTCATCTATGTTCATAGTATCTAATACAAGACGCATAGATTTTATTTCAGAATCCATTAAAAAATCAGAATAATCCTTTGCAAGGTAAATCAACCGTTCTTCAGACTCGGGTAAATTCAAAGAAGATAAAGCTTCAATAACTTTTTCTCTATTTCTATCAATCTTTACTTCCTTCCAATAATTATTTAAATGTTCTATATCTTTAGTAACTGCAAATTTTCTAACTTCTTCTGTCAAATCATCTGATGCTGTATCTAGTATACTACCCATGGTTTGATATTGTGTTTTCCTTTTCTCTGTTTCTTGTTCAGCTTGTACACTGGAGCGTATGTATGTAAAACTGTCAATAATCAAAAATACAATAAAACAAAAGGCTATAGAAATAATAATATTTATATTTTTCTGGCTTACGGAATATTTCATAATAGTGCACCTCTTACTGTTTACTGTTAGGAACATAGAAGAAAATAATAGATATGGCCTATTGGTCTATTATTTTTTTGATTGTACCTTATCTTTGCAAGCAAATAATTCTCTGATATAATCTATAATAAATTTAATCTATTGTCCAAATTTAGAAAGGAGTAGAATATGAGTTCAAAAAACAATATCAATATATTAATTGTTGATGATAGCCTAGAACATATTCGTATTGCTAGTTCTATACTTAAAAGTTTAAAATACCCCATTCGTGTAGCTAATAATGGTATGACAGCTTTAAAACTTATTAAAGAGCAAATTCCAACTTTAATTTTGCTGGATATTATAATGCCTAAAATAAATGGATTTGAAATATGTAATATTATAAAGAAAAATCCCCTTTATCAAGATATTGCAATAATCTTTATGACAGCAGATCAAGATGAAGAGAGTATTCAAAAAGGTTTTTCACTTGGAGCACAAGATTATGTTGTAAAGCCTTATAAATCTTCAGAATTAATAGCCCGCGTTAAAACTCATATTAAGCTTGCATCACAATCAAATGAATTAAAATCTGCCTATAAGGAGCTTGACCAATTTTGTCATACTGTTTCTCATGATTTAAAATCACCACTTAATGTTATTAAACAGCTTTCTAATCTTCTCAGCTTAGAATTAGGTAATACACTAACTGAAGATGCCCTAGAAATTATGAACAGAATTGATAATAAATCAAGTGAAATTATTCTTATGATTGAACGTTTGCTTGAATTTTCTAAAATGGGGCAATTAGAATGTAATTATACTGCTGTCGACCTTCACAGCCTCTTTAACGAAATAATGAATGAACTTACCTCTTTAGAAAAACCCAGCCGCAAAATCAAATTTAATCTTGGTAAATTACCAACTATTAATGGTGATAAAACTTTATTAAAGTTTTTAATACAAAATATTTTAAGCAACTCTTTAAAATTCTCTAACAAAAATGATATAACAATTATTAATGTCTTTTTAGATGATCGAAAAGATAGTTATGAAATTTCAATTCAAGATAACGGAGTTGGTTTTAATATGAAATATTCCAACAAACTGTTTCGCATATTTGAGCGGCTTCACTCAAAAGAAGAATTTGAAGGTTCAGGTGTAGGCCTAGCTATTGTTAAACGAATTATGGATCGTCACAATGGCGCTGTTTACATATGCAGTCAATTATATAAAGGTGTAACTGTTACTCTATCTTTTCCTAAATAATAAATAACAATGTAAATACATCCAAAATACAAAACTATTTTATTTGATAGTTTTGTTAAATATATTAAAATACAGATTTTATAATTTTATAAAATTATAAGCAAATAATTACTCCAAGTCAATATTATGGTATATAATGCCTAAAACAGATATATCAATTTTATATACTAAATTTGCTTAATAAAAACTAATAAAATATAAGTATAGATAAAATTTAACTCTTATCTATACTTATATAACATTTAATTACTAAAACCAGTAATTAGGCTTAGGGGCTAAATTAATACTAATCTGCTTTACTTCTGTATATTCTTCATAGCCGATTGTACCAAGTTCTCTACCTATACCACTTTGCTTGTATCCTCCCCATGGAGCTTCACAGTAAGCAGGCTGATAATTATTAACCCATGTAATCCCTGCTCTTAATTTTTTAATTACTCTCATAGCCTTTGTAATATCTTTGGTAAATACTGCTCCTGCAAGTCCATATTCCGAATCGTTGGCCAATCTTATAGAATCTTTTTCATCTGAAAATTTTTGTATTACAAGTACAGGGCCAAATATTTCTTCCTTGACTATCCTCATATCTGGGGTAGTATCCGCAAATATTGTAGGTTCAATAAAAAAGCCTTTATCCATGCCATTATCCACAATTCTATGTCCCCCACAAACTAATCTTGCACCTTCATTTATCCCTATTTCTATATATGATAAAACTTTTTCCATATGATCTCTACTAATTAAAAGCCCCATTTTTGTATCTCTATCTATTCCATTACCAACCTTTATTTTAGTTGCTCTTTGTTTTAACTTTTCTATGAATTCATCATAAATCGAGTCTTCTAAGAGCAGCCTGGAACCTGCTGCACAAACCTGACCTTGATTAAGAAAAATTCCATAAAGTGCGTAATCAAGAGCTAACTCCATATCAGCATCAGCAAATATAATATTAGGAGATTTTCCTCCTAATTCTAATGAAATATTTTTAATGTTTGCTGCTGCTGAACTCATAATCTTTCTTCCTGTTGAAGTACCACCTGTAAATGCAATCTTATCAATATCCATATTTGATGCAATTTCCTGTCCTACTTTTGAACCTGAACCTAAAACAATATTTACCACGCCTTTAGGAATACCCACTTCATGAAATATTTCAAACAGCTTTATCACACTCATTGGTGTAATCTCTGCTGGTTTAAATATAACAGTATTTCCAGCTGCAAGTGCTGGAGCAAGTTTCCACACTGCCATAAGCAAAGGAAAATTCCATGGAACAATCTGACCACATACACCAATAGGTTCTCTTATAACCATAGTTTGAACATTATCTTCAACATAAAATGTCTGACCACTTGGTTTATTAATGATTCCTGCATAATATCTTAAACAGTGTACAGAGTCACTTATATCATATCTTGATTCGTCCAAAGTCTTACCATTATTAATAGTTTCTATAAGAGCAAACTCTTCACTTCTTTTTTCAAGTAAATCAGCAGTTTTAAGTAAAAGTGCTGCACGTACATCCGGAGTAGTATCCATCCAACCATCTTCATAAAATGCTCTTTTAGCCGCCTTCACAGCTTCTTTAACATCTCTTTCATCACCTTCAGTACATATACCAATAATGTCTCCATTTGCTGGATTTATAATTTCACGAGTTTCTCCACTTATAGATGTGACCCATTCACCATCAATATACATTTTCATTAAATTCTCCATAGAATTATCCTCCTATATTTAACTTCCTTATTTTTTTCTTTCTTTAATTACTTCATCAACAATTGACCCATCAAGTAGTGGTGCTATATCCTTTGGTACATCATCAATTAGCCCAGCGCTTTTTAAGAATTCCGCATGCTCTTTTCCAGAATACTCAAGACTCATATTGTCATTAGAGTTTTCAAATGCTAAAGCATTATCATCTAATGTTGCAAGTTTTACTCCACTCATTAGTTTATTAAAATCATCAGCTGAAATTTTTGCTTCTTCTGCAACATATTTGACAAACTCATCATGATTTGTATTAAAATCTTCAATTCCATCGTACCAAGCATTAATGATTTTCTTAACGTCATCCCTTTTATTTTCTAGTGTCTCATTATTAACTGCCATTACAGCTGGTATTAATCCTGGAGTATCCTTTGTTGTATAAAGTAATTTTCCTCCATTTTCAACTGCAAGAGATAAAGATGGATCCCAAATTGCAGCTGCATCAACTTGTCCAGCAATAAATGCGTTACCTGCGTCACCTATAGTCATATTTGTAAGGTTAATGTCATCTTTTTTAAGTCCTTCTTTCTCAAGACACTTGTATAAGAACATTTGATCGACTGACCCAAACTCTGTTGCAACATTCTTACCTTTTAAATCTTTTAAAGAATTAATTCCATCTTTAACTACTATACCATCTGATCCAGCTGAATAATCTTCAACCATTGCTATTTTGAATTCGCTTCCATTTTTATATGGCGCTATTGTATCAGAATAAGATGCCATAAACATATCTATGTTACCAGATGCAAGTGCATTTATACCGTCTGAGTAAACTGGAAACATTTGAACCTCTGCCTTTACTCCATTTTTTTCAAAGAAACCTCTTTTTTCAACTCCATACCATACATAAGATCCTGGCCATTGAGTAATTCCTATTTTAATTATTTTTTCATCTGAAACCTGTGCAGTTGTATTATCTATTTTATTTGTATTGTTGTTTGCACCACATCCATATAAACCTAACAACATAAACATTGATACTAATATACTTACTATTTTTTTCATATATCTTCCTCCTTGCTTTAATACAACAAATTCATTACCTTTCTAATCTTAGAAATTCAGTACTATCTTAATTTTTTCTAGTATATGAAATATACGTATTTATTCACTCTCCATTGCAACTATTCTGACTGGTGAGCCATCACATCCAACTATATTCATTGGAAATGAAGCTATAATCACATTTTCAAAATCAATCTTATCAAAATATGCCATATTTTCTCCAATCATACAGTTACTCTTTGCAAATAAATCATGTACTGGAAATTCACTTCCTCCTGTTGCATCAGCATTAATTGTATCAATACATATAAATTTAACGCCTTTTTCTATTAAAAACTCTGCAACCTCAATTGAAATATACGGATGATCAAAATATTCATCAGTACCTACTTTCTTATACCAATTGGTATTGAAAAGAATAATATCATTCTCTTTTATCTTATCTCTGTATTTCTTAATATCTTTAAGTGTTATTTCTTCTCTTTTATTTTTATGCGTAACTTTAATAACAACAGCTTCTCCAAAAAACATCCTCAAATCCATCCTATCTATGGTATTTGCTCCATTAAGAAAATGATAGGGTGCATCTACATGACTCCCAGTCTGTGTTCCCATAATAATTCTAGATAAATTATATCCTTCTTTTTCAATGGTAGTTGCAACTGTTATATTGGGTTCAGGATCTCCAGGATAAATTGGAGTATTATTTGTTAATGGCCAAGATAAATCAACTATTTTTTTTACTCTCATAATTAAAATCCTCCATACAAAATCTAATAAGCTTCTTTATAAATTTTTTAATATAATGATTTTAAATACATTCTTTTTATATCCTCATGATTAAAAGTTACTGGATGATAATTTATACCTGCACTTGATACCTTAAAGCAATTTTCAACCATCCAATCCACATCATCTTCCTTTATTCCCTGCTTTGACAATGTAGTAGTTAAATCCAATCTTTCTAATAATTCTTTTATTTTTTCAACACAATCATTTTCATCTTTCCCGCCTAAACGTCTTGAAATGTCTGCAAATTTCTCTGGACACTCTTTTATACTTTCTTCAAAAACGACTGGTATAAGTGCTGCAAGCCCCTTTCCATGAACAATATTTCTTAGGCCGCTTGCTGGGTGCTCCATTCCATGTGGCAGCGTTACACCTGCAGTATTAATAGCCATGCCTCCAAATGTACTTGCTAAACTTATGGCATCCCACGCTTTTGGATCATCACTGCCTTCATACAATGGTACAAGGTATTTTCCTATTAATTCTATTCCCTGTAGACTAATCATATCTGAAATAGGCTGTGCAATTCTTGAAATGTAGGCTTCCATACAGTGACAAAGAGCATCAAAACCAACAGATGCTAAAATACTTTTTGGCATAGTCATCATGCATTCAGAATCTATAATAGAAGCACTTGCCACAATTGCATTGCAGCGAAGTGATTTCTTGTCTCCATTTCCACGATTTGTTAAAACAGCAAAACCATTTCCTTCACTACCGGTACCGCATGTTGTAGGAATCAGTATTATAGGAAGCGCCTCATCACTCTTCAATCTTCCAAAAATATAATCATTAATATCGCCATCATTTTTACATATAAAAGCTATTGCCTTTGCACAATCCATAATACTTCCGCCACCAAGACCTATAATTACATCACATTTCTTATTCTTTGCAATTTGCGCTCCTTCATATGCTGTTGTGGTTAATGGGTTTTGACTTACTTTATCAAAAACAATACAATATATATTTGCATTTTTTAGATATGTAATAGTACGATCTAATAAACCAGATTTTTTAGTACTACTATGTCCTGTTACAATCAACGCTTTACTCCCATATTTTGAAGCTATTTGGCCAACTTCATTTACCCTGCCACGTCCAAAAATCAAATTAACAGGTAAATTATAATCAAACTTCATTTTGTCATCTCCTTCTTGCATATCAATTCATAAACAAATCATGCCCAATGAGTAACCTAATACTAACTGAGCATCTTATATTACAATAGTATCCTTAACTTAATTTATCTAATGTTTCCTTTAGTGTTTCTTCAAATATTTCTAATCCTCTATCTAACTGTTCATCTGTAATACAAAGTGGTGCAAGGAATCTAATAACATTACCAGCAGATCCTGCATTTTCAATTAATAATCCTTTTTGAATAGCTGCTTGAACTAAATTATTAACCAATTCTGGATATGGTTCTTTATCCTTTTTATTTTTTACAAACTCAATTCCAATCATTGCGCCTAAACCACGAACGTCGCCTACAACTTCATACTTTTCCTTAAATCTCATATAAGTTTTCATTACTTTATCTGCAATTTTAGCAGCTTTTCCTGAAAAGTCTTCCTTCTTCATAATTTCCATTGTTTTTAATGCTGAAGCACATGCAAGTGGGTTTCCACAGAAAGTACCACCAATAGTTCCTGGAACTACAGAATCCATAATTTCTTCTCTTGCTGTAATCGCACTAATTGGCATACCTGCCCCCATAGATTTTGCAGTAGCAACAATATCCGGAGCTGCTCCAGCTTCAGCCCAATACTCTGATGCAAAATATTTTCCTGTTCTGCAATTACCACATTGAACTTCATCTGCAATCATCAAAATTCCATTTTCATCACAAATTTTCCGTACCGCCTTTACCCATTCAATTGGTGCAGGCACAAATCCGCCTTCTCCTTGAATTGGTTCGATAAGCATTGCTGCAACATCAGAAGCTGGAGTTGCTTCATCAAATATCTTTTTTAGTTTTTCTATATAGTAATTAATAGCTTCCTCTTCTGTATAGCCTTTAGGAGCACGGTAAAGATATGGAAATTCTGTTCTGTAAATACCGCTTGGGAAAGGTCCCATTCCAAGTGAATAAGCTTTTTTAGCTGTTAATGCCATAGTTAAATTAGTACGGCCATGAAATGCTCCTGAAAAACAAATTACATTTTGACGCTTAGTATAAGCCTTTGCAACTTTTATAGCATTTTCATCAGCCTCAGCACCACTATTAGCAAAAAAAGTCTTTTTCTTTGTTCCGCGGCAAGGCATTATCTCATTAAATTTTTCTGCAAGCTCTACATAACCCTCATGTACAACAACATTAAAAATTGTATGGAAATATTTTTCTGACTGCTCTTTTACAGCTTCTACTATTTCCGGTCTTGTATATCCAACATTTAAAACGCCAACACCTCCAATCCAGTCAATATACTTATTTCCGTCTAAGTCTTCTAAAATTGCGCCTTCTCCTCTTTTAATACAAATTGGATAAGTACTTCCACTTAATGCTTTAGGTATAGCTGCATTTCTACGATTTAATAACTCTTTTGATTTTGGTCCAGGTACAGAACCTGTAATGATTTTAGGTAATTCATCTCTTAACACGATTAAGACTTCCTTTCTATTCTATTACTATTCTTTTATCGAGTTTCTAATTATGTCCGTCTGGGGCATACAATAAATTGTTAATTCCTTTTCTGATTTCAATAAATTCTTTTGTATCTTTTAATTCCAATTCTCTTTTATGCGGTAGATATACATTTACTTGTTTGATAACTTTTCCTGGCCTTGCCGACATAACATATATTTTATTAGCTAAAAACACTGCTTCATCAATATCATGTGTTATGAATACTACTGTAGGATGTTCTTTTTCCCATAATTCTCGAAGTAATAGCTGCATCATAGATTTTGTATGTGGATCTAAAGCTCCAAATGGCTCGTCCATTAACAGCACTTCTGGTTGATTTGCAAGAGCTCTTGCTATTGCTACTCTCTGTTTCATACCACCTGATAATTCTTTAGGATAACTTTTAGCGAATTTGCTAAGTCCTATAACATCCAAATATTTGCTAGTAATTTCATCTTGTTTTTCTTTAGACATTTTTTTAGTTTTTAGTCCAAATTTGATATTATCCTCTACTGTCATCCATGGAAACAAAGTATATGATTGAAATACCATGCCTCTATCAGGTCCAGGTCCAGTCACTTTTTTATCATTTACAATAATGTCTCCAACTGTAGGAAAATCTAATCCAGCAAGCATATGTAACAATGTAGATTTTCCACATCCAGAAGGTCCTACAATACATACAAAGTCGTTATCCTGAATGTTTATTGACACATCTTTAATTGCCGTAGTGCTTTTTTTATTGGAGGTATAAATCTTATCAATATGTTTAACAAGAATCTTAGTGCTTGCTACAGTTGCCTCTAAGCTGGCACCAGCATTATTATATCTCTCTTTTACTAACATTTTTTATTCCTCCTTCTTACTCATTCCATGGAAACATCTTCTTTGTTACAAATGCAAATATTCTATCTGTAATCAACCCCAAAAGGCCAATTACTAAAATACCAGAAAAAATACTTTGCGTATGGAAAAATCTTTGTGCATTCAATATTTGATATCCTAAACCCGAACTAGATGCAACAAGTTCTGCAACTGTTAAGTAAGTCCAAGCCCATCCAATCATCATTCTTAATGTAATCATCATTCTGGGAGCCATAGCTGGAATCAATACCCTTGTTATTGTTGTCCACCTTGTTGTTCCTAAAGTATAACTTGCAGATAATAAATCATCTGGAACTGATCTTGCATCATCAGCAATCATTAAAACCAACTGAAAAAAAGCTCCTAAAAATACAACCATAATCTTAGCTGTTTCTCCAATGCCGCACCATACCATGACAAGAGGTACAAATGCTGGTACAGGCATATATCTTATAAATTCGCAAATTGGATTTATAACTGCTTCAAATGGTTTAAAACACCCTGCAAAAATTCCAAGCGGTACACCAAGTACAACTGCTAAAATAAATCCCATTGTAATACGGTAAATACTAGCTCCCATATTATTCCATAAGTTTCCTTCTTTTACTCCATTTACAATATCACTAATAACATTAATAGGAGATGGAAGAAACATTTCTTTTACATAGCCGCTCATATTAGTTGCAAGCCATAAAGCAAAAATAATAACAAACGTTGATATTGTAATTATTCCATAACGAGATTTTGTTATATCTTTTCTTAGCCTAAAATCACCTTTATCTCCCTTAGCTTTCATATAATTCACTCCTTAATAACACTAGTTTTACATTAACGCATCATCACCCTTTTCACCTGTATGAACTCTTATGCTTTCATCAACAGGTAAAATGAAAATCTTTCCATCGCCATTCATATTACTATGATTTACAGACATAATTACATTAATGACTTCATCAACTTCTTCATCTCTAACTATCATTTCGATCATTTTTTTTGCAATTAACGTATTATTATATATATCATCTGTGGCTGGATCCCCTTCTCCTGATGTAAATTGAACTGCTCGTTTTCCTCTTCCAAGCACCTCTTTGGAACTCATTGCAAAAAATCTGTGATCGCTTAATGCCTGTTTTGTCTTAAAATACAAATTAGGTCTTATTATTACAACAATTTGCTTCATAAAATGTGCCTCCTATAATTCATTTTTACCGTTACTTATTGTTATTACCTTTTCAACTGGAAGAATAAATATTTTCCCATCCCCAAAAGAACCTTCATTGCTTGTCCTCGAATTCTTAACGATGATATCTGTAACCTTATCAACATCACTATCATCTACAACAATCATTAGGGTTTCTTTAGGAATTTCATCATAATATACATCTTCTACTTTTAATCCTCTTTGTTTTCCTCTCCCCAAAATTCCAAATCGTGTTACAGCACGAAATCCATTGTCACACATCTTCTTTAAAACCTCTTCACATTTTTCTGGTCTTATTATTGCCTTTATCATCTTCATAATCTTTACTTCCTTTCTTGTGTTAATTCTCTTTTTGCTTATAAAAAAAGCAAAAACGCATAAATATATTTCTATATTTAAAGCGCCTTTGCTTTTCCTTTATTTCTTGATTTAATTATAAGCTTTTAACTAACTCATTGACAATGGAATCAATCCATAATTATACTTGTGCCTTTAGCACAAAGAATGAGAAATTTTCATAGCCCTGCGGAATAAAAATATATATCATTTCGTTTTATCACCACATAAATTTATGTTATATGTTATTGCTAGACACTAATATTATCACGATATTTCTTTATTGCAAAAGCAAGTTTTAACTCTAAAAATGATGATACATCTGTTAAGTCAGTTCCTAATATCTTTTTAATCTTGTCCATTCTATAGCGCATAGTATTTCTATGAATAAATAAAGCTTCTGCAGTTGCATTTGCATTACAATTATTATCTAAATAAGCCTCTAAAGTATCGCATAAGCATCCATCCTGAATTTTGTCAGCATCTTCTAATACTTTTAATTTACTATTTTTATAATTATCTAAAAATTTATCATTTTTAATTTGACTTAAAAATGCATATAATCCAAGATTATTATAGAAATAAATCTGTTCTTTAGAATTCAAAATATTTGAAATTTTTATTGTATTTTTTGCTTCTTGATAACTAAGCTTTATTTCTTCTATATAGCTATAACTACTTCCTACCCCAACAACTATTTGTAGATGATATGACATTTCAACCTTTTTCACAATATTTTTCAGTATCATAATTAATAAATCATCACTAAACATATCTGTAGGAATTAATGCTACCGCAAATTCACCTTGTATTAATGTCATCATATGTCTAAGTCCATAATTATTAAATTCCCTTTTTATACTTTTTTTTATGTTCTCTTTTATTTCATTAATATAACCATTATCCTTAATCTGTAATTTTTGTAGCTCCTCATTTAAATTATCAATATGAAATACTGCAATTTGATAACTTCTATTTAAATTAATTCCATAATACTGAGCTTGTTCAATTATATTCTCTACTGAAAAATTGTCTACATACAAAATATTAGATAAAATTCGTTCCATTGAATTTGCATTGCTTTCTTCTTCCACTAATGCTTTGCAAATTATTTGAGAAAAATCTATCAAATGCAAATTAATAGATATTTCAAATAGAGGTATTTCTAATTCATTGCAAATGTTTTTAACTGAATCTAAAATCTGCCCCTCATTAATAACAATTCCTGCAACTTTTTGTTCTTCCGCTGTTCTAATAATTTCTAGCATTCTTTTTTCATTATTCGTCAAACTCTCATTGGTAACAATAACTAACTCTCCGCCATGAATCAGCTCACCAAAATCATAATCTTCACTCAAACATTGAATGCAATCTGCAAAATATAACCATCTTATATAGCGGTTTAATCCACTTTCACCTGCAATAAGCTCTAAGCCCTCTTTGAGCTGCTTTATATGAAGTAAATCTTCACAATTCATTTTTCAACAACCCCCGCCCCATTTTTTATAAATTTACATTTATATTTTATTAATTTTGTTTTGACTTTTATCATATTAATAATCATAAATGAAAATAATTTTCCAGATTTATATTAAGTTATAACATATTTATGTAAAACAATCAATTTTACTATATGGATCTACAACAACCCATAGTATGTATATTGAACTAATTAACTTAAAAAATAGAAAAATCGTTATGCATCATTCGTACATAACGTTTTCCATTTTATCTACTTGCTTTTTGCATATTCCTTTACAAACTTATCATTAAGCAGATCTTTACAATCAACCTCCTTAGTTATAACTCCAAGTTCTTTCATAAAGCTTTCAATCTTATTTTGTGTATATCCCCAATAAGTATAGTTATCAGCTTCTTCAAATAATTTAAGTTCTTCATCAATATCAGGAATAATTAGACCTTCCATTTCGCTAGCAAATTCCTTTTTATCTACACCCATTTTTGTAGCCATAAATTCATTTGCTTCATCAGGATTTTGCTTCCAATATTCTCTAGCTTCAAAAAAACTTTTAACAACTGCTTGCACAACTTCCGGCTTATTGTTTACTATATCAGATGAAGCTAAAAGTGCATCCGTAATTAAATCTGGATTATCTTTTGAGGAATATAGAACTGTTCCACCTGAATTCTTTGCATTTGAGAAATATGGATCCCAGACACAGGCTGCATCAACTTGCCCAGCAACAAAAGCATTACCTGCTTGTTGAATTGACATGTCAACAATATTTATATCTGACTTTGACATCCCTGCATCATTTAAAAGTGTTAGTAAAAACATATGATCAACACTATATAACTGAGTAGCTACTGTTTTTCCTTTTAAGTCTTTAATGCTTTTAATTTCTGGCTTAGCAATCAACCCTTCACATCCATTCGATTTGTCAGAAACTAAGACAACACTAAATTTACCTCCTTGACTATATGGGGCTATTGTTTCTGAAGATGGGGCTGTACAAAAATCTAATTTGCCACCTACAAATGCATTTGAACTTTCTGTTGTAGAAGTAAATTCTTGAATCTCTACATCCAGTCCATTTTTTTCAAAGATTCCTTTTTCTTTTGCAAGATAGTAAAGTTCATTTGTTGGCCATGTAGTCATACCTAACGTTACTTTAGTAAGTTCACCTTCTTTTTTTGCTGAACTATCGACTGTTTTTCCATTTCCGCACGCAGCCAATGAAAACATCATAAATACTGCAAGCATACTACCTAAAATTTTCTTTTTCATAATTATGCCTCCTCTGGTTAATAAATTCCGGTTGATTTTTACTTATATTTTTTATTGCTTTCTTTACACTATCAAAAAAAAACGACCCCAAAATCTAATTTGAAAATCGCCTTTGATTTATAAATTTTATTCTATTTCTATTACTTTTCATACATAAGATGCATTAAATCCTGAGCAATATTTGCTGCTGCTAAAGCCGTAATTTCACTATGATCATATGCCGGCAAAACTTCAACTAAATCTGCTGCAACTACATTTAACCCTTTTAAGTTATACAATAGTTTACGCATTTGAGCTGTTGATGGTCCTCCAATAACTGGAGTCCCTGTTCCTGGAGCTGCTGAAGGATCTAATGCGTCTATATCAAATGTTATATACACAGGCATGTCCCCAATAATCTTTTTAATTTTCTCAGCCAATTCTTCCATGTTCATAAAGACTGCATCTTGAGCATAAATAATATTGTATCCACATTCAGACATTTCTGTACGTATAAATACCTGTACTGAATGGCTTGGATCAACACATCCTTCCTCCTGTAAATCATATGCAAAATTTGCATGTGAAACATTTTTTCCTGTACTTGGTGTACTGTCTTGATGTGAATCAAAATGTAGTAATGCAAGCTTTCCATACTTTTCACTTGCTGCACGTACCATACCATAAGGAATTGTATGATCTCCACCTAATGTAAGGAGCTTACAACCCGCATCAATGATCTTTTTAGCATGTTTATATGTTTCCTCAAGCATTATATTTGTTGTATCAGCACCAACATAAAAACCAATATCTCCATAATCTATAATTTTAGCCTCATCGCTTAATTTACAATTCCATGGATATTTAAAGCAACATGTCAACTGACTCATATTGCGTATTGCTCTTGGTCCTAACCTTGCACCTGGTCTGTTAGTAACACCACTATCAAAAGGTACTCCCATTACAACAATATCTACATCATTAAGATCTCTGGTTACTGGATAAAGATTAAAGCTTGGTATTCCAGCATAGTGCAAGTGTTTTTGAACTTCATATTCCATTACTATTCCTCCAATCAATGTTTAACTATACTTTAATTATAACTATCACTTTTATTTTAACAATATTGCCATCTATCAAAAACTATTGTGCTAAAAGCACAATACAAATTGATCTACAAAACCGAGAGCTTTTATTTTTTTATTATTACTACATACTTATCCTTTGAATACTTTTAATCTGTTTTAGTTCTTTTGTTGATTAAAAAACAAATAAATTTTATTTATTTATGTAATAGCGAACATTTGTCCATATATCCTTTATGAAAACAAAATGAAGGAGGTAAAAACTATGGCTGTAACAAAATCAATTCAAACTGCATCCCTAAGCATTGAAGTTCAAAGCGGGACTGATAAAGCGGGGGACGCGATCTACAGCAAGAAGACTTTTTCTGGTGTAAAAACAGATGCTGCTCCTCAAAATGTCTATGATGTTGCTGAAGCAATAAAAGGCGTTATGGAAGCTTCAACTAGAGATTACTTTATAAATGAATCTTCTAGTTTATTAAATGCTTAGGATAGCATTCCTAAGTAAATTTTTAAGATTGGAGGTATGTTAAATGGAATACACTTTAGCTATGACTTTTTTAACTGCTGCTGGTTTAAAGACTACTTTAAGCGTTAGTGGTGTTAAATCTACTCTCACTAAAGATGAAGTAAATGCACTTATGGATGTTGTTATTGCCAAGAATATTTTCAAAACTAATTCTGGCGATTTAGTTAAGAAATCTAGTGCTCAATTGACTCAAAGACAAGTTACTAAATATGAAGTAGCTTAGTTGCTTTTTTTAAAAATGGAGGTTGTCCTTACGAATAGGATAGCCTCCATTTATATATATGAATTCTCATACAAATCTTTAATTTATAACTCTCTAATCTTTCTTCCTATGAAATCTATCCCCTTCTGAAATACCATGGTTTTTATATTAATTTTAGTTTCTCCACTAGGTACAGTATACTTTTGTTCCAATATGCGAAAATAACCAGAATCTACAAACTGCTGATAAGGAATATTATTTTTATCTAAAACTTTTTTATCTCTAAGTAGAGAAAACAGCCTATTTCTTCCCATTCCTCTAATTCCAAGAACCTTTGCAACATGTCCCATTTCAATTGCATCTTTAGAGCCTGCAACATCATCATAAAATTGTCCTTTAGGCTCTAATAACTTCACTTTATTTTCGGCTTCAACCCTTGCTTTTCTCTCTTCTTTTAACTTAGTAGCTGCAACAATAAGTAAATCTGGATTATCTAATAATTCATCTGTAGCATACATTCCTGTTTTTCGTATGCTAGGCAATACCTCATCAAAGATCCATGCCTCAAATTTCTCTGCACCTGGCAATTCGGATTTTGCAGTTAGGCGGTATACATCCCCTTCCAGTATTAAACTCATTTCTACATTTTGGATAGCATCCGTTCCATCTTTCCTTTTTCCTGTTACTACCCCTATGTCGTGTTTCACGACACCCCTACAATGTCTTAAAAGTGCAGCTCTTGGATTTTTATACCCTAAAGCTTTTGCTATATCAATTCCAACAGCATAATCTTTATTATTAATTTTTAACCATCTTATTTCTCCAAAGCGTTCATCTTTAAAAATTCGTAAACTATCCATTTGTTTATCTCCTTTTCTCAGAATTTTATCTTTTTAATACTTCTATAATATAAAATATTCATTCCATATTAACTTATTTTATAATCTTTAGATTTGGCTTATTAGCTTCTTTTTTATAATCTTCACTAAACTCATTAATAAAATAATCAAAGTTACATTTAACATACAACAAACCTTTTCTTTCATTCCAGCTTAAAGCATATATCTTATTTATTCTGATCTGAGTATCTTGATTATATATAGTCCATCCATCTCTCCACATACCAACTGGTGGAATATCACTATATAGATTAAAAGGTATACTTTGATCTAAATTTCTTATACAACCTTTTTCATTCATACTAAAATAAAGACATCCATCTTCATTTCTGTTCGTGCTTTTCCCCTGACATTCTCCACCATGTTTATAATTCCTCTTGCAATATGCACATTCCAGACGGTTAGGTAAATCTTTCGGTCTGTTCATTCTAATTCTGTCCTAAAGTCTTTCTGCAGCCACTACAAACAAGCACATTATTAAATTCACTTATATCTTTATCACTTCCACAAAAGATGCATCCTTTACTATATTTCCTTAAAACTATATCATTGTTAACCTTAGCTATTTCGATTGGATCTCCTTCATTAATGCCTAACACTTTTCTTATTTCCTTTGGTATTACAACCCTTCCCAAGTTATCGAGATTTCTTACTATCCCTGATGCTTTCATTTTTACTTCCTCCTCATATAAATTATTTCTTGCATTGAATTACTCTTATCTTTTCTTCTAAAATCACATTTTCATAACAGATTAGGCAAAATTAAGGAAATTCCTACTCACATTCATAGGAGTAAGTGCGAGCAGCCAAATGTGAAAGCCCACTTTTTACACTCTTACTTAAGCCTATAATTATTCCTAATATCCTTCTCAATTTCTACTACATAATCTTTTGACATTTCATATATTCTTGAAGAAACCCCCTCATCAAAAGCTAATAGTCTATCAATAGAAAATTCGCTGCTGACTATAATAGGCAGAAAGTTAAGGTACCTATAATTAATGATTTCAAAAATAATATTTACATCACTCTCAGTTACTTTCCCCTTGAAGAGGTCATCAATCAAAAGGACCTCGCATAATTGATACTTTGAAATTGTCCTAGTATAATATTCTTCATCAATCATGTTTTGTTTTATCTTTGTGATTACATCACGATAAGGCATGTACACTACTTTAATCCTTTGCTTTAAAAAGTTTAATGCAACAGCAATGCTGCAGTGCGTTTTACCGCTGCCAACCTGTCCGCATAATAAAATACTATTTCGCCTATTATCTTTTATTTCATCAAAATCAGTACAATACGCTGCAGCAGTATCCTTGATTCTACTTGACGCTTCATTCCAAACTTCAAAACTAGAAAAAGTAAGTTTACTTTGTTCAACATTGATTCCTGAATACTTCCACTCACTTTTTAGCTTTTCTATTTTCCTGCATTCACAAGCTACAGCAAGAGGCTGCATATGCTCCTGCTTGATAAGTATCCATCCAGTATCGCAGCATTTGTCACACCTATATGAGATTTGCCTCAATCCTCTTTCTTTCAGCTTCTGTAAGTTTTCGTGGTTCCTTTGGCTTGAATCCTGCAAATTCATTTTTATCTGCTGTGTTACTCTTTCTAGTGCCTCTAAAGCCATTTTTCTTCACCTCCACATTATCTTCTGGACATCCATCTCTCTTCCAGTTTTTTAATACGCCAATTGCATAATTTATGTCTGGACAATTTTTTTGAAACCCAACATCCATAGCCTTCTTAACCCACTTTTCTCCGTAAAGATCAATAGCTGATCTAAGCGCAACATACTCACAACTACCTGGTTTTCCTGTTATTTTTTCATGATACTTCATAAGCTCCATTGCCTTAGAATTTATATCCACCTCTTCTACCGACCCATTATTATTATTATCAAAGAGATTAGGTTGACTTACTGCTTCATTACAATCTAAGTTTTTATTATTCATGTCATAAGTTAAGCTTTTATTATTTAAATCAAAAATCCTTTTTGTACTTTTTATATTTTTATCTTTATCTATTTCTTTTTTCTCCTTCTTAATCTTATTCTCTATCTCTTTCTTATTCTGTTGCGTTACTGTAACGTTACTTTTATTTTGCGTAACGTTACTAGTATTTTTAGTAACAGTACTATTATTATCAGTAATTTCTATAATGTTATTACTGATATCTTTATTATTAGCAATTTCCGAACTGATATCACTAGCTGCTTCATCAGTATCAGTATTTACAGAAGCTTCTTCCCTTGTTTCTAAATTCTCTAATGTTGCATTTTCATCAAGAGCTTTATTTTCTTCTGGCGCATAATTCTCCTCTGATGAATTTTTCTTTTGTTCTAATTGCTCATTTTCATTCAAAGTTATGCTTTCTTCTAAAACTTCATCTTCATAGCTTTCTTGAGCATCACTTTTACTAGACTTCTTCTCCCATTTTTTCTTTTCTCTATGAGTCTCAGCTCTTTTTCTATTTTGCTCACGAACTTTTTCCATTCCTTCTATATTTTGATACTTGTCCCAGTTTACAATTCTGATTACTTTATCAGGAGCTATTTCAATCATTCCAAATTTAGATAGAACTCTTAATGCAAGTTTAATGGCATCTATTGGTCTGGAAAATAATATAGCTAACATATTTGCAGTAAGAGGCTTTCCCTCTGATAAAAATATTTCACCATTAGCATTAAGCTTTCCACCTAGTAAAAGTATTCTTATCCACACATAATGGATTGTATCCCTTTCTTTCATTGCATCTATTAATTTCATTTTTTCATCATCAGGCATACAAGTAGCTAATTTAATCCATTTAATATCTGCCATTATTTTTCACGCTCCCATAAATAAAATTTTCTAAATCTTTCAAGTCCATCCCAGGATGGATTTATTCCAATTGAATTACAAACATATACGTAACATTTTAAGATTTTAAAATTCACCCTTCTCCCTCATTTAGTAATACCTTATTTTATTAGAATTCCCTTATGTGCCTTTCCCCTCTTCCCCTTTTCAAAGTCATAATAAATACACTCTTCAAGTTGCTTAACCGGAAAATTTTCTCCTAGCATTTGGATGCATACTTTTGTATCCCTTTGATAATTCTTTAATATTTGTATTAAATCATTAGCTGTTAATCCTTCAAATTTTCTAATCAATCTAAATCCCCTCTTTCTAAAATCGTTAACTATATCCATAAAAATGAATTTATTCTATTATTCATTTCTATCAAAAGTTAATTCTTTAATATCCTCTAAGTTAGATAAATCCTTTCCATTGCTCTCTTCTAAAAACTTCATTAATTCTGTTCTGGTTATCTTTAGACTTCCAAGCTTTAATCCTCGTATCACATTATTCCTTAATAGATCATACACAGAATTTCTATTAACTTTTAATAACTCTGCAGCTTCAGACACAGTATATAAAACCGGCTCCATGATTATCCCCCTATTCTCATCTCAATAATTCAACCCTCACAAATTTACTTCACATTACAAGTGCTATTTCACTCCAACCTAACAAAAAGATCGTATCTATAATTTTCTACTTAATATTAAGCGTTTCTATCAGTTTTCATATTGTTAAATTCATCAATAATAAATAGTTCTTCTATTGTTTTCCCAAAAAAATTCGAAATGAATTTAGCCTCTGTTACACTAAAATCAGATTTACCATTTATTTTGTAGTTTAAAGCACTTCCAGTTATTTTAAGTTTTTCAGCTAATTCCTGTTGAGTAATTCTTTTTTCTACCATAAGGCCTTTTAATTTGCTATACATCTCTCATTCTCCTTTTTTAATTATTCACTATAAACTAATTATTATTTTAATTTTCAAAATGATAATCAGAATATGTATATTATCTAAATGCTAATTTAGCTTTATTATAAATTAGCATTTAGATAATTTCAACATATTTTACTTAATTTAATAAATTTTATTTTTTCTTTTAGTTAATTCGATGTTTATTAATTAGCAAATAGTTTATAATATAGGTTAGTGAATTGCATATAGTTATAGGGGGGTGATAATATGAGTAAATTTCCTATTAGACTTAAAGAACTTCGTGAAGAAAAAGGGTTATTAGGTAAAGATTTTGCTAAAATTATGAACGTGGAACCTGCAACAGTAACCAATTGGGAAAAAGGAAATAGATTTCCTAAGGATGATGTATTAATTAAAATTGCTGACTATTTTGACTGTAGCACTGATTATCTTCTAGGCCGAACTGATGATAAACTTTCAAAAGTATACTCTGGGACATTGCATAATCAAACTATAGAAATTGAAATCGATAAAGGATTTCCTCATGAACTAACTGCTGAAGAGGTTCAAAACATAATTAAGCAGTTAGATGCCGTGGGTTTAGATGTGAACAAACTAATTGAAAACTCTAAAAAGAAATAAAGTACAAAGAAAAACTGTAGAAACTATCTATAGTTTTTTATTTGTTTTTTATACTATTTTTGAGTTTAATGTATTAAATATTTATGCCTTCTCCTAAAAAATCAAAAAATTATTCCAAAATATTGAAATTAATTTTACATAATGTTATAATTTTCCTTAGAACAAGAGTTCGCTTTATGTTAGGGGGAGATTTTAATGTTGTGGAAATACATTTTGAAGATAAAACTCAATAATGAAATCGTTTATAAAAGGGATATAGGCGAAAATGAGAATTTCATACATAAAAATGATGAAGAGTTATCAAGTATAAATAATGCAAATTGCGAAACAATAGCTAACGTGGAGGTGTTAAAACATGGAAGATGTGGTAAAATTTAATGGTGATTCAAAAGAGGGAAAAGTGTGTTCCTATACAGAACACGCCACATGTTGAAACTGTAGTGAAGCTAATTAAGCAATAAAGCCATTTTTGATAGCATAATTAGTTAAAAATCTTCCGACTTCCGACATTCTTCCGACCGTGGATTTATGTGGTCGGAAGATTTATTTTTAACATATTTTCAAAAATATTAACACTATCATTTGACATCTTTTTAGTAACGTGAGAATAAACATCCATGGTAATTGAAGATTTACTATGACCAAGTCTTTCTTGAATATCTTTTATATTGGCACCAGCTTCTAATAACATGGTTGCGTGAGTGTGTCTTAATGAATGAAATTTAAATGGTATGTTTAATTCATAATTTACAATTCTACTTAGATACTTAATACTATCTGTAGTTAGGAGTTCACCATTTTCTTTTAAGCAAACAAAATCATAATCATTTTTAATGTAATATTCACCATAACGTAATTTGTTTGCTTTTTGATCAGTATGAAATCTTTTTAATAAAGAAATTAATGTACCTCCAATTTTTATAGTTCTATAACTGCTTTGAGTTTTTGGAGTGCCAAAAACCCATTGTTTAAATTCGTTTCTATACAGTATTTTTTCTACTTTAATAGTATGAGCGTTAAGATCTATGCAGTCCCAAGTTAATGACATAACTTCTGCAGCTCTCATTCCAGTGTGGAAACCTATTTGAAGTGGGATATGCATGTTACTGCCATAAGGGAATCTTTTTAATATAGTATTATACTGCTCGAGAGTTATAATTTTTAAATCTTCTAGATTATTAATTAATTTTTGATTGTACTTAGGCATTTTTACAAATGTCATTGGATTTTCTTTTATTAATTGATATGGATATACAGCATTTTTGAATGCTCCACTTAAAACTCCATATAGATTGCTTAAATAGTTCTTACTAAATCCATTTCTATACTTTGTATTAATCAGTTCTTGTAATTTAGCAGGAGTAATTTTTTTTAGGTGATATATACCTATTTGTGGCTTAATATGGTTTTGAATTAATTGTTTATAGCTAACTTGAGTGTTAGGTTTGCAATTAAGTAAAACATATTCTTTAAACCAATAGTCAAAGTAGTCACTAACGCTAATATTACTTTCATCTATATAGCTACCTGCATTTTCAAATTCAATAATTGCCTTTCTTAGCGATTCTAGTGCTTCTTTTTTTGTAGATCCTCCTGCACGTTCAATCTTTTTTCTTTTTCCATTCTCCTTTCCTACTTCAAAACTATAGTACCATTTGTTACCTTTCTTTCTAACGCTTCCTTCCCCTTTTAATGAATGGCTCATGCCAGAATTAAATATGAATGTTAGCATATATGGATCTTTATTTCCTTCTTCATCCGTTCCACCTAATATTATTTTATTAACTGCACTTTCAAAAACTACTCTATCAAATTCTTTTATAGGCTTATTGCTATCAAAAACTTTTCTAAAACTTTCAATTCTTTTCTTTACATCAATATTATCTTCATTAACCAGTTCTGCTTCATCTCTTTGTGTTTTAAGTTTTTCTAATTCTGTTGATAGTTCTGTGTATTTAAGTTCATAAGTATCTTTGTCTATCATTTCATCTATTCTCATATCAACTAATTTTCTAATCTTATTTTCTATAGCTGAAACTTCTCTTTGAAGCTTTTTTAATTCTTTTATAGAATTAGTAGCATTGATTGTATTTTCTACTGTTTCCATAAATTCTTCTACTATTTCTTTATTTTGAAGACAAAACATATTAAATGCTTCCAAAAATGCATTTTCTATTATCTTTTCGTCTATCCCTTTACTATCTGGGCAGTATTTCTTACCTTTTTTAGTTGATACAACACAATGCCAAATGGTCTTTTCATGAGAAGTATTACTATGCCATCTTCTTCTCGTAGCCGTTCCTCCACAAAAACCACATTCAATTTTACTGCTAAATGCAAACTGCCTGCTATATTTTTCTTTTCTTCCCATATTGTTGCTTCCTGAATTTCTCTTATTTAATATCTTCTGAGCTTCATTAAACATTTCTTCTGAAATGATTGGTTCGTGATGTGAGTTAATATAATATTTTTCTTCTTCTCCCATATTATCAAGTCTTCTATGGGATATTGGATCAACTGTAAAAGTCTTACCTAGCAGTAAATCTCCTTTGTATTTTTCGTTTTTAATTATACCTCTTACAGAACCATCATTCCAATTTGTATTTCCCTTCTTTGTTTTATACTTTAATTTGGTAAGCTCTTTTGCTATAACAAAACAGCCTGCACCTTCTACATATCTTTGAAAAATGTATCTAACTGTCTTAGCTTCTTCTTCATTTATTGTAATTACTTTATTTATTGGATCATAATCATACCCTAAACATCCATTGAACCCAACCATTTCTCCTCTTTTCATTTTCATCTTTAATCCCATTTTTACATTAGCTGAAATAGATTCGCTTTCTTGTTGAGCTAAAGAACTTAAAATGACAAGTAGCATTTCACCATTCATTGTTAGGGTATTGATATTTTCCTTTTCAAATAAGATTGCAACATTATGTTCTTTAAGAAGTCTTACATATTTTAATGTATCTAAAGTGTTTCTTGCAAATCTGGATATTGATTTAGTTATTATTAAATCAATCTTCCCATCTACCGCATCATTTATCATTCTTTGGAAATCTAATCTTTTATCTGTCTGAGTCCCACTAATCGCTTCATCTGCATATATATCAACAAGTGCCCAATCCGGCTTATTTTCTACCATATTTCTATAATGTTCTACTTGGGAATTATAACTACTTAATTGTTCTTCTGAATCCGTACTTACTCTGCAATAAGCAGCTACTCTTAATCTTTCTATAACCTTTGCATTTTTTCTATTAACTCTGCTTGTACTAGCTTTTATCACCTGAACATCTGCCATATGAATCGCTCCTTCAAAACATGTATTCCTATAACTTATTAGTTACTATTATATGACTCCTATCATGTTTTTTCAAGCGCTGATCATACTAATCTTATATTTTTTCATTAATTCATTTTTTATTGCTACAAATTCTTTGTTTGATATCAAATTTAATTTTAATAGTTGACTTAACATTGCAAGCTGAACACTATATTTCATGTTATTATCCATATAATAATATCCCCCTTACTTTTTCTAATCAAAATAACAGGCAAAGAATTAAAAAGTCATTAATTCTTTGCCTGTTACTTATAAATACAATTTGTGTTTGTTAATTTTTAATATAGGAAAAGCAGCTAATCCTGTAATTGCTTTATATTGTTATAAAAAATATTCTTCTTTTTTAACTTTCCTAAAAAATCTTCTCACATCATAAAGAGAATCTGTTACCCTATAATCTTTAAGAGCTTGAAGAACTCTTTTTCTGTACTTTCCTTTTAAGCTTACTCTATAATCAAGTATTGAAATAACACCTGTATCCGTTTCACATCTTATAAGCCTTCCCATACCTTGCTTTAGCTTTATTAGCATTTCAGGGAACACAATGTACTCTATAAATTCCTTTAGCTCCTCATACTGCATTTTTTTATGCTCATAAATAGGTGTAGGTGTTGGGAAAGGCAAATTTACAATTATAAGTGATGATAAAATATCTCCAGGACAGTCAACGCCTTCCCAAAAGGAACCAGTTGCAAATAAAACACCGTTTTTACTCCTTTTATAAGCATCAACGATGTTCTTCTCACTTTTATCCATCTTAAATAATGGATATTCTATTTTAGTTTTTGTTAATTCATAAACCTTTGATAACAGTGAATAGGCTGTAAATAGAACTACTGCATGTCCAAAAGATGCATCTATAAGCCTTAAAATTTCATCTGCTATGGCTGAAATATATTCCTCACTTTGCTTATCTGGATAAGGTATGTTTTCATTAATATATAGTAAGGTATTATTCTTATAGTCATAGGGTGATGAATAACTAACTTCACTTAGCTTATTACTGTAGCTCATATCTATTCCTGAAGTGCTTTTAAAATAATTAAAGCCTCTATCATCTGAAAGTGTACCTGATGTTAGTATCTTAGGCACTCCACTTTTCCATAGAACCTTATAAAGCTGTTTTTCCATATCCGTTGGAATAGAGCAAATAGAAATTAATCTTTCACTTTGTGGATTTTCAAGCCAATAAATTATATTAACCGACCCATGAAATATTTCTATAACTTCTCTTAAACTTTCAATCATTAACTCAAGCTGTCTATTTTTTTCAATATCAGCTTTACAATATAGGCTTATCTTATCAAGTTTTAAAATGATATTTCCAAGTATTTTTCTTTCATATGCTCCAAGTTTAACTCTAATCTGAGAACTCTCTTCCCCAAGCTCAATGTTTTTTAACTGATTTAAAAGACTTTGATAGAACTTTTTAGCCTCCAGAGATAAATCATCTAAATAGCCTTTTGCCACTGTCAAATATGCTTTATTTCCCTTTATTTTACTTTTTAAGCTATTAACAATAATAAGTACGTCTTCATAAGAAAATCTTTTTTCAAAAATTTGAATGGCAGCATCCATTAATTTATGTGCTTCGTCAATTATTGCTACCGAATGCTCTGGCATAAGACTTGTCTTTCCTTTAGATCTTTTAATTGCATCGGCTATATAGTAGTTATGATTACAAACTTGAAAATCATGGGTTGATGATTTTACATATTTCATGAGTTCTATATAACTACAATTTTCATAAAAAGGACAACTATAATTACAGCCTTTAGGTACATTTATCTTTTGTACTATATGATTTTTAAGTCCCTTATACTCATCTAAATCTATTGAAATTTCTCCTATTCTTAAACCTATTAATTTATTAAGCAGTTCCTTATCAATATCCTTATCACTGCTTTTCAAATAGTTCATTATTCTACTAAATCTTAAGATACAAAAATAATGTTCTTTACCTTTTCTTAAAACTGCACTTAATGGCTTATCTATAATCTTATTATCAACTAAAATTTTTGATAAAACTGGTACATAGTTCTTAATTATGGCATTCTGTAACTCAATACTTGATGTTGATATTATTGAAACTGATTTGTTCTTACCTGTTTTATAAAGGGAATATACTATAGAGGCTACTAAATATGCATAAGTCTTACCAGTACCTACCCCTGCTTCACAGATTGAAATATTATTATTTTTTATACCATTAAATATTTTTTTAGATAGTTCAATTTGATTATCTCTTACTATAAATCCATTTCCATACATGAGCCTTTTGAAAATAAATTCAATCATTTCTTGTGGCTCCAATAGGAAATTTTCTCTTTCCTTTTTCATTTTCTTCTCCTCACATCTCCTTGACAGCACAAGGATACGGTGGAATTTACTCCACCGCATAGTTTCTGCTGTCAAGCAGTTTATTTATAAAAATAATTTTTTCTAAATTAATATGCATCATATTTGTTCTCAACACCCCTGACACCTTCGGGCATATATCAAGTTGCTTTTGGAGAAGCATCATATAAGCTGCCATGGCTATAAGTTCTCAAACCAAAGGAGCGTTATCCCATCATTCTTTGTGGGCTGCCCAATGCCGATAAGCGTTCAAGGCAGAAGTATCATTATTTATCCCTTTGCCTGTCATCGCAATTAGTCTTTCCACAGACTATTTAAAGCTAGAGTTAATCGCTCACATATTTAATGGTCCTGGCGCTCTGCTTAAGTTGCTTGCCGTGTCCCAGCAGCAAAGGTAGTTTTCTTGATATATGGAGTATTAAATTCTCAAAGAACTATAAAAGCACTTATAAAAAATGCCTTCACTATATAGCCTTGAGAAAATACATTAGGGGACAAAAGTTGAAAACTTTATTTATTTTTTTCTAAGATTACTTTTAATTTTTTTATTGCTCTTTGATGTTTCTTTTTTGCAGTTTCATCCTTTACTTGCAGTTTTAATGCTATTTCATTTATAGAAAGCCCAAATCTATACCTAAGCTCAATTACTTTAAGATCATCTTCTTTTAAACTTTTCAGTGCTTTTATAAGCCGTGGGTTTGAAATTAAATCAATGAATTTCATAAGCTTGTCTACCTCTTTTTCAACCTGAGAATCTTTTTCTGTTTCTGCAAATTCCACTGGCACCTCACAACTTTGTAAATATTCCAGAGAAATGTTATGCCTATAATACTTCCGTTCATTGTTCTTTTCTTTTTTGTTTTCTTCCTCAATAACAACTTTGAATTCTTCATTAAATTTTTGTTTTTCTTCCTTTGACATTTTTAATAACTCCTTTCAGAACGCAAAAAGGAGCCGCACAAAATGTGCGACTCCTTCCTGAGTTTTTATATTAATTTTTAATTTTGGGTATAAAAAAAGCCCTGAGGCGTATATAAACGCTTCAAGGCTAAAAAACAGCTAATATTATTTCCATTGTATATATCATAGCAGTATCAAAGTATGGTGTCAGTACCAGTTATGTATCTTTTTAGTATCAATCTTGTATCAATTTTATGCTTTTAATTTCTTTCATAAAATTAGGAAATAAAAATCCCCATAGTATTGTTCCAAGTAAATTAATTGCATTTTTCTTCTCTCTATAATAGGTAGCTCTTGAACAACATAAGTAATCAATTATTTCACTTTCACTATAAGGGTAGGCAGAAATATATATCTTATAAATTATTGAATAATACCTCTCTCCATTTTCAGGATAGGACTTTAACATAAGTAAAGCTTTTTCAATTAAATTTATAATACTTTTACTATCTTCTATAGATTGCAGCCTACTTTCAAGTCTTGCTTCTGTTATGAATTCTTCTGTATCAGTAAGACTATGTAATAGTTCATCCAGTCTCTTTCCAGAGAAAGAAATACAATCTTCCTCTATCTCCTCAAAGGAATTATTTATTCTCCATAAAACTTTATTGTATAGTTTTAAAAGTAGCTTAGTATTATGATAAATATTAGGACTTACTTTCTTATTATCTTTTATGTTATCAATTCCAGCATTAATATTATTACTTTGAATTCCTTCATAAATAGCCATATGACACATCCCCCTTACACTTTATCATTGACAGAAATATTGTTCTGAATTAGAATAATATTATGAACTTTCGTTCTAATTATAAGTATATATTGGCAAATTTATCTTGTCAATAATTTTAAGAACAAATGTTCTGTTTTTAAAATTATATTTGGAGGTCACAGAAATGAATTTTGGTGATAAAATAAAATTACTCCGTAAAGAAGCTGGACTTTCTCAGGAAGACTTAGCCAAAAAGTTAGGTATTACTCAAAAATCTATCTGTAATTACGAAAATAATACTAGATTCCCTAAAGGGCAAAAAATTATTACTGGACTTGCTGAAATATTCAATGTTTCAGTAGATTATTTAATATCTGATAATGAAGATGTTTCAAGAGATGAGAATTTTATATCTTCTGCTAAAGCTGAGTTTGGTTACAAAGGGAAAAAAGAGGCAGAAATGATTTTAAAGAGAACTTCTGCAGTACTTGCAGGAGGGGAATTGTCCGATGAAGATAAGGATGCTTTTTTTAAGTCAATTACGGAAATATATTTTGATGCAAAACAAAAGGCAAGAAAAAAATATGGTAATAAATCAACATCTATAGGCAATGACGATAATAAAACTCCTTAAGAGAGGTAATTGCTTATGACTAATTTTATTTCTAAAGAAGTGGATAAGCTTATTAAAAAATATAAGACAAGAGATCCTTTTGAAATGGCTAAAGGTATGAATATTAATATATGCTATCATGATTTAGGTGACTTAAAGGGGTATTATTTCTATCAATCTAAGTTTCGGTATATTGTAATCAATAAAAATATTCAGGAAGAACTATTACCAGTTATATGTGCTCATGAACTTGGACATGATAGATTTCACCAAAGTTATGCCAAAAATGATGCTATAAGAGAATTCTCTTTATTTGATATGACATCAAAACCTGAAAGAGAAGCTAATCTTTTCGCATCAGAACTTTTAATTCCAGACTCTACTATTATGGAATTATTTTATGGCGATTATACCTTTTCATCAGTAGCTGCTGAACTAAACGTGCCTATTGAGCTAGTTGATTTTAAAAGTCAAATATTAAAAGCTAAAGGGTATAATATAAGTACACTATGCATTTCTAAAGGAAACTTTTTGAAAAACTGATACAAAAAATGATTATATAAAATTACTTTTTGTATCATCAGTAGTTTAATTTTTTATATCCATATCCTTTTGATTACAATTATATTATTAATCTTTTAAGAATATAATTGTAATAAACATTTATACTCATCCTTAATATTTATATAAGTTTTCATTAAATTGTTACTTTCATTTAAAGCTTCAAAAACAATAAAATCATAATTGTTAATAAATAAATTAGTTATCTGTGCGTCTATTTTGTTGCTTTTTACCATATCATTTAATATTTTAATTACTTTTTCTTTTTCAAAAGATTTTTTGTAACTTCTTACACCTATTAACGCACTGGCTATGTCTCCTATTGCCACAATTTTACTCTCAGCTGTGAGTTCATCACCTTTAATTCCAAAAGGATATCCTGTCCCATCTATTTTTTCATGGTGGAGTGTTGCTATATCTCTTATATCATCTATGTTTAAGTTACTTAAAATATTATAACCTATTAAGGAATGTTTTTTCATAATTTCAAACTCTTCTTGGGTAAGTTTTTCAGGCTTTTCTAATATTTGTACTGGAATTGCTATTTTCCCTATATCGTGAAGTACTGAAGCTATTTTAATTTTATCTAAAGCTTCTTCATCTAATCCTATTAATTTTCCTATTTGATAACTTATTGCTTCTACTAATATGGTATGTTTAACTGTTGCTTCACTTCTAAAATCAATAGAATATGCTAACATCTTACTACTTGCTAATATTTCTTCCCTAGTTAAAATCTTTTTTTCAAAAAAACCATATAATTCTTCTTCATATGAATCATCTAATAATTTTTCTAAAATACTATACTCCCTATCCGCTTTTAAAAACAATTTAATATTCTCTTCTGTATAATATTCTCCACTCATCTTGATTAACTCTTTTGCTGCTTCTTTCTTAATTGAATAAATTCTCTCTATGTAATCACAAAAGTTTAGCAATAGTCCCTCTTTACTTATAATCTCCATATTTCTACTTTTATAGTATTTATCCGAAAAATGATGTGTTAAAACTATCTCATACATTTTTGAAAGTGGCGAAAAATATTTTATAAACAATGCACCATAAATCGCATGCCTAAAAGGTGCATTGATATCTATTTCAGCAAGCTTGTCTATTTCTTCAACTTTATAATCCCCTATATCATGGAAAACACCTAGTGTACATAGTTCTCTTATTTCCTCATCTGTATATTTTCCCTTTACTTTTAATAAATTCATCATAATGTATGCTACTCTTTGTCCATGGTTAAATAGTCTGATATCTACCGAATTGATAGCATTATGAATTATTAGTATCATTTGTCTTAAAGTAACTTCAAAGCTTTTTTTCATCTACTCACTCCTGAAATTCTATCACTTAAATATATAAAAGCAATATAATTAAAATACTGTAAAAATCCGGAGAACTTACTCTTTATTATTATACTCTATGTTACATCTTAAACTTAGAAATTTTCATTTTTAAATTTTCTGCACTTTCTTTTGCTTTTAAAGCTTCTCCTAAAACTTCATTGGATTTAGCATTTACTTCTTGTACTCTATTTGCTATATCTGTAGTTGCTCCAGCTCCTTCGCTTGCTGCTTCTGCAACTCCATCTATTGTTTTTAAAATTTCTTGTACTGATGCTAATAGTTCTTCTGAAGTTGCACTTAAATCTGTAGAAAAGTCTTTATAATATATTGCATCATCATTATATTCTTTACTTGTTTTAACCAAGATTTCATAGTCTTTTAAAATTCTACTTTCAATAAAGTTTAACATATTACTAGAATTTGATGTTAAATCGTTAACGGAAGATAATATAATTCCTGTAGTGCTTTGGATTTTATTTATAGTTTCACTAGACTGTTCTGCAAGTTTTCTTATTTCTTCTGCTACTACATTAAATCCTCTACCTGCTTCACCTGCTCTTGCTGCTTCTATAGCTGCATTAAGCGCAAGTAAATTAGTTTGGGAGGTTATTTGAAGTATTGAATCTGCTAAAACATTTATTTGTTCTACTGCTTTTGCTTTTTCAATAGATTGCTTTAGTGCTTTTTCTGTTTCTTTAAACATTCTTTCTGTTTCTCTTTGATTATTTTCTGATGTAAGCATAATATTTTTAGCTTTTTCACTTATTCCTGTAGCTTTCCCCGCACCTTCCTCAGACTTTTGTGCTACAGAACTAACCGCTCTCTCCATTTCCCCAGAGGTTGCTGCCATTTCTTCTGCTGAAGCTGCTGTTTCTTCCGTGCTTGCTGAAAGCTCTTCTGTAGTTGCTGATACTTCTTCTACATCATTATCTAAATTATTAATACTATTTTTAACATTTCCAACTATATTTTCAATATTATCAGCTTCAAAAGTTATATTTAAAACTAACTCTTTAAGTGAATTTTGAGTCCTGCTTATAGCTTGTGCAATCTCACCCATTTCATCTTTTCTTTTTGTGAATTTTTCTGGTGCCTCCGTTGAAAAATCACCTGTAGCCATAACATTTAAATGATTTACAACAAGTGTTAAGGGGTTTACTATATTTCGTGATATAACATAAACTGCTATAGTTGCAAAAAGGATTGCAAAGAAAATAATAATATTTAATACTAACATCGTTTTGTTATATTCCAATTGTTTATTTTTGATTGTATTTTCTCCATCTTTAACGTTATAATCAGATAGGTCTCTTAAATTATTTCCAACTTCCAATAATACATTTTCTACTTTATCAAATTCTTTAATAGCTTCTTGTTGTTTACCTTCAAGAGCAAGTTTTATAGCACTTTCTCTCCCATCTCTATATTTTTGCATAGTACTTTCAAGAGTTGGCAAGAGATCAGTTTCATATTTATCAAGTTCTATTTTTTTATAAGTTTCAATTGATTTGTTGAATTTTTCCTTTCTTTCTTCAATATCCTTTAATTTTTTATTTTGCGCTTCTTTGTCATTAGTATGAAGCATAATATAATAAATATCTGCTTCTTCAGCTCTTTGTTGCGCTCTAGCATCGTTTAAACTTTGTATCGATACTAAATTATTGTTATACATTGAATCTAGTTCTGACTTCAAACTTCTAATATTTACATACATCATAGAACCTATTATAAAAAATAAAACACCTATAAATAATACCATAGTAACTATTTTTGTTCTTACTTTAAGATTATTTAACATTTTCTATCCCCCATCCAATACAAAATTTTATACCATTTTTAACTTTACTGTAAATGTAAATTTTGTCCCCCTTCCTTTATAACTCTTTACTTTTATTTCTCCACCCATAATTTCTACAAGTTCCTTACAAATTGCAAGTCCAAGTCCAGTACCACCAAAATTACGTGTTATAGATTTATCTGCTTGTGTAAAAGGTTTAAATATTTTATTTATTGCTTCCTCCGTCATTCCTATCCCTGTATCTTCTACAACAAAGATTATTTTATTATTAATGATATAATTATTGTCAATACTAATTTTTAGCAAAATTTTTTCTTCATTAGTAAATTTAATAGCATTACTCATTAAGTTCATTATCACTTGGGTGAGCCTAGTTGGGTCGCCTATAACAAAGAAAGGCACATCTGAATCAATAATTACTTCTAATTTTAATTTCTTTTCATTTATCTTCACGCTAAAAGGTTTTATAGATCTTTCTATTATATCATATAAATTAAATGTAATTTCTTCTAACTCAATTTTATTTGATTCCAATTTAGCTAAATCTAACAGATTATTTGTAATAGTTAAAATTAGATCAGCACATTCTTTTATATAATTAACATATTCTAATTGTTGATTATTTAAAGTAGTATCTTCAAGAAGTTGTAAAAAACCCATTATCCCATTTATAGGATTTTTAATATCGTGAATGATTTTAGACACTATCATTGATTTTTCACTATTATATATCAATAGACTCACCTTCTACTATAATATTAACTTGTCTTAGTCAATCAACCCTGTTTTCTATATTTGTATTAGTTATAATTGTATCAAATTTAACATATTAGTTCAATGTTAAATTATTGGTTTCTGTATTCATTAACAGCTTATTGATATATTATTTTTGGGTGATGAAAATGAATTTAGATTATACATTAATTGGCTTAAGAATTAAAAATTATCGTAACCAACAAAATATTACTCAAAATCAACTATCAGAGATGCTTGATGTATCAAATGTTTATATAAGCAAAATTGAACGTGGTACAACTAAAATAAATTTAGAAATGCTTTATAAAATATCGACCATTCTTAATATCCCTATATCCTTTTTACTTACAGGTATTGATGAGGAATCAAATAATTATTTAGATTCAGAAATTGCTGAGTTAATTAGCAAGTGTAGCATCAAGAAGAAAAAATTAATTTAT
This sequence comes from Clostridium sp. LS, assembly GCF_002760435.1. GTDB lineage: Bacteria > Bacillota > Clostridia > Clostridiales > Clostridiaceae > Clostridium. The sequence continues at coordinate 58,332 of NZ_AUUU01000046.1, forward strand.
GAACTTATAAAAGCTGTTGTCAAATCTTAAGAATTATTTGATAACAGTTATTTTCAACTTAACAATTATCCAATATTTTTACTGATTTCATTTTACGGTACTCTGGATTTTTTATAACTTACAGTTTATATATTTTCATTTATTTTATCTAATTATTTATAATAAATGTTATTTTTTGACTTTTAAAATAAATAATTATATCATTTATTGGAACAGAATAAATATTTTGTACAATTATAGTAATTATTATAAAAGAAAAACCAGTAAAAATTACGCTATTTTTGTAATTATATTACAAGATAACCCACAATATCTTTTATTTATACCAAATATTAGCTATAATAAAAACAATACTTGCATAGTATGGAATTTGTATTATAATAAAATTGTACAAAATATTTATATTGTATTATTTAAAACTAAGGAGAAAACAATATAATGAATAGTACTAAGCCAAAAATCAAATATTTAACTCAAACTGAAGCAATTAATCTTTTCAATTCTATTGAACACTCAAACTCTTGTCATGCATTACGTGATTTAGCAATTTTTAGATTAGCCTACAGATGCGGTCTTAGAGCTTCTGAGATTTCACTGTTAAAACTTGAAAATTATAATATTTCAAAAGGGGAATTATATTGTAATAGATTAAAAGGAAGCAACAATAATACGATAAGACTTGATAAAAAAACAATGGATGTATTAAATAAATATATAGATAAAAGTATGATTTTATCTAGCCAAGATACTATTTTTAAAAGCCAAAAAAATAAGCCGATTTCAAGGCAAACTTTAGATTATCTTATGAAAAAATACTGTATATTAGCAAAAATAGAAGACAAATCCAAACATCATTTTCATGCATTAAAGCATACTACTGCTGTTCATCTAGCTGAATGTGATATGGATATAAAAGAGTTACAATGGTGGTTAGGTCATAAATCAGTATCAAATACTGAGATATATTTCCAATTTACAACTAAGCAGCAAGAAAGAATGTATGCGAAACTTGAAGGTAAATCCGAATTAGTTTGATTTTTAATCTTTAAATAAAAGTAACAACATCTCTTATTTTTATAAAATTTGTGGAGATGTTGATTTTTTTTAATTTCAACAATAAGAATTTTAAATCCCCCATTCTTCATCACTAATACTACTTAATCCTGCCAGTTTAATTTATAGTTTCCCTGCCTTCTCTGCCCTTTTTAGTTCCTATTCCTGCTGCTTCTCCCCATTTAAGTTCCCCTGATTTTATTTCATCTTGATTTATTCTAAAACCCTATCACAGGTTTTCTTAGCGGAGGACTTTGTCCAATAACTATAGTCATTAGTTAGAAAAATAGCATACCCCTTCTTATATTCATTATGGTTATAAATGAGTTTTTCAATTCTCATAATATCCTTTAAGAAGTCATATCTTCTTATATCTTGTGCTCCATGATTTTTTAATAAATACCTCTCTCCATCTACAATAGTATCACAAGCAGCAGTTACATATTTTAATTCTATAGGATAAAACTCATCCTCTTCTTTAAGAAGAATATCAATATGCATAGATGGATCAATATGTGCAGGAGAGTATTCTAATCTAACATCACTTTTGGGCATATGCCTTTGCAGCTCCCAAGAAAGTGCAAACTGAAAGTCTGCCTCCGAAAAAAAGATTTTTCTTTTATTACTCAAGGAATTTATTGTGGTTATTATATTTTGTTTTGAAAGCAACCTTTCTCACCTCTACTATGAATTATTTCTCTTTTATTTTAATATGTTAAACATTGGACTAATAAAATTTTAAGGTAGACTCTAATTCTTAAACTAAAGGTAAATAATATCGAATTTATTAAGTTTATTTTTATTTTCATCCGATAATTGAGGAACATTTATGAATAAATTATTTTTAGCTCTACTTAATGCAACATAATAAACTCTATTTGCTTCTATATCTATATCTGGATTTAATAAAAAACTTAATTCCTTATTCTCATCGTAATTTTCTTTTGGTTGCATTAGCAAAAGTACATTGTCAAATTCATCTCCTTTAGCTTTATGAATAGTCCTATGCATACTATTATCATCAGCTATGTTAACTGCCACTGATACCTTATTATATGTCAATTGGCTATAATACTGACTAATATTCCCTGAAGATATTTTCCCCTTAGTCCCATTAAAACCAAATAAATAACTATTATAAAAATCCTTGATACTTATTTCTTTAAATTTATCATAATTATTCATTAATCTTTTTATATTCAAAACCGCTTCTTTATCACCAAATTCTTTATACTTCCTGTAGGCTTTTTTCATATATTTAATAGCATCCTTAATTTTGTTTTGCCTGCAATATTCTAAGCTATTTATAACATAAAAAATCATTTTCCCTCTATCGGAATCTGAAAAAATCAATTCATCTGAGGCATCTGTCGAAAAATAATCTTCAAACCCATATTTTAAAATATTAGACATATCATTTCTAAATGCTAAAGTACATACTGATTTAGCATTACATATTTGAATTGCTTTATTATAAGCGTCTAAGAACCCTCCTACTAACAGAACTGGTTTTTTACCATCTTTGTTATCAGGACTATTCTGTTTAAAAGTTTTTTCATTTCTTACATCATTTAATACATTAATAATTTGCTGAGTGCTTCTGTAATTATTATTAATCATATATAATTTCATATCATGCAAAGTAAAATCAATAAATCTTTGAACATCCGCACCTTGAAATGAATAAATTGATTGACATGCATCTCCTATAACTCCGACTACAGCTTCTTTTTCAGCAATCATTTCTATAATTTTAGACTGAATAGGGCTTGTATCCTGAAATTCATCAATTAAAACATAAGGAAACTTAGCACGTAAAATATCATATATTCGTGGTTGTTTTTCAAGTATCTTATAACTTAAAAATAGAACATCATCATGACTTATTAATCCTTGTTTCCAGCATATTTTTTTATATTCTATATAAGATGCTTTTTTAATGTTATATCCATCAATCTTTCCACTACTACTATATTTGAATCCCAGTTCTACATTTCCGTTATCTTTTAGATTCCATTTTAAACTCATTAAAGCTTTGGCAAGTGCTTTATCATCTCTGACTCTTTGCTGTTTTGTACTTTCTTTCCATTCTTTTAGAATGCTATATGTAGGTACAAACTCATCATGTCCATCAATAGCATTTAAAGGGAAACTAAACTCGTCATTTAAACCCCATAAATATGGCTTAATAATATTTTTATATAAAAAACTATGTATAGTACCTACCTCTACATAATCAATGAAATCTTCAAGCCTACTTATTATTGTATCTACACCTACGTTAGTATATGTAATGCACGCAATTTTTCTAACTTTAGAAATTCTCTCTGAAGTTAAAATAATGTTATTAATATGATTTATTAAAAATCTCGTTTTTCCAGCACCAGGACCAGCACATAATTTAAAGTTAGTTTCAATATCAATTAATTCATCACTATCTTTCAACTTTAGTGCTGTAGAGAAATCCATCTTATCGCCTCACTAATATACTTTGGTATAACTAATTCAAAAGATTCCTTATCTGCGGATTCTTGCTCTTTATAATTCTCTGATATTGTATATGCTAACTCCTGTGCAACTACACCTTTTTTTATTGATTTTAAATATCTTCCTGCTATAATATGAATTATTTTATCCTTAGTTTTAAGATTACTTTTATCTAAAGCTACACAAATTTCATCTTTATATGCACCCTCATTTAAGATATTTATAAAGTAATCAATATCTTTATTTTGTTCTAATCCCTCCATTAATAATTCTATCTCACTAGAATTACTTACAGAATCTGTAAGTAATTCTTTGATTGTCGGGTTACATAATATTAAATCATACTCAAAAGTGCAACCTATATACTTTTCTTGAGAATACACTCTTATAACATCTTCTCCATTTCTTCCACAGTACTTATCTACAACATTATTAGAACAAGGATTATAATCATATTTATCTTTTTCACAGTCAATAGCAATAGGCAAACACACTTCCCATTTACTATTTTTCTCTTTTTTCTTTCTTGATGGATCTAAATCCGTTATGCAGGCTACTTTTTTCTTTATCGCATAATTGCTTTTAGATGTATCAAATAATTTTAGAAAATGGTCAAAATATTTTCCACCAATATTAATTATTGAAACATGTGCATCTGTTAAGTCACAATCTGATATCTTGGCAAACTCTGGTACAAGTAATTGTTCTGCTATCCCCTCTACAAAAATTAAACTCTTAGCAAAAAACATATCTGCTTTTGTCACATCTATAAACCTTTGAACATAGTTTTTAGATATTTTATCTTCTTTTGTATCTGTAAATACTTTACCTGGATAAGCTACTTTCACTTCATCATTATCTTTATACAACACAATAATATCATCCAAATTAACAGCTGCTGCAATATTAGGTGAATGAGATGTAATAAAAATTTGGCGTACTTCTGTTTCCTTATTTTCATTTAAGAATTTTAAAAACTTATATTGCATATTAGGGTGCAAATGTGCTTCTGGTTCTTCTATTGCAAGCATAGAAAACACTTTAGCATTAGTACCTAAATACTCTCCTGAAGCATTTTTCTGCATTCGAGCAAGCAGTAATGAAATATAAATTAGATTATTATATCCCAATCCATTTTGATTTGCAGGTAGCTTTATTCCAGTTTCATTTTCAACTATCAATTTAAGAGCCGAATAAAGTTCAGTATCAAGAATTCTACCTTCAAATGATGGTGTTAGTTTTTCAAACGAAGCTCCTGTTTCCTCTGCATATTTAAGCATATGCTTTTTTCCTGCACTCATCCTATTTTCAAGCGAATTAATAAGAATTTTTGCATTCTTAGAAAATTCTTTTTTTCTTTCGATAATCACATCTCTTTTTTCATTGTCCTTTAATTTCTCATCTATTTTCACTTCATAATCTATAAAGAAATCTATAACCTCTTTAAGTAAGGAATTCTTTCCTGTAAACATATCCCTTTCTACATCTCTTATTGCTGTTAGAAATTGAAAATCAAATTTTTTTAGTGTTTCTCCATCTATAACATTTTTATGTTCAGGATTTCCTACATAAATTTTATACGTATATTTTCTTAGACAATTATAATCAATTTCATACCAATAATCATTGACATCATCACTTTTAATGTTTTCAATAATATTTTTATAATCATCAATTTCTTTTTCTGGAAGAAAAAACTCATATGTAATTAAAGCTTCATATGGCTTTTCAATCTTCGTAAGCCATGTTGATACTGTTACTAAATCATCTGAATAATCTTCTTCATTTTGAGATTCAACAAGTTTTGCTGTTATTGTTATTTTGGGTGGATTACTTTTTAGCTCCTCAATCGATATATTTTTACTAAAATCATCTATACATAATCTCTTATTCTTCTCACTGTCAAACAATAATTCTAATGCTTTTATGACAGTAGTTTTCCCTGAATTATTGTGCCCTATTATTACATTAGTACCTTCAGTAAAAAGGATTTTAGTTGAATCTTTAAATCCCCTGAAATTAGTCAATTTTAATTCTGAAATATACATTTAATTCCCCTCATTTTCTTTATATCTTTTCAAACACCTTCTGCCTCTTAAGCTCTTTTAGCATCCCCTCAACTAATTCTGCTTTTTTAAAAGACTCTATAACTGTGCCCATTTCAATATTTCCTTCAATTCCATGATAAGATAGATTTGAAGAAGAAATAAAAGTTTTATAGGAATCTATAACTATTACTTTGGCATGAAGAGCTGCCATCTTGTCTTTTGTGTTTTTGTTATAATCATAAATATTTAAATACCTACTCTTATACAATAAAAGCTTGTCTAAATGCTCTTTTTTATTCTCAAAATCATTAAGATAGAAATTTACATATATACCTTGTCTACTTTTATTAACTATCTCATCAAATAGTTCTATAGCATAGTCGGATATTGAGTAACCTGTTAAAGTTATACTCTTCTCCGCACTAAATATTAATTCTTTTATGATTGCACTGGTCTTTCTGGCATTTAATTTGAAACTATTTGGTGCTGTTATTACAATCTCAACCTTTTCAGTATTTTTATAATTATATAAACCAATTGCAACTTGAAGTAATCTATTTGCTTCTTCAACAGATAGATTGGGGAATCTCTTATTAATTTCTATAAGAGATTCCTTAAAATTCAAGTTAAAATCCAAAATATCATTAATTTTTTCAATATCTGATACAATGGTTTCTATAAGAAGTGCTTCACTTATACTTCCATTCCACATAGTTCTTTCACCAAATCTTTAAAATAACTACAATCTCCATCTATAGCTAAAGGTACAACAAGTTTTCTATCTAATAATCTGTTTCCATTTTCACAGGCTGTTTCTGAAATCATTGCACAAGAATGACAAGCAGCACCATTTAATCTTTCATCAGAAGGCTCATTTGCCATACATTCTGGATCTGTTGTACAGGTCAGTGCATTTTCCAATGCCTGCTTTAATAGTTTATTAAAACTCCTTATTTCACCCATTTCAACTAATCCACCTAAAGATCCTTCTTTATCAGCACTTCCAGTATAAAGTAATACGCCACACATGTTTTCACTACTGTATATTCTCTCTTTAATCGCAGATGATGAATAACCGCAAAGCATAGCCATTTCCTTAATCATTAAATGAGCAAAAGTATGTAAGAGAACGTATTCCGCATTTCTTTCCTTAAATTTTGTCCATCCCCTTGATTGACAAAATTCGCTATAATAACTCTTATATTTTTCCGATAATTTTTGAGTTTTTAGATTTTGCTTCCATTCTTTAACTGTTTCTTTATTAAACTCAATAAAAATTCCTTCACCATTTATTTCAACTGCTGGAAGCCAAGGTTCTACTTTACTTTTTGTTAGCGGCACTATATTTTTAGGATCATCTACTTCTGGTTCAGGGGCTTCCATTCTCATAAAACCTAGTAATACCATTACTTCTCTTAATCTATGAACTTTAATAATCCTAGAAAAATATTTTGATAGATAATTAGGAACGGCTTCTTCCTCTGCTTTAAAGTATTTTACATTTGTTTGGTATATCATATCATCATGATGAGTAATCGCTGCATATTCCATTTCTTTAATCTCAGTAAACTCTTTTATTTTTTCATCTCTTTTTTTAACTGCAGCATTAAATTCTTCTCTTGAGCATCTTTCTTTAAAATACTTCTCATAAACTTTTGTTACTCCCATTTCACCAAAATCATCCCTATAATTGATAATGTCCCTGTAGTGTTCATCAACTAATGAATATAATGGATTTATCCAAGGTGGAATTGATATTGCACTTCTTATTACAGAAAAATAAACGTTAGAAGCTCCACGCTGTGATGGAATAACTTGTTTTTTGCAAGTAGAATATACTCCTTTTGAATTTTTAATTATTCTTGGGTTATGGGGATGTCTACCACTACATTTTAATTCTCTAAAATTATCTGGACTTGTTGCGCCACTCATATTTCTTGAAGCCCCACAATCACACTGAACTATTAACTCTGCTAATGATGATGTATTTCCAGTAGAAATTAATTTCATACTTTTTTTACAAGTAGTTTCTCCTTTATGAACCCACCATCTCCAAGGAAAATCATCAAGATGTCCATCAGTACATGCCGTAATAAATCTGGCAGGATATGCTTTAAAACCACATAAAGGACACACTGGACCGTTTTGAATATATTTATCTAAGTTAAAATTTTCTGTAATGTCAAATAAGTTATTGCACCTACTATTAGAACAAACATGATAGCTTGGAAATGATACTACTGGAATATCCCCAATAAAAGAAGCTTTAGGTGTTTTAAAAAAATCCACTCCTAAGTAAGAAGCTAATCTTGAATCATATATTGTTTTTCCATAAGATGTCCAATAATTAATATCTAAGACTGTTACCGAATCATTAAGAGCATCTAATATGGAGCCTGGACCAAAAGTTGTTATTAATTGGTTAGGTCTTAATTCACCCAGTTTATTTATTTTCATTCTTATTAGCCTCCTCTGTAAAATAATAAAGTGCCGATGAACTTTCAACTTCTCTCATTGAATTAAGTGTAGGTTTTTCTTTAGCAGTACAATATTCGTTGTAATAATTTAACAATCTATTATACTTTTCAGTATTTTTAATATAATAATATAACTCTTTTTCTTCTTTTGATAAACATTTCCAATCTTCAATAAATTGATTAATTTCAAAAGATGTATCTTCTTTTGCCTTAGCTGATACTACCTTAAGCCTTTCTATTATTACTTTCTTTGTTTCTTCTATTATTTCATTTTCAATATCACAAATACTATTTGCTCCTTTGTTAGCAGCCATAACTTCATTTTTTAATCTTAATAAAGCTACAACTATTGCATGAAGAACTCTATCTCTTGCACGAGCAGAAAATGGTGTTGCAGTAGTTCCTTCTACATATCTATACATATGTGAGTGGAACCCTTTAAAGTTTTCATAGTGAGATAAATCCCTCGGTCTATATGGATTATAAATGGTAACTACAAGCCCAGGAAACCTTCTTCCTATACGGCTTGTGGCTTGAATATATTCAGAATTCTGCTTAGGTTGTCCCATTACAGTCATTAACCCAAGTCTATCAACATCCATACCAACTGCAATCATATTTGTAGCTATTGCAACATCTAAACATTCTTCATTGTCATGGGATAGAGTTAATTGTTCTAATAGTTCTGCAATCTTATAAGAAGATATACGTGAGGTAATTTCTTTTGTTCTCTTTAAGAATCTTTCCTGATTATATCCATATCTTTTCTTTATTCTTTTTATTCTCTTAGGAATGTCATCCTGTAATAACCTTACAGTACCACCTAATTCTCTTATACTATTAAAATAACCAATTAAAGTATAATAAGGATCTATAAATTCTTTATAATCTTCATCATTTAATAACTCCTTAACTGTTTGAAGTAGAACTGCATATATTCTAAGTACAGTAGTTTTCATTGACTGCCCACTGGCACAAACTGAACAATATTTTCTAAAGGGCTTATCAGCTAAACTAATTTCTTTAATAAAATAACTATCTCCAATATCAAAACCACTTGGTGGAAATTGAGAGAAACTATTCCTTCCATATAAACACCTTATTTGTTCATCTGCGTTTTTTATAGTTGCTGTAGAAACTATGTATTTAGGTAATATTTTCTTCCCATTTCTAGTAAATGAACACATTTCTTCTATTACAGTTTCATAACCTCCATAAATTGTTCCGAGAGGACCTGTTATAAGATGCAATTCATCTTGAACTATAAGTTCTGGTGGATAGAATTGTCTTGTTTCAACAACTTTAGCTGCACTTAAATTTTCTTTTTTATTATGGCGATTTGGATGGTCTTCTCCACAAGCTATATATCCATGCCTTTCACAAACTCTATCTGTTCTACCGAAGATTAATCCAGTTTTTTCATCCCAAGGAAGCCTTGCAAACTTATCTACTGTTGAAATAATTACCGTTGGGCATTTTCTATAAATTTCTTCATCTAGAATATAAACTGGTATTGGCTTTTCTTTATATTTATAAAAATAGCAATTAGCATCGTGACAATAAATATTTACTTCTCCTTTTTCAATGTCAATTTCATAATCCTCTTTATTTATTTCACTCCCACAGAAAGGACAAGTAATAATTTGCTTAGTAAGTTTATTTACGGCTTTATCACTAGCTGTTGGATCTTCTTTATTAAACTTAAATTCATTAAAACTATTTGGAGTTACTCCACCTCCAACCCAAAATCCTATTGAAATTGGTGATTTACCATAATTATTTTCATTTTTACTTCTAATCATTTCTGCTGCACATATCATTTTAGTTAATCTATCACGTTGTTGAGTAGTTAAAAGTCTTAATGTATATCTTAAAATAACTGTTACTCCACCATCTTTTTCAAATTCTTTTTCATTACTTGCAGTTAATCTTCTATGTCCAATTACAAATGCAATCAATCCTAAATAAGCCTCAGTTTTTCCTCCTCCAGTTGGGAAGTAAAGCAAGTCAACATTTTTTCGTTCATTATCTATAGGATTTATACATCCAGAAATATTTAAAAGTATAAATGCTATTTGGAATGGTCTCCATTTGCTATGATCTTTTTTGCAAAATTCTTCATCTCTAAAACTACACTTTATACCGCTACCATATTTTTTTGAGAATTCACTCATTCCTCTTTGCAAATACATACATTGGTTCATAAAGCAAAAGGCTTTAAAAGCATAATCATTGCTTTCTATTTGCTCTATACCTTTAGAAATTCTGTTATAAGCTTCTATGCATGAATTAATAATTTTATCTCCTCTATCTTTAAAGCCTTCTTCTTGCATTTTAAAATTGCTTTTTAAAGCATTAATCCATTCAAAGTAATCACTATTTAAAGCTTTTAATCTCCTAATTGTTTCAGCTTTATTTGAAGGCTTAGCCATAAACTTCATAGAAAAATAATCTTCTGAAAATCCTTCAAGATTTGGACTAACAGAAGCAATTTCATGTTCAGGTATAAAAACAGTTTTAACCTCTATAGCCTTGTCTCCTTCTGATTTAGTCCAATCTGCAGCACACCCATTGCCACGAGCATAAATTGGTCTTTTTTCATAATAAAATTCATCTTCTATTTCAATATCTCGACAAAGATGTTCTGGTTCAAAAACAGGTTGATTTTCCAACCCTCTAACTATAAGTTCTGCTTGAAACATTACATTTTCAAAGTCTCTATCATCACTGGTTTCTTTTCCATTAACCAAATAAACTGCAACTAATTTTGCACCACTTTTAAGTCGAATTTGCGATGATTTAATTTTAATAGATGGATCATCTTTTAGAGTTAGTTCTATATTTCTGTTTTTATCTCCTATATCAAGAATAAGTTCTTCTTCCTTTGGAACACGTACAAACACAGTCCTACCAGTTTTCTTTTTATTTTCTTCATCATTATCTTTATCTGGTTTTATCTTATCTTTATAATATTGTCCCCATTTTACTTTAACTTTTAATTTTTCTATGTCGCTATTAACATAAAATCTTATTCCCATAGAAGATTGAAGCTTGAACTTAGCTCCAACCATCTCTTCTATTTCGTCTTCTTCGTTATCTATATGTTCTTCATCCATTGCTGACATAAAATCATTATTCTCATATTCTACATCAGTAGATACAGAAATTTTCCTAGGATATAGCATTCCTGTTATATAACTGCTTAGTGGTGATTCATCTAACTTCTCTTCTTCTTCCAACGGCCCCATTAAGTCTATTTTTAAAACGTCAAGTAGCTTGTCCCTAACTTTACTATAAGATTTATCACTCATTCTCAATTCCCTCCAAATTTTCACTCAAACCAACTGTGTACATGAAAGAATTCCCTATAATAACCTTGTCCCCTGCAATAAGTCTATAATTCCATTGTTTTTTATCAGCATCCACTTCTGTTGCACACTTACACCACTTTATTGCTGCTTTAGCCTTTTCAAGAACATCTTTATCTTCCGTTTCATTTTTAGCTTTAATTTCAATTAAATATTTTGAATCTGTAGTTTCCAAAATAAAATCAGGATTATATTGCTTGCCTGCTTTATAAAACAGTCCCATCTGATTTAGCGGTGGCTTAATCCATCTTAATACCTTTTTATCTTCTTCTAATATAACTGAGAATCTTCTTTCATCATCACTGTCAAAACCATATTCAGGATAATAAGATTTTTTATATCCCGTAAACAAGTATTGTCTAATGTTCTTTTTATCTTTTATATCCTTGTAAAAATCAACACTTCCACCTGGTTTTATATTTTTTACAAAAGGTTTGAAAATAATCAGGTCTTTTTCTATTCTATATATAAATTCTGTATGCTCTTCTTTAGCTGCATAAATTTGCTTTTTTATCTCATTTACTATTAAAGTAGCATATCTTCTTACTATTTTTTTCTTATCTTCATAAGAACCTTCAATAAGTTTAAGATATTGCTCAACAATATTTAATATATAGTCAGCATCTTCCGAACTAAACTCTGGTACGCTTTCAAGAAGCATACATGCAAGTTCATTTACTGGATCATCAATTTCTAATGCTACTGCTTCAAGTGTTTCAAGCAATTTATTATTTATAACATCATATCTTTCAATGTATGATTGCTCCAATTCAAAGTTATTAATCACTTTCTTAACTGTAATTGGTTTAAACTTTACTGTAGAACTGTATCCTATACTTATTTTAGGTACAGAAATAGCGAATTGCTTTAACTTATTTATTTTTTCAATAAATTCATCTTTTTTGAGTATTGGTGTTTTAGTAATTTTTGCTTTATCTTTAGTCTTTGAGAGTTCTTCAAAGGCTTCTTTTGAATTTTCATCTATCTTTTCCTCAACAGTCTTTTCCAGTTCAAATAATGTCATCTGCTGGATATCAGAATTATCCTTTGCCTTTACTTCTTTTGCATAGGTTTTTAAGTATCCTTTATACAAGTCTTCCTGTATTCTAATATCACTTATATCCTGAAAGGATTTCATATCTGTATAACTTATTGCTTTTTCAAATAATTCTAACTGTACATTATTAAGCTCTGGTTCTATTTCTACTGTTTCCGTTTGCTCTATTTCTTCTTCATCTAGGTTACGCTTCTTAAATACTGGATTTAATTTTATCTCATCAACTAATTCCCTATAATGATCGTGTGCTACTATATCCAATGTATCCAATTCTTCCTGTCCAGTTATCTTCCCAAAAGGTAAACGTAGTCCCCTTCCTATAGTCTGCAATGCCAATATTTCACTTTTTGCAGCATTTAAAGGAATAATCGTAAATAAGTTATTAACATCCCATCCTTCCTTAAGTTTGTACACATGCAAAACTATTTCAATAGGATTTGTATTTTCTTCTATAGTTAATAGCTTCTTAATATTGTCTTCAGTTTCTACGCTACCTGTTTTTGAATGTATTTCTATAACCCTACCTTTATACTTTCCGTCAAAAAAGGAATCAGAATCTATTAACTGTCTTATTTCCATAGCATGGTTTGTATCTTTGCAGGATATTAGAACTATAGGTTTTACTTGAGGCAATCCATTTTCACTGCAATATTTATAAACTGTAGCTTTTCTATGCTCATGCAGCTTGATACCATCCTTTATTTTCATTTCTTCAATATCTTTTTCAGTAAAACCTGCTGTATTTGTTCTCCCCATAACTACAGGTATTTTAAGAAATTTTCCTGCTCCCTCTGCTAATCCATAGCTGTAAATAATATTTTTATTTGTTGATTTTGGTGTAGCTGTAAACTCTAATCCTAATATTGGTTTCAAATAATCTATAGCTTTCATAGATGCAGGAGCATAATACCTATGAGCCTCATCCATACAAATTACTAAATCGTCAAAACTAGCAAGTACTTCCGCAAAGGATTTTCCTAATGCTTCTTGGAACTCATGGAACTTAAATTGCACATCTCCTCTATTAAATATTTTACCAATGTTAAAAATAAATATTTGAATTTCTGAAGAATTATCAATTTCTATCTCACCTTGAACATATTTTACAGGATAGGATAAATAATTCTCACCATCATATACCTTAGGTCTTCCCATTTCTGCTTCTAATCCCTTAAACATATATTTAGGATGGTGCGGCATTACTTCCTTACGAAGTTTATCATATATTGTATTCCCTGGAGCCAATATAAAAAAGTGCTTGTAGCCTTTAGTTTTATATAAATAATATATGGAAGCCCCCATTAATCTTGTCTTTCCAATACCTGTGGTCATTTCAAAGCAGAAAGAAGGAAAACCAAGATTATCATCTACCTTTATCTTGGATTGTGTTTGACAGTTTTCTGTAGCTATTTCTTCTGCCTGTTCTTTAGAATAGGTTTTATAATCTATTTTAGAACATATATTATCTAAAGTTTTAAGAGCCTCAAGTTGAGGTTCTCTAAGGCTCATTGCCCAATTTAATTTATCAACAATACTCATTTTACATTCCCTCGCTTTCAAAGGAACACTTATTTAAAAGGTCTTTTGGTATTTTCTTTATCTCAACGTTATCTGGCAGATTAATATTTGATTGCATTTTAGTACAATATATTAACAAAGATTGTCTTTCTTCCAACTCATTAACAAGAGAGAATACATATTTACTATTAACAAATTCATTAGTTACATGAATAAATCTATTTTCAGAAGACTTCCCATGAAAATTTCCAATTGGTTTATATTTAAAGCCTTCTATTTTACATATTGCCTCAGCCATCATGTCAAAAGTATAAGATGGATTTATACTATAAATTGGCAACTTAGAGTTTTTAATAAGTAATGGTTCTGCAAGTTCATAAAACTTAAAGCCTCCTCCACCTTGCCAATTAATAATTTTTGATATACCGCTTTGATCTGAGCCATCAACTACACCTTTTAACCTTTTAAGACAATGTGAATAACACTGCGGCCCCATTTCAATACCTATCCATTTTCTATTCATTTTGTGAGCAACAGCGGCTGTAGTTCCTGATCCTAAAAATGAGTCTAGTATTATGTCTCCTTCCTTAGTTATAAGTTCAAGACAACGCTTAATTAACTTTTCAGGTTTCTTGCCTTTTTTAAATGTTACACTTCCTTCATTTGCTATACCTTCCCATGCAATATCACTCCACACATCCGTTAATGGTGCTGTTGCAGCTAATTCTCCATCTAATTCCCTAACATTTTTTATATAAAAAGAAATCTGTTGACCATTAACAATATATACATCATCTAACCCAGATCTTTCAACTCTATAAATTACATCTTGATTTTCTATAGACTTCTTCTTAACTTCAATTATTTTTTTACCTGCACCAGTATCACTAATAGCTGTTAAGCGGCATATTCTATGTGCATTGTTTACTATAAATTTATTATAGTTTTCAATCAGCGTTTCAGGTTTTTTACTACGAACATTGTTATTTTCTTCAAAAGCTTGTGAAACGGTAATAAATTTCCAGTTAGTATAATAATCATCAGGATTTACTATCCATTTGTTATAAGCATAATCTGGTGTTCTTTTTACCCTAGAAGCATTTTCAATTAATAATTCTCTTTTTTTTGCATAAAATAAAATATGTTCTGCAGCTTTAAAAACTCCTGGATTTACAGTGCTAAAAGCAGAAGGAGAACGAGATATAACTGTTATTCTATTCATATAATTTTTTCTGCCAAATATCTCATCCATAATAATCTTACAATAATCCGATTCGTTATCATCTAAATGAACAAATATTGCTCCATCATCTGACAATAATTCTTTTAATATTCTTAACCTTCTTGCAATCATATCTAACCACTCTGAATGTTCTATACCATCTTCATAACCTATTTCTTCTCCGTCAGCATTAATTCTTGCTCCTGTATTAAATGGTGGATCAATATATATACACTTTATCTTCCCTGCATAGTCCTGTTCTAAAGCCTTTAAAGCTATAAGGTTATCACCATGTATTAGCATATTTTCAGTATTAGGATCACCATAGGATTTTGACTTATCTTCTATTAATATTCTTGGTTCTATCTTTTTCTCTTCATATTTTCCTACCCAAGTTAACTCAAGTTTACCTTGTTTTAGCATTATTGTTCCTCCGTTCAAAACTTTAGTATTAATCTAACTATCAAATAAGGATTTATATCAAACTGTTTCTTAAAATCTTCTTTAAGCTTACTTGCTTCATCCTCTATTTCCTGAATAGCTTCATGATATTTTATAATAATATTGTTACGTTCTTTTTCTCTTTCTTCTGCTTTCTTTTTATAATCTATTTTTTCTTTAAAAACTTTAGTTGCAGCACACTGCTCCATAATTTCTTGTATTTCAGATGTTATAGCTTCTATTTCTAAATTAAACTGTTCTTTTCTAATTTCTGACCAATTATTTATTTTAGAATTATTATACTGAATAAGCCCTTGGTATTGATTATAATAATTTAAAATTAATTCTTCATAGATGTCATTGCCACACTTCTCCACTTCATTTTCTTTTATATCTATTTTTTCTACTGTGTTCTCATCAATATTTTTAATTACATCAAGTATACTTTTTTCGTCTAAGTTTACTTTATTCTTTCTTTCATCAAAAACACTTAAAACTGGATATATAATTTTATCATTATTGTAAAATCCACCTATAAAAATATATCCATGATTTAAATTATATTTATTTAAAGCAGAACTTCTTACTTTAAAAGCTGCTGGTAAATTCATTTTTTCATTTGGCTTATTAACATTTTTTAAGCTCTCATTTTCATCTAAATATTTAAATATATCTGATAGAAATTTTTTATAATATTCACCTTTAGTATTATCTTTTTCCTCAATAAGTAGTGATTTTAATTCTTTAAACTTAGTATTTCTTTTCCTTTCAAAGTCCTTTTCAAGAGCCTTAAATTCTTTATTAAATTCACCTATACTATCGCAGTTTTGGTATATTTGTAATATCCTTTTTTCAAAGTTCATTCCTGATTCTAATAATCCAAGTGCCTGATCTGATGCACCAAATACCCCTTGAAACAACATAAATTTTCGAGATAAAATTTCATAAACTCTTCTATCTGCTAAGTTTTCAGTATTTAACAAATTAATTACTACTGTATCATTTTTTTGCCCATACCTATGACATCTACCAATACGCTGCTCTATCTTTTGTGGATTCCAAGGCAAGTCATAATTTATTACAGTATTACAAAATTGTAGATTTAAACCCTCAGAACCAGCATCAGTAAGCAAAAGAATTTTACAGTTTTTCTTAAAATAATCAACTATAGCATGTTTTACTTCTACATTTCGACTGCCAAATACTTTCCCAAAGTTTTTAGTCTTCCATGCTCTGTAAATATCTCCAGTACGTTTATCCGAGGTATTTCCATTAAAAATTAAAACTTCATTCTCATATCCATTTTTTATAAGTTCATTAAAAAGATATTCTTGAGTTCTAACAGATTCTGTAAATATAACTACTTTTTCATCTATTTCTAGCTCATTTTGCCTTTCAAATGCAATAGATAGTGCTTTAAACAATGCAGTTGCCTTTGCATTTTTGTCTATACTTCTAGCTAACTTTATAATGTTATCAACTATATCTATTTCATGCTGAATAAATTCATTTACTTTTTCCTTATCATATAATTCAATAATCTTATCTTCTTCCTCATCTTCACTATCATCATCTAAATATGAGAAAAAGTAATCAAGTCCTTTATCCACACTTTCAATTCTTGTACTTTCTTTTAATAATACAAGTCTATCTTTTAAAACTTCAAAGGTATCTGCAACAGCATAACTTGATGAAGCTAATAGCTTTCTTATAACCACTGTAATTAAGGTTCTATTTGAAGACGGAATTGAGTACAAGATTTCCCTCTTCAAATAATCATTAACCATCTTATATAATATAGCTTCTGAAGGTGATAATTTAAAATCAACGGTTACACAAATTCTTTCTTTAAAAGATAAATACTCTGCTACATCTTTTCTTAAAGTTCTATGTATAACTTGGTTTATTTGTTTCTTTAATTCTTCATAGTTTTTATCCTTCAAATATCTTTTTCCATATATCTGTTTATCAAAAAATATTTTCTCATCTATAAAATAAACTAATCCATATAAGTCTAATAAGTTATTTTGAATAGGGGTTGCAGTAAGGAGAATTTTAGGAATTCCTTTTGTTAATTGATATAAATTTTTTGATGTCTTTGTCCCTGATTTATGAACATTTCTTAATTTATGTGCTTCATCAAATACAATAAAATCCCATGCTGTCTTACTAAATATATCATTCCTTTTAGAAGCATAATTATAAGAACATATTATTACTGCAACATTTTTATTTTCTAGATCAACCTTTTCATAATATTCATCCATATTATAGCTGTCAACAATTATGGAATATATATTAAATTTTTCTTCAAGTTCTATTTGCCATTGTTTTCTAAGATTTGATGGCATAATCAATAAAACTCTTTTACCACCATTTTGAATAACATATTTTAATACAAGCCCTGCCTCTATAGTCTTACCTAGCCCAACTTCATCCGCAAGTATAATACCTCCAGTTTTTAAAGAAGATACTGCTGAGCAAAAAGCTTCTACTTGATGTGGATTAACATCAATATTAGAACCTATTAAACAACTATATGGATTGTTTTTCAAAAACTCCTTTTTTATACTTGCATAATGTTGTATAAAAATATTATCTCCCATAATTCTAATTCCCCCAAAATAACGTTACTCTAACATTTCCCTAATCTTTTCTGCAATACCTTTTGCCATTAATGGTGGAACTGCATTGCCTATCTGAACAAATTTTGCAGTTCTAGGGCCTTCAAAATAATAATTGTCAGGAAAAGATTGTACTCTAGCTGCTTCTCTAACTGATAAAGAACGACATTGATTAGCATCTGGATGAATAAAATAATGTCCATCCTTTGAAATATGTGCCATCATTGTTTGGGCACTTTCTATATCTCCTGCTACTACTTTGAATCTATCTAAAAAAGCCTCTTTATTTTTATGAGTACATAGCTCTTCTGGCAAATCTGTATATTTTAATCTTCTATGTCCATCATTCCAAGCATTAATAGCCAATCTATATATTTTTCTATCTCTTTCGTTATGGTTTCTGCACATATGGTGAGTTAAAATATCATTTTTCTTTCTTATACCACTCCATCTTAAATATTTATTTATAGGCTCTACGTATTCATTAATCTCTTCCCCTGGATTTAATGGACTTAAATCTCTTAGAATATCATTTACTATTGCATTAACTTTAATAGGCTGAAAATCTGGATATCTTAATCCGCTTCCTTTTCTCCAACCAATAATAATGATTCTTCTTCTATTTTGTAACACCCCAAAATCACTAGCATTTAATGGTCTTGCTTCTACTTCATATCCAACCCTTTTCATAAAAGCGATAATGTTTTTAAAGGTTTTTCCACCTTTGGCTGTAAGTATTCCTGGTACATTTTCAAACACGAACATATCTGGTTGATATTTATTTAAAAATTTCACGTATTGTTTATACAAATAATTTCTAGGATCATCTTCCATGTTATTTTCGTCTCTCGACCTACCTACAAGGGAATATGCTTGACATGGTGGGCCACCAATAATAACATCAATTTTATTAATTTGTTTTTCACGAATTATGTTGTCAATATTGTTAAATATATTCTCAATGGATTTATCTGATATTTCTTCATTTATAACTGTTGATAGTAGCTCATTTGGTACTGAATTATATAATTCCTCTTGAGAAATTTCCCCTCTGAGATATCTATAATACACGTTTATCCTTCTATGTTCTTTTAAATAATAATAGCATGTTCTTGTTTTCAATGTTAATGATGCATATTCATTCATCTCTATATGTGCAATAGGGTTAAAGCCTGCTGAGACAAATCCATCTGAAAGTCCTCCTGCTCCTGCGAATAAGTCAATAAAATTCATATATTAATTTCATCCTACTTTCTAAATATTTATTCTTTTTTATATTTCCCTGATATAATACGTGCATCAGATGGCTTTTCGGCATTTTCTGGAATTGCCCATACAGATGCGTGTTTTGTAGCTCCTTTGATTCTTCCCTCTGCACATAATGCTTGTACTCTTCTTATAGTAATATTCCATTTTTCAGCTGCATCCTGAACTGTAATGTATCCCTTCATATTGCACCTCGTTAATTTGAAAATTATATAATATCCCACTTTTTATTTTATTCGCTTTAACGTAGAATTACAATAAATTTAGATGCATTATTTTATATTTCACCATATATTTACATGATATCTTATATATTTATCTTTCAATATCCCTATAAACCTTATATTGTATAGTTCATGGAGGGTACAAATTGTCGCTCTCCCCATGACATAGTGAACTTAATGCTGACATGATTGTAATCGGCTTTCTTTTTTTACCTATTTCATAGAAAATACTAGGGTGACAATTATATTTATTTACAAGATTTGCTTTATTCGAAGGAACGCCCATTGAAACATCTACTATATACGTTTTTTCTTTCTTTGTTTCATTTTCTATAACATCTTTTTCTTCTTCATAATCCTCAAAATTAACTACTTCAATATTCTCTATATTGCTTATTTCTTCTTTCACTTCAATATCTTTTAGCTTTTCTTCATCTAACTTATTTTCATTAGCATTAGGTTTAATATTATTATTTTCAGGCTTTATTTGAAGTCTATATAGATTAGAACTTTGTCCCCCATTATCCCTATATCTTTCTTCTTTAATAATGAATCCTTCTTCTACAAGAATATTCATGTTTCTTTGTATAGTTCTTTCTGATACTCCGCAGTCACTGGCTATAGTTTTTACAGAAGGAAAGCAGGTTCCTTCTGCATTAGCTCTATTTATAAAATAAAACATTATTTGCTTTGCTCTGCTTGGTAGATTTGATTTATATACTTTATCAAGCATTTCTCCTTTTTTCACAATAGCTCCTCCTCTCTTCAAGTTTAGGTAATAAAGTCATTAATTATTTCTTTGTATATATCTTCATTAATCTTTTCATCAAATAGACTTGGTGAATATTTAAGAAAATGTATATTATCCTTTCTGTTTACAAAGCTTTTTCTTATTTTAAAATTCTCTTCATTAGATACTGAAGTAAACAAAATATTATAATTAAAATCTTTTACAGAATTAGTTGTTTCATATGTTTCTATAAGCTCATAAGGCTTGCTTCCACTGCATAAAATTTTAATATTACAGCTTTTAAATATTGCTATATTTCCTTTGTTTAAGCTTCCTAAATCAAAGATTTGATAGTTTACATCATTAGGAAATTGCTTATTAGGATAGTATTCAACTCCTTTGTACCTATAATAATTTTCAATCTTTAAGAATTCATAATAAGCGGCTATTTCTTTTAAATGGTCACTGTCATTAGCTTCTGTATAACTTACCTTAGCTCCAATATTAAATAAAAATCTTGCCATATTAAAAGCAGTTGTAGTTGTACCAACTCTTGATGATACTCCCGCAACTGCTATTTTTATATTTTTATAATTAAATGTATACTGATTTTCATGAATTCCTTTTATGTTCCAATCTTCCTCTGTCTTTCCTATATTGCTTAAACATTTTAATATTTCATCTTTAATCTCTTGTATTTCTTTAGAAATTATAACGTTGTAGATTTTTTCTTCTATAAGCCTTGATATTATTTCGTCTTCTCTTTTTAATCCTTCAGCAAAGATTATTATTCTTGAATCATACATGGCTTTAAAGGCTGTTATTGCTTCAATTATTTCATTTTCGGTATCTTTAAGAGCTTTTAAATCTATAGCAAAATAAGAGTAGTGACTTAAATTTCTCATGTCATGAATTACAAACTTTTTTAAATAGAATTCCCCTGAAAGCTTTTTAATTACCATACCTTTTTCCTTAGATAAAAAATCCAATATTCCTATGTTTTCATTGCTTGATAGATACAAAAGCACTGCTCTCACCCCTTGCCACCTTATAGTCTGCTGGTATATCTATAGGTTTGTGTTTAGGTTTATAAGTAAATAGTAAAATGACCCCTATAACCACAATTACAATATATATAAATAGCTCTATTAATAACTTCTTTTTCAAAGTACTCTACCCCTTTCTATTTATTGTTTACTGATTATCCAAAATGGACCTCCTGCATCTGCTCCTTTATTTGCTTCATTTAATACTATTGATAAATCCCACTTTTCTTCGCTTCTTGTCCTGCTTACTGGATCAGCAACTAAAATCTTTTTATCTGCTGTTACTCCCCTAAGCACAATAAAATGACCATTCCTTGTAAAATGTCCTTCTGCCATAATAGCAATTATAAGTTTACCCGCTGCAAGAGCATCTACTATCTTTTGTGGCTCACTTGAAGTGCAGCCTTCTACTTTAAGTCCAAAGTGTTTTGCCCCATTAGGTATTAACGTATGGTAAGAACCCACCCCTTCGCAGTAATAGCCTTTTTCATAAGACCATTGACTCATTTGAACTGGATCAACCTTTTTATCTGTAAGGCTTGACACAACTATAGCAAGAGAAGTCGGACCACAACCACTTCTTCCTATAGTACCTGTTTTTCCATAAGGCTTGTCCTTCCACCTTTCATCAGCTTGATTATAATAAAACACTTCTGTTACTCCATCTTTAAAAGATACTCCTGAAAAGTCTAATCCACTACTTTCTAAATAACTATTGTCATTAGAATTTATCAACTGTTCATATCCATACTGGCTTCTTATATTTTTAATCTGTGTTAACTCATTTCCAAAGAAAATGCTACTTAGCATTTCAAGTGGATTTGTAAGAATATATACAATAAAAGCCAAAATTAAAAGCACCGAAATAATCGGTGCCAGTGATATAAAAATTATTTTATTTCTGGTTTCATCATCTTTTGCAGCTTGAATTACTATTTTAGCAATTGTAGCTGCTGATTTCGGATCTAATAGCATAGAACCCGCCTCCATTATTATTTTTAAACTAAAAAAGAAGAATTGAATTATTACATATCCTTCTCTAAACTAATATACAAATTGTTACTAGACTATAGATTTATTAAGATTTTATGCCGTTATACCTGTTTCAAAATCTTCAATAATAATATGATCATTATTATTCTGTTTTGCTTTTGTTGATGCTAAACTTGCTACATTTACTAAATTTCTTATTGTTTCTATCCTATCGTCAATTATTCTGTCACTGAAATTACAACATGCTATGCCAACAGATGCTGAAACTGGAATATTATAAGGATAATTATAATCTTTTATTGCCGTTACTATTTTTTTAGAAAGAATTTTACATTTATTCGCATTATATGTAGTCAAAATTGCAAATTCATCCCCTGCATATCTACATAAAAAATTATCTGGTTGTATATTTTTTTTAAGTAAATCTGCCACAATTTTCAAAACTTTATCTCCATTTATGTGTCCAAACTTCTTATCAATATATCCAAAATTATTTAAATCTATAAATATTAATGAAACTTCTTTTCTTTGCTCTATTAAACTATTTATATTATAAAATAAATAATCGCTTTTATATAAACCCGTTAGTAAATCAATATGTCTTCCCAATTCTATCTTTAATTGACTTTTCGTAATAACCCCTACAACTTTACTATTATATTCTACAAATATTACATCTATGTTCTGATTAAAATCAAATAAATTTTTAATTTCCCATGTAGAGGTTTCTGAGCCTACGCAAATATATCTATTAGTCATAACATCCGCAACTATTCTGTTAGGATTTGCAATTCCTAATTCTCTTAAAGTTAAGACTCCCACTAACTTTTTCTTATCATAAACGGCAGAACACTCTATGTTATTTTGATAAAAAATTTCCTGAACTTTTTTTACTCCATCTAATACGTCTACTTTATAAAAATTTTTATCTATTATATCTAAAACCCTTTGTATCATAAATCTATAGATTTGCTAACATTGATAGTTATATTAACTTGCGCCTTTATAATCATATCTTCATTAGCAATCCTTTCAACCTCCTCCATTATTATTGGAATAAGTTTATCTTGCGGAAGCATATTTAAGATAGTCCTTCTAACAACTATTGCTTCCACGCACTGATGTTCTATTTTAACTATTTCATATTGATCAGGAGATAATATATCTACCATTCTTCTAGCAGCCTCTGGACCTATTGGAGCTTTCTTACCAACAATTAATATGTCTTGCATAGGAGGCATTTCAAACTCTGAAAATCTCATACTTATTTCAGCTTTTTTAGTTCCTTCTGATTTATATCCCATAAATATGTCACCTTCCTTAATTTCATAAACTATATTATCATAAATTGTCTAATTATTCTATTATTTTACTTGAAATTTATTTTATTGTCGATAAATTCCATAGTTTAATAATATTACTCTTATATTATTTATCTTCCCCCAGCTTTCCCCATATACTCAAATTTATATTCAGGTATCTCAAACACAACATGAAGTCTTTTAGACCCAATCATGAATAAGGCATTGCCTCTCTTTTTACTTGCAAGAAGCTCTTCTTCTGCATCTGTTAAATTGTAAAGTTCCTTTGTTTCTTGTAAATTTCTGCCATCTGTACCCATTATAATTTTAAAGCAAGGTATATCAAGAAGTGCCTGTCCATACATTTTTATTTGTGGATCAAGAAAATCTACAACTGAATGGCTTATTATAGCAACTCCTGCTTCATATTTTCTTGCTCTCTTTTCAACATTTCTTAAAAATACTAGACTTTGAGGTACATTGGTATCAATCATAAGATAAGCTTCATCGCAGATTAACAATACTCTTTCATTTCTATCTTTGCTCATCTCCTGCCAACACCAAGTAAGAATATTAAAATATTGAGTCCTTTTAATATTGTCATTAGTATTTTGTAAATCATGGGTATCAAGACAAATACATCTTGTGTTAGTCTTAATAGAGCTATATCCATTCCAAAGAAAAGAATCACTTCCCATGGCTATGTCTTTTAAAAGCAGAGCAAGGTCATCATAAATATTGGCTTCACTTTCTTTTCTTGTTTTTTCTTTTTCCTTTGCTTTTTTATCTATCAAATTATAAAGGTCTAAAAATATAGGAAAATCCTCATTATTTAATTGGTTTATATCTGTATCCCAAGTTATGCCAAAGTTATTATATAGCTCAATTAAGCAATCTTTAAGAATAGCTCTTTCTCTATCTGTTAAGGATGGAATGTATAGACTAAAAAATATTTCTAAATTCTTAATATAAAGAGCCATATCACCCATGCCTTGACCTTCATCTTTATAAACTTCATCATTATCATCTACTGGTGTTGGTCTTATTTGGAGTGGATTTATTCTTCCATTGCTGCCTCCACCTGCATTAATCCAATCTCCATTTAAAGCTTCGCATAGCTCTTTGTATTCTCTTTCTGGATCTACAAATATAATTTTAGTACCTTTCATATATTCAGATAAGGCTATATGCTTAACTGCTGTAGACTTTCCAACACCAGCTACTCCCATTATAACCATGTTAGTGTTGGTTCTATCATTTCCCCTCTTCCAAGTATCCAGTATAATTAATCCGCCACTAGAATCTCTTCCAAAATAATAACCTGTTCCATCATTATAACCGCTTGATGAAAAAGGAAATCCACCTACAAAGGTGGATAAAGGAACTATTCTGCTTACTATCTGCTCTATATTTTCATCTGAAGTATAAAAGGGTGAACAGTTTTTAAATGCCTGTTCTTGCAAGTTTGACAGGTTTCTTGGTTTACATTTACTCATGGCACAGGTACTTTCAGTTTTTCTGCAAACTTTATTGAAATTTTCATCTTCTCTTGATATTGGCATAATGGTAATTCCCATAAGTCCAACAGTTTCACCGTTTTGATCTATTTGCACCATTATCTTTTCTCCATCTAAAGCTGAACGTTCTGCCCTTTTCTGAGCTAGTGGGTCTTTGGCACTTTCTGCTGCCCCACGACTTTGTATTACATTTCTTGAAAGACTTTCGATAAAAGAAGAATTATCAATAGGTTTAAAGGTTATACTGACAATAGTACTTGGTATATTAGTAATTTTAGAAAGCCATCCATAATCAACTTTTTGAGGATATTTAACTATTCCATATACCTTTCCAGTATTTTCGCCTATAACTAAGCTGTTTCTTTTTATTTCTAGTCCCATTGGAGTTATTATATTTAGCAAGGATTTGTTTAATAATATTTCTTGATTTAAGGTATTTTTATTTTTTATCATTTTCACATCTCCCTTTTCTATTAAAAAATAGGGATAGTGGCTTCAAACTCACTATCCTCTATATTTGTATAAGCTGGATTATTTACAAGATTACATAACCTTACTATATCCTGCTGCTTTAATATTTCACATTGTATGTTTCCACTTTCAAACTTTGACTTAAATTCATAGCATCTTTTAGATATTTCTCTTTCTATATCTTCTTCATACCTTTCCCAAAGCATTATATAAAACTGCCTTTCAACAACTTCTCCAGATAAGGCATAATTACTCATTACAAGCATTTCATTTCTTAACAAATCCTTTTGCTTTTGATCTGAGCTATTTGAAATAATACCAGTATACTCATTTATAAGTGGTGAAATATCTACTGGTCTTGATACTGCTAAAAACTTATAAGGCTTTTGCTCACTGGAAAGTTCTGCTGTGAGAGTCTTACATAAAAGCTTTTTTTCTCTTTCTGATAGCAAATCAATGCTTATAGGATTAATTTTTATATACATGATAATGTAGCCATCTCGTGTATATAAATAGCGTTCTTTAACATCTTTTACATTTACAAACTCATTAGCAGTTTTCTGCTCTTTATTTTCTGTAACCTTTGTCCTTTTACTATTTTTCTTTAAAAATAGCAGTGTTAAACCTCCACAAATTAAACATAGTAATAACATAACAATTGGTATAATAGGTTTCATGGTGCACCTCCTATAGCTCTAATCCTTCTTTAATTCTTTCATGTTTTAATATTAATATCTTTTTTTCATAATCCTCATTTTTGCTATTCTTTAAGCAGTGCATATTATCTAAAATTCTAGTCACTCTACTCTTAATCTTGTGCCAATTTCATATACTATTGAAACGGTAACTGAATTACCAGCTTGCTTATATAACTGGCTATCTGAATTGACTGATTGTGCTTTATAATAAAATTCATCAGGAAATCCTTGCAATCTAAAACATTCAAGGGGCGTAAGTTTTCTTATCGCCCCACCCAATAATATTCCGTGTCTATCTTGTGTTGTTAAAGTAAACATTGGTTCATTTTCATTTTTAAATCTACGCCCATTTTGACGTTTTTTAAATCTTTCTGGGGTAAGAACAGCTCTTGGAATAACTAAAACTCCGCTATTATCTGCAGCTCTATTTGTAATTCCAGAATTATATCTTGCTTTTATACATCTTGCATTTTCAGTTACTTGAGGTTTTAAATTTAAGTCAACAAAATATAATCCTGTTTTTGCTCCTTGACCGCCTCCATGAGAAGTTAATGTTGTACTTAAACCATCTATACTATATACCCTTTGTCCTTGTTTACCTCCTATAAGCTGCTTAAGAGTTTTTGGGTTGCAACTGATGATAGGAAATATTTTTGTGAAACTTCTTCCTCTAATATGTGCAATAATGAACACTCTTTCACGGTTTTGTGGCACTCCGAAATCTTTGCTGTTAAGCAATTGCCATTCAGCATCATACCCCAATTCATAAAGTGTACTGAGGATGGTTTTAAAAGTCCTGCCTTGGTCATGCGATAGCAGTCCTTTGACATTTTCAAGAAGAAGAAGTGGAGGTTTTCTTTCATTAACCAATCTGGCAATTTCAAAGAACATAGTTCCTCTAATATCTTCAAATCCTCTCCTTTTTCCTGCAATTGAGAAACTTTGACAAGGAAATCCTGCACATAGCAATTCAAATTCGGGCATTTCTTTTGGATTGATTTTTCTGACATCATTAATAAACCACTCTCCTTCACAACTGTACATAGCTCTATAACTTCTATCTGCAAATTTATCTACTTCGCAATGACCTACGCATTCATGTCCAGCCAATTCAAGTCCTAATCTAAATCCGCCTATACCACTAAACAAATCAATAAACTTCAAGTATTCTCCCTCCTATATCTCCATATCATCTTCATAATCTGGTACATAAACATCCATAAAAGCTGAGTCTTCTACTTCTTCCCGAGAATAATACTCTGGTTCTCTAAACCTTTCATAGTATTTTGAAATCTGCTCATCTGTTAGTGAAATAGATGCTCCATCTTCATTAAAGCCGCAAAGAAAAAACGTACCAGCAATTATGTCTCTGCCGATACGTCTGTTTCCTTCAAGACCTCTTATTTTACCTTCTTCATTACAAACAAGGCTTGTATTATCATCTAAGTCTACCATTTCAATTGAGCCTCCAACTATCTCCTGCATAGGTTTTAAACCTTCTTCTATTTCTGCAACATAAGGCCTTATTTGAGGTTGAACTATTAATACTCTCATAAGTTTTTACATCTCCTTTACTTTTTTAATACTTTCTCTAATATCTAAGCCATCAATTTCATTACCAAGACAAACCCATCCTTCATGAGTTTCTCGTGCAAAGAGTTCAACTCTGGGTAAATCTCCGCAAAGCTCAATTATTCTTTTCCTTACTTCCTCAGGTTTTTTACTATGCTTTTCAATAGGTAAATCTATAACTGAATGAACTGCTTTTGATATTCTTTTAGGGTGACCTTTAGTTCCAATTAGGCATATTTCCGGATTAGCTCTTGTCCAAAATCCCAGTCCCCAAAACCAATTTGGACTTTTCTTATTTCTCTTTACCCAGCAAAACCCTAAGGTTTTATAAGTAAATCCCCATCTTTTCATAGTTTCAAGCCCTACAAGTAAGTTAGGAAAAGTAACCCATAAAAATAAAATACAATCTTCCATAGCTAAACTTGCTACGTCAAGATTGTATATATCTTCATGACTCATAGTATTATAATGATTTTCAGCAGATCTTCCTCTACCTTTTTTAGAATACACTTTATAGCTCCAAGGTGGATCAGCATAAATTATATTAAACCTCATAGGTTTCACCCTAAAACTGTGGGCCTATATGCCAATCGTCATACAAGCTGCCTTTTATGTTTACATAATCATTTAAATTAACAGAAAGCATACCCTCTGGTGTCCATACATCTATTACTTCTGCATATACAGAATAGGTTCCATCTGGATACCATATTGGAGTAAAATGTACTCTTTGATTATAGGTAGAATATTTATTTTTTCTAAGCTGAAAACTTGAGGAATAACCTGCTGTTATCATTTCTAATACTCTATTATAAGTTTTATAATTAAATTCAGGATAATAAGAAATAACATTTTGAGCACCTGTTATGGATGAGCTTGGAGCATTAGAACTAAGATTAGAATTTACATTTAAGTTTATTCCATATCCTGATTTCATAGTTTTTGAATAGGCTGTAGGGACTTTAGCATCTGGCTGAAGGTTCATATTGGCTGAAAGATAAGCATAGTAACTTATCCATTTATATTTCCAATCTCCTCTATCAACCCAATGACCATTATCAACCCAGTATCCTGTGTTTTTACCTGTACTAACCCAGCTCCAGTTTGCCTGCCATTCCCATTTAGGTTCCCAATAGCAATCCCATTTTCCCCATGTAGCAGAAGTTTTTGGAGCTTTACTTGGAATACTAGAAGCTTTAAAACTTGGATTTTTATCATTAGCAGTAGGATTTGGTGGAGTGTTTTCTTTAAGGTCTACTATTTTGGCTGTAATATTTGCTTTATTTGCAAATGCTCCACTTATACTTACATCTATATTTAATGTTTGTGGTGTTTTGGGAGTGTGCCATTTAAACCAAACCTTTTGAGATTCTCCTTCTGGAATATAAATATTACTTACAGTGTAGTTTTGTCCATTTACTCTAAAGCTTACAGATACAGGATTGTCAGGTGTTCTTCTTCTATCTGTATTTACAGTTATTGAAGTAATAACATCTGTGTCACATCTATATTCATAGGAATTACTATCAATATCTACTCCCTTATCCGCCTCACTAAACCTTATGACACCAAGTCCTAAATAGGCTTTTATTTGAGTATTTGATACCTTTTGATTACTCGATCCTGACCAAGCAGCAAAACCTAAATCAGAAGTTTGTAAAAACAAAGCAAGGGGCAAATTCTTATGAGATAAACTTACCATCTTTGCTCTTAAACCTCCTCCAAGTTTTTCATCATATAATGCTGCTTCATGTGCAGTCATTGCCATATACACTCCTTGAAAAGTCATGTAAGCTATAGGTTCAATAAGTATTTTATAATCTCCGCTTATAAGATTTTCATAATTCATACCAGTAAGGCTTGCAATTAATTTTAGAGCATATTCAGAACAAAAGTATTTTTTAGTAGCTTCAATATTTATAGTATAGCTACTTGAACCTATAATTCTTGGCATAGGTTGAGATGGAATATAATAGTTATACACACTTGTGTATGCTTGCAAGGAACTTCCGTTTCTATATTGAATTTTTGATTTCTTTCCAAAATGTATTTTTATATTATTTTGATTTTTATTTGAGAAATCAATAGGTGTAGTTACTGGCATTTGATCTCTACACCTGATAACAGTAATCCTTACCCCATCATTCCCTGGATTCCAAAAGTTTTGAGATGATCCATTTCCCATTCCACCTCCTCCACCGTCAAAGTTTCCATCTCCTTCAGCAAATACACTTATAGGTACAGAAAAAATTATTAACATTAAACAAAGTAAAAATGCTGTTACTCTTTTCATAAGCTTACACCTCCAAAAAAATAGAGAGTACAGATTTTGACCATACTCTCTAAAAATACTTTTTTATTAAACTAATCCATTGTACCCACTTGCTTATTAATATCACCATCAGATGTTACATTTGTTCCTTGACCACCACCACCTTCATCGTTAACCCAACCAAACCCTGGAACATATACTTGTCCTTTGTTATTTTTTTCTCCTCCCTTAGGACTTGATTCTTTCTGTGGTTTTACTGCTTTTTCAGGATAAGTAGGTACTTTATTTTTATTTGTTATATCATCTGTAGTCTTAGGTTTTTCCTTTGGTGGTTCTGGTTTTTTAGGTGCTGTTTCAGTATTACTACTTACAACATTATTTTGAGAGGATTTTTCTGTACTATCAGCAGCATTAATAACTGGTACTTTAGCTTTTTCTTCATTTTCTGTTTTTATTTCGTCTACCTTAACTTCATCTACCTTATTAATATCTGATAAAACTTTATCCTCTTTAGTTTTAGGTGTTTTATTTACATAACTTATTAAGCCTGCTCCAAGAGCTATAGCTAAAACAACAAGAAATGTTACAGTTAAATTTTTCTTTACATTAAAATTAAGTTTTTTCATCCACATTCACTCCCTTAATTTTTTTCAACATAACGGTTTTTTTTGCCCTTGTTAAAAAATAAACATACTTTTTGTATTTTGTCCAGATGTTTTTTTAATTTTTTATTTTCACTTATTCACACGTTGTCCACACGCTCTCCTGTGGATATGTAATTAACTTTAGAACTTAGAAGTATACCCTGCATTGACCTTTAAGTTTATTTGTAGTGGTGGCAGCTTATCCCATCCAAAAGATAAAGGCACTTCAATATGGATAGTAGCTTGAGCTTGAAATTTATTTGAAGTATTAGGATTTAACGGTGCTAATGGTGTATTTATAATATTTATTTTAAGATCTGAAAGCTTATATTCTGTCTCTTTTCCCGTAAATTTAATGTGATATACACCATTTTTCTCTAAACCTAAAAGATTATCAAGATAAGTAAATATATCTCCTGTATCTACTTTACTCTCCCATAAATTAGCTTGGTTTAGATTATAGCCTCCACTATATCCTTCACGTAGCCCATTATATACATCATCATAATTTTGAGTCGCCACAGCTATTACAGAAGTTTGAAGTGCATCCCTTACTCCCTTTGCTATAATTTGAAGCCTCATGTATTCTGATACTGCACTAAATATTATTATCAGTGATAAAACTATTGCACAAGCAAGAGAAAGAGCATTTCCTTTTTTCTCCTTCAATATCCTTCTTATGTTTTTTACTTCCAATACACTTCACTCCTCCCCGTAGCTTTAGATTTAAGTTCAATAGGAAAAGAGCCAAAACTAAAGAAACCTATATCCACCGTTTTAGTAACTGTTACAGTAATTTCATCATTTAGCTGTACTTTATTTGTTCCACTAATGTAATTTACCTGCCATGATATAGCAGGACTTATTCCTGTTTGATCTTTTAAACTTTCTACCTTCGCACTTACTTCCGTACCTACTCTTCCTGAAATTTCTGCGGTTCTCATAATTTCATTGGCATAAGTATTTAATTGATTTTTTGCCACAAATACAGGAAATATTTTTACTGCAAAAGCAATAACCATCATAGCTGCAATTATAATAACTACAGTATCAATATATCCTTCGCCTTTCTTTTCTTTTAAAAGTTTAATCACTGCACCACCTCCTAGAACAATTGCCCCATGGTTTTCATTATTTGAATCCCCATTACAGCAAGATACATTAGTACAAAGCACATAAGCATTGCAAAGGAATATTTTCTTATTTTTGATGGCTGTTTTGCTGCTAGTGTTTTAAGCCTTTGAAGTTCTAATTGCTTTAAATCATGGGATAACATCTGAAAATATACCACTCCATCATCACCACGAAGTACGCTTATAAGCCCTCTTACGACCTCTGAAAGTGTTGAACTTCCAAGTCTTGTTTCAAACCTTGTAAGTGCTCCCTCAAAGCTTCCTGATTTCATATCTGCAACAGTTATTTCAAGTTCTCTTTTCATGGCTTTTCCTGCATTTTGCTTATAAGTTTCAAGAATAGACAGTATATCTCTGCTTGCTTTAAGCTCTTGAGTTAGAGTAGCAGTAAATCTTGGAAGTTCATATTCTATTTCCTCTCTTTGATTTTTAACCTTATCCTCAGCCACCTTAATTTCTTTAAAATATATTGCTATAGCTAAAAATAAGATTACTGGAGTTATTATTGGTAAAATAAATAAAGCAGGAATAATACTAAATAGTACTAAACCTGCTTTAACATAAGCTTTTGCAATATAGGTTTCTGGAGTTAAATTTATTTCTGCGGATTTTAAAATTGCTGTAAGTTTTCTTTTTTTATACTCATTAAGCTTTATAATTTTTGAAAGCTTAGTTGATAGCTGTAATATATATATTTCCACATTGTGTGTCTTTTTCTTTTCTCTCCTGCTTATACTTATTACTGCCTTTGAAGCTTTTAAACTAGGCAGCTTTAACAAATCTGCCATCAGCATGTATACTCCAAAGGAGAATAAGCAGGAGAAAATAATTAGTATTGTTAACATATATTAATTTCACCTCACACAAAAACACGCAAAGCTTTTGCCTTGCATGTTCCAATTATTTTTTATTACCTTAATTCAATATGAATTTCTTTTCCTAATCCTTTTGCAAGCTTGCTAAGAAAGTCTAAAGAGGGATTATAATTTCCACTTTCAAGCCTGCTAATATTTGATTTTTGAGTTCCTATACGGTAAGCTAATTCTTCTTGAGTTAAATTTAGTTCTCTTCTTGCTTTTATTACTTCTGAAATAAGCTCATAGCGTGGTTTTAGTTTTTCATACTCATCTTTGAACTCATTATCCTTCATAAGTTCTTTTTTAATTACTGAGAAATCAACACTTGCTTTACTCATCTTCACACCTCTTTTCAAAATCTTCTTTATACCTTTTTGCTTTTTCAAGCTCTAGCTTTGGCGTTTTATCTGTTTTTTTAAGAAATCCATTTAACAATACAAAAGTGTCTCTTTGATAAGTGAAATAAAATATTCTTGATGCATCTGATCCTAATTTTATTCTTAACTCATATATTCCTTTATATTGTTGCCCTTTAATGGGTTTTACATAAGGTTCTTTTAAATAAATGCCATGCTCCTTTAAAAGTTCTATTTCACTATATGCTTTTGCTCTCATTTTAGGTGAGAGTGATGATAAAAATTCCATTACAGGGATGTTACCATTTTCTCTTTGGTAGAATTCAACCTTCCAATCCACGTTTATATCTCCCTCTTTATAATATATGCATTTATTAATTATATGTTATCATATACGATAACTTTAGTCAATGTCTTATCTCTTATATTCCACTGGTTTAGTTAATTTAATTACTGCTGCTAATGATATAAATATGACAGTTATGCAAACTGCAAGTATTGCTTTCCCTATGCCAGTAAATAGTAGCGTTTCGTACCATTCCTTATTTAGAAAATACATTAGTGGAATATTTCCTATTAAAAGTATAGTCATAGTTATAAACTCTTTCATAGGTTCATAAAGAAGATAATCAAGTTCAGCTCCTACTATTCTCATATCTGAAAGCTTTGACACTATTGGTGTTAAGGTGGTTTTTAAGTTTTTATCCTCTTGGCAGGCTATTACTGCATCTACCCATTCTCTGAATACATCATTATCTATTTTGCTCCTAAGGTTTTCTAATGCTATTTTCATATTAGAATTTATAAGCTTTGTTTGAGTTAAAAAACCTTTAAATACATCTGATACTGGTGGATTTAGATAGGTTATATTTTCATCTACTGCGGTTATTATACTTTCACTTCGCATATAGGATGTGGTAATTACTGAAAGAGCTGTTTCAAGTTCAGCATTTAACTGTTTTTTAAAAAAGTTTGCTGTAAATTTTATATACCAAAAAGGTACAAGCGAAAAGCCTATAGAGAGCACTGGAACTAAAAAGAAGTTATTCATAGATACAGCTACAATAACTCCCATTACAAATAAGAAAAATGAAGCTACACATAGAGTATAAAACTTTTCTGTTTTTCCTGTAATCTTTAGTATTTCTTTAGTTTCTTCAAGAAGAAGCTTTATTCCTCTTAGCTTTTTCTTATTTGTAGCTTCTTTAACCTTTGTTTTAATAGTTTTTTTCTTTCCTTTAAATTTATTTGCTATAGCTTCAAAGAATTCAAAAGGTGACAAGGAAAGTAATATAAAACTCCCTGCAATTATTCCTAAGAAAGCTATTAATTTTAATAAGGTCATTTTTCTTCACCTTCTTCTACTACATTTTTAGAAAGCAAGCTTTCTAGTACACTTAATGGCATTCCATTTTCAAGAAGCCTTTTTTGAAGACTCTTTGATATATCCTTTACTTTTTCATAGTTACCTATTATTTTAACTTTCCCATTTTTTACTGTATTCTCTTTAATATGATAACGAAAAAGAGTGTGAATTTGCCTTTTACCATTAGGCAGTATTTCACACTCTGTAATTTCCATTACCTTTCTTGAATTATCTTCAAGCTTTTTAGTAAACAAAACTATTGGAAAAGCTTCTGTAACTAAAGAATATAAGGTGTCATCATTTATATCATATTTCATTTTACAAAGGGTCATCATACGAAAATAAGTAGCTTCACAGGAATTTGCATGGGTTGTAGTTATTACTGCATGTCCTGTTCTTGCTGCCTCTTGAGCTGCAAAGGATTCTTCTCCCTTCATTTCCGCGACACATATATAGTCAGGGTTAAAGGTTAAAGCACTTTCAAGGAGTTTTTCTTGATCTATATTCTGCTTTTTATCTTCACTATATCTTGTTACTGTATGGACTATATTGTTTATTACCTTTCCTTCTTCATCTGTTTTCACAAGGTCAAACTCTCTTGTTCCATTTTCTATGGTAAATATTCTTTTATCATCTGGAATTGTAGATAAAAGCCAGCTCATTAAGGTAGTTTTACCTGAAGACGTTGCTCCTGTTACACACATACTTATGCCATATCTTAAGCATATACTTAAAAAATCCAACATTTCTTCTGTAGCTGTGCCATTTTTAATAAAGTTCTCTTTTGCTAATTTTTGAGGATTTACAATCCGAATAGAAGCTGAAATTCCTTTATCATCATCTATAACACCAGTACCAAATACAGTTATTCTTATTTTGTTTGATAAGTGTCCTCTTACTATGGGTTGAGAGTTATCTAAAATCATTCCCGACTTATGAAGCAGTCTTCTTATTACATCTATAGCATGTTCAGGTGAATTGAATTTCTCTTTTGTAGGCAGAATTTCTCCGTTAGTATAAGTTATTTTAATATCTCTCCACTGATTTATATTGATTTCTTCTACATCTTTTCTAAATAAATACTTTGTTAAGAATGAAAACTCTGCCATCTCTGAATAAAGTTTTTCTACAAGTTCATCAAAACTTAATCCCTCTACCCCTAAGGAATAGTCCATAATATATTTTGAAATATAGGATTTTATTTGCTCCTTCTGCTCATTTGGGTTATCTGAAATAAGATTTGAATATTTATTTGAAATATGTTCCTGTACATCCTGTAGTATGTCTGGGAATTCTTTTAAGTTTTTCCCTGTATTGAAAAACAAAGCTGCATTATTCACTACTTAGTTCCTCCCTTCCCAAAGACAAAAGCTTTTTTAAATAAGGAAATCTCTTTTATTTTTGATTTAATTTCTACAGCATTCTTTTTTGAAATTGAGTTTTTAGTATTCTCTTTTTCATCTATAAGATAATTACTTAAAGCTCTTATAGTATTTTCATATTCTAAGCTATTCTTATCCTTTAGATGGTTAAAAAGTGATGCTGATAAAAATTGATTTTCTATTTCTTCTGTATAGGGCAGCTCATATTTTATTCCTCTATACATTTCTATTATCTGATCCTTTGGTTCCTTCTCCTTTACCTTTGATAAAACCTTAATATGCTTATCTACATTAAATCTTCTACCTGCAAGCAGTGGCAAATAAGAAGCGAAGTAGGATATTGCCTTTAAATTACTGCTGCAAAGCCTTACTACATTATCTGCCATTTCAAGTGCTACTGCTGATAAGGTATCATAGGCAAAAACACTTGAACAATCTATAATAACATAATCTGCAAGATGCCTTAGAAGTATTAAAAAATCAACAGCTCTTTCCTTTGAATAAGAAGCATAAGTAAATATATTTTCTCCTTGAGAATATCCTAGGAGACTTATATAAGGATTTTTTTCTAAGGTAAAGCATTTTGATAAAATATCTTCCTGAGTTATTTCTGGAGCTGATAATATGCTACCTAAAGATTTATTTTCTTCTTTTGCATAGGGTAATATTGTCATAATGCTTGGTGAAAGCACATCACAAAACACCACTATAACATTTTTCTTTTTTGTAGAAAGTTCTTTAGCAAGTTTAATGCTTACAGTAGTTTTTCCTGCATCAGGATTTCCCCAAAGAGCAATTATTTTATTATTGTTCATTTGTACTTGCCCCCTGACTTACTGAGTTATCTGTATTACTCATATTTCCTGTACTACTATCTTTATTATCATTTATAAGCTTCTTTTGCTCATCTAAGAATTTTTGAGAGTTTTCCTCTGAACCTCTATATATTAAGGACACATGGATTTTACTTTTTTGTTCAAGATCTGCAAGCAACTTTGCTTGAGTTCTATTTACTAAAAGAGTTATAGTAGATGGCAATTCCTGTTCCTTATCTTTTTCATTTGTTTGCTTTTGATTATAAACCCTATCTGCTCCTTCGCTAGTAGTTACTGCAAGGACTCTTACATATTGAAGCTCTTTCGGTATAACAGTTTCTCTAAGCTCACCATAATCTGATGCAATTATAGAAATAATATCTCCTGTTTGAAGTTTTCCTGAAAGCCCTGCAGCAAAGCTTTTTATGCTTATTGATATCGCCTGATTATTACCATCAAGACTATATAGATATTTATTTTCTGCTAAAGGACTATTTGAAATCTTTCTACTTAAAATATAATCTCCTTTACTTAAATCTGCTGTAGCATACTTTCCTACTGCATTTTCTTTATTCTTTATAACTTCCTTTGGCAAATTGTAACCGCCAACTTCTATAATTTCAACCTTATCTGCACTTATAATTTCTCCCTTAGAAATATCTTTACTTATCCTCACTATTTTAACCTTTGACTGTAGTGCATTATTGTATAATGGTGTTATACCAAAGCATATAATAAGAGATAAAACTATAGCTGAAAGTCCTATTACCGTTCTGTTTTTTAATAAATTTTTCATTCAAAAATTCCTCCTCAAAATAATAAATATGTTAAAAAGCACCCTACCGAAAGATAAGGTGCTAATGGAAAGGATATGTTATTATCCTTCTTTTTAATTTTGTAATAAATTTTATTTACTGTTATAGCAATGATAAGTCCTAAAAAGCTTCCAACAAGCCCTCCTTTCACTCCAAGGAAAAATCCATTAGCTCCCATAAACTTAACATCACCACCACCTATACCTCCACCTTTTATTAAAGCTGTAATGAAAAATGGCATTGGGACAAATAATAAGCCTATTATTGAATTTAAACTGTTTAACTTGATTAATGCTACAATAATTATTACGATATGAACCTTATCTGGAATAGTTTTAGTCTTTATATCACAAAAACTTGCATAGGCTAAAATTAAGACATACAAGATACCCTTAAGAACAAATATATCCATCCCTAACTTTTCACCTTTCTTTCAGTCAAAATTAAAGCACCTTTCATTCAATTAAGTAAATGTTAGGTGCCTATATTCCATTCATCCAAATATTTGTATCTATAAACCTTTTGAGATTTATGAAATCTAACCATGAATTTTATCTGATCCACTACTGAAATATTAGTCTTATCTTGTGTAAGCATCATAACTGAACCTGCTATGGAAGTTAAAAGGAACACCACACAAAATGCGGTGTTCCTTGTTGTTAGATACACTACTATATCAATTAATGCTGCAACAAAGGTAGCTCCCATGGATTTTAAAAGTTCTTCCTTCCCAAAACCTTCAAAAATTTCTGTTCTTGTTTTAAGTCCCAGTGGTATATATAAAGTTTCTTTTTCAAATTGCTCCATTTTTATCCTCCATTCTTATTTCGTTTTTACCTTCTTTCTTATTTGCTTCTATATAATCAATTATAAGTTTGTCCATTTGTCTGCTTATATCTAAAATTTCTTCCGTAAGACTTTCATCATCTATAGAGGCACATATTTCATTTAAAACAACCTATATTAGCCTTTTAGAAAGAGGTAAAAGAAAGCCTACTCTTAGTGTTATTTTTAATATTTGTAACAGTTTAAAAGTTAAACCTAGTGTATTTATTGGTAAAATAGAAATACTCCTTAAAGATAAAATTTAGCTATAATAGTTCATTATTAATTCTTTAATTTGCCATATGCACTCAGCTATTATATAAAAAATCGCTGTGTTTTTTGCTCTTTTCTTATACATAGAGCTTTCTTCATCAGATGCTCCCATACGAATAAGACAGTAAATTACCCTAAGTACTGCCCCTGCTCTTATTAATACCATAAAAGCATCTGCCATTTCTTTTACTAAATCCATTACTTAAAAGCTCCTTTCGCTATCTGTACAAGTCTTACAGATTGATATATATTTCCCATTAATCCAGAGCCTTGACCACCAGATACGATAATAAATTCTTGAAGGAATCTTGGTGTTTTTATGGCAAGCATTAGGGCTGCTATTCCCCAAAAAACATGAGTATTAAGCATTAATGCTACTCCTACCTTTGCAAGCACTATCTGAACCATCACAGCTAAAGTTGATTGAAAAAACTTTTGTATATAGGTTCTAAATACTCCTTTATCTGCATCTAAAATACCTACACAGGCTAAGGGAAGTCCTATCCTTAGTATTAATATTTCCATACCTCTCATTAAAAACTGTAAGTATAAAAGAAAGAAACATATGAAAAATATCAGGGATATTATAGCTGTAAATAGTCCTGCACTTGATATTCCTGTTATTACTGCTGAAAAATCTGTTGTCATTCCCTTACTTATTAAATTTATTACCTTATCTGTTAAATCTTCAACTATTGTTGCAAGCCAAAGATATAGTGTAGGAAAACTTATTGCTATTGCCAACGCTTTAAAAAATCCAGTAAGAAATACTAAGGGATCTGCGTCTGCATCACCTTCTGTCCAAAGCACATACTGCTCAAAGCCTTTCTTTAGAAATTTAAGCACTATAAGAGATATACCAAAAGCCAAAAATATATTAAACACTTCCGTAAATCCATTTGTACCAATTAGAGTATCCATATATTTTTCTGCATGAAGAGCTATC
This sequence comes from Clostridium sp. LS, assembly GCF_002760435.1. Taxonomy (GTDB): domain Bacteria; phylum Bacillota; class Clostridia; order Clostridiales; family Clostridiaceae; genus Clostridium. The sequence goes on from NZ_AUUU01000046.1 coordinate 98,129, forward strand.
GGGACAAGATCATTTAAAAGAGAATTTACATATACAAGGCAGCCACTTAATATCCCTGCAATTAGCATTACAAGTAATGCCTCCAACATCATCACCTCCAAGTTTAAAGGGCTTTGAAGTTTAAACTTGCAAGCCCTTTAAACGGTTTTATTAGCCTTTAAAATTAAACATATCCTTTATTCTTTGAGTTAATGTTGGTAAAACTGTATCTTTAAATAATAGATATAATCCACCAAGTACAAGTGCTCCTATTACTACTGACATTAGGATCTTTACTGCGGTATCAACAAAACCCTCACCACTTTTGCTCTTTAAGGCTTCCTTTACTGAATTCACCTTATTCATCGCTTTTAATTGCATTATTAATACTAAATTTCTCATTAATAAATACCTCCACTTTTTATATTTTCTTTTTACTTTTTTTATAACTTTTTAGCCCTTGAAATTGAACATATCTTTTATTCTTTGAGTTAATGTAGGGAGAACTGTGTCCTTAAATAATAGATATAATCCACCAAGAACTAATGCTCCTATTACTACTGACATTAGAATCTTTACTGCGGTATCAACAAAGCCCTCACCGCTTTTGTTCTTTAAGGCTTCCTTTACTGAATTCACCTTATTCATTGCTTGTAATTGCATCATTAATACTAAATTTCTCATTAATAAATACCTCCACTTTTTTAAAAATTATTTGTAATATCCAATTATTAAATTTAATGTAGCTGAAGCTATAACTGCACCTATGCAAGAAACTATAGCAACTACAATTCTGTTGTTCCACTTCTTCTGATCCATATCATCGGCAGCGCTACGTCTTATAAAGAAGTATATTATAAGCACTCCTGCTACTACTGGAGCAAATATCATAAGCCAAGTTGTTATGTCATTTATAAGTTTTTCTGTACCTTTTACAAGTTTGCTATTTTGTACATTATCATCGGCATAGACTGTATAGCTACTCATAAATACGGCGTATAAAGTTAAAATTACTGCCCAAGCCTTTTCTTTTACTTTCCTTAATAAATTCTTAATCTTCATCGCTGTATAGTTCTCCTTTCTTTTCGCTTTCTTCATAAAAATATCCTGATTGGATTTTAGAAACCTGCATACGCATATCTCTTACTGATTGCTTTATTAATCCCATTTCCTCCTTTGCAGCATAGTAAAGCCATATTCCCCATAAGTCCATATCAGACATGGTTATGTTTCTTGATTTTCTTCTGTTTTGCCTTAGCTCCCTTACTTTTCTGTTATGTTCTTTATCTCCAAGTCCAAACATTTTATTAAACTCCCAAGCTGATAAATCTGGTGAATACATAATTACAGGGTTATTTCTTGAAGTAATTAAGCTGTAAGGTCTTGATATTAGCCTTATTTCATCTGCTGCAAGTAGTGCTCTATGGGTTAGATTAATACTTTGAGAGCTGGATGGAGTAGAAAATTTTGCTTGAGATGCACTTAAAGAATAAGTAGATACTGTATAGTTCCCAAGCTTTTTTGATATTTCCTCAAGAGTGTCAATATCGTCTGCCTGAAGATAAATCCAGTTTTCACAATTGCCTTTTATGGTCTTTGCCACCTCCTTTCCATACTTGTCATCAAGCTGTGCAAAACTCTGTAGAAATAAATTAAACCTGATTCCTCTGCCACCACCAACGGTTAGCTTATTAGAGAAATCAGGTATTGTAGCAAAATTTCCAAATTCATCAAGTAGAAAATTTACTCTGTTTTTTAGTCTTCCACCTCTTTCATCTGCACTTTTTACAAGTTCAATATAATGCTGTGATACAAATAAACTTGCCAATGTGTAATAAGTAGTCTTTTCATCTGGAAGTATTATAAATATAGCTCTCTTTTTACTGCCTGTTTCCTTAGGATTATAGTCACTTACATTAGTCATGGAATTGATTAAAGGATTAGTAAATAATCTTAGAGTTGTAAGAGCTGCAGTATAAAAACTTCCTCTAGTTTTGCTTGGTGCTACTTCTGAAATAGCAAGTAAAGCTTTAGCAGGATGGGAGGGATTTAGCTTTTTAACATATTCTATTATTGGCATAGTGTTACCAGTAGCCTTGCACATCTCACTAATAAAGTAGTAAACATTAGTCATATTCTGATATTTTCTGTTATTGTCATCTTTGTTGTCATAAACCACACTCATAATAGCACTTGCAATTATAGAAGCTTCACCATCTGTCCATATCCTCTCACCCTTTGGTTCTCCTACAAGCTGTGAGGTTAAATCCCAAGTTGCATCAATAGCTTTAGCAACATCATTGTTATCTACTGCATCGATTATAGGCTGCAGGAAATTATACCTACTACTCTTTTCAGGATTTTTAAAATCTATTGCTATAACTTCATAGCCTAACCTTTCTAAAAAAGGATAGGTATATGCATACAATTCTCCCTTAGGATCACTTAATATCATACTTTCCCCTGCAAGTGCTATTGTACCTATGCTTTCAAGTACCACCGTTCTTGTTTTGCCTGAACGAGTAGCTCCAATACAAAGACTATGAACATCTTCTCCTATAAAATAAATCTTTTCACTTCCCTTATACTTTTTACAACCTAAAACTATCCCACCCTGCGGTAAAAGAGCTTTGGTAAATTCACCTGAACGTTTTGAGGTTTCATCTTTGGATTTTCCTTGAATATTTCCTTTTTCTCCTTCCATGTTAAATTGTTCTTTATTCTCTGAGCATTTTTCTTGCTTCTTTTCCCCTTCATCTTCTCTTTCATTTCTTTCATTCCATCCTTTCTTTATTTCTTTTAAATCATCATATCCTTGTTCTATTAATGCCTTTACCATGTTGTCATTTATATTTAGAGTAAAGCTATTAAAAGCTGAATCCTTCTCTTTTTCTGTAAGCCACTCTGCTGAGCCAAATTGTTTTTGTCCCGCTGGCACTGGAGTTGAAATTTTAGGTGTTATTTCTCTTAAATCACTTTGATAAGGCTTGTTGTTTGCTACATAGTAGAATATTGAAAATAAAGCTATAAACCCATCAAGACATAAAAAAAGCAATAAGTGTTCTCTACTTACCGCCATGCTATGGATACAAATTATTAAACTTGGAATTTCTAAAACTATCATTTGCTTTGAAAGCAACTGATGAATTACTGTTGAAAAATAAAGGTTAAATAAAATGCCACTCACTAATATAAGTAAGCTTATTAAAAGTTTTTTCTTTTTGGATTTCATTGATGGTGTTGCTCCTTTCTGAATTTAATTTTGGGAAAATGAAAAAGACCTACCTTCTCGGCAAGTCAAAAAAATTTGTACATTTATAATCTCCTTAGAAACTCATCATTCTTTTTAATAATGTCTTTTATTCTATATTTTATACTTTTTTTCTTCCAATAACAAACTCGACACTGTCCATCATAATCTTGAACATATACATCTAGCTTAATATTAGCATTAGCAGCTGAACATAACCTATGCTGTCCATCAGTAATTGCATAATGTCCACAAGAATTTCTTGTTATCCTTACTGGTGATAAATTATTTGTAACTCCTTTTTCTTTTAAAGAATGTGCTAATGATATGCAATACCTATAATCACATTCTTTGCAATAAATTGAATTAGATTCATCTTTATATTTTTCTTGTTCAAACTGTATACTGCATTTTCCCTTACTTAATCTATAACAATCATATTTACTTAAATTAAAAACAAAAGTTTTTCCCTTTGGATTAAAATTTCTAATAAGATTATATCCTGGATAATTGTCTTCTAACATAAAATCTCCCTTAAAAGTAAGTACTATTAACATCTAAAGATACTTACTTGCCTCCCTAACACTTAGTGTAGATAATTTATTTTCTTTTAAAAAATTTCTGACCCATTCCTTATCAGTCTTTGAGTATTCTCTTAGTGACCATCCTATAGCTTTATTTATAAAAAATTCATCTGTGTTACAGTTACTAAGTATCGCTTTTCTTAATATATCAACATCTGTTTTATCTTTATATTGCAATTGAAAATCTATAGCTACCCTTTTTAATCAGATATTATCACAATCAATCCATTTTAATATTACAGATTCCTTTAATTGTGGATACTCCAAACACATATAACCAACAATAGCATCAAGACAATCTGTACTATCCCACCATGAATTTGTTATAATAAGCTTCTCAATCCTGCTAATATCCTCTGGTACAAGTTGTTTTTTTTATAGCAAAATATAATCTAAAGCTAAATAATGAAATTCCCTTTCTGGCATATCATAGCACTTAAATATAAATTCCCAATCAATAGATATATCTTTTTTATGTTGTTTAAGAAAATCCTTGCTTAACTTTGCTCTTTCATGCTTTGCTATACCAAGAAACTCAAATTTATTCTTCATATATGCAGCCATTTTTTTAGAATTTTCTTCATTTCTTGAAGCATAAAAAATTTCAAATATATTCATAACCTCACCCCTTATTCCATCAGTTTTCTATCTACCATAACTAAATTATAGCATTATATATAATTTATTTAAATTTCTTGGTAATTACTTTTTTCCCAATCTAATCCCCTTCCCTTAGCTTCCTCAATAGCTCTTTCCTTCCTTGCTTGTCCTTCAAGAGCTGTTAAAGGATAATGTCCTTGATTATAATTTGTATCTTCTTTAGATGACATTTTAATGGCAGATAATAAAAGTTCCATTTTTGCTTGAAGCTGTTTTTTAGTTGCTTGCTGTTCATTTAATTCAAAAGCTTTAAGAAGTGCTTCTTTAATAAATTGTTCTGGTGGATACAGCTTTCTATTTCTACATTTCTTACCGTTAGGAGTAGTAAAAGTAATATATTTTCTTTCATCACTCCAATCCACTTTATAACCTAGCTTCTCCATATTCTCAATAAATTCTTCCTTATTTCTGCTACACCATTTGCATTGCCTTACTGCTAAGAAAAGCTCATACTTCCAACTTTGTTCTTTATCTTTAGCCCTGTGTTCTCCTCTATTTTTATGATTTCCTTTAGCTCCATCAACAATGATAAGTCCATAATCTCTACATAGCCCATCAGAGTATTCTTTTAAGCTTTCTAATTGTTCTTTTGATAGCTGCCATTTCAGTCCTGTTGTGAAACTTACAGAATTAATAATAAAGTGATTATGCAAATGCTCTTTATCTGTATGAGTAGCATATACAACTTGGAAATCTTTAAAGTCTTCATGTTCTAAAAGCTTTTTCCCTATTTCATTTATTGCTTCTGGAGTAGCTTTATCATGTGGTGAAAAAGACTGTACAAAATGTATAAACTGCCTTCCAGTTTCTTTTTTATAGTTTTGCTTAGTCATTACAAATTCATTAAAAGCAGTATCTGGACTACAATCTTTTCCACCAACTAAATGTGGTTCAGTTTTAATAGGATTCTTTATATAGTTAATGGCTCTTTTCATTCCTTTATAGGTGTTATTTGAAGCATTAATAAATTCTATTACAGCCATTTTCTCCCCTTACTTTTTATGTTTCCTTATAGAAACTAAATACTCCCATAAATCATTTAATAATTTATTTACTGATGTTATATCTGCACAGTTTATTTTCCCTTGATGACAAAGCCTTGTAAGTTGGTTAAGATTTGTACCTATCTTTGAAAGCTGGTGAGTAAAATCTTTTATTCCATCAATAACCACAATCTCTTTATTAAGTGCTGAAGCTATAACATAATTACTAAAGGTCATATTAGCTTTCTTTGCTTTCTTTTTTATTTGCTCTACTTCATCTTCTGTCATTCTAATATTAGTTTGAACATTTCTTTTCCTCATTCCTTCCCTTCTTTCTAATTTTTTTAAAAGGGGCTTGGGGATTTCCCCAACTTTTCACAAGCTATTGGCTATACCAATAGGAAGCTTGCCTTCACCTCAAGCCCATGGCTTTCGCTCAGTCCTCTTGGATATTGAAAAAAGAACTCTTTACCTTTCTAAATACTAATATCCTCAAACTCAGTTGAGTAATCATTACTTCCATACATAGCTTCATTTTCACTTATTTTTGTTACTTTCGACTCCTCATCTAAAGCTATTAAATCTTCATTAAAATCTTTTCCTTTAGGTTTATGCCTTACAATTTCATATCTATCTTTATATTTATTAAAAATTTGATTACATGCAAAATGCCCTGCCTCATCATTATCAAGACAGAGCATTATTTTATTTATATTAGGATTTTCTTTTAAGTAGTATTCAAGAGCCTTATCCCCAACTCCTCCAAGAGAAATACAGTGATTATCAAAGCTTCGTATATTATGTTTTTTTATCAATGTAAGATAGCTCATTAAATCTATAGGAGCTTCAAATATACATACTGTATTATTATTTCCTTCCTTACAAAATGGATAGGTTTTATCTGAGTTTTTTACATCACATCTAAAAGAATTACCTGTAGTATTAGTACTTCTTATACTTGCATATTTAGGATTGTTTTCCTTATCAAAGCCTACAAATACGCAGCTACCATGTGCATTTTCATATAGCTTATGTTCTTTAACAAAATCTCTTACAATTTCACTATCAATGCCCCTTGAATTAATAAGATATGCAAAAATATGTTTAAAGGTAGTATTTTTTTCTGGAAGAATAAATTCTCCTTTTGTTTCTTCTTCAATAACTTCTAGAGGTTTATATCGTACAATTTCATCTGTTTTTCCTATTAGAGTTTTTACCGCATCTACCCAGGACTTATTCTCCATTTCCATTACAAACTGAATAGCTCCACCACCTTTATTCTGATAAAACCAATTCCATTTATGGCCATCACTATGAATATATAAACCTCCATAGCCTTCTATTTTAAAGGAACGAGAAGTAACTTGCTTTACTGGATATCCTGCACTTAAAGCATAGCTTATTATATTTACACTATCAGCTTTAGATATTTCTTCATCAGTAAATCTTAGTTTTTCCATTGCCATGAACTATTCCCTCCTATAAATAAAGTTAAAGCTCCAATTCCTCGTCTAACTGAGAATTGAAGCTTTGATTTTCTTCTAATATATTTTTATTTTCTATTTTTATTGGTTCATAGCTAGCTAATTCATTTATAGCTTGTGGCATATAACCTTTTTCAGCCATAGAACAAAAATTCACTCCTGCAACTATTATATGATCATGTATTTTTATATCTAAGGGATAAAATATATTTACAAGCTTTTGTGTTAATGCTTTATCTCCATTAGATGGGGAATTAGAACCTCCTGGATGATTATGTGCTAATATCATTGCTTTGCAATCACAAGCTAGAGCTTCTTTTAAAATGTCTCTTGGATAAATTACTGCTTGAGCTATATTCCCTTCTGACATTATTTTTGTCTGAATTATGTTGTTTCCATTATCTAAAAATGCCACCATAAATTTTTCTTTATCCTTTATACCACTTAATAATGGAATAAAGTAATCAGCTGCTTCTTTAGGAGATGAAAACTTAATTTTGTTTTCACTTTCATGTACTTTAAGTAGGTTGTAAGAAGCTATAAATTCATTAAGCAGTCCTATTTTTTGAAGTTGCTTTTCATTTGGTTCTATAACTTTTGGATGCTCTAATATATTAAAAGGATTATTTTCTTTTGCATATTCTTGAATTTTCTTTATAGGAATACCTGTCAAATTGGTTAAACCTTTTAAAAAGTTATCAGTATAGGGCATATTCTTATCCATTTACACCACACCTCCCATATTTTCTATAATCATCCCTAAGCTTTCTAATTTTTCATAAGTATCATAAGGAAGATCCATTTTATCATAGTCTTTTAGAAAATTATCTACTCCATAGTTTTCAATATACCCTGTTATTTTTTCTTCAGTGTCTATATCAAGTTCTAAAAGTTGTGCTATTAAAGAACTTATATATTTATAATTATCTCTGTTTATTCCTTTATTTTTATTCACTTACCTCACCCAATCTTTTCAAAAATTTTTCACATTGCCATTTCATCATATTCCTGTTCTTTTAACCCTTCATTTCCCTCACCTTCCTTATTTAATGCATCTTCATCTACTATAACTTCATTGTCTTTTTTATTAAGATCCAGTAATGAGTTTAACTCAAATTGTCTTGAAAGCTTTTCTTTTAATGCGTCTTCATAAGGAAATGGTTTTTCATATTCTATCTTTGACTGTTCTAAGTTTCTTTTATATTCCTCAATCTTTGTTTCTATATTCTCCATTTTGTTTTCAAGATTATTTAGCACATTTTCAATTCTAAGCATATTTCCATGAGCACTATCTCCAAGGTCTACGGTGTATTTTAAATTACCATGAATTAATAGTTCATACTTTTCATAGAATAGATTTTTTCTAAGTTTTAATTCAAAACCTTTAAAACTTCCTACATGAAGCTCTTCACCTTTTGGTATCTTCTCATAAAGACTTTGAAGCATTGTCCCTGCTTTTTCTCTTTCATCAAATAACTTACCATTTATAATTATTGAAAACTCCTTACCATTCTCCATATTTCTTTTATCAATATCCTTAATAACACATTCAAGCTGGCTGTTAGCTTCACTAATAAGTTTTGGATATTTGAAAGTGAAATTATCTTGAAAGGTATATTTTTGACTATCATGGGCAGCTTTTAAAACTCTTAGTCTTGATACTTCATTATCATTATCCATCTTTTCCTTTATTAAGGGATTCCCAGTAGCTAAAGCTTTAACTTCTGCATAGGACAGTACTGTTTCATCTACATCTTCACAGTTTCTTGCAACAGATTTGGAAGTCATTATCTGCGATATGAACTTTTGTTTTTGCTCTACAATCTGCCAAAGGTATGAATCAAAAGTATCTTTGGTAACATATCTGTAAATATTTACCTCTTGGTTCATATTCCCCTGCCTTAAAATTCTTCCTTCACGCTGCTCTATATCACTTGGTCTATAGGGACAATCTAAATGATGAAGTGCAATTAGTCTGTCTTGAATATTTGTTCCAGTTCCCATTTTAGGTGTACTTCCTATAATTATTCTTTTATTTCCGGCCCTCATATCAGAAAATATTTCTTCACGTTGTATTTCATTTTTAGCATCGTGGATAAAGCATATTTCATTTTCAGGAATTCCTTTATTTATTAGTTCTGCTTTAATTGAATCATAAACAGAAAAACGCCCATCTGAATTAGGCGTTCCAACATCACAAAATACTATTTGAGTTCCTTTTATACTTTCTGATTTTTTGTATTCTTCATAAATATTTTCAATGCACTTATTAACCTTTGAATCTGTCTCATTTATTGCTTCTTTATTGATAAGCCTTGGATCAGTTCCCAAAAGTCTTGCTTCATTAGTTATCTTAAGCATATTATCTACAGAAGGATCAACCATGCCATTTCTAATTCTTTCAGCTCTTTCAACATAGTTTTCCATTTCATGTTTTATAAACTCACTTGGCTCTGAAGATACTAAAATATATTTATCATCTTTAAGTTTTGGTACTGGAAGCTTTAACATATCTGAGGTTTGAACATCTGCTATATTTTTAAATAAGGTCATTAGTTCTGGAAGGTTTGTAAACTTTGAAAACCTGCTTCTAAACCTATAGCCTGTACCTTCTGGAGCAAGTTCTAATGAGGAAACCACTTCGCCAAAGCTAGCAGCCCAAGCATCAAAATGCTGTATTCCTCGCCTTTCAAGCTCATGATTTTGAAGATACCTCTGCATTACATACATTTCTGTCATAGAATTTGAAATAGGAGTTCCTGTAGCAAATATTACTCCCCTGCCTTCATTTATCTCATGGATATATTGGCATTTCATAAGCATATCACTGGCTTTTTTAGCTCTTGTATTGGATATTCCAGCCACATTTCTCATTTTAGAAAATACTGCACAGTTTTTATAATAATGTGCTTCATCCACAAACATAGTGTCAATGCCAAGCTCTTCAAAGTTTATAACATCATCCTTTCTTGATTCATCAAGAAGCCTTTTAAGTTCACTCTCTAAACTTTTCTTAAATTTCTCCATCTGCTTTACGGACCAGTTTTCTCCTCTTTCTCTTTTAGTAGCTTCAATAGCATAGGTCATTTGGTCAATCTGATAATTTAACATTCTTTCTTGTCTTTCCTTTGAAATTGGTATTTTTTCAAATTGCGTATGACCTATAATTATTGCATCATAAGCGCCTGTAGCAATTCTACTTACAAACCTTCTTCTATTTTGCTTTTCAAAGTCTTTCTTTGTAGTAACTAAAATATTAGCTGATGGATATAATCTTAAAAATTCTGCTCCCATCTGCTCTGTTAAATGATTAGGTACTACAAATATGCTTTTCTTAGAAAGCCCTAGTCTTTTAAGCTCCATTGCACTTGCTATCATTTCAAAGCTCTTGCCCGCACCCACACAATGAGCAAGAAGGGTACTTCCACCATATAAAATTCTAGCTATAGCATTTACTTGATGCTGTCTAAGTTTAATATCTGGATTCATTCCAGGGAAAGTTAAATGGCTCCCATCATACTCTCTAAGCCTTATGTTATTAAAGTTTTCATTATAGAATTCAACATACTTCTTTCTTCTGTCAGGATCTCTGAATATCCAGTTCTTAAATTCTTCCTTAATCTGATTTTGTTTTTCTCTAGCAAGCATAGTTTCCTTTTGATTAATTACATATCTTACAGTATCGCCTTCTTCTATTCTGTCTTTTACTGTAACTGTTCTAAGGTTTAAAGTTTCTTCAATAATGTAGTAGGCATTAAGCCTTTTAGTTCCAAAGGTTTCTGTTGCTGCCACGGAATAGCCATCTATACCTTTGTTTTCAATAACCCAAGATGCATTGAAATTATTATAATGAACTTTTATTTCATTGCTGCTATAACGAGAACCTGAGTTTTGTGCATACTTTGGAGTTCCTAAGGTTTCATAAATAAATTTTTCTATATCTCTTTCTTCAATCCATGTTGTTCCAAGCCTTATGTCAATTTCGCTAGCCTCTAAATTTACTGGCTTAACTTTTTCTAAGGCTTCTACATTTTGTGTAAAAAGCTCTGGATTAGTTTCAGCATAAAGCTTTGCTAATTTTAATTTCTGCCTTACATTACCGCTTAAATATTCATCTTGAGTTTCCCATCCTTGAAGTAAATCATCTTTATTATATTTTTCAGGATTTAAGAATATTAAACCTTTAAGTTCATTTATAATATTCTCTCTTGTGCTATCATAAATTTCTAGCATTAGAGATAAATCTACCGTTCCCTTTTCATTTAAACTTACTGTAAGAGCTTCAATGGCTGTATCAACTTCTGTTATTTTTTCAAGAGGACGTATAGTTTGTTTAGTGAACATATCAGCTTTAGTAACATTTTTGTTTTCATCTACTACCTCAAGAGAACATAATAGGGGATAATCATTATCATCTCTAAAAGCTGTATTATTGGTTCTTGCTGTTATATATCCATAATTTTCAACAAAGGTATCATACCTTTTATTCAATATTTCCTGCTTTTCTTTTAACTCTTCTTGGGTGCATCCGTTTGTTTGAATATCTATTATTTCTCTAGTGATTTCCCTTATAGCATGGAGACCTTTTATCCTCTCTAAAGTCTTTCCTGTAGCTTCAATCTTTCTCATTGCAGCATTTTCTCTATAATAAAGCTGGTTATCTATAAAGGTGTAAGTGTAGTTTCTCACATTAGAATCAGCAGGAATAAAATCTTCTGTAGCAGCTTCTTCTCTTTCAAAACTTACTATATTAGCATTTAGATTTTCAACTGCTTTAGCTAAAGCTTCACTTAAATCAAAATTTTCATCATCATTAACTAAGGCTGTGTATTTACTGCCTTCACCAAACATTCTCTGGTCAAAAACCATCTTTCCAAGAAGCATTTCTGGATTATCAAGAAAATATTCATTTATAGGCACTCCATCTTCTGTTTTTGCAACATGAAGCCAATTTTCTTCTACAACCTGTAGCCTTTCTCTCTTTTGAAGAAATATAATATCCGCTGTAACATCTGTATTGGCATTTGATTTAAAGGCCGTATTAGGAAGTCTTATAGCTCCTATTAATTCTGCACGCTCTGCAATATACTTTCTTACACTGTTATTTTCTTTATCCATAGTCCCTTTAGAGGTTATAAAAGCTATAATTCCACCTGGTCTTACTTTATCTAAAGCCTTAGCAAAAAAGTAATCGTGTATTAAAAAATTATATTTATCATATTTAGGATCATGAAGCTTATAGTCTCCAAAGGGAACATTGCCTATAGCAACGTCAAAGAAATTATCTGGATAATTATTTTCTTCAAAGCCTTGTACTTTGATATCCGCCTTTTGATAGAGCTGCTTTGCTATTCTTCCTGAAATATCATCAAGTTCTACTCCATATAACTTAGAATTTTTCATACTGTCTGGAAGCATAGAAAAGAAATTTCCAACTCCCATGGAAGGTTCTAATATATTACCTGTTTTAAATCCAAAGTTCTCAAGTGCTTTATATATTCCTTCAATCACTGTAGGTGAAGTATAATGAGCATTAGGTGTAGAAGCTCTTGCAGATGCATATTCTTCAGGAGAAAGTAGTGCTTTTAATTCTGTATATTCACTATTCCATCCTGTGCTATTAATATCAAAGGCTTGAGCCATGCCCCCCCAACCTACGTACTTAGCAAGTATTTTCTGTTCCTCTGGTGTTGCTAATCTATTTTCTTCTTCAATAACCTTTAAAGTTTTAATAGCTTCTATATTGTTTCTAAATTTAGTTTTAAGTCCTCCAACTCCAATTTCATCATCTGGACTATAGTTGTAGTTTATTTTCTCATCTTTTTCTTTTGCATTTGTTTTTCCTTTAGTTTCAGGTTTTCTATTAACTTCATTGTTATTTAGCCACCCTAAAATATTAGTTTCATAATTTTCTATGGCTTTATTTTTATAATCTTCCCAAGTTGAATTTTTACCTGTAGTTATATATTCTGTATTTACTACAGTTGATGCTTCTGTATTAATTAAAGAGTTTATTTTATTTACAGCAACATTTATCTCCAAATCATTAAAAGTAATTTCTTTTACTATTTTATCAATTACATTTTGAATTTTTTCTAACTTGCTTTCTATATTTACTTCTTCTAATGCTACTTGACTTGTAATTAAGTTTGATATATTTTGTAAAGTCTTTGAGTAAAGGTTCTTTTCTGATGGTTCTTCAAACTCTACACTTTTATAATAATCAGCATTTAGTGATTTTAGCTTATAAATAACCTGCTCATAGATTTTATCTTGAATATCGCCTTTATTACTAATATCTTCATTTTTAGTATCTTCTATATTTTTAGCTCCCTTATGCTTATTTTCAGGAATAAAAAAAGAGCCACTTTGTTGTGACTCAAAAATATCTATTTGCTTTATCTCATTTTGTATACTATTTCGTGAAGAACTATCTCCTCTGCTGTTTCCTTTATTCTCTTCCTGTGCTTGAAGCTCTCCATTGTATTCTCTGGATTCATTATTGGATCTGTTTTCAGCATTTGCTCCATTAATACTTCCAGCCTCTGATATGCTTCCTCGTTCACCTGATGCATTTTCTCCATCAGCTCCCCTTGTGCTAAAAGTAAGCTGTATCTGCTCTGATGATTGTTCTTTAGATAATTTAATGCCATCTGCCCGTACTTCCCTAAAGGCTTCTGATCTACTTCCTTGTTCCTGGATATTTGTATCTCTGGATAAAATATTCCGTCTATCTCCTTGTAACTTAAGTTTAAGTTCTCTTTCATAATTTTTTTCGCTCCTTTGCTTTTTTATTATTTTTACTATTTCACTTTCAAATTCTCTAAGAATTTGCTGTGATATATTACACACAGAATTTCCAAGTCTAAAAGTTAATGGCAGCGTATTAAAATGATTTATTACTCTAAAGCTATTTTCGCTGTCAAAGTTTGAAGCTTCTATTCCACATCTTTTTGCCACCATATAATTTATACTTTCAAGAACAGTTTGAGTAAAACAACTTATAAACCCTTCTTCTGGTAAACCTTCAAGCCACGTTTCTTTAATATCCTGTTCATAGCCTTCTAAAATATTATCAAAGCTTTCATTAACCTTGATATCAGTAATCTGTAATATTAATTCTTCAATAGAACTACAATTTAACTCATATTTTTCATTCATACTTTCTAAAAATTTTTTACTAATAGCATCACTTAACTTCCATAGCTTAGGAATGGTATGAGGTTCTCCATTAGTGTCTTTAATATCAAATAAATATGTTAATCTAAGAGTTGGCATTGAAGTATCAAAAACTGCTATGCTTCTTGTTCCTCTGTTTACATATCTTCCTATTTTTTTATTCCAAATTTCCATAGTAGCAACCATGGTAGCATCAGGTCTTTGAGCATAAATCAAAACTGCATTATCAAAGTTATACTTATAAATTCTTGCTGCAAAGTCTAAGAACTCTTTCCACTCCTTTTTATTGCTTGTAACTATTCCTGTTACTTTTTCGTAGATTTCTCTTACCTCTGTTATTCTACTCATCAAGTACCTCCTTCCCCTGTGTTTCAAAATATAGTTTTAAAGCCTTATCAATAATCTCTTCAATCTCTGGCTGTTTAACTTCTGGTGCAAAATATTTGCTTATTAGTTTTGGCTTCAATTTTATAGCAGTGGGTTTATTTGATTTTGTTTTCTTGTTAAGTTCTCCTGAAAGAATTGAATAAGCTGTTTCTTCATTTAATTTTCCTTTCTCTGAGTAATCCCTAAGTACTTCGGCTTTTTTCATGTCTAATTTAAAATTGTTGGAGTTTAAAATTTCGTTTATAATTTGCTGCTCTTCTTTTTTTATAAATGATATTGTTACTGCTGTCATAAATGCAATTTCATCAGCATCAAGTCTATTCATTAAATCACTATCTAATTCTCCAAGCCTAACATATCTGGCTATCATATTTCTTGAAAGATTATAACTTTGAGCTAATTTTTCATCTGTTCTTAACTTTGTCTCAACTTGGCACAAAGTTGCTTCATCTTTGATATTATAAGGGTTTGCAAGCTTTTCAATTTCATCTAAAAGGTCATTTCTTTTTCCTTGCTGCTTCATGGCTTTATATCTTTGTGATATTGCAGCTGTTCTCTCTGAATACCTTAAATCTGCAAAAGAACGTTGAATTAAATTAGTTTCAGTAACAATTAAAGTAGCTTCATCTTCAGTAAGTCCTTCCTTAATAACCGCTGGTACTTTAAGTATTCCTGCAAGTTTTGCAGCATTTACTCTATTGTGACCAGATAGGATCTGATAGCTTGTACCTATAGGTCTTATAACTATAGGTACAATAACTCCAAACTCCTTAATACTTTCTACCATATCATTTAATCTTTCACCTTCATACAGCTTAAAAGGGTGATTACTAAAAGGCACAAGTTTTTCTATTTCAATCTCTGCTATTCCTGAATTAGTTTCTTTTTCAGATGAGATATCTCCAAACATATCATCTAAGCTCATTAACTTTCTCTCACTCATATTGCAGCCACCTCCTTAGCAAATTCTCTATATGCAATGGATACTTTATTTTTAGAATCATATTCTATGGTACTCTTACTTTTCATATTGGCTTCTCCAACCTTAACAGAAGTTGGAATTTTATTTTCAAATATGTTGATTTTACTACCATAAGCATCCTGAATAATTGCTAATACTTCTTTTGAAAGCTTCATTCTTTCTGCATACATTGTTAAAAGTATTCCATCAACCTCAATCTTAGGATTTATTCTCTTTTTAACTCTTATAATATTCCTAAGAAGTAGCTCCAAGCCTTTAGCTGAAAGATATTGAGGAGTAACAGGAATGATCACACTATCACAAGCCGCAAGAGCATTTATAGTAAGCATTCCAAGTGATGGAGAACAATCAATAATAACGTAATCATAATCAGTTTTCACTTCATCAACTATAGATTTTAAAACCAATTCTCTGCTCATAACATTTACAAGGGCTATTTCGATTGCTGATAGCTCTAAGCTACATGGAATAATATCAATATTTCCTGCTGTAATAATATATTCTTCCTTTTTAGGTAAGCTTTTTTCTTCAATAGCCAGTGCCATAAGATTATATATTGTTGTTTTTATACTATCTGTATTATCATAACCAAAACATACTGTTAAGCTACTCTGCGGGTCGAAGTCTATAAGTAATACCTTCTTTCCCATTTCTGCTAATGCATATCCTAAGTTTAAAGTTGTTACAGTTTTCGCTACACCTCCTTTTTGATTCACGATAGAAATTACTTTACTTTTACACATTTTTACCCTCCACCTTTATAAATTCATTTTTCCTGCTTTTCTAATTCACACTATTTAATTTAATATTACACTTATAAATGTTATTATTCAAGAAGAATCTTTTGTTTTTATCAATTATTTTTATTATTATTGAAAATTCACATTAAAAAGTGTATATTTAAATTTAAGGATGGTGAATCACATGCAATTAACTATGGGTGAAAAAATTCGTATTTTAATAAAAAGAAAAAATATTACTATATCGGAGCTTGCAAGGTTAACAGGCACTACTAATCAAAATTTATCGAATAAACTTTCTCGTGATAATTTCTCAGAAAAAGAGCTCCAGCAAATTGCTGAAGCTCTTGGGTGTAGATTTGAGGGATATTTTGTTTTTCAGGATGGGGAGAAAATATAAAACAGTCATATAAATATAATTATAAAATAGTGTCCAAGTAGTTTATTATAATCTAGATTCTTTTGCTAATCTCCAATAATGATAGCCTAAAGCAGTTAGTCTACATGCCTTTGAATTAATTGCTGCAAAATACATATATTCTTCTCCACAAGGCACAATTAATCCTACTGAAAACATCTTTTGTAATTTTTTAAATACCTGTACGTTTTCTTCAACTGCACTTTCATGGGTATATTCGAATGATGGATCTAATTGAAATTCTGATTCAGGTGTTTCAAAATATTTAGGTAATTCTCTAAGAACTTCTAACGGCACAGGTGGATTAACCCTTCTTAAATGAGTAAATCTCGTAACATTCGTTTTAAATACAGGACGTTGCTCCCATGGTCCTAGAGCACTATCAACATATGAATATATGCTTCCAGGCGTTACAAATCCTCGTAAATCTGAAGCTCCACCATATAATGCATCCACTACTAAAGCTGTAAATACTCCTGAACCATTAATCTCTATGGCTGATTCATTGCTCCTACTCGCTGTTAAAACAGTCATTCCTTCTGATAAAAAAGAAGTATTATTGTCAACTAATGGATTACCAAAAGCTCCTGCATGGCAACAATCTAAAATTATTATTTTATCTCTAACTTTTGACTTATTAGCCAATTTTAGAATATCATCCATAGATATTCCTTCATCATAAGATTTAAAATCAGGTGTTACAATAGTTCCACCTGTTGAAGTTACCATACCATGACCTGAAAAATAAAATAAAGCTACATCACTATCACCTGCAAATAAATCTTCAATAGCTGAACGAAGCATAGATTTAGTCACTGGATATTTATCATCTGTTAAAGTCTTAATACTAAAATTTGGTGCTCCATCTGAATCTCTTTCTAAGACTGTTGCAATTTTTAGTGCGTCATTAACACATCCACTAAGCGGATATTCTGGATAATTATTAAACCCAACTACTAATGCTTTTCTCATATTTTAATCACCCCAATTCTTTGATAGCCTTAATAATTGATTCTGTATTCCACTTAACTATCTTATCTGCATTGTCTTTAACTTTTTTTGAAGTTTTTTCAGATCCCCATGGCTCAATTGCAAGTATTGGTTTTTTAGTTAAAAATTCTTTTGTTGATATCTGTATTTCCTTATCAATCCATTTACTATATGAAGAGTAAACACCAGCTAATATTATTACAACACTTGACGGTGAAATCTTATTCTTAATAGCTTCATATAGTTCCTTGTCAGTTCCATTAGTATGTATGGGATCATCTTTAGGTACTGAGTAATTTTTATACTCTATATTTCCTGCATCTAACATACTAACTAATTTCTCATATGCATCACTATAAGCCCACGAATGACTTATAAATAAATTATATGTTTTTGCCATAATAAATTACCTCCGTATCTTGGACACTATTTTATAGTTACTAAGTTAATTTTGAATTCTATTGAACATTTCAAATTTATAGCATATTCCTCAATTTCTTATAAAAAGCGTCAGTTTCCGAACGTTTTACCGAGTAATTAAGAGACTTTTTTAGTATTGCGCTCTCTTGTAATGTTGTTTCTTTTGCCCTCACATATTTCCATAAATCTGTAGTCTTCCTTAAAGTGGGCCAATATGATAGATAATCAGGTAATTCTACATTATTAATCAAATAGCTTACTATGGGAAAATCACGTTGTGCTGCCATTCCTATTTCAAAAGGAACCCACCAAGATTCTTTTGTTCTATCTGACATCACAACAAGCAAATCAGTGCATGAGTTTAATCTTTCTTTTATATGATTAGTTAATTTTTCTCCTTCTAATAGTAACTCTCCTTCCAATACATCGAGATATGCATTTACATTCAACTTTCTAAGTTCATTACAGATGTATCCTGCAGGTATGCTATCTTCTTTTTTATGAGATATAAAAACAATCATTGATTATTTCTCCTTATTTATTTGTGTATGGTTTTATTATTACATATTCTACAAATCATCAAATTTTCCTTCATAATTCTCTCATTTAATCCAATATACATTTATCATTTATATATAAATCAACGTCAATTTAACAATTTATAATTTTAAGAATACAAAAAGACCAAGAAGTCTTAAAATCTTCAAGGTCTTTTTACTATATACTTTCTTTATAAAAACATATCCACCTAGTCCATATCAAATCCCAACTCTTACCTTAACACCCTGAATAACCTCTTTATTTCTAAAATCATCACCATTTGTATTAAAGTTATAAAAGCTTGCAAAGTGAGTAAATTCAATGATTATAAGGAATCCTTGCGACGTATTCCTACTACGCACTCCACATGAGGCGTGTTAGGGAACATATCCTTAACCTTAGTTTGAACAACCTTATATCCCTTATCCGTAAGCACCTTAAGATCTTCAACCAATGTTTTTGGATTACATGAAACATAAATTATTTCAGGTGCATTAAATTTTATTACATAATCTAGAGCTTTTGGATGAACCCCAGTTCTTGGTGGGTCTAGAATTATAATATCTGGTTTATCTTTTATTGTTTTAATGATTTCTGCTACATCACCAGCTATAAACTCACAATTATCAAGTCCGTTTAATTTAGCATTTTCTTTTGCTGCTTCTACTGCTTCTTCTATAAGTTCAATTCCTATAACCTTCTTTGCATTTGGAGCAACTATTTGGCCTATTGTACCAGTACCGCAGTAAAGGTCAAATACAACTTTACTGTCACTATCCCCCATAAATTCCTTAACTATTGTATAAAGGCTTTCTGCTCCTTTTGTATTAGTCTGAAAAAATGAAAATGGTGATATATTAAATTGTAGTCCAAGAAGTATCTCTCTGATATAGTCTTTTCCATATAATATATTAACTTTTTCAGGAATTACTGCATCAGATCTTGAATCATTTTCTGTATGAATTATTGACACTAAATTTCCGCTATAGCTTTGATTTCTTAATAAGTTAACATATTCAGTTAAGTCAAAATCTATTTGAGTTGTAGTTACTAAATTTACTAAAATCTCACCTGTATTTTGAGCCTTTCTAATAACTAAGTGTCTTAAAAACCCTTCTGCTTTCATTATTTTATAATATGATAAATCTTTTGTCCTAAAATAATCTACAGTTAACTTAATGATCTTTCTATAATCCTCATCAACAAGCTTACACTCATCGACTGTTAATATTCCAAAACTTTTTCCTCTCATATGCATTCCAAGGGAAAGTGGTTCGCCTTTTGCCTCGTCTCCAAAAGTGAACTCCATTTTATTTCTATATTCCCACTGATTTGGGCTGCCTTGAATTCCTAAATATTCTCCCATTTCAACATTAGCTTCTTTAAATAAAGCCTTAACTTCTTCACTTAAGAATTCTAACTGCTTTTCATAAGGAATAGTTTGTGATGAACATCCTCCGCAAACACCAAAATGAGAACATATTGGTTTAATTTCATAATCTGCTTTTTCATCAACCGTTAGTAATTTAACTTCTGCATAATCTTCTTTTTTTCTTTTTACTCTTCCTGTTATAGTCTGACCTGGGTATGCATTTTTAACATATATAGTTTTATCCTCTGCATATCCTATGCCAGTTGATGGGAATTTTAATTTTTCTATTTTAACGCTTAAATCGCTTCCTCTTTTCATTATTTTCTCCTAATGTATTTTATTTTTGCTATAAAAAAACATAAGAATATAAAAATATTTTTATATTCTATAGTTTATCTAATTTTAGAAATTAGTTCATATTTAGTATTCTTTTTGCTATTGTACCTTTTAATTTACTCTTTTCTAAAATAGGCACATATATGCAGTTAATAATAAAGTAGATTATTGATCCTGCTAAAATTAATGCTCCATTGTCTCTTACGAACATATATCCAAATAATTTTAATACTAAATCACATATTAATAGTAATAAGGCAGAACCTGCAACTATTAACACTTGATCAAGAATATTAGCAAAAATAATTCTGCCAGATGATTCTTTATCATCCTTCTCATAACTTACCAGATCCTGAGTAGCATCCATATCTACCGCTGCTTCTGATTCATTTTGTTCTTTAGCATCAGTTACTATTTCATTAGTTTCAGCTTCTTCCTCATTAGTTATTTTGTTTTCATTAACATTTTCATTTTCCAACAAAGTTTCCCCCTTTAATCTACTTCATACTCATTTCACCATCTGCGAACTTGTATTTCTTTGTAGATAATTTATATATAATACACTCTTTAGTGGCTATAATTTCTTCTTTTAAGCCATCTACCGTGTCTTTTATATCGACCTGTTTATCTCCATTTTTTAATTTACTAATTATTTCTTTATTTATATCTGAATAATCTCTGTTTTCTTGGTCAGTAAATGCTTCTATGTATTTTTTAAATGATGTTTTGCCTAAATCAAAATTATTATCTTTTATGGCTGCGTCTCCATCAAAGTTTAAACTTAATTCTAGGCTTATATCACCAGTTTCTAAATTATCTCCATATGTCTTCATACCAAAATACATACTTTCAATTTTATTCGCTTCCGGACTCTTATTATCAAAGTATATAAAATTGTCATCTATATTCTCATCTTTTTCTTTTTTTATTTTTTCATCCTTTGTATATTTTACCCCTAAATCCTTGGTTATATTCTCCATCTTTGATAATTTATCTTTAAATACTTTCTGTGTTTGATCTAAAGTATAATTTTTTGCCCATTTTCCTTCTAAATTTTGATCACTGGAATCAGTACTTTCCACAGTCTTTGTCTCAGTCTTTTTTTCAGCATTCTCCGCTGCACTTTTACAGCCTACTAATGAAGTTACAACCACGAGCCCCATTAATAGACTTAGTATTTTTTTAGACACCAAATCTCCCCCCTATTTCTATAGATAATATTTTCATGCCTAATTATTACATGGTAAATGAATAATATAATATTATCACCTTTGTATTACAACAATGTGTCAATTATACACTTTTTATTTATTTCTAGGATTATTTAATCTATTTATATAATTTTCCTATAAAAAAACAACATGCATTCCTATTATATATTTTTTTGACCTTCCATGCAATTATTATCATTTGCTGCATTTTATGAAATCAACTTATAAACTATTAAGTTTCTATATATTCTTTTATTTTTTCAAACATTTTTTCTCCGATTCCATTTACGTTCTTTATTTCTTCAATTGACTTAAAGTTCCCATTTTTCTCCCTGTATTCAATTATACTTTCGGCCTTTGAATCACCTATGCCATTTAACGTCTTTAATTCTTCTAGTGTTGCACTATTTATATTTACTTTTTTATTAATATTATTTTGACTATTTAAATTAGTATTAGTTGTATTAGGTTCAGAACTTTGTGATTCTACAGCCTTTTCATTCTTATTTGCAATATAAATCAATTCGTGATTTTGTAACTTCTTAGCCCTGTTTATGTTGCTTACATCTGCATTTTCAGTTAATCCTCCTGCTTGTTCTATAAGATCTTTTATTATTGAATCTTCATTTAATATATATACATCTGGTTTCTTCACTTCACCCTTAATTTCTACCACAATATTTTTATCTTTCAACTCAATATTTGTTTTCTTATTATCTGTACTATCCTTGTTTTTTGCTGCATCACCATTTTTATTAACTGACTTATCTGTATCTCCTGTGTTATCTACAAAAATGCTTTCTGTTTCATTTTTCTTTAATTCTTTATAACCAGATTTAAAATATAAAACTCCAGCTGCAATTAACATAATAGCCAGTATGGCGAAAATTCCTACCTTCTTCTTATCTTTCAAAAACTCCTGTACCAATATTTTCTCTCCTATCAGTTTTCTATATTTATCTCATAAAAATAGCTTAATATTATAGTATATATATCCCATTATTGCCATATTAATTTAATGCTAGACTATTATTGAAATTACCATGAACTTTATATAGCATTAATTAATTTTTTTTGGTACAATGTATTTTGAGTATAATTAAAAATAATTTAATATAATTTGGAGAATATTATGAGACGACTTTTAAGAACACTTAACATATTATTTTTGTTTTTATTTTCCTTTACCTATGCTAATGTTCAAGCAGAAACTATAGAGCCACAAATTAATGCTGAAGGCTCAGTTTTAATTGATGCTTCTACTGGAGAAGTATTATTTGGTAAAAACGAAGAAAAATCTTTCGAACCTGCATCAACTACTAAAGTAATGACAGCAATTATTACTTTAGAGAAATGTAAGTTAGATGATGAAGTTACAGTTCAGGAAGATTTTACAAAAATAGATGGAACTGCTATTGGACTATTAAAAGGTGATGTGTTAACTGTAAAAGACTTACTTTTTGGACTTCTTCTAGAGTCTGGAAACGATTGTGCGAATGCTTTAGCTGATCATATTTCTGGCAGCGTACCTGAATTTGCAAAGCTTATGAATGCAAAAGCAAAGGAGCTTGGAGCTTTACATACTAATTTCAAAAATCCAAGTGGATTGCCAGATCCAGAGCATACTACAACAGCGCATGATTTAGCTTTATTTTTAAGAGAAGCTATAAAAAATAAAGATTACATGAGTATAACTAATACTCCTCTCTATACAATAACTCTTAAGAATAATCCTGACAAAACAATTGTAGTAAATAATAAGAACTATATGATTAATAAAAATTCTAAATATTATTATCCATATGCCATATCAGGTAAAAATGGATACACTTTGAAAGCAAATCAAACTTATGTTGCTGCTGCACAAAAAGATGGTCATGTTCTTGTTGCTGCTTTTTTAAACGCACTTAATAAGGATCAAAATTTTAAGGACATGCAAACAGTTTTCAATTATGGATTTGATAACTATTCCCTAGTACATCTCTATAAAAAAGGTGATCAGATTTCAGAATATAAAATAAATGATAACCTCACAATACCTGTAATTAGTTCAAAGGATATAGATTATGTAGTTCCTAAAGGGCAGGAAAACTCAGTATCTTCTGAAGTTAAGATAGAAGATAAAGATTTGAGTAATCAGTCTTTTAATAAAGGTGACAATATTTTAACAGGAACAATTTATGTAAATAATAAAGAATACACAACTGTTGATTTAGAGGCAGGAGTTTCTAGATTTTATGAATCACCAATTAAGACTTTAACTCAAAAAAACAACTTACCAATTTTTGTTAGTTCATCTATTGTTGTCTTAGCTGGAGCATTTGGCATAAGAAAATTTTTAAAGAGTAAACTAAAAAAGTAAATTTATTATATAAGTAAAAGGAAGCTATTTAGGCTTCCTTATTTATATGATAATTTTATTTTGCAGTCAAATATCCGCAGGCTTTCAAATACTCAGCAGATAAAACACCACCGCCTGCTGCGCCCCTTAAAGTGTTGTGAGAAAGGCATACAAATTTATAATCAAATA
Source organism: Clostridium sp. LS (assembly GCF_002760435.1). Classification (GTDB taxonomy): domain Bacteria; phylum Bacillota; class Clostridia; order Clostridiales; family Clostridiaceae; genus Clostridium. The sequence goes on from NZ_AUUU01000046.1 coordinate 122,174, forward strand.
CCTTATCTTCCCTTAATCTTCCCATAGATATTCCCATTCCATTTTCATAATCTCTATCTAAGTTAGTTTGAGGCCTATTATTTTCTGTAAAATACTTCAAAAACTTCTTTGGCGCACTTGGAAGATTCAAAACAATTTCTGGTGCCTTGAAATTTTCCCATGCGCTTATTATTTGCTCAATCGAAGGTTTTTTCTTAAAAGTTACATAAACCGCTGCTAAATGTCCATTAGTTACAGGAACTCTAATACATTGAGTTGTAATAACAGGGTTATTAGCATTTACGATTTTACCACCCTCTATTTTTCCCCATATTTTCAATGGCTCATTTTCGCTTTTTTCTTCCTCTCCATCAATAAATGGAATAACATTATCAAGAATTTCAGGACATTCGTCGAAGGTTTTTCCAGCCCCTGAAATTGCTTGATAAGTGCACGCAAGAATAGTTTGTGGCTCATATTCTAAAAGTGCATTTATTGGAGGCACGTAGCTTTGAATCGAGCAATTTGGTTTTACTGCTATAAAGCCTCTTGTTGTACCTAATCTCTTCTTTTGACTTTCAATAATTTGTCCATGAGACCCATTTATTTCAGGAATCAAAACTGGTACATCTTCTACATTTCTATTTGCTGAATTATTTGAAACAACAGGTGTTTCATGTTTAGCATAATCTTCTTCAAGTAATTTAGTTTGCTTTTTATCTAAAGAAATTGCGCAAAAGACGAAATCAACTTTATTACAAATATCTTCTACTTCAAAGGCATCCTTAACTATCATATTCTTATATTTCTCAGGTAATGGCGTAGTCATCTTCCACCTATTACCTACCGCTTTTTCATATGTCATTCCTGATGAATTCTTACTTGCAGCTAATACTGTTACTTCAAACCAAGGATGATTTTCTAAAAGACATGCAAATCTTTGACCTACCATACCTGTAGCCCCTATAATTCCTGCTCTCAACTTATTACTCATTAATAAAATCACCTCTTAAAATTAATTTTGCCTATCTATTATAAATATGATATCATTTATATATATATTAGTAAAATTGATAATTTCTATTAGTATAATCAATTTTTTTGATGGAGATGATTTCATGGATTTTAAGCAGCTTAATGCTTTTTTAACTATAAGTAAACTTCAAAGCTTTACTAAGGCTGCCGATACCTTAGGTTATGCTCAATCTAGCATAACGACTCAAATTAAACTTTTAGAAAGTGAACTTGGCGTAAAACTCTTTGAAAGAATAGGTAAGAACGTTACACTGACTCATGAAGGAAAGAAGCTTTTGCCATATGCAAAACAGATGCTTAAATTATCAAACGATATTAAAAATACAGTATTTAACACAGAATCCCCAAGCGGAACCCTAACTATTGGTGCTGCCGAATCACTATGTGTTTTAAGACTTCCTGAAATTCTTAAGGAATACAGAAAACTTTATCCTGAAGTAGAAGTATCACTAAAGTTCGGAAGCTGTGCTGAATTTAGGTATTTTTTAAATGATAATATAATCGATGTAGCTTTTTCCTTAGGTATTAAAATAGATTCTGAGGAGTTTATATCGGAAGTAGAAGTTCCAGAGCCAATGTTACTTTTAGCTTATCCTGGTCATCCACTTATAAATAAGAAAGAAGTGTTTCCAAAAGATATTGAAATGGAGCCGTTGATTTTGACTGAGATGGGCTGCAGCTATAGAGCTGCTTTGGAAAACATCTTAAATAGCTGTAATGTAAAGCCAAATATAGCTTTAGAAACCGGAAGTGTTCAAGCTATAAAACAATTTACAATGAGCGGACTTGGAATAACATTGCTTCCAAAAGTTGCTGTAGAAGATGAAATTTCTAGTGGAAAACTCATTCCTTTAAACTGGGTAGGCCCTGATTTCGGAATAATATCTCAAGTGCTTTATCATAAGGATAAATGGATATCTCCAGCACTCAAAGAATTCCTAAAATTATCAAGAGATTTTATGGAAACTTATTCAAAGTAGTATATAACTTAATTTCAAAGGGGTGTTTACAATAAAAATTGATAGATTAATTGGTATAATTACAATATTACTTCAAAATGATAAAGTTACAGCGCCCTTTCTTGCGGAAAAATTCCAAGTATCAAGAAGAACTATTAATCGTGATATTGAGGATATTTGTAAAGCCGGAATACCTATTGTTACTATGCAGGGATATGACGGCGGTATCTCCATTGCAGAAGGATATAAAATTGATAAAACAATATTCACTTCAGAGGAATTGCAATCTATATTTATTGGACTAAAAAGCCTTGATAGTGTATCACAAATTTCATATACTGACCGCCTTATAGATAAGCTATCTGCTAAGAAGAATTCAGTCTTTTCTATTACAAACAATATTCTGATAGATCTTTCCTCTCATTATAAAAATAGCCTAGTACCCAAAGTAGATATTATAAAAACGGCTATCAACAAACAGATAACAATTTCCTTTCGCTATTATTACGCAAAAGGTGAAACTGATAGGTTAATTGAACCCTATTTGCTGGTATTCAAATGGTCATCTTGGTATGTTTTCGGATATTGCTTAGATAAAAAGGATTTTAGGCTGTTTAAATTAAATCGTTTATGGAATTTATATTGCACTCAGCAGACCTTTGAATGTAGAGAGTTGCCAGAAGACCGAATGGATTTTGATGATTATTTTTCAGAAGAAATAAAACTTGTTGCTATCTTTGATGAAAGTGTAAAGTATCGTTTAATTGAAGAATATGGAATAGATAGTTTTACATGCATAGATAATGGTAAACTTTTATTTAAAGCTCGGTTTACAAGTAAGGAAAACCTAATAAACTGGATTTTAGGATTTGGAGATACAGCTGAAATAATTAAGCCAAAAGAGATACGCTCTGAAATAAAAAAGCACGCCTTAAATATTTTCAATAAATATAAATGAACATGACAAACTGTTGTCCTGTTACCTATAGTATACTAGTAAAAAATGAGAATGGAGGAAGCTAGAATGATTGAATCAAGGTGTGGTATTTTATGTAGTAAATGTGAATATAGGGAACAGATGAATTGTACAGGATGTGTAAATATTCAAAAACCCTTTTGGGGAGAAAGCTGCCCAGTGAAATCCTGTTGTGAAAGTAAAAAGCATGAACATTGTGGTACTTGCAATGATTTTCCCTGCGAGTTATTAAATAAATTTGCATATGATAAAGAGCAGGGCGATAACGGCAAGCGTATAGAACAATGTAAAAAATGGTGTTTAATATAAAGGAGAATTTATGGCTTCAACATTGGAATTTGTAGAATATGTATGTGATCAAATAAGCGATGCTGGTGATATTACGTATAAAAAAATGTTTGGTGATTATGGTATTTACTGCAATGCTAAAATTATTGGATTAGTCTGTGATAATCAATTTTTTGTAAAGAAAACCACAGCAGGTGAGACTTTATTAAATTCAATAGAAGAAGGTCCACCATATCCCGGTGCAAAACCTTATTTTATTATCGATTCTTTAGAAGAAAGAGATTTATTAAGTGAGTTTATTAGACAAACTTATGAGGAATTGCCAGTATCAAAACCAAAGAAGAAGAAACGTAATAAGTAATTAATTTTTTGAACTTTTACCTTTAAAATTATGTTTATTAATAAAGCGTGTGAAACTTTTTCTACAAACAGCTTCCTATACTTTTATTTATCATAGAAAGCTGATTTACATATTTTCTTTCACACGCTTAATTTAGCTCATAACTTATTTACACAGTCATATACACAAATTAAATTATTCAGTTAAAAATATGAAAATCCTATTTAAAGCTTAAACCAAAACTTAACTCCAAGTGTAGTATTCTCAACACCAAATTCCATATTATGAAGCTGCAAAATATTCTTAACTATTGCAAGTCCAATTCCCGTCCTTCTTTCACTTCTAGCTCTTGAATCATCGCCTCTATAGAAAGTTTCCCATATTAAATTCAATTTATCCTTGGGAATATTTTCACCTTCATTTTCAATGCTGATAGTTTGATTTTCTGCTGATATATTTATAGTTTTATTTTCATCTGTATGGTATATAGCATTAGATATTAAGTTATTTATTACTTGTTCAATACGAACATAATCAGCATTAATATTATACTTTTTATCACTATTATAGTTAACATTAATATTTTTATCATTAAATAACTTCTCATTCTTCTTTATAATTTCTTCTACAAGATCATTTAAACAAAATTCTTCTTTTTTAAGTTCATAAGCTTTAGCTTCAAGTTTAGATAAGTCTAACATTTCTAACACCATTTTATCCATCCTATAAGTTTCATCTATTATTACCTCCAAATATTTATCTCTTTTATCTTCTGCTATTTTTTCTTTAAGACCTTCTCCATATGTTCTAATAATACCAAGAGGAGTTTTTAATTCATGAGCTATAGCGCTTGTAAGTTCTCTCCTGTTTTTCTCTAACTCCTCTTGCGTTGCATATGTTTTATATAAGCCTTTTGACAAAATTATTGTCATAGCAAGTAATATAATAAATGAAATTATATATAACGGTATACATTTTAGAAATATATCATCCCATGGATAATAATTGGCTTCTAAAACCATATAATATTTATGGTCACTGATAGTTAATGTATAGATATAATCATAAGAAACTTTTCCCAATGTTTTACTTATGTTATTATTCGTATGTGTATATCCACGCTTATCAATTAAACTTTTTAATTCCTCTTTCTTATATTCTTTAATACTATTATACCTTTGAAATACTTTCTTATTTAAAGTATTAAAGCTATAAATTTCACTATCATAATGAATCTCCCAATTAGGATTAAAATAATCAGCTATATCTATTTTTTTTAACCCATCTACTCCTTGAACATTAAAATTATATGTTTTAATTTTTTCAGCACTTTTAATACCTTCATCTACACTTATCGGCTCATCTACTGTATTTTTATAAATATCTATTACTTCTGGTATTATTTCATTTCCACTAATATACCCTTGACATTTAATAAAATATGCTTGAGAATTATTATTTTTTGATAATTTAATTAACTCCATTTCTTCATCTTCTGAAAAATATTTGTCTAAATCGATACATCTCTCTGCAGACGCATAATCTTTTTCTGATTTTGCAGCTTCTTCCGTTTGAATCCACAACAAATTTTTTGAATCAATTATCTTTTTGCAATTTTCATCGTATAAATAAGTTTTCGAAAACATTTCCTTACTAAAGCTTGATGTAAAATAAGAAATTGTACCGCTTAATTCTGATAAATCATTCAAATCTGCATTCAATTTTAAATTATTGTCTGAAAAACTTTCTCGTCCTTCCGATAATCTCTCATCTTCAATGTAAGATATTGTAGTAAATATTCTATCTTGCAAAACGCTTTGCATATAATTAAACTGAGTAGTATTTTCATCTACTTTAATTTTATAATATATCTCCGTAAATACAATTATAACAATAAAATAAAATATAAAAAATGTGCATGCTGTTCTTAAAAATATATTCTTAAGTGTTGTTTTCCCTTTCATCATTTTTCACCTCAAATTTATATCCAACTTTAATAATCGTGTGTAAATGATAAGCACTTTCTCCTAAAGCTTTTCTAAGCTTTTTAATATGAGTATCAAGCACCCTGTCATTCCCATCAAAATCATATCCCCAAAACTTAATTAATAGCTGTTCTCTTTCTATAATCCTGTTTTTATTTACAATAAAATAATAAAGTAAATCATACTCCATCTTAGGAATAGAAATTTCTTCATTATCTACATAGACTTTATGCGTTTTGCATTCTACACAAATCTCATCTGCATAAAGCTTGTCCTCTGCTATTATTCCTTTTGCTCTTTTAATCAAAGAAATACATTTAGCATACAATACTTTCAATGAAAATGGCTTAGTAATATAATCATCTGCCCCTAATTTATACCCATAAAGGTTATCCTCCTCATCACTTTTTGCTGTAATAAAAATTATAGGTATATCGCTGCTATTTAAAGAACATTCCACTTTCTCTCTACGAATTCTTTCACACACAGAAAAACCATCAAGTTTAGGCATCATAATATCTAACAAGACTAAATCAAAGCTTTCATTTTCCATTACTTCCAAAGCTTCAATTCCATCATTTGCACAAACCACCTCACATTCTTTTATTTGAAAGTAATCTTTTATAACCTCCTGCATCCTCTTTTCATCTTCTACTAATAGAATCTTATAACACAATTTATTTCCCCCTTCCTCCTACATAATAATAGTGCTATGTGTATTCTTTCTGTCCTCTATAAAAAAATCACATTATTCATTTGAACAATGTGACCTTAAATTTCTTTACAATTTAATAAATTATTACTTATTTTAACTTATTAACTAACTCTTTCATATCTTCTGGAAGTTCTGCCCTTAAAGAAAGCATTTCTCCACTTCTTGGAGATTTAAAATCTAAACCATAGGCATGAAGTGCCTGTCTTTTGATTAAATTTTCTTCTTCCTCTCCATAGCCATATAAAGTGTCTCCATAAATTGGATGACCCAGATGACTTAAATGTACTCTAATTTGATGAGTCCTTCCAGTTTCTAATTTACATTCCACTAAACTTGAATCACTAAATTCTTCAACAACTTTAAAATGGGTTATACTTCTTTGACCTCTTTCATCAATTACTCTTCTAGTACCATTTTCAATTCCTTCAGGTTTATATATTGGCAAGTCAATGGTTCCCTGCTTTTCTTTCATAATTCCGTGAACTATTGCTAAATATTTTTTTCCAACCTTATTTTCACTCATTTCTTTTGATAACATTCCGTGCGAAAATTGGTTTTTAGCAATTATAATAAGACCTGATGTATTCATGTCCAGTCTTGAAACTAATCTAACTATGCAGTTTTGATTGCTCTCCATAAAGTAATTGATTACCCCATTTGCTAGGGTTCCACTTTGATAGCTTTTAGTCGGATGAACCACCATAAAAGGCTTTTTGTTAACTACTAAAATATCTTCATCTTCATAAACTATATCTATATCCATCTTTTCTGGAGCTATATCTTGGCTTTCATCCTTCGCTAAATCAATTTTAATAATTTCTCCACAATTTAATACTCTATTCATCTTTACTACCTCTCCATTGACAAATATTCTTTTGCCAAGAGATGCGCTCCTTATTAAGCGCGTTGATAGCCCAAGTTCATTTTTCAAGTATTCTCTTATTTTAGTTCCCTTCTCTATATCCATTACCTGTTTTTCTAAAATGCTCATTTAACTACTCTTCTCCTCACGAAATTCAATTCAGAACAAATTTTTATCCACAATTTTTCCTATAATATCTAAATTAATCCACAGATTATTCCCCAAACTTTGAAAAATCTTTACCTAAAATTATGATCACATCGTAATCATTATATTCTGTTTTATTATCCTTACTATCAGTATTTTTAATATTCAAATCCTGCATAACTGTCTCTAGCTTGCTGTTATCATTAGATAGAATAACACTTTTATCACTAAGCTCAGTATTCCCTGTATCAATTTTTGTGTACCCTAGATTATTTAATTCTTTTTCTTCTTTAGCTGCTAAACCATTAATCTTAGTAGCATTTAATATTTTTATTCTAATATTATCTTTTGATACATTTCCTGTTGAATTTTTAGAAGGTACAGAAGAAACAAGTGATGATAACAAACTCTTATTTGCACTTCTATCAAATATTAAATATGACTCTCCGTCTATTGTTTTTGGTGTTCCAGCTATAGTTGCCATTGTCATATTTTCCTTTTTTATATTCATAAACTTTAGCCCATAACTTAAAATTTGGGATGGCGACATATTTGTTTCAACATTATCACCTAAAGCTGACATAATTTTAGATACTCTAAATAATATAAGAGGGCTCGTACACTTATCAACAACCTTTGAAATGAATTTTTGCTGATTCTCTATTCTATCTAAATCTCCGTTAGCCAATCCACTTCCATCATTATTTTTTCTCCATCTAAAAAATTCTTCAGCTTTCTTTCCATCTAAGTGCACAGTTTCTCCAGCTTTAAAGTTAATATGAAGATTTTGAGCATCATCATCGTAAATCATATTTCTTTCAATTTTCATATCAATGCCTCCAATAGCGTCAATAATTTCTCGAAAGGCATTATAATCAATTTTAACTATATAATTTATATTTACGCTTAATAGTTTTTCAACCTCTGATTTTATTTTAGGATAACTACCAACAGCATAGGCTGCATTTATTTTAGCATTTTTACCATTAATATTTATTAATGTATCTCTTGGAATTGATACAAGGCGCACATTTTTAGTTTGAGGATTATAATTTAATACCATTATTGTGTCTGTTCTTTTAATTGACTGGTTATCTACCTGTTTTGGATCTCCTATATCCATACCAAGTAATAAAATATTTACGGGGCCATTTGAAGATACATCTGTACTGCTTGGCATGGACTTACTTCCTATCTTCATTAATGCAGAAACGCCTGATACCATTGAAACTATTATAAAAGTTATTATAAGAGCAATTATCCCCAAAACTATTTTTTCAGGTCTTGTTGTGGAATCATTATTTTTTCTAAAAATTCTTAAGATCCCCTTTTGTTTTTTCTTATTACTCAGTCTTCTCCCCATGCATTCACCCCTTTTATGTGCAGAATTTAATTATTATTTATACACCCAATTAATTTGTTGTTAAAAATTAAATTTTAAATTTAGAATCAAACAAGAAATAATTTCTCGCCTTCATAGTATTCTCATCGATTAATAAATTTTTAGTTAGTAAAAACTCTATACTGCGAGTTAATCCATAATATACTCCCAGGTCTAAATTTTCAAAAGTAAGCTTTCTTATTTCTTCAACTCCTTGAAAATCTCTACTTGGTTCTATCATATCTGCAATATAAATAATCTTAGTTAATATTGACATATTTTCTTTTCCTGTTGTATGCCATCTTATAGCATCTAAAATTTCTTCATCCTCGATTCCAAGTTTATCTTTAGCCTCTATGGGAGCAATAATACCATGCCAAAGATTTGGATTCTTTTCTTCTACTTCTGAAAGAACAATGTTATTTTTCCCCATTATTTCTTTCATTCTATCTTTTTTTAAATTTTTAGCGACATCGTGAGCAAGGGCTGCAATTTCAGCTTTTTCTTTAGAAATACCATTTAATTTAGCTAATTTTTTGGCAGTTTCTGCAACTCCCAAGATATGCTCATATCTCTTCTCTACAATATTTTCTTTAAGATATAACTTTATTTCTTCTATAGATAACAAAATCATTTCCTCCTAATATTTAATATCAAAGTATTTATTGCTTTTAGTCCTCATCTTTATCAGAATATAATCCTTTTTCATAAATAATATCTACAACTTTTTGGGGAACAAAAAAATCTATTCTCTTATTATGTTTTACTAATTCTCTTATTTCAGTTGAAGATATTTCTAGTCGTTTTAAATCTAAGATTATTATTTTCCCATTATACTTCTTTTCTATTATTTGTTTTCTCTCTAACATTTCTGTTTTGCTAATACCGCCTCTCGAAAAAACCACAAGTGTAGCTAAAGAAAAAATTCTTTGAACTTCTCTCCATTTTTCCATGTTAAATAAACAGTCTGCTCCCGTTATAAAAAAAAGTTCTTTTTCTTCATCATGAATATTTTCTTTAAAATATTCCAATGTTTCATAAGTAAAGCTAAGACCTCCTTTTTCAATTTCATAATCTGAAATTGAAAATTCACTAAAAGGCTCGATTGCCGCTTTAACCATATCATATCTCAATTTAGGGTCGGTAATCATACTATCAGCCTTAAGCGGCTGAGTGCCTGCAGGCATAAAAACTACTTCATCCAAATCTAACTGTTCCTTAGCTTCATAAGCTATATATAAATGTGCATAATGTATAGGATCAAAAGTCCCACCTATTATACCATATCGTTTCATAAGCTTTCCTCCAAAAGTAAACTAACTTGGATTAAAAATTCCTTTCTTATTATATCATGAAGTATACTTAAATATTATTTTTAATATCTTAAATTTGTAAAAAAAGAAGGCTATCAAAATGAAGCCTTTCTTTATTCTATAGAATTTATTTAGTTGGTAATTCAATTTTTCTCTTTTTTATATTACTTGACTGCTTATATAAAACTATCTTATTACCGATTGCTTGAATTCCTTCACACTTAATCGCTTTACAAATCATATCTGAAGTTTCTCTGCTATCTAATCCGCTATTTTCTAATACTTTGATCTTAATTAATTCTCTAGCCTCTAAAGCCTGTGAAACTTGAATTAAAAAATTTTCTTCAACACCGTTTTTACCTATTTGAAATATTGGTGTTAAGCTATTAGCTAAACCTCTTAAATAAGCTCTTTGTTTTCCTGTTATCATTTTTTCTTCCTCCTAAATTCTTGTATTAAAATTATCCCCGGGGGATTTTTTCAGTTTACAGTTAACAATTTGCAGTTAACAGTTAAGGATAAAATCCCTATGGGATTTTTTAATTTATATTTTTGAAAAGCCTGTAGCTTTTCTTCCTTAGCTGTAAATTGGCAACTGTGAACTGTAAACTGATTAAAGTACGTATTCAAATTCAAAGTCATTTAATCTTACCATGTCGCCATCTTTAATGCCCATTTCTCTAAGTTCATCAAAAATACCTTTATTTCTAAGAACTTTATGGAAATATCTTAATGAATCTGCATCATTTACGTTAACAGCACTTAGTAATCTATCTACAAATGTACCTTCAACTATGTAAACATCATATCCTTCTTCTGCATTATTTTCAACATGAATATCGTAAGTAAATCTCTTTTCTTCCGGTATATACATTTCATCTTCTGCAATTTCTAATTCCTTAACTGGAATTTCTTTAAGCATTCTTGCTGCTTCTTTCATTACAGCATCAACACCTTCATTTGTAGCTGCTGACATTTTAAATACTTTATCAAAGCCCATTTCTTGAACTTTCTTCTTAAAATTCTCAAATATCTCTTCATCATAAAGTATATCAGTTTTATTAGCGACTACAATTTGAGGTCTATCCCAAAGCTTAACGGAATATTTCTTTAATTCTTCATTAATTTTAACGAAATCTTCAAAAGGATCTCTTCCTTCAATGCCCGAGATATCTACTATATGAATTAAAAGTCTAGTTCTTTCAATATGTCTTAAGAATTGTATTCCAAGACCAACACCTTCTGCTGCACCTTCGATTATTCCTGGAATGTCTGCCATTACAAAAGGCTCAATTCCTTCAACTGCAACAACTCCTAAGTTTGGCTTTAAAGTAGTAAAATGATAATTTGCTATCTTTGGTTTTGCCTTTGTTGTCATAGATAGCAATGTTGATTTTCCTACATTAGGGAATCCTAATAATCCAACATCAGCAAGTAATTTTAACTCTAAAATTATGTTTAGTTCATCGCCAGGCATTCCTGGTTCAGCATAATGAGGTGCTTGTTTTGTTGCCGTCGCAAACTTAACATTACCCTTTCCGCCTTTACCACCTTTTAGTAAGACTAATTCCTGACCTTTATGAGAAAGGTCTGCAATTATCTTATTGGATTCTGCTTCTCTTATAATAGTTCCCATAGGTACTTTTATGTAAAGATCTTCTCCATCTTTACCATAGCATTTAGAACCACCGCCATTTTCACCTGGTTCAGCAATAAATTTCTTTTTATATTTAAAATCTAATAATGTGGTTATACCTGTTTCTACTTGGAAAATGATACTTCCACCTTTACCTCCATCACCACCATCTGGTCCGCCGAGTGGTACGTATTTTTCTCTTCTAAATGAAATAGCACCATCGCCGCCTTTTCCAGACTTAACAAAGACCTTGGCTTTATCTACAAACATATAATCACCTTTCTTTACGTATTTTTTATTTTATTAAATATAACTGTTCTAATTAAAGTTTGCCTTACTACAATATAATCTATTCTTTCCCAAAAAATCTCATTTTATTATAACATAGCAGGCCACATTGAAAAATAACAATTGAGTAATACTAGCTCATTTTATTGCATTAGCATATATCTACCCTATTAGATATTCGGTTCACTATGAGGAAAAGCAAACCATATAATCCTTCACTTGCTATTTTCTTTCATGTGCTTAAAAAAAGCACTCTTAACTAAGAGTGCTTTTCTCTAAAATAATTATTCAGCTATTGCTTCAACGTCTACTGGGTAAACACTTGCTTTCTTCTTATCTCTACCAAGTCTTTCGAATTTAACAACTCCATCAACTTTAGCAAATAAAGTATCGTCCTTACCTCTTCCAACATTTTCACCTGGATGAATTTTAGTTCCTCTTTGTCTTACAAGAATGTTTCCAGCAAGAACAAATTCTCCATCAGCAGATTTAACTCCTAATCTCTTTGCTTCAGAGTCTCTACCATTCTTAGAACTACCAACTCCCTTTTTGTGAGCGAATAATTGAAGGTTCATAATTAGCATGTGACTACACCTCCTCTTTTATTAAAGTTATATATTCTTTACGTCTTTTAATTCCAAACGTTTCATCTAAACTTAAAATTACACTTTCCAAGCTTTTTTCAAAAGTTTTTAATAAAACTTGCGCTTGTTCTAATTCTTCTAGATTAAAATCTACAAGATCTAGTTTTAAGTATCCATCACCAATTTCATATGTTGAATTGAGCTTTAACACCTCATCCAAACCAATAAGCACGCTTTGAGAAAGCACCGAGACAGAGTTACAAACCATGTCAAATGTTTCACCTACTAATGCGACATCATTACGAAAATCACGATCAGCTGGCAATGCGTGGTTATCTATTATAAAACTAACAATATTACCTTTGTGTTGATTAATTTTTACTTTAATCATAATATTAAGCTTCGATTTTTTCGATTACTAGCTTAGTGTAAGGTTGTCTGTGTCCATTCTTTCTTCTATAGTCCTTTTTAGACTTATATTTGAAAACTACAACTTTCTTTGCCTTACCTTGTGCTGCAACCTTAGCTACAACTTTAGCTCCTTCAACTACTGGTGCACCAACTTTGATACCTGCGTCAGTTCCTACAGCTAAAACTTCGTTTAATTCTACTGTTGAGTCAACATCAGCGTTAAGTTTTTCAACGTATATTACGTCTCCTTCTTGAACCCTGTATTGTTTTCCTCCTGTTGCTAATACTGCGTACATTAAAACACCTCCTCATAACGGTCTCGCCACTTTTGGTACAAAGATTTAACTTTGTTTTATATTAAAACCTTACGTGCGCGGTCTACAAAAGCCAGTTTACCACATTTTTTCTCTCATGTAAAGAAAAAATGAAAAATTTAATTATTAATCATTTTAGCATTTCTCTATAACTGTTACTTTATAATCTTTCAAATTATCCTTCTGCGCTTGAAATATTAACGGCTCAATTTTATAGCCTTCAATATTATCCACATAATTTAAATATATTTCTTTATCTAATGCATCTATTTCTTTTATAAAATCAAAGATATTATCTTTAATTTTGTCTTTATAAACACTATCTACTTCAATATGAAAGCAATTTATTGAGTTTTCTTCCTGCATTCTTATTATCTCGTTCTTTATAAGTCCTTCAATGTAAGATAACTTTAAAATTATTCCGCGTCCCTTACATAAAGTACATTCTTCTTCCATATACTCATATATACTTTTTCCTTGTCTCTTTCTTGCAATCTGAACTAAATCCAGTTGAGTAAATGGGAATATTTTCATATTACCCTTATCTTGTTTTAAACTTTCCTTAAGCGCATCCATTACAATATCCTTCTGAGTTTTATCTCTCATGTCTATGAAGTCTATAACTATAATTCCACTTAAATTTCTCAGTCTAATTTGTTTTCCAATTTCTTTCGCCGCTTCCAAGTTAGTCTCTAAAATTGTCTTGTTAAAACTTCTTTCTTTAATATTCTTCCCACTATTAACATCAATGACATACATAGCTTCTGTTCTGTCAATTATTATATATCCGCCACAAGGCAAATTGACTTTATTATGCCGTAATTTTAGTAATTCTTTTTCTATTTCATAGAAATCAAAGAGTTTCCTATAGCCTTCATATTTTTCCACCTTAAAATTTTCTTGATCTTTAATAAAATTAAGTATTTTTTCATAATCTATCTCATTATCAACGTAAATTTTTACAGCCTCTTTACCAAAAGAATTCATTAAAAGTTTTGATAAAGTTAAATCTTCTCCATATAGCTTCTTTAAACCTAAGGAATGTTTCATTTTTCTCTCTATATCTTGAAACACATTATAAAGCTTAGCAATTTCCTTCTTGAGAACATCTATATCTACACTAGCACCTTCTGTTCTCACAGTTATGCCTACATCTTTTAAGGGTTCAATATTAATTAAAATTTGATTTTTCTTTTCTTTATCTTCTATTCTTTTTGAGAATTGTATTCCCTCTTCATAGCAATTTAATACAACATATTTCCCGGGAATTGATACTTTAGCACTTAATTTAGCTCCCTTATCATTAAGAGGCTCCTTTATAACCTCTACAAGTATGTCATCACCTTTCTTAACTCCCTTAGCCTTTAATTCATCGCTATAATACATATAACCTTCTTTATCTAACCCTAAATCCACAAATATAGAATTTATCGCTGGAAGTATATTTTTAATTCTTCCTTTATAAATCTCTCCAATTATCGGCTCATCTTTATTTTCTTCTACAATACTTTCTATCAATTCTTTATTTGATTTAACAGCTATTCTTAAAATCTTTTCTCTTCTCTCAATAAAAATCTCTTTCATTTTATAACACATCCTAGTCAATGCACAATTCACAGTTAATTATACAAAATTACGAATCAAAACTCATAATTGTGCCTAATTACTGTGAATTATGCTTTATATATTAAATTATCTTACTCAATATTTATACTTAATAAAATTTATATACATTTATATAATGGAACAAGTTTATTGTTCTTGTAAAAGTACATTTCTTCTCTTTTTATATTAACAAATGAATCCAAAAGTGCATTTGAAGTTTTTTCTTGAATATAGCTGACTAGTAAATCTGCGCTTAAATGCTCTCTACTTCCTGTGCTAATTACTACGTTAAGAATTAAAAATTCATCCTTAATCCAAAAACTAAATTCCTTAACTAAAGGTCTTATATTGATTTCTCTTTCACCTTTTTTACTTTTCTTTATTGTTTTCCATTCACTAATTTCTAAAAGTTTATTGACTTCCTCTTCTAAATTTGAAGCATCAGAATACTTAATTTTTATAGTATATCTTGCTGCATCAATCAGCGCCATAGCTTGTGGCACTTTCTTTTCACCTATAGTATAAGGAATTGCAAGTGCACTTATATATTTTATCCCGCTTGGTGCAGTTTTATTTAATTTATCCACAATTTCCTTTTCATCCATTTCAGTTGTTAACACCATATCCATATATTCACCACTTGAATATACTCCAACTGATAGAGGCTGAGCTATTGATGTATTCATATGTGGATTAAAACCTTGAGAATATTCTATAGGAAGTTCTGCTCTTCTAATATTTTTTTGAATAGTTTTAAGAACATCTAAATGAGATATAAACTTAATATTTTCCTCTTTAGTAAATTTAGTTAGGTAACGCAATTTCAAAACACTCCCCATTCTTAAAGTTTACATTAAATCCACATCCTGTACATCCTTCTCTACAGTTTTGTGTTAACTCCGCATTTTTAGCTTTTTCATTTTCTATTTCTAAATATTTTCTATTTACTCCGATATCAATGAAATCCCATGGTAATACTTCATCATAAGCTCTTTCCCTATAAGCATAGAAGTCTACAGTTAAATTACATTCTTTCATCGCTTCCATCCATATATCAAACTTGAAGTGTTGATCCCATCCGTCAAATCTAGCACCTTTTTCAAAAGCTTTAATTAATACATCACATAATCTTCTATCCCCTCTTGCAAATACAGATTCCATTACAGAGGTTTTTTGTTCATGATAATTATAAACTATACATTTAGATTTAATTGAAGATTTAACAGCTTTAATTTTTTCAGTGACGTCTTCAAATCTCGCCATTGGTGCCCATTGGAATGGTGTGAATGGCTTAGGTACAAGTATTGATGTACTTACTGTGAGTCTTAAGCCTTTATTATTATTCACCTTATTAGGCACTTGCTTATATCTATATACAATTTTTTCTGCAAGACTTCCAATTCCTTTGCAGTCTTCTAATTCTTCATAAGGAAGACCAATCATAAAATAAAGCTTAAGAGTCTTCCAGCCTGCTTCAAAAGCACTAGTTGCAGCTTCAAGGATTCTTTCTTCAGTTAACCCCTTATTTATTATATCCCTCATCCTTTGCGATCCTGCTTCCGGAGCAAAAGTTAAGCCTGTTTTTCTTACTTTTTGAATATCCTTAAGTAAGTCAACCGAAAAAGCATCTACTCTAATTGATGGAAGAGCCACTCCAACTCTATTCTCCTGATGCTCTTCCATTAAATCTTCTATTAGTCCTTTAATATCCGAATAATCACAAGTACTTAATGATGAAAGAGAGATTTCCTCATAGCCTGTATTTTTAACTAATTCTCTAGCTAGATTTTTTAAATCCTCTCTAGTTTTTTCTCTAATCGGTCTATAAATCATCCCAGCTTGGCAAAATCTACAACCATTTGTACATCCTCTAAATAATTCTAAAACAATTCTGTCATGAACAATTTCTGAATATGGAACTATTATACTTGTTGGAAAATCTACTTTAGTATAATCATTTATTATTCTCTTTCTTACAGTCTTAGGTACATCATCATACTTTGGTTTAAATTCTTTAATTGTATTATCTTCATTATAAACAACGTCATATAATGAAGGTACGTATATACCTTGAATTTTAGATATTTCTCTTAAGAATTCCTTCTTATTGCCCTTATACTTTTTATAAACATCTAAAACATCGTTCATCATTTCTTCGCCTTCACCAATTTCAAAGAAATCAACAATGTCGTATAACGGTTCTGGATTATATGCACAAGGACCTCCAGACATTACTATAGGTTCATCTTCGCCTCTTTCTGATGCTCTTATAGTGATGCCTGCCATATCCAGCATATTTAAAATATTTGTGTAACTCATTTCATATTGAAGAGTGAAGCCTAAAATATCAAACTCTTTTAGAGAATCCTTTGTCTCTAATGTAAACAATGAAATATTATTTTTTCTAAGCTGCTCTTCCATGTCTGGCCATGGTGCAAATGATCTTTCGCAATATGTATCGCTTCTTTGATTTATAGTATGATAAAGTATTCTGCTTCCTAAATGAGACATTCCCACCTCATAAACGTCTGGAAAACAGAATGCAAATCTTATGTCAACTTCCTTTGGATTCTTAACAATCTCATTTAATTCTCCACCAGTATATCTACTTGGTTTTTCAACTTTAAATAAGATATCATCTGAAATTTTATTCATTAATAAATTTCCTCCTTAAAGTACACTTTCTTAGGTGGCAGCTTGCCGAAACCAAGTACACCTAAGTGTAGTTAATTTAACTAAAAACTCCATGCTAGATAATGATTTTTTAATTTTAGCCTTATGCATAAATAAAAGAAGTATAAACAATATATACTGCTATACTCCTTATTTACTCTCCCTATTCTAACACAATTAATTATTATTGGGAATATTCTTGTTATTATCAATAATACCCACTAGCGCCATTCCTAAACATGACATTCTATCTTCTATCTATACTCAGTTATTTTTAATTCCGATTAACTCATCGTAATTATTTTTTATTATTCTAAATACAATGTCCTTAAATCCAGTCTCTTTCTCCAACGTTGGAAACCCTCTTAAAGTATTATCTATAATACTCTCTATTTTATTGAAATTAATTTGGGGTATGTCATACTTATATTCTTCCAATATAGGCTTATAAGTATTCTTAGTAAATGCAGTTGAATACCAGCTCTTCTCCAATGCTCTATCATTAAGTACTCCTGAAAATGCTAAATTATTATCAAAATTAGGAGCCAATCCTAAAAGGTCGCCATCTTTTCTTAATATACCAAAATTAAAGGTATGTCTGTCAATGTTATAACATAAAGCGTCCATAAACGTAATATCTAAAAAATCTTTTATATAACCTAATTCTTCTATAATTTTAATAGAATCATCTATACCCCAATAATCTTTAACAAAGCTAAACATAGGTTCAAAATCAACTTCTCCGCTATTAGTAAAATCTCTGCATCTAACTAATGTTCCCTCATCGATAGCTTCATATTTCACAGCTTTAAACCCAAAATCTAACGCTATATTTGAAACCAAAACTTCCGCAAAGTTTTCCTTATAAGAACCTTTTTTTATCATATACCAGTGACCATTAATTAGTCGCCAGCATTTTTCAAAACTACCTATGTTAGTAAGTTCAGGAGTAATGTCATCATTACTAAAGTCATTTTCTATTACATTACCATACAAGGCTACAGTATTTAATCCATCTGATAATCTATTTCGAACTTCGTTATAAGTTATGTTCTCATTCTCCCACTTTAACCAATAATTATCTGTAATGCTTACCGCTCTAGCTCTAATGACAATTTCTTTAGGCACTTCTGATCTAACGCTTAGCCTGCGTCTTACTTGTCTCGAATTTGTTCTATGAGTATCTATTACCCTTGTTTGTAACCATGCTTCAAAAGCGCCTATTTTTTTATTTATCATTATTATTGGTAATAAATCATCATCCATAGATCTTATTAAATTTGTATCTTTAATCTCAGCTATTTCTTTATCTTTATACATTAAATATCCGTTAAATTCATAGTTTTCGTCTTTTGAATATTTGTTTAATATATTAAGTAAATCAACTTTTGACATACGCTCCTCCTTCCTTTATTTTCCTTTTCTTTTAAATAGTTTACCATACTATTTATTTCTTAAACATGTATACATAAAATTTCTTTAATAAATTTTTTATATAATGCACTTAACTTTATTCCAAGTTAAGCAATTTAAAGAGAATTGCACTTTACTTTTCTATGAATCTTTCTGAGAATAATCCTTGCTATATCTCAAATCTATTGCCCATAATATAATAGATAGGCCTACATTAATGCCAAATACAAAGCCAAATACTCCATAAAGACGCAGCTTCTTAAAAAAGTCACCAGCAAAGGAATTAAATAAAATATCAATTTCTCTTGGATTAAGTACGTCAATTTGCTTATTACTAATATCTTTTAAATTAATTTCCTGAAGCACTGGAACAATATAATGATTAATTGAATTTAACCCTGTTTGTATTGCTTTATCTATTAAATAGTCTTTTGTATCATCTGAAATGAAATCAAAATCAGCTTTAATTGCATTTTCAGTTACTCTTTCAAGTAATATTACATTCTTTTCATTAAATTCTGTATCTTCAAAAGCACCTCTAATAATTTTTTCAACATCTCTGTTTAATATTTTTTCATCAGTAATTTGCTCAATTTTTAATTTTGAAAGTGTACTATCATAAAAGCCATTTAATAATATAGTCAGATGTTCTTTCGTTTCTTTGCTAGAGGTTATTATACTTAATATATTCTTTATAGTTCCCCTAATTTCTTCTAAGGTAATGTCTTTAAAAACTTCTGAATTATTGGAATTAAATAATGGTGATATTATATTTTCATCTAAAAATTCTCCTGTCATTATAAACAAAGTATCTTTATTTAAATCTATATTAGTATAAATATCTTCTTTTATAGTAACTATTTCTTTATTGAACCTCTTATAAACTAAATTCAACTCCTCTAAATTACATAATTTAAGATACTCTGCAAGTGGAGTTGAAATTAATGAATCTAAAATTAAATCACTGACTTTGTAAATATGCTCTTTAAAACTAATACTTTCACCTAATTTATCAAATAAATTATCAATTAACATTGTAGTATTAATTTCTCTAGAGTCAATTTTTAAATCATTAACTTTAATAGGATATATACATTCATTTAATGTAATCTCTGCACTACTTATAATCCTTTCTTTTTCATCCTTAAGCATTTCTGGCAGCTTTTCATGCAATATAATTGATACCACTTTATTAGCTATATCATCTCCGCCAAAGGTTGTATAGGCTATTTTTTCAAAGAAATTAAGTTCACCTTTAATAGTTTCTTGGACATCTAAAGCTATTACATACTCATTATCTTTTAAATAGGCTACCAACTTATTGCTGGCATAAGTGATTAAAGAATATAAATTTTTATCAATAATTGTTTTAATATTTCCCTTAAACATTGAACCAATGTTATTATTTTCATTAAGTTCGTTATGTAAAAATTGATTTAATAAATCATTACAATATATTTTAAAGTCATTAAAAACATATGTATAAGTTTTTTCTTCTATATTATTTTTAATTTTTTCAGATAGGTTATTATCCAAAATCTCTTTAACTGTTTTTTGTATTATTGAGTTGTAATGTCCACTATAATTATCAACTATAGGTCTTATAATATCTTTATTTCTGGTGCTAACAACCTTTTCTTCAAGCAATTCGTTACTTGAATCTTTAATATATTTTTTTACTTCATTACATGCCGCTTCTGGCAAAATCTCATTAAGTTTATAATTAGCTGAAAACTTATCTTCAACTAGTCCAGTTAAATAATTTTCAGCTTTGTTGATGCTGCAAAGTAACTTTGGAATTATATTAAAAACATTATCTTTTTTTATAAAAGAATTAAGCTGCTTATCTCCTATTTTTCTTGAAATACCCTTCGATAAATTCGCATTTATACTGAAGTACTTTAAAATTTTCCCATAAATATTTTTAGCTAAATCTTTTTTCTTATTTCTAGCAAAATTAACTAGAGTTTGATAATTATTATTTGTGACTAATGCCATTAAAAGTGATTTCCCTTGATTCTTATGAGAATTAAAACTTTTTTTTATCTCTTCTTTATTTAACAATTCCTCATCAATTAATTTAGCCATTCCAACTGCAAATTGATTTTTATGGGCAGGTATATATCCTAATGCAAATTTCTTAAAGAATGGAATCTTAGCTACTATTTTATTTTCTTTATATGGGTGAAAAATCATCCATAATGCTACTACGTTAGTAATATAACCGATAAACGCCATAATTCCACATGACATTATCACATCAAAAGCGTTACTTGGAAAACCATAACGCCCAATAGCATTTGGGAAAATTAATTGATATATTACTCCCACTATTGTTCCAAGTACAGCTCCAAAAACAGAGAGAGGCTTAAGTTGGTTGCCCATAAACTCCTGAACAATATCACAAATTTCATCTTCATTATATTTACTCAAGTTATTTTTAGCGAACTTTTTAATATTTCCATTTAATAAGTTAGGAAGTTTAGAAATTAACATTGGATAACCTTCATTTATAAGAATATGTGATAGTTGCTTCTTATTAAAATACTCTGGAATAACATCTTGAAATTCAAGTTCCTTATATTTATCCACAGTTTCCTTATAAAAGGCTATTGAATTATCCACAATAAATTCTGATATATCCACTTTATAGTTTTCTATCACATAAGCTAGATTTATATTTTTAACCTTTGAAACTAAGATATCTTCTAACTTTTCAGTGCATATAGTCTTATTTTTTCCTAGTAACTTACTAGTTAGTTTTGCAAACTTATTAGAAGAACTAGAAACATTGTTATAATTAAATATCTCGGATATCTTTTTGTTAAATAGTTCATTACTTTTTGCATTTATAAAATCTTGAGCTACGCTATTAAGTTTATCACCCAGCTCTTCTTTATTCTTAAAAATATTTTTATATAAAAGTGGTTTTAATTTAGTATGAAATAATTTTACAAAATCAAGCTTGATAATATCATGAATTTTCTTTGAAAATTGCTGCTTTACTATAGCTCCTAAAATACTCTTTCCGTGTAACTCAAATTGTTTGTTTATTACTTTCATCATCTCTTCAGAACTAAATAAATCTTGTTTTTCTAGTAATGCTACTATATCTTTAACTTTGCTGTTCTTTAAATAATTTATAAGTGAACTAGCTAAATTTCTATATGCTTCTTCATCTAAACTATTGTTCATATAACTAATGATTTTGCTCACAATATTGTTTTTAGATGAAATATCTCCCATAAGAGCATTTCTAACCTTTGAAATTATAAGTTTTTTAATATCTACATCAATGTCTTCAATTGCCTCATCTATAGCAGATTCTATCATCTCATCAAATACTACTTTATTATTTGATATCCACTCTGAAATATATGGCATAACCTTAGGAACAACTGCTTTTATAAACTGAGTAAGTGATTTTTCCATTTCAGTTGGAAGCATTTCATAAATTGTAAAATCAATATCTTTTCCAATTAATACAATCTCATTTACAAGATTTAGTACTAGTTCTTTTCCTTTTTGTGAATTTATGAAATCATTAATTTTACTAAATAGCTTCAGAATGAATTCATCCTCTTCAGATGCAGTTATAAATTTATTAATTTCATAATCTCCAATTAATCCTTGCAGCTTATTCAGTATTAAATCTACATCTAAAGCTACGCATACATTATCTAAAAATATTCTACATGATTCGTCATTAGCCAAAATATCATGTTTAATAATTCTTGAAATACCTTCACTAATATTATTTACTAATTTTTTCTGCGCTTCTTCTGATAAAATTTGTACTAACGTTACGTCAGAATTTTCCTTATATATTTTATTAATAAATTCATCCAGTGAATTAGTATTTTCAAGCTCACTAACTAATATCCCATAGCCTTTATTGACTATTTTAGAAACTTGTTCTTCGCCTAATAAATCTTTTAAGTTAGAATTGGTTAAAAAATTCTCTAACAGCTCTGGTAAAATCATGTTCAAATTATTTCTAATAAATTCTTCACTTTTAGCTACAGTTTTAGAAAAGCCCGTTATTTCAAAAATTTTAGTATTACCTAAACTCTCTTTTAATTCTTTTTCAAAAAAGACATCAGCAATTTTTTCAATATAAATATTAAACTTTTTGTTAGAAATTTCAGGTCTCAAAGTGTCTGCATTTATTATGTCTCTTTCAACCAATTCACTAATTTCTTCAATGAACTTTTCTCTCTTCTTTTTAATTACTCCTCCTAATTTTAATGGAGTATATTCTTTAAAAAGCATATTTACAGCATATTTGTTAGTAATATATCCTGAAACTCCGCCGGAAAATCCTTGCAGTGCTAATAAAAAAATTGAAATCAACATAAATTACTCTCTCCTCATTTATCAATCGTAAATAAAATTCTATTAATTCTAATTATACTAATTTATAAATTTTATTTCCATACCCTATAGTATTGCTAATAAGCTATAAAGAATTATATTATTTACTTTTAGGAATCCCTATAATTAAACTCAATTCCTTTGTAGATATCCAATTTCCAAACATTATATTCCCTTTATCATCTAAGTATTGGGATATTGCACACCTTGCTAATGGATTATCAATATATCCATCCTTTGAGAAACTGCAGTATGGTAATTGAAATTTACCATATGCATTTCTAAGAACACTGTCCTTAGTAAGCGTTATTGCCTTTATTGGTACTTTATTACCACTATCTCCTGCCAAAATTGCTCCCATAAAATTCTCTAATTTCTTATTTATAACTTCTTTATTGGAAAACAATAAAGTAGATATAGTAAACAGACCTTTACCTTTACCATAGTCTAATCTTTTGAAAAGCACATCGTCCATGTACTTTATCCAGCTGCTAACTTCTTTATTTACAGAATCAACTGTAGTAGAACTTGTTTTCATTTCACTGCTGCTATTAACTTCAGTTATTGATGAATCTGTTGTATTTGATCTTGAATATCCTCCGAGTTTAATGTCACTTGTTCCTGTAGTTTTACTCCAATTCTCTCCAAAGTCTGTACTTTCTTGTCTACTCTCAGATATTGTAATGCTATTATTTGATGAATTATTTCTACTACCTTGGGCAACTCCTGGTCCCCCTCTTATTTTAGGTGAAGAATTTATATTATTCTGAGACATATCTAATCTATTGTTTGATCTTGGTGGACTACTTCTACTACTTTGAGAGGTTTCAGAATTTCCATTTGTTACAGTAGTACCAGTCCCACTATTTCCACCTGTAGTTTCACTAATGGAGTTCAGAATTGATATTGATGTATTATGGACATTGGTAAATGCTTCTCCTGTTGACTTTGCAAGGCTGCTTCCATATGTTTTAGATATTAAATCCGCAGAACTATTTTGAGCAAGAGGCGATATTTCTGTGTATAGCTTATTTAAATTATTCTCAATATCCCATACCTGCTCTATATTTAATGGTTTTGCAATGACCATTGCTCCAAATTCATCGCCATTAAAAATATTAATTAATGTATCAATATATTTTTCTTTTTCATTATCCTCATTTACTCCAGCTGCACCTGCTAATGTACTAAAAAAAGTCATATTATCGATAATCTCATATATTCTATTTTTTTCTTCTCCATCTAGCTCTTCAACCTTACTTTTCATAGGACTTCCTTTAATATTGGGCTTTAATATATAACTATTGATATCGTCTAATCCTATTGACATTTCACTTTCATAGTACATATCTCTTGAAATCCCAAAATAAAAATTAATTCCTGCATTGTCTCCAATCATCAGGTATACAAAATTTATTCCATCAATTCTTATGGAATTTAGTATATTCTCTACTACTTTACTTCTAGATAATTCTTCATCAAACATTGCGTCCTCAATCCTATATAAAGCTAAGTTTTCTAAAGGAAATTCACTAATATCTTTTATGTCTATGTCATTATAATTTGCTAAGTAATAATTATCTTTATTTCTTAAAAAATTTAATATTGCATTTTCCATAATACATCCTCAATTAATTCTATTTCATAAACTATTAATATAATTTTATTTTAATATCCTATTTGTAATTACACTGTAGCAAATTATTTTTTTGATTTTACCTCATATATAAAAAGTGCTGTATCTAACTTAAAAGGTAGATCAGCACTTCTTTAAGAATTATTTAGTGTTATTCTTAATTAAATTGTATATGATTGTGGCAGCTTGAGCATTAGTTATATTTCTAGTCCCATTAAAGTTTCCACTTTTGTCACCTTTAATTATATTAAGTCCGTAACACATTGCTGCGTAACCTTTGTATTGTTCTTGCACGTCATCTTTAAAAGGATTAATAAATATTTCAGTATGCCCTGCAAGCTTTTCATAACCTAAATATCTTACTACAAACTTTGCTGCATCCTGATTCGTAACAAATGACTTCGGAGCTTTCTCCTCTTCTTTAATTACTCCATTTTGTATAAGCATATTATAAAGCTCATCATCGCTTAAATTATTAGCCGAAGCAGAATACATATACTTAAAGAAATTAATTTGAGTTATATTCATATCAGGGTTAAATTTATCACCTTCAATATAATATCCATTATCTAAAAGTTCTTTTACAGTTTTTTCACACCAATGCCCACTTATATCTGTATATTGTGGTAACTTGTTATCCTTGTACACTTGGCCTGTATAATCCAATCTTGAACCACTTATTGGATCAATTATATAATCATCATTTAAACTGCTGAAATTATATACTAACCCAATTTTATTCTTATCTATCATAGCATATTGCAACGAAAATCCTGCAATATCTTTTATTTTATTAAAAGCAGCTTCCTTGCCTATTGCTGCACTAACATCAGGGAATGAGATATTGTTATACCAATTATTATCATAGCCAACAACTTTTCCTTTTGTTTTATCTACTTCAATTCGCAACGAATTTCCTGAGAAATCTATGCCATTTACCTGGCGGATATAATTAAATGATGAAATGTTCCCTTCTTGTACAACGCCAATTTTTAAAATTGGATTATCAACTTCCTCATATTTTGTTTGTGAAAATTTATCAGGTGCCACTTTTCTCAAGAAATTTTCTGCTAAATTCTTTGCTTGATCTTTTGATAGTACGCTATTACTAGCATTATCAAAATTATATGAATGTAGTGAAATTATCTCACCTGTCTTAGCATCTACTTCACCATAGGCATTTTCAAAAGAGATGCTCCAAACATATTCATCATTAATATAATTCCTATTTAATGACTCATCTTTTACTTTCATATCTGAAGTTATTATATCCGAACCTTCTCTAATAATACTTTCTGCTTTTTCCTTGGATATAATATTTGCTAAGTTATTAACTGCATCTGCTTCTTCTTTGGTTAATTGTTCATTTGCTTTTATTAAGCTATTATCTGAATTAGCTTTTCCTGCAAAATCACCTTTTCCATCAATAAATCTATTTTCTTTAAAAAGACTTATAGCTTGTCCTGTTTTTGCATCAATGGCACTATTTCTATTATTATCTAAAGAATACCCTGCAAATATATTCATTTTCTTTTGCTTGTAATCATAATAGGAATAATATTTTAAATTGACCCCCAATTTATCTATGTAGGCTTTTTCTGCCGCTGCCGATTCAATTACTCCTTCTTTACTTGGATACTCCACTCCTTTAATTTCTGGATTGTCCCCATTAAAATTTGTTACCTCACCACTATATTTATTTACTCCAATATTTACGGTAATAAAATTAACTGGAACATCATTAATAAATTCTTTATAAGTAAAATAATATTCTTCTCCTGAAGAAATATTATCATTATTAGTGACTTTCTTCATTTTCTCTGCATACTGTGGAATTACTTTTCCTAAAAATTCTTCTGCTGTAATTTGCGCTTGATCTTTAGTTATTTTTGCTAGTCCATTAGAATCTTCATTTCCAGTATATTTATTGTATTCATACATATAACCGTCTTCCCCAATTGATGCAGATACAAAACCGTTTTTACCTTCTTTCTCTGCCCAGTTAAGACTCCAAACTCTAATTTTACCATTATTAGTTTCTCGCTCATTTAAATTATGCGTAAACTCAGTATAATTATCTGGAACCGTTATTATTTTTTTTGCTGAAACAATTGCTTGTTCAAGCCCCTTACTATCTTCCTCCGCTCCAAGGGCTGGAATAGAAATAGCGGATATTAATAAGGAAATTATTAATATCAAACTCAAATAGTTTTTCCTTTTCATAAATATGCACCTACCTTTATATTACTTTATTCCACTTTGCATTATATATTACATAATTATCCTAAAAGCTCAATAATAACCTCCCCTTAATATTAATACGATTAACATCAAAGAAATTTTGCATTAATTAAAACTTTTTTATGTTATTATAAATATCTAACATGTAAATTAGACTTACAAATATGACAACCGAAAGAAAGACTAACCATGTTGCTCGGTTGCTAGAGAATAGAATTGAGGATTTCTAACATTACAAGTTGTGCCCATTCCTGCATGCTCCTTAGATAAACTAAGGACAAGCAAGAATGGAACAACTTGTAATGAAGAAATCCTACAATCCTATTCTCAATGCAACGCTACGCAAAATAGTTAGTCTTCCTTTCTAGTATTGTATATTTCTAAGTACAATTTATTTATATATAATAAATTAAGCTACTTTATACATTAATTAAAAATCTTAATATGGATATCTTCACCAGAAATAATAAATATTTTTATGCAGAAGGCATTTGAAAATGAGCTGTTAAAGGTTCTTAGTTGTAAGTTGTTCCAATTTAGCTTGTCACGC
>NZ_AUUU01000239.1 GCF_002760435.1 Clostridium sp. LS
AGCAGCTGATGCTCCCCCTGCAACTCCTCCAACTATTAATATTTTCTTCTTCATAATATTTGCCTCCTTCTAAACTCGTAAATTTTAATATAAATCTTTAACTATTGTAATTTTGCATATTCTCTCTTTATATTTATTAACATTCTGCTAACTAAACTTATAGCGACTAGTAAAAATTCTACAAGTTACTTCTTTTTATCTCTTATGATTATCTATTTATTTCCTTCCATGACTTTATTATATATAAATCTTTGGAAAATATAAGTGATATAGTCACACACATATTCTATAAAAAAGAGAGAATAACTAATTTCTAGTTTTCTCTCTTTCAATAATCAAAATATAAACTTTTATATAAAGTTATTTAATTGGCTTCTGTTTCTAAATTAATTATTTTAATAATATTTATATATAAATAACTTCTGACTATTTTCTTTTAGTTCCTACATATGATCCCATTCCCCCTGCAACATTAATAACATCAAAACCTTGACTTTTAAGGCTGTTACAAGCTCTTGCACTTCTTCCTCCAGATTGACACATTATGTAGTACTCTTTATTTTTATTTAAATA
>NZ_AUUU01000240.1 GCF_002760435.1 Clostridium sp. LS
GCAGACTTTGCTACTCTTGGAGCTTCTATATCCATTAAAAATATATTATTTGTAAGTTCCCTTTTGTTAACTATATTATACATTTATTTTCCTCCTAATTTTTTACCAAGTAAAACTTAATTCAGATGAGGTTTAATCCCCATCTGAATCTTATCTGCTATATCTTTGATAGTTATCTTATAAAAGATTTTTATCCGGTGTTACTAATATCTTAACATGCTTCTTCTTTTCTGGACCTGTTAATGCGCCGAAACCTTCTTCTACTATATCTTCTAAGTGTATCTTCTTTGTTACGTATCCTTCAGCTTTTATTCTTCCATCCTTCATTAGAGCTATAGTTGCTGGAAATTCATGTCTATATGCTAATGTTCCAACAACTTTCTTTTCGGTAAATACTAGTGAATTAGGATTAATTTTAGCATCACTTTCCCAAATACTTGTTATTACTAAAGTTCCTTCAAATTTTAAACTTTCAATACCTACATCAAGACCTATTTGTGCTCCTGTAGTTTCAAAAGCCACATCAATACCTAGTCCATTTGTAAGCTTTTTAACTTCTTCTACTATATCTACTTCATTAGGATCTAAAACTACATCTGCACCTGATCTTTTAGCATATTCTTGTCTTATTGATTTTCTTTGCAATACAATTACCAATTTTGCACCAGCAGCTTTTAAGCATTCAATAGTTGCGAGTCCTATTGGACCAGACCCTAGAACTAATGCAGTATCTCCTGTTCTAAACTTACCTATTCTAATTGAATGTAATGCTACTGCCATTGGTTCAACTAAAGCAGCTTGTTCATAAGACATTTCATCAGGTATTTTATGTACAAATTTTTCTGGAAAGACTGTATATTCAGCTAATCCGCCACCACTTCCACAAAGTCCATGAAATCCTAGTGATGAACACAAATTATATTTTCCTTCTAAACATGCCGGACATTTTCCACATGCAACTATAGGCTCAACTATTACTCTATCTCCTGGCTTAAAATTAGTTACACTATTACCAATCTCCACAACTTCTCCTGAAAATTCATGTCCTAAAACCACAGGAGCAGTTGTTCCACTTAATGGATGTGGTTGTCCAACTGGTATAAATATAGGTCCTCCTAAATATTCATGTAAATCTGAACCACATATTCCGCACCATTTTACTTTAATCTTTATACCATCACCTGTTACTACTTTTGGTTCCTCAATTTCTTCAACCCTAACATCTTTCTTTTCATACCATAATGCTGCTTTCATATAAAATCCTCCTAAAATATTGTTAATTTCTTCACACATCTTCTATTACGCAATATACGTGCCAAAAAACACAAATATAACTATCTAATTATATTTTTTTCTTTAATGTATTTATATTGCTTGTTTTATCTGCTTTAGAATATAATTAGGAATTTTCACAAACTTTGAGAGAAATAAAAATTGTATCAAAATGATACGTTTTATCTTCTCATTTTGATACATACTTATTATGATTTCTCATTTTGATACACTAATATTATATGTTTTTATCTTTCTATATAAAGTCGCTCTTCCTATGTTTAATAATTTTGCTGCTAACTGAAGATTTCCATTGCACATTTTTATAGCGTCTCTTATAGCTTTCTCTTCCAATTTATCAAGTGGTACTATCTTTATTTCCTCAATTGAAGATTCCAGTTTATCTATATTTATATTTTTATCTATACTGTTATAATATAAACAATATACATTCGTAATTTCATCTTCATTTAAATAATAATCTCTTTCAACAACATTTTTAAGTTCTCTTATATTCCCATCCCAATCATATTTTTTTAATTCATCTATATATGATTGTTTAACACTTATACTTTTATTTCTATTTTTTATATTTAACTTTTGTATAAACTCATTTACAAGCAAATCTATATCTTCTTTTCTTTTTCTAAGTGGAATTGTCTTTATTTCCATAACACTTAATCTATAATATAAATCTTCTCTAAAATTTTGCTTACCTATTTCATTTTTCAATATTCTATTAGTAGCTCCGATAACTCTTACATTTAATTGTTTCTCATAGGTCCCCCCAACTCTTACAATCTTTCCATTATCTAACACTCTGAGAAGCTTACTTTGAATATCTAAAGGTAATTCTCCAATCTCATCTAGAAATATTGTTCCTCCATCTGCCAATTCAAATTTACCTGGATGCCCTTCTTTCGAGGCACCTGTAAAAGCTCCTTTTTCATATCCAAATAATTCACTTTCAACAAGTTCACTGGGTATCGAAGCACAGTTTACTGCAACAAAAGGTCCTTTTGCTCTATTACTATAATTATGTATTGATTGTGAAATTAATTCTTTACCAGTACCGCTTTCTCCTTGAATCAAAATATTGCAATCGCTTTTTGCAGCCTTCTTAGCAAAACTTATCATATTTTTCATTTCTAAATTATTTGTTATTATATCTTTAAATTCATATTGAGCTTTATATCCTACAAATTTATTTACCAGCTTGTGTACCACCTCGACCTCTGTAAAAGTTATTACCATGCCACTATTTTTCCCATTCTTATTTAATGGAACTATATTTATAACACATTTTATTATGTCATTATTTATGGAAAAATCCCATTCTAAATTATGCAAAAATTTGTTTTCCTCTTTAATTAGTTTATGAAAATCAATGCCATTTAAAACCTGATTAATATCTATATTCATTGCTTCCTCTAAAGATATGTTTAAAATTTTTAACGCTCGTCCATTTATTCTTTTTATCTTCATATGTTCATTCATAACTATCATACCTTCTGATATTGAATCAAAGGTTATATTAAGTAATTTATAAGAAATGGATAACTCCATTTGTTTTTGTATTGATTGAGCGGCAGCAGTTACTATTCCAAGTGTATGAGAGTGGGCATTATAATAATTTCCTGACATATTTATGCATCCAATTAGATTATCATCTTCATCATAGATTGGTGCTGCGGAACATGTCCAAGAATGTTGATTTGCTCCATAATGCTCTGCTCCAATAGTTTGAACTGGCTTATTAAGATATAAAGCCGTTCCAATAGCATTAGTTCCAACTACTTTTTCCGACCACAATTCGCCTTTCAGAAAATTTAGCTCCTCAACTCTTTCCATTATATCTTTATCACCTATTAAATCGATAATGTATCCATCTTTATCTACTAAAAATAAAGCAAATCCTGATCCACGGACCATACTATAGATGCTTTCTATAACTGGTCTAGCAACAGAAATAAGTTCACTATTTTTATTAATAAGCTCATCTATATTATGATGTTTAACATTTCCCTTTCCATTATAAGGATCTACGCCATACTTTCTACATCTTATCCATGAATCTGCAATTTCTCGTCTAACTTTTGGATGGATTTGTCCTGTCGAAATAAATTTCCTCCATGCTTCAGTGATAAATTCGATATAATCTTTCATCTATCTCTCTCCATTACTTATAAATTATGATAATAACATCTATGCTATAAACAATACTAACTAGTTTATCTATATTATTTTACTTAGTTCAACTTAAGGTGTCTACAACTTTATAGTATACAAATACTTACTAATATTCACCTTTAATATTTAAAAACTAAGCATTTTACTGCTTCCCTCAGGCGACCCTGGAGCGGATAAGCATTGACGGTATTTTGAGTATTTTTAAATTATAAATTTGCAATCACTTTCCATCTCCTATTTCATAATATATAAAAATATAAAAGAATATTGGAGGCTTTATGTGATGTATTTTTGTCCTCTCCATCATGAGTGGTTTGAAGATTTCAATAATGACAATGTTAACTATGTTTATAACTTGCGTGCTATAGAAGAAAATCAAACAATAATCGATAAGTGGAATACTGTATCTGCACCTCCTGCACCAGAACTTAAGTCAATAACAGTTAACCCTATAACCACGGCTTTATTAATATTAGATATTGAAAACTCTATATGTAATACCCCTCACTGCATCGCTACTATCCCTAATATTTATAATTTACTAACGAAAGCACGACAATATCGCATGCTAGTTATCTATAGTCTAATCCCTACAGCAAATCCTTCAGACATAGCTAAACAGATATCTCCTTTGCAAAGTGATCCTATTGTAAAATCAAGTGTAGATAAATTCTATGATACTAATTTACAAGAGATATTAGGTGATAATGGTATTAAAAATGTCATAATAACTGGCTATGCAGCCAATGGTGCAGTCCTTCACACTGCTACTAGTGCAGCTTTTCGTGGTTATAATGTTATTATCCCAGTTGATTGCATGTCTGCTAGTAATCCTTATGCAGAACAATATACTGCATGGCATATGGTCAATAGTCCGGGCACTAAAAATCGAGCATTTCTAACGAAAGTTAATTTAATTGATTTTCAAACACCACAATTAAAAAAATAATAATTTAAAATGCATTCTAAAATCAAAAGATCCACTTTAAAAAAGCGGATTCTTTTAATTTATTTACCAACTATATTTTTACATATTAATCATTCAACTTCTTAAATTGCTTTGCAGAAGAATATAATATCAATCCATTAAATTTAAATGGTCTGTACTACTTAACACTTTTAATAATCACTGGTTCAAATCTATATTTCTGAATAACACCTGGATATTTAATTTTATCCACTTCACTTAGAAACATATCTATTGGTCTTGCATATATCCCACAATCCCCATATAAAGCTTTGTATATAACCATTTTTTCTCCTGTTTCCGTGTGTTCGGCTATATCCATAAGCAAATATAAATCACCCTTAAAATGCCTGAACATTTTCCCTTTAAATTCAATTAAGTTTATATCTTGCATTTAATCACTCCTTAGTAAAATACGAAAAAATAACGTAAATAAATTTAATAATTTTATTGTACCCTCTTGTATGATTAAAATAAATATTTTTTCATTTTTAATAATAGTAAGAATAACATGTTTAATCTATATTTATTATTTGTTTTTAAGATAAGTGGATAATTCGTACAATACTGTCCATACTAAATTTGTAAAAATACTTTACTAAGGAGGTATTTTAATGCCAAAAGATAGTCAACCAGATAATAAAGAAGCAAGAATGGAAAAATGCAATTATCAAACTCCAATAACTGAAGAAGGTCATAACCATAATCCTAATAGAAAACACAAATCAGTAAAGGATCAAGGAGTTTCAAGTCAACATTTCAACAGATTTGGTAATTAGCTTTCTTAATTTAAAATATAACCAAGTGAATATTCACTTGGTTATATTTTAATTATTGTTTTTTTAATTTTATGTATGTTACTCATTTACTTGTTATTTTTTGATGGCATAGATCTTTGATTTTCAGTATTTGACGAACCTGTTCCGTTGTCTTGGTTTGACTGCTGCGATGAGCCAACAGACTGCATCATTAATCCTCCATAACGCATTGCTACACATAGGCTGCCAATTAGTAACGTAACTGCAATAATTGTTACGATAGCAACCATCTTTAATATCCCTTTCTCCATAAATAAACCTCCATATTGATTATATAGTATTGGACTTAAAATTAAACCATTAGCTTATCTGCTCGATATTCTTCGTACCTTTAGCCAAACTTATTTGTGAAAGAGAATATATAATAAGTGCTGCCCATATAAAACAAAATGCTATCATATCAACTGCTGTAAAATTTTCATTATACATAAAAATTCCTATAATTAGGCTTATGGTTGGTGAAATATATTGTGTGAAACCAATCACCGATAAAGGAAGTCTTTTTGCACTACTTGCGAAAAGCAGCAACGGAATTGCTGTAACTACGCCAGAACCTATAAGAAGAAGGATTACTAATGAATCTCCTGTCTTAAAAGCACCAATTCCATTAACATTCCTTAAGACTATATATGCTGCTGCAACTGGAGTTAGCATAGCTGTTTCAAGAGTTAGTCCAACTATAGAACTAGCTTTAACTGATTTCTTAATTGCACCATATAATCCAAAGGAAATAGCGAGTCCTAAAGAAATCCATGGAATTTTACCATACTGTACTGCCTTTGTTATAACTCCAATAGTAGCAATAATAAGTGCTGCTCCTGTCCAATAATTTAGCTTTTCCTTGAAAATAAACACTCCTAATAACACTGCTAGTAATGGATTAATGTAATATCCTAAACTTGCATCTATAATTTTATCTGAATTAACTGCCCAAATATATAATCCCCAGTTAATTGCAATTAGAATTGATGCAATAAAAATATAAAACATCTGTTTCTTATTCTTGGTCATACTCTTTAGTTCATCCCATTGTTTCGTTACAATAATAATTAGAACGGTAAATGCAAAAGCCCATACAATTCTGTTAGATAAAATCTCTATTGAAAATACACTTTCTATTAACTTCCAATATACAGGTAAAATCCCCCATAATAAATATGCCAAAACTGCATATATTAAACCTTTTGTCTTTTCGTTATTCATTTAATTCCTCCACTTCTATACTTAATTTTTGCACTGGATATGTCTTTACCATGCTTTCCCTGTAATTTTTCTTTATCATGAATTTATTACTTGTCACAAATTTCTCTATTTAATAAGTTTACTATATTCTCTCTAAAAAGTTAACTTTTCTTTCGTTGTATTCCTAAAAAATTAAAAATTCTAACTCTGTTATTTTCATAAAAACTTCTTACTAGGGCATTCTATAAAGTAAGTGAAAAATAAAAGATGAAAGGACGATTATCATGAATCCTATTCCAATAGGCACAGATGCGCCAGACTTTACTTCAAAAGACAATAAAAAACAGGGGATAAGCTTATCTGCTTATAAAGGTAAAAAAGTGCTTCTATCCTGGCATCCTCTAGCATGGACTCCAGTCTGCACCGATCAAATGCGGGCATTAGAAACTAATTTTCAAAACTTTCAAAATCTAAACACCGTTCCTCTTGGATTTAGTGTAGATCCACAGCCTTGTAAGGAAGCATGGGCAACAGCACTTCAGATTAAGAATGTAAGTCTTCCATCTGATTTTTGGCCTCACGGCAAAATAGCCAGTGACTATGGAATATTTAATGAAGCCAAAGGAATATCAGAGCGGGCGAATATTATTATCGATGAAAATGGTACGGTTCAATGGGTAAAAGTTTATCCATCAGAGCAGTTGCCAGATATTAATGAAGTTCTGCAAGTTTTAGCAGGCAAATAACATAAAACGAAATAATCTACCATGTAACCAGTAGAAATATAGCCTGCTTTTTATAATAGAAATCATATTGATCTTTACAGGTCAATATGATTTTCATAGATTAGCAGTAAAGAAAAGCTCAATTTCCCCCAATATAATTAAATCATTTAAACAACACTAATGTAAATTAATTGATAACTTCCCATTATAGGGATATAATGAATTATAAAGTAAAAAATCAAACTTAATTAGATTGAGAATGATTGTCTAAATTCAGGAATCCAAATCATAGATTTGGACTCTCACTTTATAGGAAACTCGACTCACTACGTTCGCTGAGTGCTCACAGAGTAAGCGATCATCATCAAATCATAGATTTGAGATGCCTGCTTAAGTTCGATTTCCCAAATATAAAAACGGAAGTTAAATCGCATAGGCAATTTAACTAAGTTCGAGAAGCCAAATCATAGATTTGGACTCTCACTTATAGGAAACTCGACTCACTGCGTTCGCTGAGTAAGTTCGATTTGCCAAATATAAAATTTGGAATCTCACTTAAGGGGGAAAATATTAATGATAAACAAAAAAATCTGTAAATTATTAGGACCAATTCTTGGAGTTATGGGATTTATGTTATCCATAGGTATATTAGAAGTTCCAGTTTTAGGAGCTGATAATGTACAAGTAACTTCCGCTTATACCAGCATTACAACCTCTGCTGCAGTTACTTATACCGATTATTCAGTTAATGTAAATAAGAGCGTTACACAAAATGGATTAAAAGTAACATTAGAAAAAGCAGTAGCAACAAAACATAAATTAAGAGCAGAAATTAAGGTAGAAAGCACACAACCTTTTGATCAAACTAAAAATAATAATTCAATATTTCAATTACTTTATGGAGAAGATGATCTTGGTGGACAAGGTATGTCAAGCAGTTATATAGACGATAAAACTCTATTAATAACTATTGAACAAGATAATAATGATAAAGAATTTCCTGAAAAAGGTGATTTAAGATTAGATGTAGTATTTCCATATTATAAAGTTACTATAGGAATGGATGCAAGCGTAGATTTTTCAGAAGCCTTTAATAATGAACTCAATGAAGATATATCTACAAATCTACCGGAATCTAATTATGTATTGAATAAATTAGATTCTGATGTTTTAGGGACAACAATAACTTATAGTGGACCTAGAGAAGACCATACAGATAGATCTATAGATTCTTCAATAATATTAAAGGCTGGAAATAAAATGTATAAACTAAGAGCTTCCGGAAGTTCTTCAGATGATAAAGGAGTAAAAGGAACTTATGAATCAAAGGCAGCAACTTATGATGTGCTTAAAGATCAAAAAGATATAAGTGTTATACCATTAATTTGTAATATGACTTGGGATGAATTTAGAAAAACACATGAAGATAATTATAAAAAGAATGATGCTAATAGAGAAACACTTAATAATGTAAGTTATCTAAAATCTTTTGATTTTTCTGATGGAAGCAAGGGAGAAATTTATAATATTGAAAGAAATGATAACAGTGTAAAAGTATATTGCAGAGGAAATTCAGAAAAAGCAAGTTTGTTAATGGCAAGTAACATGGACATGTATTATAAATTTGTAGAAGGTCAAACTAATTATGTTAATTATGAGAGCGATAAATATATGAGTTTCTATAAAGATCCAAACGATGCTCTTGGATATATTGTTGAATTTGATAATTTAGATAAAACTAAAGCATTAGAATTAAATTTTAATCCTACTATAAAACAAATAGATAGATATAATCTAAATAAAGAAATACAAATATCTAAGTAAATTATATTTCTAAGAAAATTGAGTACATTCTCAAAAAGTCACATAATTTATAACACTTTTAGTTACAGGTTATGTGACTTTTCACATTTAATTATATACAGAAGCATTCTCCAACATAATTTGAATTCAGTTGTGCTTCTGAATGCAAAAGGGATGAGGTTGCTATGGTATGCAAACATAATATTAAAAAAATTTAATAAATCAGCTTTTCAAGAACCTAAATAATAAAAAGTGCTCATAAATCAATAAAATCTAAAATATTGTTATTAAATAAATATAGTATAGGCAGAAATTTAAAGATTGAAGGACATTGGGAAAGAGAATAAAAGTTAGTTAATTTAGATTAGGTACTGCAATAAATCTAATGATGAAATTTGACTAATTCGGACATTTACAATCAACCGTTAATGTAATATATTACTATCTATACCAATTAACAAAATAAATTTTAAAAAAAGACAATGAATTATGGAGGAAATTTTATGAATTCAGGAACAATATCAATTTTAATTTACGCTGGTATTGGAATCGTAGCGCTGTTTATACTACTTTATGGCATAGGATTCACAAGTATCGGAACAGACGAGGTAGGTATAGTCGAAAAATGGTGGAGCTTGAAAGGCTCTGTACCAGCTGATGGTCTAATTGCATTAAAAGGTGAAGCTGGTTATCAGCCATACGTACTTAGAGCAGGCGTTCATTTTAAAACACCTTTTAAGTATAAAGTAAAAAAGGTGAGACTTGTGACTATCCCCCAAGGGCAAGTAGGTTATGTATTTGCAAGATCTGGAGAAAGTCTTGCTGATGGACAAACCTTAGGAAGAGTTGTAAGTGAAAGTAAGTCCTTTCAGGATGTAACTGCTTTTTTAAATAATGGCGGACAAAAAGGTCCTCAAAGGCAGCTTCTCCGTGAAGGTACTTATGCATTTAATTTAGCTCAATTTATCATAATCACAAAGGATAAAGTACATTCAATATTTACTTCAAAAGCCGAATCAGAACAAATAGAAACTATGAGAAGTGACTTGCTTAGAGTTAGTGGTTTCCTTCCTGTAGTTATCTCAAGTTCAAAAAATCTTGAACAAGATGAATTTGGAAACACTATTAAAACTAAAGACACAATTGGTATAGTAACAGTTAATGAAGGACCTACTCCAGATAACGGAGCTATAATTGCTCCAATAGTTGGTGAAGGCATTACAAATGAATATTACCACAACAACTTCCAAGAACCAGAAAGATTCCTAGCTGCCGGTGGTAGAAAAGGTAAGCAGATGCAAGTATTAACTGATGGTGTTTACTTTATTAACAGGTTATTTGCTAATGTAGACATAGTTCCAAAAAGCATTATAGATATCGGTTATGTTGGTGTTGTTGTAAGTTATTTTGGTGACAAAGGTGAAGATGTATCTGGATCAGATTACTCTCATGGAGAGCTTGTTGAACAAGGTAAAAAAGGTATTTGGAGAGAATGCATGATGCCAGGTAAGTATCCATTCAACACTTATGCAGGTAAAATCATTCCTGTTCCTACTACTAATGTTATATTGAAATGGATTAGCGGTCAGGTTGGGGATCATAAACTAGATGATAACTTAAAAGAAATTAGTTTAATTACCAAGGATGCTTTTGAGCCTAATCTCCCACTTACTGTAGTATTCAATATTGATTATAGAAAAGCTTCTTCAGTGATCCAAAGATTTGGTGATATTAAACTACTTATTGAACAATCCCTTGATCCTATGATAGCAGGTTATTTCAAAAATATTGGACAAACTAAAACCTTAATTGAATTGATTCAAGATAGAAGTTCTATTCAAGACCAGGCTTCAAGAGAAATGAAAGATAAATTTAAGTTATATGATTTAGAATTACAAGAAGTATTAATCGGTACACCTGCTGCATCTTCAACAGATAAGAGAATCGAACTTATCCTAGCCCAATTAAGAGACAGACAGGTTGCATTAGAAGAAATTAAAACTAACGAAGCAAAACAAAAATCAGCAGAAAAACAAAGAGAACTTAATGAAGCTGTTGCTAAAAGTGCAGCTCAAGCAGCACTTACTCAATCAAGTATCGATATAGAAGTTGCTGATAACAAAGGTAAATCTGAATTAAAGCTTGCTGAACAATTAGCATTAAAAACTCAAAAGCTTGCTGAAGCTGATAAGTATAAGAGAACCCAAGAAGCTGATGCTTTAAGATATACAAAAGAAGCTGAAGCTGCCGCCAATGCAAAGGCTACTGAACTTAATGCTGCTGCTAATGCTAAGCAAGTAGAGTTACAAGCTGGTGCTGAAGCCTTCAAGCTTGAAAAAGTCGGTGCTGCACAAGCTTTAAATATCAAAGCTGTTGCTGAAGCTACAGCAGAACAAGAAACAAAGGTTGGTCTTGCAAAAGGTACTGCTGCCAAAGCCTTAGTTGAAGCTTATGGTGGGCCAGAATTACAAGTTCAACAAAGTGTGTTAACAGCGTTTGCTGAAGCCTTAAAGATAAGTAAATCGCCACTTGTTCCGCAAACAGTAATTATGGGCGGTGCCGATGGAAAAACTCCTAATGCTATGGAAGGAATTTTAAGTATGATTTTAGCTAATATGGCTACTAATAATAATTCCCAAATAAATATGACTAATTTATCACAGGCTCCAGTAACTAATAAAGTTAATAACAGCACTGCAAAAGAGCCAGAACTTACTAAACAAAAGAATACTAAGACAGATGATAGTATTTCTGCTAAAAATCCAGAAATGTAAATCTATGTACAATCTAAGAAATAATATTCATCAAATTTGAATTTATGAATAGTTAACAGGTGAGAGTGAGTAGTTAAAAAGTATGATTTAAATTCACAATAATTCTAGGTAAACTTTAACAGATAGTAAGGCAATTTATTAATTATGAAAAACTCGAAAAGTTTTAACCTTAACTCCTACTTTCCCACAGGAGATCCCTAAAGGGCATTCACTCTTACCTCTTAACTCCGCTATAACATGTAAATAAGGTTAGTTCTTTACAAAAGACAGTAATTATTTGAAAATAATCCCAATATATGATATTATATAAAAAAAAATAAGGAGGCTTCTTATGGAACAAACACAAACTCAATCACAACCACAAAAATTAGGGGCTGGAATAATAATCTTATCAATTATTCATTTTATTTTAGTTGCATTTGGCATCTTGGGAACAGTAATATTATTGACACAAAAAGATACATTTGTAAAACAAGGAATTGCAATTCCACTATCCGATTCTCAAATTATTATAAGTATAGTATTGGAAGTATTATTGACTATAGCAGTTATTCTAATTTTACTTAAGAAATCTATAGGAGTATACTCATACTTTACAATTAATGTAATTTCTATCATTAATACAATTATAGATTCTGGTTTTCAATGGACAATCCTTTTATCATTAATTTTCCCTGTGTTAATGGCAATTTGTATCTACAGGAAAAAGGCGCTTTTTAACTTTTAGAATAAATGATATAGACTGGCGAAATATTATACATATTTGCCAATAAATCAAAAGTATTCTAAGGATAACTTTATCTAATATATTATATATATATCTGTTAAAGAGCGTGAAATAATAACCAATTATTAAATGCAGGAAAAACCCTTGATAAAATTCTTTTCAAGGGTTTTTATATATTTACGGATTACTTGTTTTTCCTGTGTATATATCATATGGGAATGGAATAATAATTTGTCCATCAACTATTTTATAGTTTGTATTTTCTGTAGGTTTCAAATTATTAATTAAGTTCATTCCAACGGTATTCAGCAATTCAGCTTGAACTTTTGGATCTTGAATAACGGTTCCTGCCATTATACCTTTATCAATTAAATCTTTCGCTTCCGGCAATCCATCAACTCCTACAACCACTATATTTCTTGACTTATCACCTTTGTTGTACCCATATTTTTGCAATGCTTCAATGGCCCCTATTGCCATAGCATCATTATTAGAAATAATGGCTTCAATGCTCCCATCATATTTGAGAAACAAGTTATCAATAGAAGTCCTAGCTAAATCCCTAGACCAATTAGCACCTACTACAGAAATCTCTTGTGTTTTTATTCCTGAATTATTAATTGTCGAGATAGCATAATTAGTTCTATCAGCTACCTGAGGATCATTTGCTGGACCCTTTAATAAAACATATTGCAGTACATTATCGTTATTCTTATCCATAAGTTTATTGTTACTATTCCACAAGTTAACAATAATATTGCCTTGCGCGATACCAGCCTTCTTAGAATCTGGCGTTACAAATGCAACCTTTTCATAGATTTTCGAAACTTTTGCCACTACTTCTGTAGGAATATTCATTAGTATTAATGGTTTGTTTCTTTGTCTAACTCTATTAATAACGTCTTCTACAGCATTTTCCCTTGTGTCTGGCAAGTATAATATAAATAAATCATAATCGCTTTGTAAAGCCTCAACTAATATTTCACTATTTATAGCTATATTGTTCTTAGGATTTGGAAACGTATATTTAATCCTATTCTGCTCTTTGCCTTCGATTTCTTTAAAACTTTCTATAACTCTCATAGTATACGGGTCATCAGTTTCAAAAAATATTACTATAACATTAGCTATTTTACTATTATTTAAACTCCAACTAGAAAGCGATTTAATTTGAGTTCCACTACTTAGTATAAAAATAGCTAATGTAACCAATGTTAATGCAATTATTTTTCTTAATATACTCATTATTGTCCCTCCACCTATATAATTATTTTCAATTATATACTTAGTGTTAGGTTGCATATAAATAAAAAATTTATTCTGAACCACCAGTATAAAAAGTTATTTTATTATTTCTCTAAAATATATCTAGTCACAATCATCCATTAATTCAAATAAATACCTTTAAATCAAATTATTTGGATGTTATAATGTAATTTGTTAATTATTCATGAAAGTAAGATATTATGGGGGTAATAATAATGAAGAAAAAAAGAATAATTAGTTTTTTACTATTAATAGTATTATCATTTATTTTGCTATTTAGTGGATGCTTTGATAGTAATGGAGCAAAAAATTCAGCAGAAATTTACTGTTCATTAATTTTCAAATCTGACGCTAAAGATATTCAGAAAATCGGAATGTCTGATTCTGATAAAGATAAAATTATAAGTGAGTATCAAAATAAAATAAAAGAACAATTAAGAAGCAATCTTCTTTTGGTTGGATGCTCAGCTTCAGATGATCAATTAAATTCAGTAACTGAAGGCTTTAAGGAAGCACTTTCAAAAATCACATATGAGACAAAACAAATTTCTAAATCCGGCGATGAAGCTCAAGTGGAAATTTCAACTACCAATTGTGATTTTAAAAAAATTGATGAACAAGCTGCATTAGATGCTTTTGATGAAACTGATAAGATGGATTTTTCAAGCACTGACGAAGAAAATAAAAAATTTAGTGAAATTTATTTAAATAGGCTTGCAGAAGGATTAAAAAATGCAGAAGTAAGCTCTGAAAAATCTTCATATACATTTAAATTTAAAAAAGTTAGCAAATATTGGGAGCCAGACGACCCAACTAACTTTGGATATAAATTAGCTCGATTAGCAATATATAAAGAAAATCCTGATTTAAATATTAATGAAGAAAGTATTTCTCCAGGGGAAAGTGCTAAGATTTTTTGGAACTTAGTAATTAAGGAAGATAGTAGTTCAATTGAAAGACTTGGCTATTCTAAAGCATTTGGAGAGAGAATAATTAAGAATATGAATAAGAATGATTTTAAAACTTTTAAAAATGATTTTAAACAAGAAGGTATTTCATTATCAGATGATAAAATTCAAGAAATACTAGATGCTTTAAGAAATGCAATAAGTAAAAATTCGTCTAACTTTGAGGAAGTATCCAAAACAGATAATTCAGCGCAAGTTAAAGTATCATCAACATCAATAGATTTTAATTCAATAGTTACAGAAGCTGAAAACACTACTAAAAGCCAAATATTATCAGGTAAAATTACTAGTGAACAGAAGGCTATGGAAGCTTTTGCTGCAAATCTTATAACCTCAATTAATAACGCACAAGCGAGCTCAACAACAAATGATAGGATATTTTACTTTACTAAAGTTGCAGACATATGGATACCATCAGATGTAACAAATTATGCTGAAAGTATTGGTGAAATGAGTATAAAATAATTTAGAAAGCAGATGATCAAGAATTTTTTCATCTGCTTTTCTTTGTTAATGTTATTTACTCGATTTTTAATTATATATATCTGAAAATTCAATATTAATTTTTTCAATGAAGCTTTTACCAATTTGAGTATTGCATACACTTTTATCGCAAGCTTCACTTTCAACTAGCTTACATGGAATATACATAATAAATTCAGTTCCCTGTCCCTCTTTACTTATTACAGATATTTTTCCACCATGTAATTCAATTAATTTCTTAACAATAGAAAGTCCAATTCCACTTCCTTCATGAGTCCTGGTAAGAGACTTATCAACTTGTACAAAACGTTCAAATATAGAATCCAGTTTGTTCTTCGGAATGCCTTTTCCAGTATCTTTTACCCTTATACATATATCATTAGTATTGTTCTCTATTTTGACAATTATATTACCACCAGAAGGAGTAAACTTTACTGCATTTGATAATAAATTCAGAATAATTCTCTCTATCTTTTCTGGATCGCAAGCAATAATTCTTTCCTCAACATCTGTATCAAATGTTATAGATATCCCTTTATTTTGAATATAATCAACTACAGATAAAGTAATATTTTCGACTAAGTTTATAATATCGTGATTACTTTTACTTATCTCAAAATAATTATTATCAATTTTTGTTATATCAATTAAATTGTCAATCAATCTTAGAATACGGTAACAATTTTGTTTCATCATATTTATGTATTTAAATTTATCTATAGAAATGTTCTCACTTAAATAGTCTTTTAACATAATCTCTTCCATCTGTACAGCTGAAAAAATAACATTTATTGGGGTTCTTAATTCATGAGACATATTAGCAAAAAATTCTGTTTTTATCCTATCTGCCTCTTTGAGTTCATTTAACCTTCTTCTTTCTTCTTCGATACGTTTCTGTAATTCCTCCTTCTTCTTTCTTTCGGTAATGTCCCTGCTTACTCCAATAAGTCCTAAAATATTGCCCTCAGAATCATAATATGGAGTTTTTAATGTATCTAGAAAAACATATTTACCATCTGGATACTTAACCCAGTTCTCATATCTAATATGTTCTCTTTGCTGCATCGTCTTTAAATCTGTTGATCCAAAAAATTCTGCATCTTCTTTCTCAAAAATATCAGCATCAGTATTTCCAATAATATCTTTTTCCTTTATACCTGCAAAGTCTTCAA
This sequence comes from Clostridium sp. LS, assembly GCF_002760435.1. Lineage (GTDB taxonomy): Bacteria > Bacillota > Clostridia > Clostridiales > Clostridiaceae > Clostridium. The sequence continues at coordinate 16,348 of NZ_AUUU01000240.1, forward strand.
AAGCTTTATTACAACCTAAATATGCGCCATTAATATCTTTATAGAAAATCAGATCTGGAATCGAATTTATAAGAGATACTAAAAGAGCTTCTTTTTGTTGAAATTCCATATAAAGCTTTTTGTATCTTTCTTCACTTTTCTTAATTTCACTAACATCATGAACAATGCCTGCTATTTTGTCTGGGTTACCAAACTCATCAAAAAATACTTTTCCTTTTCCTACTACCCATTTTTCTATTTCATCATTTTGACATGCCGCTCTAAACTCCTTATCAAAATCTTTCCCAGTTTTAATTATTTCCTTAGCATATGACTCCATCTCTGCTCTTTGACTAGGATGAACAGTATTTAACCAGCCTTTAAAATCCTTTACGCAGCTATCATCAATTTCAGCTAATTCATTAAGTACCTCCGAACTATTCCATATATCTTTTTTTATATCATAAATAAAAATTCCTAATTTCCCTACCTTCTGTGCTTCATTTAAGAAAAAATCATTTCCCAAATCCATAATTAATCATCCCATTTCCTATTAAACTATTAAAGCGAAAAGGATTTCGCTTTAACTAATTACATTTATATACATTATATCTCTAAATTCACCAATTTACCATATTTTATATTTATTAATAATATTTCTTCAAAATCCCCAAAGAGCATTGCTCAGAAATAAAGTATTAAAATTACTCACATCATACTCCTTTATGTTTAAGCATAAAAAATATATAATATTATTAAACTTGTCCAAGTTGTTTAAAGTAATTTTAGATTAATAGGAGAAAATAAACATTATGAATATTGTTAATCATTTTAAAACTATAACAAATCATAAAATATTAGTTATGAAATATTGTTTTAAAGTAGGTTTATATAAACAAGGATTACTTCATGATATGTCTAAATATTCATTTGTGGAGTTTTCAGCTGGAATAAAGTATTATAGAGGATATGTGAGTCCTAATAGCGTTCAAAAAACTTTTGAAGGCTATTCAGCAGCATGGCTGCATCATAAGGGCAGGAATAAGCATCATTTTGAATATTGGATTGATTATGGAATAAACGAAGCCGATGGATTAACGGGAATGAAAATGCCGATTAAATATGTTGTAGAAATGTTTATAGATAGAGTTTGCGCTTCAAAAAATTATTTAAAAGAAAAATATACTGATGAAAGTCCACTTAACTATTATGAGGACAGAAAACATTATTACGTCTTACATAATGAGGTGAGAGAACTTTTAGAAACCTTGCTTAGTAAGCTCGCCAATGAAGGAGAAGATAAAACTTTTCAATATATTAAAAATAATATTCTAAAAGGTATAAAGTTATAAATAATTCCTGATACAAAGAGGTTTTCTATAAAATATCTAGAAATATATATTTGTAAGATAAAAAAATAGTTTGCGGAAGGTGATTTTAATGTATTTAGATTGGGACTGGACTTTAAATATAGGCATTGATAGCATTGATGATCAACATAAAGAGTTAATTGCTCGTTTGGACCAATTACTGGCATCTATTGAAGAAGGAAAAGGCGATGAAGAAGTAATTAAAACTCTAGATTTTCTTGAGGAATATGTAGTTAAGCATTTTAATGAAGAAGAAGAAATTCAAACAAAAATAAATTATCCCCTATATGATATACAGCATAAACAACATGAAGAATTTAAAAGTGATCTTAAAGAATTTAGAAGAATTTTTGAAACCCAAGGAACATCAGCAGTATTAGCCTTAAATATTCAGAAAAAACTAACCGATTGGTTAAAAAATCATATAACAAATCTAGACAAAGATTTAGGAGATTTTTTAATTGAAAATGAGTATAATAAATAATTAATACATAATCAATATTTTTAGCCACTACATTTTTTGTAGTGGCTAAAATTTTTCTTAATAAGCTGTGTTTTAGTAGATATAGCTGGTGAGTTTTCATTCTTAATATATCTACTTATACTTAGAAAAATTATAGAAGCGAAAAAAATAAGAAATATTATTTGAAATCCAGCCATAGACTAATTCTCCACTTTTACAATGTAATAAGATATTTTTATTTACACTTATCAAGTTTTAGCTGTTCTTGTCCCCATTTATTCAATTCATTTAATGCGGGAAGTAACGCTTTTCCTCTTTCTGTTAGAGAGTATTCAACTTTAGGAGGAATAGTGTCATATTGAATTCTAATAATAAGATTATGTTCTTCCAATTCTTTCAAAGATTTCGTAAGCATCATATTCGTTATACCTTTAATTCTCCGTTTTAATTCATTATATCTAACAGGCTCCTTCTCTGATAAATACCACATGATTGGCAGCCTCCATTTTTGCCCTACAATATCAAGTGCATATATAACAGGGCATTGTTTCTCATAAATATTATCATTAGAAAATACTGTATCACAATTAGTATCCTTCTTCATAAATACACCTCCATATAATTCAATAGTATATATTTTATACTAGCACAGAAAAAACTGCATACTTGTACATTTATATCCTTCTAATTTATTATTATAACAGAAGATATTAAAAATAATATAAAATTAATTTCAATAAAAGGAGCGCTATTATGAAAGTTTATGCTATTAATGGAAGTCCAAGAAAAAACAAAAATACAGCTACATTACTTCAAAAAGCTTTAGAAGGAGTAAAAGCCTCAGCAAAAGATAAAGAAATTGAAACTGAAATAATCAATTTATATGATTTAAACTATACTGGATGTAAAAGTTGCTTTGCTTGTAAAAGACTTGGAAGTACAAGTTATGGAAAATGCGCAGTGCAAGACGATCTTCATGAAATTTTAGAAGAATTATCACAAGCTGATGGAATTATTTTTGGAACTCCAGTTTATTTCGGCAGTATAACTGGTCAATTACAATCATTTTTAGAAAGATTATTATTCCCTAATTTTGAGTATGTTAAAAATTATACTTCAATTGCACCAAAGAAGATGCCAACAGCATTTATTTATACAATGAATGTTTCAGAAGAAGTAATGGAAATGGCCAATTACAAATTAACCTTCGAAAAAATGGAATCTTCTATAGAACGTATATTTACAAAACCGCAAATAATGTACAGTAATTATACTTATCAATTTGATGATTATTCAAAATATAAATCTGATGCTTTTCCCGAAGAAGCAAAAGCAGAACATCGAAAAGTTCAATTTCCTATAGATTGTCAAAAAGCTTTTGAAATAGGTGCTAATTTAATAAAGTAATTTAATATTTTCATATATTATTTTATGATTCAATTTGTTCCTCCGACTAATAGATAGTCTTTACAATTTCAATTATTAATTATATTAAAAAGCTGAGATTTTTTAAATATAAGAAAATCTCAGCTTATAAAATGCATCCTAGTTTATCTAATTCCAAAACTTTATTTGAAATATCTTCTAAAATTTTTTTACCTTTTATAAATGATAGATTATTATTTTTCAAATAGTCATTTAAAACAATAGCTTTATTTTTATGTAATTTTATTTTTCCTTCCTTATCGCCCTTATAACGATATTTACCAATGTAAGGAAACCTAAACAATCGCAATATGTACCATTTATCTCATTCGAATTCCCATCAATCAACATTTCAACATCGTAATGGGAATAACTGGTTTGAGAATAAACCTAACTCCTTATAGCTGAGTATACTTCTTACTATTCCCTTTTGCTTTTTCAACTGGATACTTCTTTTCATTTTTATCCATCTTGCCATTTATTATTTCCTCTAAATCAACACCTAAAGCATCAGCCATATGTATACAATAAACCATAACATCCGCAAGTTCTTCTAAAACGTGTTCCTTATTATAGTTTTTTTCATCCCATAGGAATTCTTCTAAAAGTTCGCCAGCTTCAATTGAAATTGCTTTAGATAGGTTTGCTGGAGTATGAAATTGATTCCAATCTCTATCGTTTCTAAATTTTCTTATTCTATTTATAGTTTCTTTCATTTTGTTCACTCTTTCTATGACTTTCCATTTTTTATGTTTATTATAGCATAAAATTACATAGAATAATTAAAGCTGAGATTTTCTAAATATAGAAAATCTCAGCTAAAAAATTCTTCAATTTACACATCAAATAATTTAAAATCTATCTCTAAATCATCATAAATGGAAAATTATAGTTCCTTCTTTATTTTTTCATATAATTCTTCTGAATCTTTTCCTTTTATAAACTTATCTTTTACCATGGCAATTGGTTGTTCAGAACAATGTTTACATTTCCCTAAACATTTTTTCTTGGAAATTTCAATATCTGGATAATTTTCTTTAATTAAATTTATGACTTTTTTCTTGCCTTTATTTTCTTCACAAAATTTTATTTTCATTGTTCTCATCCCCCATAATTCACTATAAGCTTTTTATTCATCTTTATCTACTTTCTTTCAATTCCTGTATCAATTCTTGTATATTTCCCTTTAAAGGTGGATACTCCAATTTTAACTCCTCCAGGGTGTTAACAATATTCTTCAACACAATATAATCTCTAAACCACCTATGATTGGCAGGGATTACATACCATGGGGCTTCCTTTGTACTACAGTTAGAAAGTACATCTGAATAACATTCTTGATACTTATCCCAAAATCTTCTCTCTTTTAGATCTGACTCTGAAAACTTCCAATGCTTTTCTGGCAACTTCAATCTATTTTCCAATTTTTCCTTTTGAAATTCCTTTGATATATGTAAAAAAAACTTTAATACAATTATGTTATTATTAACAAGATATTTCTCAAATTCATTAATTTCCTTAAGTCGACTATAAGCAGTATCATCATCAATAGCTTTATGAACACGTGTAACAAGAACATCTTCATAGTATGACCTGTTAAAAACCATGATATTACCCTTCATTGGCATTTTTTTGTGTATCCTCCAAAGATAGTCGTGACCTAATTCTTCTGAATTTGGTTCTTTAAAATTTTCAACGCTAAACCCATTAGGATTTACTCCATTTAATACTTTTTTAATAGTACCATCCTTTCCACTACAATCCATCCCTTGTAGTATAACTAATAGGCTATACTTTTTAGCTGCATAAAATACATCTTGAAGCTCAACAAACCTCTCTTTTAGCTTAAGATATTCTTCTTCTATATCTTTTTTTAATAGTTCATCTGTATAATCTGAATTAAAATCTTTTAGATTAACCCTCTTATCCTTTGATCTAATAATAAATTCTCCCATTTCTCCCATAGTTCTCTCCTCCTTTTTTATACAATCCATTTAAATACTTATAGGATCTGCTCAACTCACATTGGTTAGCTTTCACTAATATCATCATATATTACCATGAGTCAATTACCCTAATAGTATTATAACATAATTTTACTTTCTTAGAGCCATTTCAAACTTATGTATAAGTAAATCCAAGAACAAAGTGGCTGCGCCACGTTTTATTAGTAATGAATAACGAATGATGAATAAT
>NZ_AUUU01000241.1 GCF_002760435.1 Clostridium sp. LS
GAATTGCTGGTTTACTTAAATGTATTTATATTATTCTGTTCAATTTTCAAAGACCATTTTCTTTCACAACTTTTGTTGTTTTACTTTTGTAAGTCTCTGTCGCTCTCGACAGCTTGTTTAGTGTATCATCTACTTTCGAGCTTGTCAACAACTTTTTAAAATTCTTTTTCAACTCTTTATTTCAGAGCTTTTCAGATATTCATTTAAGTTGTTTTCCGCTCTCAGCGACGTGTTTTATCTTATCATCTATACTACCCATTCATTTATTTATACCATTACTATTTTCTAAAATCATTCTTATATTTCTTAATATTTCTTCATAATTCTATCTTTTATTGATATTGATACACCAGCTATAGTTGTCTATATAAATGGCCATTGTCTTTCCAGTCATAATAATATTTTTCTATATGTTAAGTATACCCAAACTATATATTTAGTGTTATACTTCATTTTATTTCATATAAAATTATTAAAAATAAAGCATATTAAAATATCTTATCATCTAGTCCATAATATTCTTCAACTATCTCTAGCAATTGCTTAAATGATTGTTCATCTTCATGTAAAATCATTAATTAATGAACTAAAGAGTATGCAGACTGATTAATGCCTGTTTTTTTATAACGGCTTTATAAGGGGCAAAATAAAAATACCAACATTTTAGTCTTTCACTAAAGTGTTGGTATTACTACTTTTTTGGTACACTTGGTGAGATTCGAACTCACGACTTCTGGATTCGAAGTCCAACGCTCTATCCAACTGAACTACAAGTGCATATTCATTTGTATATAAATAAAAACAACTGATATCAGTTGTTTTTTGGAGCGGGTAGTGGGAATCGAACCCACCTTTCCAGCTTGGAAGGCTGGAGTATTA
>NZ_AUUU01000047.1 GCF_002760435.1 Clostridium sp. LS
GTATTGATTTAGAAAAATTATGTGGTAATAAAATGCTTATATATACTTGTACTGCTGTTATCAATAATCAAGAAAAAATATTTGAACTTAAGTATGATCTGGAAGGGTGCAAATGGATACTGTTTAAAATATAATATAATTTATCCGTCAATAGCAGGAGCAGCACCATTAGGAAGAGGAGCTTTTCTGTTATCAAATATTTCTTTTGAAGAGTTTAAAGAACTTTTAATTTTACCTTCTTTTATTTTATTTTCATTAATACTTGTGTAGTTCAAACGTAAGGTATTTTTATGACCACCATTTGAAAAAAATGCTTCTACTGAAATAAAAGCTATACCATTTTTTAATGCATATTTTAATAAATCCTTGCTATCCATATAAGCTGGAAGTGTAACCTAGAGAAAAAAGCCTCCCTTAGGTTCAATATATTCAACTTCTTTAGGAAAGTCAGCCTTAATTGCATTAAGCATAGCATCCCTCCTGTTTTTATAAATTGTTATATTTTTTCTATATGTGCTTTAGCATCATATTTTTCAAAGAACTTTGTTATCTGCATTTGAGAAAATATATTTGTATGAAGATCTGAACCTTGTCTAAACCTTCATTTTAAACATCATTCCTTTCGTTGTGTTCATGGTACAAAAAATTATCAAGTGAAACTTGATTCAGGTGGGGGTTGATCCCCATCTGAATCTTGGTTGAACTTATAACCTCAAGGGTCACAATGTACCCTCAAGGGGTACCTCGTCTAGGGTCGTGCCGCTGTTATCTCACACTTACAGAAGTAGGAGTGTTACAGAGGCTAGACATCAGATAAATGAATTAGAAGTTTAAAGTCGGGAACTGATAATGCACAATATACCAAGAGAGATGCCATAACAATATTGAATAACTTTCTATGACGACTAAGAATTTTTTGAAATAATGCCCCAAAAAGAGTCCAGCAGGACATCGATATAAATCCTACGAATGCGAGGAATATAGCAAATACGTATAATATTATGCTCGATTTATAGTAGGGGATTATAAAAATTGAAGTCACCGTTATACCATAAAGTATTGTTTTAGGATTCATGAATTGCATAAGCATTCCAGATTTAAATGTGTTGATGCTATAATCATTAATTGCATTTGGGTTAAAATTACTTTTGAGTATCTTGATAGCTAAATATATTATGTATGCTGAACTAAATACCTCCATAGACAACTTTATGTTAGGAAGAAGTTTAAATAAAAATAAGTTAAGATAACCACACAATAACATGATCACAGCCATACCAGTTGTAGAACCTAGAACAAATTTCAATGTTTTTTTATATCCAAAATTAGTACCATTTGTCATAGACATAATATTATTTGGACCAGGCGTAAAAGTTGAAACAAGAACATAAGATAAAAGTGCAGATAAATTGAACATAGCTGACCTCCTTAATGATTAAATTTGAAAAGATAGTAACAATATGATATCATGCTAATAATAATTAGTGAAATCAATAGTTTAAATTGTAACAATCAAAATAAATGATTGATTTGGAGGTATATACAAGTGGAATTTCGTCAATTAAATGCATTTATTACCGTGGCTAAGCTGAGTAATTTTACAAAAGCAGCATTTGAACTAGGATATTCGCAATCTGCTATCACTGCTCAGATACAACAGTTGGAAAAAGAATTAGGCGTTAATTTATTTGAAAGATTAGGGAAAAATATATCTTTGACTTCAGAAGGGGAACAGTTTCTTGTTTATGCTAAACAAATAATTAAGCTTTGTGATGAAGCAAAAAGCACTTTAAGTACATCAGATGTAGTAAAGGGAACTTTGACGATAGGGGCTAATGAATCACTTTGTGCTGTAAGGCTTCCTCCGCTATTAAAAGAATTTCATGACCGTTATCCGGAAATTGAAATTCTTTTAAAAATGGAAGGCAATAATAAATGTAAAACATTGATAAGAGAAAATCAGATCGATGTTGCTTTTATTATTGGTCAGAAAATTAATGATATTGAGTTAATTACAGAATTGGAATTTCCTGAACCCTTAGTTTTATTAGCAATTCCAGGGCATCCACTTACTTTCAAAAAACATGTATATCCTGAAGATATAGCTGATTGCAACATAATTGTTGCAGAAAAAGGCTGCGGATACAGAAATCTTTTTGAACAAAGTCTCAATGATGCTGGGGTAACTCCAAAATCAATAATGGAAATGGGAAGTATTCAATCAATTAAACAATTGACAATGAGTGGACTTGGAATAACGCTGCTTCCAAAGATTGCTGCTGCGGAGGAGTTGAAACGAAAGCAATTAATAGAACTTCCTTGGTGGGAAGATTCCTTTTATTTGGCTACGCAAATGGTATATCATAGGGATAAGTGGGTTTCAAGGGCATTAAGAGCTTTTATAGACCTGAGTGAACAAATGATGAAGAGTTAATATAAGGTTTCAAATTTAAATTAAAATAACAAAGGTGTCTATTTTGTGTTTTTAGTGTTTTCTGCTACTGATACGGTGAACCTTACCATAAATAAATGAAATTTATAGTACTGCTTATTGATTTTTTTCAGTGGCTTTCATTTCTTTATTTAGGAAATAAGATATTACTGTTCTAATTATAACTATAGCAGCTAGCCTTAAAATATCATGAATCGTAGGATTTAATATAGAATCTATAATATCTGCACTTATTAAAACTTCCAGCCCCAATAGTATATAAGAACCTAAATAATTTTTTGTAGATGTAATCTTTTGAATTGCATCTTTTCTATTATGAACGGAGATCTCCACCTTAATAAAGTTTATTAGGCAAAGAAAAACTCCCCAAACTATGATTATTATAGATAAGCCTTGTAAAACCATTATAAGGATTTCAAGGATTTTTTTAATTTCCAATATAGCACCTCCTTTATTAAAACACAGTTTACCCATAAATACCATATTATAAACCTATCTGTCTTTATAATAGTCGTTAATATGTCTTGTGGCATGCAATTTGCTTACTATTTTAATATCATATCCGTCTATAAAAGTTCTCTTTGAAATATTAATTATTTGAAAAGTGAGTGGGGCGGTACCAAAAAAGCATGAAATAATTGTATGTTATAGGGAAATAAGGTTTAAGTGGAAGTGGAGGGCAAAAATGAATAAAAGCAAATTAGTAAAAGTAATAGCTAGTTCATTAGCGGTAGTTTCAATGTTGACAGTATATCCTATAAGAGCAAATGCAGAATGGAAACAGGATTCAAACGGTTGGTGGAATAAAGAAGGAAGTTCATGGTCAGTAGGTTGGAAAGAGATTGATGGAAAATGGTATTATTTTAGACAAGATGGATATATGGCACATGATACAGCTATAGATGGATACGAATTAGGCTCTGACGGTGCATGGATTCAAGCTGCATCAAATAATTTATTAAATTCAAAAAATGTTACAGATAATAAGGATAAAAATTTTGATATTAATGAATTTAAAAATACGTTGAAAACAGGTGGCTATCCTATAGAAGTGAGAGATACATTGTATAAGGAAAATAGTGCATCTAAAGGCTGGAAATTAGTTAATGGAAAGTATTATTACTTTAGCTTTGAAGGGGCTCTAGCAAGGGATGAAATTGTTGATGGATATTATTTGGGCGTAGACGGAGCTTTAGATACAACTAAAGGTAAATCACAATTACAAGATATTACTATGAAGACTGAAAAAAATGTGTATCCTCTTAATACAGAAAAGATTAGAATTGATATAACAAATAATACGAATTTAGAAAGTGGATATGGTGGAGCATATTATCAAATAGATAAGTTTGAAAATAATGAGTGGCATAATTTAGAGTTTGCAGAAGATACTAGTTTTAATGATTTAGCAGCAATTTTGCCAGCAAAAGGAACAGGTATGGCTATTTGTAGATTAAGCATACTAAAAGATTTTAATAAGCTAACAGCAGGAAAATATAGAATATTAGCGGAAATTGAAAACTCAATAGGTTATTCACATGTAACAGCAGAATTTGAACTACAATGACGTATTAAAATATTCTAGTAAAGCTTATTCATGCCTTACTAGGATATTTTACTTCTACCATAGAAAAGTACTATCACATTTTTTGCATTATTATAATCAGCGTATCTTAAGTTTATAGCAATTAAATTAGTTGACTATTTATTTTAACAGATCTAATATTTCTTCTTCTGTAATTGAAGAATCACAACGAACCTCTATTTCTCTATTTTTACTAACAATAAATCCTGGTACAGTTACAATATTATATTTTTCTCTAAATGAGCTAATTAAATTGTCTGAAAAATTATCACTATCCACATAGTAAATAGTTATGTTAATTTTATTAGTCAAGCTACTTAATTTTTTAACAAATTTACGGCAGAATGGGCATGTTGCACGACCAATATAAACAACAGCTAAGTCTTTATTAGATAATAATTCTTCTGCTTGTGCAGAAATCACTTTTTCAAATAACTTTACATCTTCTTCGTAGCTATCTTCTTCAAACATTTGTATCCTCCTTATTTTTTATAATATTATATCAAAGCTAAATTATTAAATCAATTTAGTTGGTCTTTCTAGTAGTTATTTTGTGAAAGGTCAGGATTTTTCATACTCCAGCCAAATTATTCATGGGATGTTGACTGGCAAAATGCCATTTCTCTTAAAAGCTGGCTTTGATTGCATTGATGTGCGAGATGTCGCAGACTTACATTTGCTCGCAATGACACCTTCAGAAGCCATAGGAGAGCGATTTCTGCAAAAAGATATAGGTGAACATAATTAATGCATTTTAAATCATAACAATTATACAAAGCATCTATAGAAATATAGGTATTTTATTTATACATTAAATAAAATAGAAAACTTTTTATAAACTTAATAAGCTCATAAATAGGTGAGAACAAAAACGTTTAGGATAATGTACGATCAGTGATAAAGGCAGAAGTCTTAAAAAATCTTTTCTAATGTATCAAATTGCTTGAAAAATTCCATTATTTCTTGAAGCGGTTCTTGCTGTCCACTTAGAAACCACTTTCGCCAAACAGCATAAACACCTGCTGACATGAAAGTTGTCCAGTATTCACCACTATCAGGAGCATAAAATTTGTTTATTTCTTCTATGAAAATTTTCTGAATAATTGGTTCATATCCACGGTCAACAGATGAAAGTAAATCATCACTAAAGGTGCTGAAAAACTTCAATTGGATATTAAATTTATCAGAGAAGGATGGATTCTGCTGAATCGTATAAAATACAGCCGCAATCTTTGGTTGGTAATACTCATACAAAATCTGCTCGAGATCGTTAAAATTTCGGTAAAAAGCCATGCGGCTTACTCCTGCCCGTTTACAAACTTGTGAAACTGTCAATTCTGACAACTTTGCTGTTGCAAGCAACTGCAGCATAGCTGTTGTTATAAAATCCTTTGTATCTTTTTTGATGGCTTGCGAGTGATTTGTTGCTGCCATTACAATACCTCCCCTATTGTCACATATGATCGTTTCTGTGTTGATTTCATCTTGGTAATAGTATATGCTAATGGCACAGAGGTTACAAGTGAAACTTTAGTGAGGGGGAATTAATTATGGAAAAAGAATTAGTTTTAGTAACAGGCGGCAGCGGCTTCATTGCCGTACATATAATATTAAAGCTTTTGAAACTGGGATATCGAGTTCGTACAACACTTCGTACATTGTCACGCCAGGATGAGGTTAAGTCGATGCTTGCACAAGGCGGAGCAGTTGATTTTGAAAATCTGGAGTTTATACAGACAGATTTGACAAGTGATATAAACTGGATGAAGGCTGCAACTGGTGCGACTTACGTTATTCATGTGGCATCACCAACACCAGCCACACGTCCTGATGATGGTGATGAAATGGTGAAAATGGCGGTTGATGGTACATTGCGCGTGATGAAGGCAGCGAAAGCGGCAGGTGTTAAACGTGTAGTCCTAACTTCTGCTTCCGGGGCAGTGCTTGCAGGCCATAAATCCCACCAGGAGATTTTCACAGAGGAAGATTGGACTGACTTGTCAGGCAATATTGATGCATACCAACGTTCAAAAACTATGGCAGAGCTTGCGGCTTGGGAATTTGCAAAGAAAGAGAATATAGAACTCTCTGCTGTTAATCCTGTGGCGGTCATGGGACCTGTACTTGGACAGGATTTTTCTCACTCTAATCAGATTATTCGTGCGATGCTCAGCGGGAATATGCCATTCCTCTTAAATATTGGATTTGATTACGTTGATGTGAGAGATGTAGCAGAATTACATTTGCTTGCAATGACATGTCCAGAAGCAGCGGGAGAGCGATTTATTGCTACCACGGGTGAAAATCTGACATATAAAGAAGAAGCGGAAATTTTGCAGAGATACTTAGGAAGTACAGCAAAAAAAGTATCTACTAAGGCACTGCCGGATTTTGTAATTAAATTTATGGCGATTTTTAAAAAGGATTTGCGCATGCCAGCAACGTTCTTAGGACAAAACACAGCTTGTAGCAATGCAAAAGCTAAAAAGTTACTTGGCTGGCAGCCAAGGTCAGCAGAAGAAGCAATCGTGGCAACTGCAAAAAGTATGATTGAACTTGGATTAATTCATAAATAGACATTGCGCTCTCCAGCAGAGAAAAAATCGAATTAGGCAATAATCATCGATTTAGCTCGAACTCACCAAGGAAGAAATTCATTCAACAGTTTTGCCACGGTAGAAGAAGTGCAAGAAGTAACAAAAGTAGGTACTGGTTGCGGCCAATGCGTAGAAAGTAATAGAGCATTAGTGAATGAATTATTAGGAAAATAATAATCTGAAAACTTATGAATAGCAGAATAATCTGCGGATACAATCTATGAAGGATCCATGATGTTAGGAATGCTTGATAAAGCTGAATATAAAATCATGATAGATACTATTAATAGTATCTATGAAGGCTGGGGAGAAAATTTTAAGCATGATGAAGCTATAAGAAATGGATCTTTATCTTAGAGGATATAGAAAGCCGACTGCTGAATTTGTGAAATTTTATTAATTAAAAATATATAAGTATAATTCAGATTAAAATTTTAAAGAGAATGCAATATTACATTTAACTAAATATTCAACTTAGTTGATTCTATAATTTTAATAATAATTCGTGAGACTAATATAGGCAAATTTATATGTTTTCTTATATTAGTCTCAACTTTTTTTCATAAATTAAAATTCAGGAAATTTTACGTTAATTTTTATAGAGAATAATTTGTGAAAAAACAAAAGATATATATATAATCTGTTTAAATACCATTCGAATTTAATTTAGAATAATTATGGAAAAAGGAGTTGAATAATAATGCAAAGAAAAATAAGGCGAGTAATAATGTTTATGATACTTATTACAATAACTCTAACTAATGTAGCTTATGCGCAGCCAACAACAAGGCAAAATGCACCATACGGTCCGAAAGTAGAGGACTTAAAAGGCAAAGTAGATATTATTCAAAACTTACAACAAATGAAAAAAATAAGAGCAAATTTAACTGTTATAGAAATAGCTGAGAGTTCAACGGAAGAACAACTAAAAAATACATATAAAGATTTAGAAAATTACATTCAACAATTAAATATTATTAGAACAAACTTAGAAAATCATAAAAATACATATAAAGATTCTTTTCCAGACATATATTTTTCAGAAGAGATTTCATTTGTAGCTGAAAGCTATATTATAAGCATAAGGAATCAACAGAGTTTGATAACAGCTTTGGAAAATAATAAGGCTGAATCGAAAAGACTATTTTATTCAAATTACTTAATACCGGTATATTATTATCTTACTCTAGGAGACCAAATGGTATCATACGTTGATACATATTTTGTAGTATCATAGTAGAATTGAAGAACAAGTTGAAGTAGGATTGAGTGACTCAAACCTTTATTGTTAAAATCAGTATAGATTTTAACAATGGAGGTTTATTTATATGAATAATAATGAAAATATAAATTGGAATATACTCCTTATGAATATCAGGTGGCAATAGACCGTAGATATAATGATTTGAAAAATAATTTTATTTAAGTAAAAATACTTGACTTAAATATAAATATTATATATAGTAGTAAATTATTAGGAGGTAGATCATGGAAAAAAATAATCAAATACAAATAAATCATTTACAAGAAAATCTTATGGCTATTAGAAAAATAGCTGGTTGGACAGCTGAAGAGTTTGGTTCAAAAATAGGTGTAACTAAACAAACAATCAGTAATTTAGAAAACAAAAAGACTCCTATGAATCTTACACAATATATAGCTATTCGAGCAATATTAGACTATGAGATTGCCCATAACAAAAAAAATACAGTACTTCCACAAGCGGTCACTATTTTACTTGATAAAGCGGATGAGTTTGATGAAGAAGATTATAACAATTTGAAGGAAGCCATTTCAGCAGTTTCAATTTCTGCTGCTGGAGGAGTTGCTGGAGCTACTCTTGCCTCAATGTTTTCAGGATTATTAGCACCAATCGGAATAATAGGTTTAGGAGTGATTGGACCAATAGGAACAATTGCTGGCGGAACTACTTATTGGTTGAAAAAAATATTAAGCAAAACGGATATTAAATAATTTGTAAAAACTTAAATATACCGGTATAAATGAAAGACAACTTTATACTATAATTTATTTGTCAAAAGGAGATTTAATATGTTGACAACAACTCAAGAGAAACCTTTAATTAAGTTAGAAATAGATGATTACACTATTATACCTAATGATGTGTATGAGAATAAAACTTCAACTGATTTAAAAGAAATAGAGTTTGAAATGATAACTCCTATAGATTTTTCTGATAAAAGAAAAGTTGAAATTTATAATGGTATTGCTGAAGTTGATGAAAGGTTAGCGGTAATTAACCAAAAGGTTGAAGAATTAAACACAGAAATTGATAGATTAACTAATCATGCTGATGGGTTAGATTATACTATTGCTGTTGCAAGTGGTATTATTGCAGGCGCCATTGATATTTTCTATGTGGGTGAATTTTCACTTGACAGAGGTAAAGAATGGAGTAATGAGAAAGTAAATAATTTTGTAATGGATATAGCAAAGAAAAATGGATTTGATCCAGAAGCATATGAAGGTAAAAATCCATTAAAAGGTGCAATTAAATTTTTAGAAGATAAGTATCATATTCCAAGTGATGGTGTTTGGAATAGTGATCACTACGGAATAAATGGAATAAGCCATCATTTAGATGACTGGGCACACCATCCCAGTCTTTTAGGATTAATTTTTTCGATTATAACTCAATTTACTCAGACTGGTTATTTTACAAACAAATATGGGGAAAATATAAAAATTGATGTGCCTATCTCATTGCAAAGAAAGAAAAATGGGAATACAGAAACTATTATACTTATTGGGAATGATATACCATCTAAATTTTTCTGTGGCGTAATAAACTGGGCAATGCATTTAGTTAGTGATATGGCGGGTTCAAGTGATAATGCAGGAGCAGGAATGGGTATTCCGGGGCCTATAATGGCTTTGCTGAAAGAATTCTCTGCAATTCCAGGAATTAACAAGACGAGTTTACCTAAGACTATTGGAGATTTTTTTGAAAAGAATAGATTTGATTTACGCAGTGAGTTAGCTGTAGGGCATGAAATTGGAAGACAAGCTATTCCTGTTGTTGTTAATGAAGCTTTGGTAAGAGGTTTCTATTTTCTTCGTCGCTTAATACAGCAATTAAAAGAAAAGGAAAGTTTCAAGGATATTGAATGGAAGAAGACATTACCATTTAAAAATAGAACTATTGTTAGAATGTTGACAATTGCAACAGGCACATTTACAGCCATAGACTTGGCAGATGCAGGTATACGTGCTGTAATTAAGTCTGGTGGTTTTAATCCGGCAACTTTGGGTAATTTTATATTAAGGGTAAACTTTGTTGGTGTTGGGCGTTTTGCTATTGCCGTTTCTACTGATGTAGCAATGGGCATAAAGAAAAGTAAAAAGGAAAATGAGAGAATACGCTTAAGAGGAGAGGAATTACAATTATTAAATGCAAAAGTATTTTACAAAGAAGCTGATATGTGGATTGCAGCAGAAAATACCGATAAAGCAATAGAAGAAGTCTATATTATTATGGAGAGAACTGCAGAAAATTTTGTAGATACATGGAATGAAATAAAAGAAGGTTCAGTAAAAAGAAGAGAATACATTGATAAGATAAAAGCGAAGGATGATCACTTCGCAAAAGAACTGTCAGATTTGATTGAATGGGAGTAATGAAGTATGATTGAAGAAGTAAATGTTATAGATATAAGGACCATAGAATCACAAGAACTGCCTTCTGTACTTTCCTCACAGTTTGATAAACTTGCTATCTTAGAAACCAATGTGCAAAAGGCAGTAAATATGGCAGTAGAAGCGAAGAAAAAAGCCGAAACTGCACAGGTAAAAATGGGTTTATTTGATTATAGTAAAAAAGAAGCAATTAATTTGCTCCAGTCAGCATCCAAAGGTTTAGCAGAGGGGCTAATGACAGCAACAGAAGCACAGAAAGTTTCTTTTGAGTATCAGACAAAACTTACTGAAATTACAAAGTTTTTATTTGGTCTAGGTGTAAGTAACATTGCAATGAACAGAAGTGTTGTAAGAGAATTAGAGTTAAAACTAAAGGGTGCATCAGAAGAAGAAATCTCTGACTTGGCAAGGCAAGAATTAAAGAATGTTATTATACAACTTAAAGCTCAAGAAGATATCATGAGTAAACAAGTTGCATTAACAAGTAAGGTGAAAAAACATCAACAACAACTTGAGAGTATAAATAGAGAGTTAGATAATATCGGGCAAATGGATGAGCAGCGGGATAAAAAGATTGCTACAAATACAAAAAGCATTTTGGAAAATAAGGCAACTCTAGAAAAGCAACAACAAAAATATTTTGAACATGATAAGCAAATAGAAGGATTGAAAAAACAAGATAAAGAGCAAGACAGATTAATATCATCCCATTCTGAAAGATTATCAGAACATGATAAATTCCTTAAAGAGCACCAACAAAAATATGCTGAGCACAACAAAAAAATAAGTGACCTTAAAAAACATGATGGGGAGCAGGATAACATAATAGTCTCCCATTCAGAAAAGTTGTTAAAACATGACAAAGCTTTTGAAGAACAACAGAAAAAGAATAATGAGCTTGAACAGGAAACAAGTGATAATACAGATAAAATAAAAGGTCTTGAAAATTCTTTGAAACAGCAAGAACAAGCATTGACAGAAAAAAATAGTACATTGGATAAAAAGTATGCAGATACAACAAAACAGTTAAAAGATGAATTATCCAATTTAACATACACTACTAATAAAGATAGTGAAATAATCAAGGATAATATTTCCTCGCTTTTGGAAAGTGTGAATGCCCAAATATCGTTAGTTAAAGAGGATTTATCTAAAGTAGAAGTTGATTTATCAGATGAAATCAATTCCGTTAAGGAAAAGTTAGTAAATACCATTGTTGAGTTAAAGGAAGAAATTTTAAATAAAGATAAAGAAGTTTATGATAAACTTACAGATTTAAAGGACAGAATAGATAGACTTGATGTTAAAACGAGTAAATTAGGTTGGAAGATTGGAATTTTTGTTGTTGCAACAGGTTCTTTAATACTTAATATTCTTCAGATTTGTGGTATTCTTTAATTTACTAATTATTACTACTGTAAATGTTGTGACGTAACCGCTCAATAATTTAGTTTATTGACAATAACATATCTGTCAATGAAATTCTAACTCAAAATTTCATCTATCCCCTCAACCTTTTGGTTGTCAATGATACGCCTTAGGTAGTTGAAATCATAATTATATAATATGGTAAAAATGATGGCGAAAAGGGATCGAAGATATTATTGAATGTTATCTAAACGAAAGTGGGTTGAGTTGACATTATATAAGTTCTCTCGAGCCACGCCTCATTAGCAAACATATCATTAAAAATAGAAAAAGTAAGTAGGATGTGAAAAGTAGAAGAAAATTAATACCTCTACTTTTCAACTTAAGATAAGTAATATAGAATCTAGTTATTGCAAACCAATAAAAAAAGCTGTACTACAAGGCACGTAAGCCAAGTAATACAGCAATCCACCAAAATTAATGGTGCCGCTGGCCGGATTCATAAAATAGGCATTTTACTAATTTCTACTAATGCTTGAAAAGCCCTAGTTATCAAGGCTGGTGCCGAGTACAAGCAGTTTTGATTTTTACTAATTATTGTTGTAGTTGTTGCAAATATTGTTGCAAATTTTTAATATTACAAGCTTGTAGTAATTAGATTAGTATTTATTTTATAGTAAGTAGAAACTTCCTCGCATTCTAAAATTTAGGTAAAAAATATATGGAAAACTAAAAATTTTATAAGAAAAGCTTTCTTATGAATAAAAGTACAAGATACAAATGTTTAAGTAAAGAATCCAGTTTTTATCTAGTAATTATTTTATAATTATAAGCTTTTGTTGAATTAGAACTTAGGATAAAATGTTTATATTGATAATTGGTTAGGATATAATATAATAAAAGTATTATTTATCGGAGGAATTTCTATGGAAAAGATAAATGAACAAAATAATTTGTATAATCAATTTTTAAAATATTCATATGCAGATTTAAAGGAATTGTTTAAAAAAGCTAAAACAAAAGAAGAACAAGATTTTTATATTGCTTTATCTGAGATAGTACTGCAAAAGGAACAAGAAAGAGTAATAGGTAAAAATTGATGGCTACTTACACTATATTTGCAGGTGTAAATGGTGCTGGGAAAACATCAATATATGAGTCTATTTATTATGAAAGAAATAAGGATGAAAAAAGAATAAATACTGATGAGATGGTAGCAAGAGTGGGTTCATGGAAGGATAATAATCTTCAAATTAAATGTGCAAGGGAAGCTGTGAGGCTTATAAATTATTATATAAAAAATGAAATATCATTTAATCAGGAAACTACTCTTTCTGGTAAAAGTATAATTAAAAATATAGAAAAAGCAAGACAAAAGGGTTTCTATGTAGTTATAAATTATATTGGAGTTGATAATCCTAATATTGCGAAAGAAAGAGTTAGAATTAGGGTATTAAAAGGTGGACATGGAATTCCAGATGAAGCTATAGAGAGAAGATATTATGAATCACTGGACAATTTGAAAGAAGTGCTGAATCTGTGTAATGAAATAAATATATATGATAATACAAATAAATTTAACCATGTAGCTTATATATGTGATGGAACAATAAAATGGAAAAGAGATATAGTTCCTGAATGGAGTAGGGATATATTAATAAAATAAAGTTAATGTAAATTGAATAATAACGATAAATTTAATACTAAAAATGTTTCAAAAGAAGCTTAGTTTTTTTGCTAAGCTTTTTTATTATTATCAAAAGTGAAAGAAAACAATTAATATTAAAGTATAAAATGTTGAAATAAATGGTAATTTGTAATATAATAAAATTGCCCTATAAAGTAATGTTTTGCTGTTATGGGGGGATTTGGTATTCTTTGTCAAGATGTAATTTGAATAAGAATAAGATAATAAGTGAGAACAGTA
>NZ_AUUU01000242.1 GCF_002760435.1 Clostridium sp. LS
GTTCAAAAAGATATTCCTGTTAAGTTAATATTTGAAGGAAATCAGCTTAATTCGTGCAATAATGGAATTGTATTACCATCTTTTAATATAGAGAAAGATTTAAAACCAGTAGAAAATATAATAGAATTTACACCAAAGGATGAAGATATAGATTTTGGCTGCTGGATGGGCATGATAAAAGGAGTAATTAAAGTTACATATAATATTGATTCTATAAAGAAATCTAAAAAACTTTAATGGGAAATTTAGAGATTAAATAGAAAGAGTTGCTTGTTTAGGTCATTAAATTACTTAAACAAGCAACTTTTTATTATAGTTTGTATTAACAACAGTTTAACACAAATGGGTGCAATTAAACCTTTATATTATAATTGAATTTAATAATCAAGATAAATTTTAAATTTATAGTTATCTTCATTAAATCTACATATTTTTTGTTTAAAATGTATACATGAGGAGGGGTTAAATTGAAAAGTTATAGTTTAAGCTTTAAGCAGAAAAATATGCTCTGTCATAGATGTTTAATGACTGTAGTGAAAACTCTTAATTCCGTTGAAGGGCTGGAAGAAATTCATGTTGATTTGGAATCAAGAAAAATAAAAATAACATATAAAGATGAAAATATATCAAAAGATGAAATTAAAGATATTGTAAATAGATCAATTTTAAGTGGAAAAGTGGGTAAGCTTAAACATTCACTATAATGAAAATATGAGGAGGAATTTATTATGAATTGTCATGGAAAT
>NZ_AUUU01000048.1 GCF_002760435.1 Clostridium sp. LS
GGATATGAAAAAGGAACTCAATTAGTTGCTGATATGGGTGGAAACAAACTTAGATATCTTACAGAAGGATCTTCAGTGCTTGGATTACTTGTTATAGGTGGTCTTGTTTCAAAATGGACAAGTATTAATATACCATTTGTACTTTCTAAATATACACAAAGTGATGGAAAAGAAGTAGTTACAACTGTTCAAAGCGTTCTTGACAGCTTAATGCCAGGACTAGTTCCACTTCTATTAACATTTGCATGTATGTACTTATTAAAGAAAAAAGTAAATCCGTTATTAATAATCTTTGGATTATTTGCAATTGGAATTTTAGGAGTAGCTTCTGGAATATTGCAATAATTTGAAATATGAAATTTTCGCAGAAATTAAATAATAGAATTCATATTAATCTTATTAAAATTTAAAACAGCAGAAATAATATATAATATAACCTTAATACCTATATGACTATCTTAAAATAAACACATTATTTTAAGATAGTCTTTATTTTTATGTGTAAGGGAGCAAAAACTCAAGGGATAAATAATGAAAATTTTCTATTTAGTAACATATGTTACATAAAAAAAGTGATTAGTATAGTATGATTTGATTAGAAAAAGCGAAATACTAATAATAAATTTATTGTATTTTACTTGATTGAAAAAAACGTTAAAAATAAAGAAGTGGCCCATAAAGGCATAAAACTTATTTTAATTTTAGGAGGAGATATAATGAGCTTATACTTAGGAAAAATTCATTATTGGTTATTTAATAAAATTTTATGGTTTGAAAAATTAGAAAAAGAAATAGTTAATCTTGCAAAATCTGAAGGATTAGATGTTGATAAATTAAGAGAAGAAATTAATGAAAAATATGGTGAACCAACTCCTGATCTTCCATTAGAAGAAATGATTGATACAAATAACATCCACGGATGGCTTCAAGAAAAAATTAATTCAGCTGAGGGAAGAATGGCTGCTTGGACCACTAAAGTAATCAATAATAATAAAGATGTTAAATCGAAAATGGAGGAAGTTTATACTACTCAAGGCATTGAAGCAGCCAAAGAAGTTAAGAAAAAAGGCATAGAGCTTACAACGGCTGTAGACATATTTAACAGTGTAAATGATTATATCTTAGATGGTATGCCATGTGACAGAGTTAATGAAATACTAAAATCTGAAGAAGATGTTGTAGAATGGAGAAGAAGTATTTGTGTTCATAAAAATATTTGGGATAAAGAAGAGGGAGATGTAAAATATTTTTATGAGTTAAGAAATTTATGGGTTAAAGCTTTCGTTAATGAAGTTAATTCAAATTTTGAATATATAGATAGAGAAGATGAAATTAAGGTGATATCAAAAAAATAATCATCCTTAGGGTGTTTTGATTTATAAAAGAAAAATGGTATAGGAGGGTAACTATGAATGTTATAGATTTAATGATGGAAGAACATAAGTATATAAAGCGAATGTTAGCTGTTGTAAGAAAAGCCTGCTTTAAAGTATTTAAAGGTAATGAAATTGACTATGAGGATTTTTATTCAATGATAAGTTTTATCAGAAATTATGCAGATTCTCATCATCATAAAAAGGAAGAAGTAATGCTTTTTAATAAAATGGTAGATGAAATAGGAGAAACAGCAGAAAAAATTGTAAAGTATGGCATGTTGGTTGAACATGATTTAGGAAGATTGTACATCGCAAGTCTAGATACAGCTTTAGAGGATTTAAAGAAAGGAAATGAAGAAGCTGTATTAGATGTAATAGCTAATGCGATTTCCTATACTCATTTATTGGAAAGGCATATAGATAAAGAAGATAAAGTAATATATAAATTTGCTCAAAGAGAATTGAACGAAGAAATATTAAAAAATATTGATGAACAATGTGCTGAATTTGAAGGTACAAATACTAATGTAAAAGATGAGAATATAGCAATTTTAGAGAATTTAGAGAAAAAATATAATTAAACAGAAAACACAATTTTTATTCTGATGCAATATGAATAAAAATTGTGTTTTTTATATTTTTTGAAAGTAAAATAAGTGAGACTACAATTCGCATACTAATTATTTGATGAGCTAATGAATAACTGAGATTTACTTAGCAAATAATAAAAAAAGTTAGTATAACTACTAAATACATAATGAAAACGAGGTAAATGCGATGAGAAAAATGAAAACTATGGATGGTAATACAGCTGCAGCTTATATATCATATGGCTTCTCAGAAGCAGCAGTAATCTTTCCCATTACCCCATCATCTCCAATGGCAGAACATGTGGATGAGTGGGTAGCGCAAGGCAAAAAAAACATTTTTGGTCAGCCATTGAAAGTAGTTGAAATGCAATCTGAGGCAGGGGCAGCAGGTGCATTACATGGATCTCTTCAGGCAGGTGCATTAACAACTACCTATACTGCATCACAAGGATTATTACTAATGATACCTAATATGTATAAGATAGCAGGAGAATTATTACCATGTGTTATACATGTAGCTGCTAGAGCACTTGCGACATCAGCATTAAGTATTTTTGGTGATCATCAAGATGTAATGGCTGCAAGACAAACAGGATTTGCAATGCTTTGTGAAGGATCTGTTCAAGAAGTAATGGATTTGAGTGGTGTTGCGCATTTAGCATCTATAAAAGCAAGAATGCCATTCATGAATTTCTTTGATGGGTTTAGAACTTCTCATGAAATACAAAAGATAGAAGTTATTGAACCAGAAGAACTAGCTAGAGTATTAGATTATAAAGCTCTGGAAGAGTTTAGAAAAAGAGCTTTAAATCCTAATCATCCTGTTATAAGAGGAACTGCTCAAAATCCAGATATCTATTTTCAAATGAGAGAAGCAGTAAATAAATACTATAATGATATCCCAGAAGTTGTTGAAGAGTACATGGGTGAAATTACTAGGCTTACTGGAAGAGCATATCATTGCTTTGACTATTATGGCGCGCCTGATGCAGATAGGATTATAATCTCCATGGGAGCTGTTAATGATGTTGTTGAGGAAACAGTGGACTTTTTAAATAATAATAAACAAAGGGTAGGGCTCGTAAAAGTAAGATTATTCAGACCATTTTCAGTTGATAAGTTATTAAAAGTTATTCCTAAAACAGTGAGAAAAATTGCAGTTTTAGATAGAACAAAAGAACCTGGTTCTGTTGGTGAGCCGTTATATCTAGATGTATCTAGAGCTTTTTTTGGTATGAAAGATGCTCCAATTGTTATTGGCGGAAGATTTGGTTTGGGATCAAAAGATCCAACACCAGCCCATATTGCAGCAGTTTATGATAATTTATTTTTAGATGTACCAAAAAATAATTTTACTATTGGAATAATTGATGATGTTACTAATACATCTTTAAGGACATTTGAACATATTGATGCAACTCCAGATGGAATTACATCATGTAAATTTTGGGGACTTGGATCAGATGGTACTGTTGGTGCTAATAAAAGTGCAATTAAAATCATTGGAGATAATACTGAAATGTATGCACAAGGATATTTTGACTATGATTCAAGAAAGTCAGGCGGTCTTACTGTATCACACTTAAGGTTTGGTGATAAACCCATTAAATCTAGATACCCCATTGATAGACCGAACTTTGTTGCATGTCACAATCAGTCATATGTTTATAAATATCATGTAATTAGAGGATTAAAAAAGAATGGTAAATTTATATTAAATACAATTTGG
Source organism: Clostridium sp. LS (assembly GCF_002760435.1). Taxonomy (GTDB): domain Bacteria; phylum Bacillota; class Clostridia; order Clostridiales; family Clostridiaceae; genus Clostridium. Next base: position 3,696 of record NZ_AUUU01000048.1, read on the forward strand.
ACGCCTGAAGAGTTAGATGAGAGATTACCAGCATCAATAAAAAGATATATTGCCCAAAATCATATTGAATTTTACATAATAAATGCTGTAAAAATTGCCCAGGAAGTCGGTCTTGGCGGAAGAATAAATATGATAATGCAGGCTGCTTTCTTTAAAATTGCCAATATTATACCAGTTGAAGATGCTATTAAATTCTTAAAAGAAGCTGTTGTAAAATCATATGGTAATAAAGGTGAAAAAATTGTTAATATGAATCACGCTGCAATTGATGCGGGTTTAGAAGGTATAATAAAAATTAAAGTTCCTTATAGTTGGAATACAGATTTAGATGATAAACTTGAGCTTGATGAGAATTTTCCAGAATTTATTAAAGAAATTACTAGACCTATGAATAGACTTGAAGGAGATTCTATGCCGGTATCAACTTTTGTTAAGGCAGGAATTCAAGATGGTACTTTTATGACAGGAACAACATCGTATGAAAAGAGAGGAATTGCTGTAAATGTACCAGAATGGATACCAGAAAATTGTATTCAATGTAATCAATGTTCATTTGTGTGTCCACATGCAACAATAAGAGCATTCTTGTTAAATGATGAAGAAAAAGAAAAATCTCCGGAAAGTGTTAAAGTTCTTGATGCTAAAGGAATAAAAGGAGAAGAAAAACTTTACTTTTCAATTGGAGTTACCCCTCTTGATTGTACTGGATGCGGAAACTGTGCCCAAGTATGTCCAGCACCAGGAAAAGCTTTAGTAATGAAATCTCAAGATAGTCAGCACGAACAAATTGAGGCTTGGAATTATTACCTTGAGAAAGTTAAACCTAAAAATCCATTAAGCAAGTATACTCTCAAAGGAAGTCAGTTTGAAAGACCATTACTTGAGTTTAATGGAGCATGTGCAGGATGTGGTGAAACTCCTTATGCAAGACTTGTAACACAATTATTTGGTGACAGGATGATGATTGCCAATGCTACTGGATGTTCTTCAATTTGGGCAGCTGGCTCATATGAAATGGCCTATACTGTCAACGAGCATGGTCACGGGCCAGCTTGGGCAAATTCCCTATTTGAAGACAATGCAGAATTTGGGTATGGAATGTATTTGGGAGTTAAGACTATAAGGGAAAGAATAGCAAACAATGTATCAATTGCGTTAGAAAGTGATATCTCAGAAGACTCTAAACTAGTCCTAAGGGATTGGTTAGAAAATAAAGATGTTGGAGAGGGCACAAGAGATAGAGCAAAAAGATTAGTAGAAGTTCTTGAAAAAGAGGAGAGTGACATTGCAAAGGAAATATTAAAAGACAGGGAATACTTTGTAAAAAGGTCCCAATGGATATTTGGTGGAGATGGATGGGCTTATGATATTGGTTTTGGCGGACTAGACCAAGTAATTGCAATGAATGAAAATGTTAATATATTAGTATTTGATACTGAAATATATTCAAATACTGGCGGTCAATCTTCAAAATCAACTCCAACCGCTGCAATTGCCAAATTTGCCGCATCTGGTAAAAGAACTAAGAAAAAAGATTTAGGAAGAATGGCAATGACATATGGCTATGTTTATGTAGCTCAAGTTTGCATGGGGGCAGATAAAAATCAGACAATTAAGGCAATAACAGAAGCAGAAGCCTATGATGGTCCATCACTAATAATAGCTTACTCTACATGTATAAATCATGGTATTAAAGTAGGAATGTCAAATACCCAGGAAGAAGAAAAGAAGGCTGTAGATTGTGGTTATTGGCATCTTTATAGGTATAATCCATCTTTAAAAGGAGAAAAAAATCCATTTATATTAGATTCTAAAGACCCAAAGGGTGATTTTAAAGAGTTCTTAATGGGAGAAGTGCGATATTCCTCTCTAACTAAGGCTTTCCCTGAACAAGCAGAAAAATTATTTGAAAAAACTAAAGGTGAAGCAATGGAGCGTTTGGAAATTTATAAAAAAATTTCAGCTGAGCAATAAATAATTTTTAGTCTAAAAATAATATCTATATTATTTTAATATAAATAATTAGCAGCATATTGGCTAAATAGATTCATATTTAGTTAGTACGCTGTTTTCTTAGGCACATGAAAATAAATAAGAAGTCCAAAGTTGCCATGAATATTTTTCATCAGGCAATGAAGCGAATTGCCCTCATAGCGGGTCTATTAGGTCAATTCACTGAAGCAGGATGATGGAAAATATGCTGGCAAATAGACTTATTATTTATTTGATTGTGCCTTAATGAATAATTTATATTACTAATAAATATTATTAAATGTGAGTAATACTAAGGAGTTAAATGTGCCAGTTTCAAAGAAATGTGACTTATATTATGGGGATTCACCTACTTATTTAATTGAATATCAAGGTAATTTCAAAGAAGAAATTGATAGAGTTTCATATGCTTGTGGAGATGTAATAACTAATAACATTGGGGTTATATCAACATCTCCGCAAAATTTGATTCAACTATTAAGAGATGTACCATCAATTAGTTATGTTGATCCGAGAAGCAAATATGTACTTCAAGAGATATCTCCATCTAGTGTAGATAATATAAATGCCATTAAAATAAACCCTTACTTAGATCTAACTGGCAGAGGAGTATTAATAGGAATGATTGATACAGGAATAGATTATTTAAATGAAGAGTTTATTAATGAAGATGATACTTCGAGAATTGTAAGTATTTGGGATCAAAGTATTCAAGATACGACTGATCTTTCAGTATACATAGGAAAAACTTATTCAAATACTGATCTAAACAATGCAATAAAAGCCTATAGAAGCAATCAAATCCCGTATTCAATTGTACCATCCAAAGATGATATTGGACATGGAACACAAATGGCTGGAATTATAGGAGCAAGAGGATATAATCAACAATTTCAAGGAATTGCTTCAGGAAGTGAGTTTGTAATAGTTAAACTTCTTGAATCTGTAAGTTTTAGAAAAGAATTAGAAGCTAATGGGGTTCCTTATACTCCAATTTATAATACATCTGAAGTGCTAGCTGGCATTGAATACTTAAAAAATTATTCAGTAGCAGTTAATAGACCTATGGTTATATATCTTGGCGTAGGTACCACAGAAGGAAGTCATGATGGCAATAATGTAATTTCAAGATATATTACTTCAATAGGTAGAATTAGAGGAATAATTTTGGTTACTGGTGTTGGAAATGAAGGTGCATCAGATGCGCATGCATCTGGGTCAATTTTACAAGTTGGAGGTGTAGCAACTGTAGAATTAAGGATACCTAAAGAAATTAAATATTTTTCCTTCAGTATATGGGTTATAAAACCTAATATATTTTCTGTTAATGTAGTTTCGCCAAATGGTGAAGCATCTAACTTTATTAAAGCAAAAGCTAATGAATCGCAAACTATTAATTTTGTATTTTTTAGAACTGTGATGAATGTGCAGTATTTTCTTCCAGAACATTTTACAGGGCATGAGCGTATCTCAATAAATTTTGAAAGTATAAAAGCAGGAATTTGGACCTTTCAATTAAGAGGCGATTATGTAACAGATGGCAGGTATCATATTTGGCTGGCACCACAAAAAACATTGCCAGAAAATACTCGTTTTCTTCAATCAGATCCATATAGCACACTAACAATACCTTCTACTGCTAGAAATGTTGCTGCCATTGCATACTATGGGAATAATAATGCCTTAATTGCTGCATCTGGAAAAGGGCCAAGCGTTAATGCTTATGTAAACAAACCAGATATTGCCACATTAGGAGTAGATATTATTACAACAAAACCTTTAGGTGGAACTACAAATGTATCAGGTAGTTCTGCAGCTTCAGCAATTATAGCAGGAGCTTGCGCATTATTATTACAATGGGGAATAATCAATGGAAATGATAAAACTATGTTTTCAACAAAAGTTATAGCATATTTTATACTTGGCGCAGACAGAAGTAATAATATCTATAGATATCCTAATAGAGACATAGGATATGGATTTTTCGACTTATTAGGTACTTTTAATATAATCAGCCGAAGTTATAGAATTGATTTAAATTTAGATGATGATTTCAATGAATATTATGTTAAAAAGTTATTCATAAGAATTCCTAAGGCGAAACTTAATGCGTTAAATATGGAGGGATTAAATGAAAAAAAACCTAGAGATAGAGAAGATATTTAATAATATTAATTATGATAATTATGTTGTTCAATATCAGGGGGATATTGTGTCAGAGATTTCAAAAATACCAGATTACTATGTAACAATAATTAACGATAGGTTTGCAATAGTATCTGTTAAAAAAAATGTTGAAATAAATATGGGAGATGAACCTTATATCCAGTCAATCACATATGTTATACCTGCAGAATTTTATACATTACAACAAGTTTCTCCATTAGAAGCATCACAAGCAAGCTTTGTTCAGGCTGGATCTCCTTTAAATTTAACTGGAAAAGGTATCAATGTGGCAATTATTGATTCAGGAATTGATTATTTAAGTGATGAATTTATGGATACTAATGGTGAGACAAGAATTGATAGTATATGGGATCAAACATTAACGACTACACTAGAAAAGCCAAATGATCCTGTACCATTTGGAATAGTATATGGAAAAGATCAGATAAATGATGCAATTAGAGCTTCTAAAGAAGGCAAATCGCCTTATGACATAGTGCCAACAAGAGATGAAATTGGGCATGGCACAAATATGGCTGGAATAATTGGAGCAACGGGAAAAAACCAGAATTTAAGAGGAGTTGCTCCTGATTGTAATTTTGTTGTAGTTAAGCTGTTAAGAGACTTTTCATATGAAATTCAATTCCCAGAAACGACTGTTCCGGTATTTAATATAACTGTTATTTTTGCGGCACTTCAGTATTTATTTGAGTATAAAATGGTTACTAATAAGCCAATGGTTATATACTTTCCACTTGGTAGTACATTAGGAAACCACAAAGGTCAGGGGATTTTGGAGGATTTTATAAGTTTAATATCTACCAATGTTGGAATAGCCATAGTTACGGGAACTGGAAATCAAAGAGATGCGGGTGGCCACGCTTCTTCAACTGTAGCCCCAATTAGTGGTGTACCAGGACCTGGAGCTGGAGTCGTAGAGTTTGAAGCAGCTCCTGAACAAAAAAATTTATGGGGACTTCAAATTTGGGCAGGTCTACCAGATATATTGTCTTTAGAAGTAGTGTCACCTTCAGGTGAAAGTACTGGTACAATTCCAGTAATAATAAATTATACAACTAATCATACATTCATATTCGAGAAGACAAATTTAAAAGTTAATTATTATTTCCCTGAAGAAATTACTGGAGATGAATTAATACGAATTAGATTTTATAACTTACAACCAGGAATATGGAGACTTAGGTTATATGCAAATTATATCTTATCCGGTAGATTTGATGCTTGGCTTCCACAAAGAGGTTTAACTGTAGGAAATACAAGGTTTAGTTTCCCTGATCCCTTTGGAACTATAACAAATCCCGGAAACTCATTATATACAATAACTGTCGCAGCATACAACCAAAATAACAATAATATTGTTGAGTATTCTGGTATGGCATCTTTAGAATCATATGTGGATAGAATCGATGTTGCTGGCGGGGGAGTAAATGCATTAACTGTTGCACCTAATAATAAAACAGCTATTGTGAATGGTACTAGCGTATCTGCAGCTGTTGTTTCTGGAGTTTGTGCTATGCTGTTTCAATGGGGAATTGTTAATGGACATGAACCTAATATGTATGCTCAAACTATTAAAGCATACCTTGCAAAAGGCGCTGTTTCTAGAAGTGGTGATATCATACCTAATCCATATTGGGGATATGGAATCTTAAATGTTCCGAAAATATTTGAAAATATGACTTGATGTTATAATTAATTACAATAAATATATGATTTTAGAGGCTTATTCAGGATTCGAATAAGTCTTTTTTGTGAAAATAAAGTAATGTTAGTAATAAGGTATCAGATGTAATCGATTAATGGTATAATAAAATAAAGCATATCAATATTAAGGAGATGAGGAAAATGAGTTTAATTTATACAGGAAACTCTTTAGCTAAATGTCTAGAAATTGCTTCTAAAGAATTAAATATTGAAAAAGAGGATTTAAAATATAAAATAACTAAAGAAAAACATTCATTAATTAATAACAAAATTGAAATAGAAGTTGAAGAACTTCAATTAGACTCATTAAATTCTAAAGAATGTAGTCACTCCTTTATGGATATAGATAAGAACTATATAAGAGATGAAGTTAATGAAGATTGCAATATTAATAAGATAATAAGTCAAATAGGAGCAAGAGTTGAGAACGGAGAAATAATTGTAATTGAAAATGAAAATGAAGCAATAACAATTAAGCCAAGTGAGAATATCAAATTATATATTAATGGAGAACTTTGTACGGAGAAAAGACCGTATAGAGTAACACAATATGACGAAATTACTTATGAAAGTAAAAACACAGAAGCCGTTAAGAGCGCTTTAGTAACCATATCAGATGACAAAATGGAAGCATATCTATGTATTGAATATGTTCCAGAATATATATATAAACTTAAAGATAAACCACCTCATAGAAATTTAGCACTTAAAACTATAAAAGTTCAAGGTGAATATCCTTAAAAATATACTGTTACAGAAGTAAAGGAAATTTTAAGACAAAACAAAGTTGTTGAAGGGATAATTTATAAGAACCTTATCGAGGCCTGTGCACTGGGATCAAGTGAGAGATTTTTAATAGCTAAAGGAACGAAACCTATAGATGATACTCCAAGTGAAGTAAAAATTTTATTTGAGTTGGGTGAAAAGAAAATTGTTGATGAATCTTCAAAAGATAAGATAGATTACAAAAATTTATATTCAATCTCGAATATTGAAGAAGGTCAAATATTAGCAGAAATAGTTCCAGGGGAGACTGGACAAGATGGCAAGAATGTTTTGGGTGAAATTTTAAAAAGAAAAACTATAAAAAGCAGGCCTATTAAAGTTGGTGAAGGCTGCAAAATAGAAGGGAATAATATAATTGCTACAAAGACTGGAAGACCATCGTCAAAAAATGGAATACTAAGTGTAAATAATATTTATAAAATTCAAGATGTGGACATGAAGTCTGGAAATATTAACTTTATTGGAGATGTTCAAATTTCTGGCAATGTTACTGAAAACATGAAAGTTAAATGCGGTAATTCAATAATTGTAGAAAAAAACGTTGATGCATCTACAATAATTGCTGGTGGGGAGATTAATATTAGAGGAAATGCTATAAATTCAACTATTCTGACTGGACAAATTGATATGGAAAAGAAAATGTATTTAGAACAAATAAATGAGTATAAGGATAATATAGTAAAGCTGATCAATGCTGTGGAAAAGTTAAACGAATCTAGTAATAATTCTAAAAAGATATCTGAATTAGTTAAAATTCTTATTGAAAACAGGTACAAAAGTATTCCAAAGCTTTCCTTGGGGATAATAACACACAATATTTGTAAAGATAATGAGAAAAGCCAATTAGTAGATTTTATTAGATCTAAAATGATGGGATTAAATATAACTAAAATAAATTCTTTGGATGATTTAAATATTCTAAAAGAATTAATTGAAAATGAAATAGATTTTTTAGAGGATGATATGATAATACCAGCTGATATTTATATTGGGTATTGTCAAGATTGTATGGTAAAGTCCACAGGAAGTATTATTATAACTCGTAAAGGACAATATGTTTCAAATTTGACAGCTCTAAAAGATATAATCTTTTTAAGAGATGATGCTGTAGCCAGAGGAGGGGTGTTATCTGCAAGAGGGAACATTAAACTTGGAATTGTTGGTAGTCCGGCAGGCGTAACTACAAAATTGGAGGTATTACCTGAAGGTGTTATAACTGCAAATATTGCATATAATAGTACAATATTCTGTTTTGGAAAAAGATCAAAAACTTTAGATGTTTCAGGTAGAAAAGTTAAGGCTTATTTAAACAAAGAGGGTGAGATAATTATCGAAAAGTTTGCTTTATGATAATCTATAGATACATTAATCTAGATTTAACAGGTTAACATAATTTGAATAATATTAGAGAAGGAGATTATATTTCCTTCTCTATTTTGTGGATATATTTAAGGTTTATAGATTAAATTATAATTTGTTCCATAAAAATTATTGATTTTATAAATATTTACATTTGGTAAATAAATAATGTATAATATAGTTAAGCGTTTTTGTACTGAGAGTACAAAACAGTTTTTAAAATGGTATGTAAAAAATATAATTATATTTAATAAAAAATTATTATTTTTTAGGAGGGTTATTATGAGTAAATACAAATTAAGCGAGGAGTTTATAGAGGTAGAACCAGGGGGAAAAAAATTATATAGAATTGAAGCATTAAAAAATTTTAGTGATGTTAAAAAAGGTGAGCTGGGAGGTTATGTAGAAAGCTTAAAGAATTTATCCCAACATGGCAATGCTTGGATATATGATGATGCAAGAGTATATGATGACGCTGAAATATCTGGTGATTCAGTTATTGCTGGGGATGCAAATATATCTGGAAAAGCAAGGGTATGTGATGAAGCTATTGTAAGTGATAATGTGAACATTTCAGGAAAAGTTATAGTTTCAGGGAAAGCTAGTATATACGATAATGCTAAGCTATTAGGAAATGTAAGAGTTTGTGATAATGTTTTAGTATTTAATAATGCTATTGTAAGTGATTATGTAATTCTTTCAGGTAATGCAAAAATATATGGATATGTGAAATTATCAGGTAATGTACATGTATGTGATGAAGCAATTGTGTGTGACACAGCAATAATTTATGATGATGTTATAGTATCTCATCGTGCAAAAGTTTGTGGAAATGCAGAATTATATAGTAATGTGAATATATGCGATGAACAAGTTGTATGTGGCAATGGTCAGAATATTTCCGCTTAACTACAATATTTTTTATCATTCTAATTAATAAAGATTAAAAAGTAATATATATGAAGATAGTTTGGAATATAAGTTATATAAAGTATTTTATGTAACTTATATTTTTTTGTTATAAGAAAGTAACCTTTATTATATTTATGCATATTTTAAATTGTAATAATTTTATATCTTAGAGGAGAAAGATGAAGTTTGATAAAGTAGAATTATCCTACTCATTTAATGCTTTAGAACCTTACATAGATGAGGAAACTGTCAAAATACATTATACAAAACACCTTCAAGGATATGTTGATAAATTAAATAGTATTCTTGAAGGATATGAAAAAATTACGGCAGGAAAATCCCTTGAAGAAATACTTTTAAAAATTGATAAAATACCAAAGAAAATTAGAAAGGATGTTATAAATCAGGGTGGTGGTGTAGCAAATCATAATCTATATTTTTCAATACTTTTTCCGCACCCCAAGAAAAATCCTGAAGGAAAATTACAAAGTGAAATAAACAAAACTTTTGGAAATCTGCAAATATTAAAAGAGATATTAAATAAAGTAACTATAAATCAATTCGGATCAGGTTATGGTTGGTTAGTTAAAGATGCAAATGGTAAGCTAAAAATTATTAGTACCTCTAATCAGGATTCACCTCTTAGCATGGGTTTTACCCCAATATTAACAATAGATATATGGGAACACGCATATTATTTAAAATATAAAAATTTACGTGCTGAATATGTTAAAAACATATGGAACGTAATTGATTGGTCAAGAGTTGAAGAATTTTACAAAAACTCCTTCGATTAAAGTTGAAAAGATTATTGGCTAATGAAACCATTAAGTAAAAATTATTCCCGTTTTATTATTAATTATCTGATATAATATAAATCAGTAATTAAAGATTGATTTATATTAAATGTAAGGTGATTTTGATAAAGGGGGAATTTATTAATGGCAGAATTTAATAAAATATTAACACCGAGATTAGATAATAAATTAAGAGACGACATTGACTTTATTCAAGAATTAGTTAATGAAAGATATTTAGAGAATACTTTTATTGAGAACAGAAGCATAAATGACATAAATGATGAAAAAATAGAGATTAAGGGTTGTAAATTTGTAAACGTAATTTTTGATAAATGTTCCTTTGGAAGCATAGATTTATCAGATGTGGTTTTTGAAAATTGCGATTTATCTAATATAGACTTTTCTCAAGGCAGTATACATAGAGTTCAATTTAAGTACTGCAAACTTACGGGTTCTAATTTTAGCGATTGTAATATCCAAGATGTATATTTCGACGAAGTGCTTGGGAATTACATGAATTTTGGATATTCTAAAATAAAAAATGTAAATTTCAATGAATGTAATATGGAAGGTTCGATATTTATTGAGAACAGTTTCAATAAAATAGTTTATAAAGGATGTAAACTAAGTAATTCTGAATTTACAAATACACCTCTTAAAAGTATAGACTTTAGAGATAGTGATATAACAGAAATCTTGTTAACTGGGACTGAGTTAAAAGGTGCTATAGTTTCACCTTTGCAAGCTGTTGAACTTGCTAAACTACTTGGAGTTGTTATAAAATAAACTCAATTAGATATTTAAGATTTATTTTGTAATAACAATTGAAATAAAATTATTACGGTGTGTAAACTTAGGATGGGAGATGCAATATGTTTACTTATCAGTTGCATAAAGATTAACAGCGATTTAATTATATAAAAATAGGAGGAAATATTATGGAGAAAATAGCATTAATAACAGATAGTGCTTCCGATATAAGTATTGAATTACTAGAAGAAAATGATATTAAAATGTTACCTTTCAAGCTTTTATATTCTGATGGTGAGTATGAAGATAGAATAAGTATTACTCCTGAAATGATGTATGAGCGTCTAAAAACAGAAATTCCTAAAACGGCACTGCCTAGTATAGAAAAAATAACTAATATATTTGAGGAAATAATTAGTGAAGGGTATTCTCATGCTATTGTCATAACTATTTCAGCAGCATTTTCAGGGACTTTTAATGCTGTCAGGTTGGTTAGTGAGAACTTTCCAGAAATTACAACACATGTATTTGATTCTAAAACACTTACAATGGCACAAGGTGCAATGGTTTTGGAAACTGCAAAACTAATAAAAGAGGGAAAATCATATAATGAAATAATAGAAATGCTGCCAATATATAGAGAAAAAATAGACTTATTTTTCACTATAGATACTTTAGAATATCTACAAAAGGGAGGTAGAATAGGTAAGGTTGCAGGAACCGTTGGAGAACTTTTAAATCTTAAACCTATAATTACTGTTGCTGATGATGGCACTTATAGAACAGCAGCTAAAGTTAGAGGCTCAAAACAAGCCGTATCAAAGTTAACAGATATTTTTAAAAGTTATCTAGAAAAGGGAAGATATAAAGCATGGATTTTAGATGGATATGGAATGGAAAAAGTACAAAGTTTATATGAATCAATTAAAGATCTTCCAAATGTAGTTGAGTGTACAATAGCTGGAACAATTGGACCTGCACTTGGAGTAAATACTGGACCTGGATTGGTTGGTCTAGCAATAGAGAGAATAGATTAATAATATTATAACAAGCTTCTGTAAAGTTGAAAATAAATTATAACTTTTTTAACTTTTCAGAAGCTTCTTTATATATATTAATAATTTTTAATGTATTGGCAAAACTATGTTTTAGAAAAAATATAGTTGTATATAAGGAGGAATTTAAATGAATTTTCCAACTTCATTTCCAGAACAAGAGCAAAGCGAACAACCGGGACTTGAGTATAAGATGAATCCATCGCCAATATATGATGATCCAAGCTACAATCAAAAAGGAAATCTATTAGAAAATAAAGTAGCTATAATTACAGGTGGAGATAGTGGGATTGGTAAAGCAGCTGCAATTGCATATGCATATCAAGGTGCAGATAGTGTAATTGTTTATTTTAATGAGAATAAAGATGCAGATGAAACAAAAGAAATTATAGAGAGCATAGGTAGAAAATGTACACTTATTAAAGGTGATATTGGTGATTCTAAATTTTGTGATGATGCGGTGCAAAAAACTATTGATGAGTATGGAAAGTTAGATATTTTAATTAATAATGCTGCTGTTCAATTTGAATGTACAGATTTCAAACAATTAACAAATGAAAATTTAGATAAGACATTTAAAACTAACATATATGGAACTTTTTATATGACAAGAGCTGCGTTAAATCATTTGAAATCAGGTGGATGCATTATAAATACTGCATCAGTTACTGCTTATAAGGGCAACGAAACATTAATTGATTATTCGGCAACAAAAGGTGCTATAGTTGCCTTTACCAGATCTTTATCAACTGCTTTAGCTAAGGGAAAGACTGGAATAAGAGTGAATGCCGTTGCACCAGGTCCAATTTGGACTCCGCTTATTCCTGCAAGCTTTGATGAAAGCAAAGTAACTAAATTTGGATCAGATACTCCATTAGGAAGGGCAGGTCAACCAGTTGAATGTGCAGGCGCATATGTATTTTTAGCTTCTAAAAACGCATCATATATTACTGGTCAAGTGATCCATATTAATGGTGGGGAAATTGTAAATGCTTAACTAAAAGCACAAATTAGATTCACATTGATTTTATTAAAGAAAACGAGAGCCAAAAATAAACCTTGGCTCTTTTTTGAACCGAAATTTGATAAAACAACTTAATTTAACAGGGAAACTTCATTTATAAGATTAAAAGTAAATTCAATCATAATTAATAAGATGGGGTTGAAAAATTTATTCAATCACTTTTGTATATTTCAGGCTATTTTAAAAGAGATACTCAGAAATAAAAAAAAATTATATTTAGATAAAAAGATCTTAAGACTCATAATCACTAAATGAAAGTTAATGAAATAGATGAATATGCATGTAATCTTGATGATAATTTAATGATATAAATAAAAATGTTGACTACATATAGATGAATATCTATACTATATATATAAAATAATATGGATAATATTGTGAAAGGAGCATAATGTGAATACTGAATATGAAATGAATGCCAAAATATTAAAAGCATTAAGTGATCCTAATAGACTTAAGATAATTGATTTATTATCTTGCGGAGAAAAATGTGCTTGCGAAATATTAGAAAGCTTTAATTTTACTCAGCCTACTTTATCTCATCACATGAAAGTATTGATAGATTGCGGTTTAATTGAAATGAGAAAAGATAGTATATGGAGTCAATATAGGCTTAATATGAAAAATGCAAACAGGCTAGTGTTGTTTTTGCTAAACTTAGTTACAGAAAAAAATGAATGTATTTGTAGTAATCAAAATCCTATAAAATGTGATAATCTAAAAAGCAATGAAGAATATACTTAGAAAGAAATATTATTTAATGTTAAAGTATTTAGAATGAATTAAGAAAAACACAGGAATGTTAGACTATAAGAATTTTGAATGGAGATAACATGAAAAAAATAGATTTAACTGAAGGAAAAACACTAAGTGTATTGACAAAGCTATCTGTACCTATAATGGGCAGTTCATTATTGCAATTTACATATAACTTAGTTGATATGTTATGGATTGGTGGATTAGGAAGTGGAGCTGTTGCTAGCATCGGTTCATCAAGCTTTTATATGGGACTAGGATACTCCATTAATTCATTAGTTGTAATTGGAACGGGAATAAAGGTTTCTCATTCTATTGGACGAAAAGACGAAATGGAAGTTAAAGCATATATAAATTCTGGATTATTAATTAATACAATTATTGCTATTATTTTTTCACTTGTACTTATACTAGGTGGAAGAAGTCTCATTGACTTTTTGAACCTTAATAATCCTACAGTAGAGAGAGATGCATATTTATTCTTAGTCGTAAGTGGACCTACTATATTTTTTGCATTTTATAATATTTTATATGCAAGAATTTTAGGCAGTTTCGGAAATAATAAGTTAGCATTTTATATTAATAGTATAGGAGTAATTTCAAATATAGTATTAGATCCAATTTTTATATATACATTTAAATTAGGTGTTCTAGGAGCCGGAATTGCAACTATGCTAGCAAATATTTTGATGTTTATATTATATTTAGTTAAATCTTCAGGTATACTTAAATATAATATAAATGTAAAAGTTGAATATGAAAAAGTAAAAGAAATAATAACTTTAGGATTTCCAATGGCACTTCAACGAATTCTATTTACTGTAATTAATATTTTTTTAGCAAGAATAATTGCTATTTTTGGTTCTGATGCCATAGCGGCTCAAAAAATTGGGCTTCAAATTGAATCAATTACATATATGGTTATCGGTGGATTACATGGTGCAATAGCTGCTTTTACAGGTCAAAATTTTGGCGCTAAAAAATATCATAGAATAAAAGAAGGATATAGTACAGCAATAAAAATTGGAATTGTATATTCTTTAATTATGGCATTATTATTCATGTTTTTTAATGTGCCTTTTATTAAAATATTTGTTAGTGAAGAGAGCACTATAATTATTGCAAAAGCATATTTACAGGCAGTAGCCTTTTCTCAAATATTTAGTACTATAGAAACAGTATCAAATGGTCTTTTTACAGGCATTGGCAAGCCTAAAATATCATCTATTATTAGTGTTGTATTCACAGCATTACGGATTCCAATGGCCTTGGTTTTAATTAGACCTTTTGGTTTAACTGGTATTTGGATAAGCATTTCTCTTTCAAGCATTTTGAAGGGATGTGTATCTTATTTATTATATATTATAGAAGTGAAAAGAAAGCTAAATTGATGTATTTATAATTTAATTACTGCTAGGAGGCAAGCAATGTTAAAAAAACTTAAACAATTATGTACTAATTATGAAATATTAAAAGGTAACTTTGGTATAGAAAGAGAAAGTTTAAGAGTCAATAATATGGGAGAATTATCAATTAGTAATCATCCAAGTGTATTTGGTGATAAAGTCGAGAATTCATATATAACTACAGATTTCGCAGAAAGTCAAATAGAAGTTATTACGCCACCACTTCAAACAATAAAAGAAACTTATAATTTTGCCAATACTCTTTATGACATTGTTGCTATGGAGATTGGTGAAGAATACTTATGGCCTCAATCTATGCCGGGTGTTGTGCCAGATGATGATAAAATTAAAATAGCAGAATATGGAGATAATCTTAAAGGGACTGAAGCAAGATTATATAGAGAAAGTTTAATCAAAAAATATGGTGGAAAAAAGCAGCTTATTTGTGGTATACATTATAATTTTTCTTTCAATGATGATTTTATAAAAAAATTATATAGCAGTGATGAAATTAAGGAATTATTTAAGAATCCTGATTATAAAGAGCAAAATCTTGAATATAAAGATTTTAAAAATAATTTATATTTAAAAGTTACAAGGAATTATCTAAGATTTAGATGGCTTATAATATATCTTTTAGGCGCAAGTGGAGTCGTAGATAAAAGTTATATAAAAAATTGTGTTAATTCATCTAAAGAAATAGCCCAAGATAGTTTTTCAAATGAAGGAGCTTTATCTTATAGGAACAGTGAATGTGGTTATAAAAATAAAATTGATTTATTCCCAAATTATAATTCTGTTGATGAATATATTGAAAGCTTAAAGAAATTTATAGATGATAAGCTTATAGATAGTTATAAAGAATTATACAGCTGCATACGACCTAAGCCTAAGAATCCTGATGACTTTTTTAATTCGCTAAACCAAGATGGCATTCAGTATTTAGAATATAGAAGTATAGATATTAATCCATTCGAAAAAGGTGGTATAAGTTTAGAAGATTTACATTTTCTTCAATTGTTTAATTTATTCTTACTTATAAATGAAGAGAATGATTATGATAAGTGGCAGGAAGAAGGAACTGAAAATCAAAAAACAATATCAAGGTTCGGTCAAAAAGATATTATGTTATTGAAAAATGGATATTCCATTTCAAAAGAAGAATGGGGATTAGAAATATTAGAAAAAATTAAAAACATAGATAAAGAGTTAAATCTCGGAAAAGAAGATATAATAAATTCCATGATAGAAAAAATTAAAGATTACAAATTGACTTATGCGTACAGAATTGAAAAAAAAGTTAAGGAAGAAGGCTATATTAATGCTCATTTAAATATAGCAAAAGAATATAAAAAGAATTCGTATAACAATAGGTTTAGATTAGAAGGTTATGAGGACTTGGAACTATCTACTCAAATTGTAATAAAAGAAGCAATAAAAAGGGGCATTAAAGTTGAAATTTTAGATAAATCGGAGAATTTTATTTCACTAAAAAAGAATGGCAAAGTAGAATACATTAAACAAGCTACTAAAACCTCAAAAGATAATTATGTTACTGTTTTAATTATGGAAAACAAAAGTGTTACAAAAAAAGTACTTGCTGATAATAATATTAAAGTTCCAGAAGGAATAGAAGTTAATTCAATAGATGAAGCACTAAATATTGTTAAAGATTATATTAATTTACCAATAGTAATTAAGCCTAAATCTACAAACTTTGGCATAGGTATTAGTATATTTAAGGATGGTGCAGATGAAAATAGCATAATAAAAGCTTTAGAAATTGCATTTAAATATGACAATACAATCCTTATTGAGGAATTTATTAAAGGAAAAGAGTATCGTTTTTTAGTTATAGATAATAAAGTTGTTGGAATTCTTCATAGAGTTCCAGCCAATGTAAAAGGTGATGGAGTAAAATCTATAGCTGAATTGGTTGAAATAAAAAATCAAGATCCACTTAGGGGGTATCATTATGTTACTCCTCTTGAAAAAATTATTTTAGATGAAAATGCGAAATTATTTTTAAAACAACAAAATAAAAATTTTGACTATGTTCCTAAAAAAGATGAAGTTATTTATTTAAGAGAAAATTCTAATATAAGTACAGGTGGAGATAGTATAGATTATACTGATGATATTCCAGAGAAGTTTAAAAATATAGCAATTAAAGCAGCTAAAGCTGTTAATGCGAGAATTTGTGGTGTTGACATGATGTTAGAGGCTTACAATGATGAAAATTCTAATTACGCGATAATTGAACTTAATTTCAATCCAGCTATTCATATTCATTGTTATCCTTATAATGGTACTGAAAGAAAAATTGGAGTAGAAGTGTTAAAAGTATTAGAACTAATTTAAGAAATTAAGCTGTTTTGACATAAGTATAATACTAATGTTTAAAACAGCTTATTCCTTCAAAGCATTATATTCATATTAGCTAGTGAATTTATGCAAAAATAAAAGAGAAGCTCTTAAAAAGAGCTCCCTAATAATATAATTATTTCTAATTATAAAGTTTCAACAGCCAAAGCTGATAGTACTGCGTTAGTTATTGTTAAACCAGCTGTTACAGCAATTAAACTAGTTGGTTCAAGTTGAACTGTATAAGTTGTATTATCATAAGCAGGATTACAGTCACATAATTGGAAACTAAATGACTCAGATTCCAATAATTCAGGAGCTGTTTCAGCAAAAGTGAAAGTTCCACCTATTGGTTGAGGAGATCCATCACCTACTGTTTTATACACTATAAAATTTAAATTTACTAAAGCACCTATTGGTAAGGAAATTATGCTAGTAAATGTTAAAAGAACTTTAGGGTTGCACATATTACTTGTATCTATAGAAACACTAACTACAGGAATTGGTCTAGATAGTGGTGTTGAAATTATAGGAAGAGGTCCAACTCCACCAGAACCAACATTTAATAAAGCTCTACCTGGTTCTGGAGCGTTATTGTAAGGCTTGCAAGTGCAGTAGCAAGGATGATTATCATAAGATTCATAATCGCGTTCATTTTCATACATAGTACTCATAAAATACCTCCGTTACTATCATAAGTTTATCAAAGTTTTCTCCGTAATTGTTATTAGAGATTCTTTTTATAGTATATTGTATGAAAAATATATAAAAGTGTGCTGTATAAGCAAGTTGAATATTTTACAAATTTTATATACAATAATTTATAAGAATTTATAATATAGCATTGATAAGCATAATTAATTATTAAATTAATTATAAAAGTGTAAATAAGTATTAATTAACAGTTTTTTATTAATATAATTTAATATATAATTTAAGTTTTAAAAATAATATATTTATGGTATTGAGGTGTCCAAAGATGATAAAAAATGATTACATGAAAGAATTAGAGATAACATTAAATTTAGTAACAGAAGAAGTCCATATGGATATAATTAATGGTAAGATAAATGAAGCAAAAGAAAGGATAAATAAGGAACTAAAATCTTTAGTAGGAATAGATATAGGTACAGTTGATATTTTTTCTTTTAACAGCCTAGAAGGATTTATAACAAAAGAAATGCATTATAATGCTGAAAAATTTATTGCTTTTGGTTGTCTAATGAAGCTTTATGGATTAGTCAGTGATAAAGAAAATAATGAAAATTCAAAAATTCAATATTACGAAAAATCTTTAGAGAGTTTCTACAAGGCTTATATTGAAGATGATGAAATAAATTCAAAGTATTTAGATGATGCTGTTAAAGTAGCAAATGAATTAAATAGTTATGATCTCTCATTAGATTTAGATAAAAAAATCTTTAAGGTTTATGAAATTGCCAATAAATTTGATAAAGCTGAAGATACATTATTTTATATGCTTAGAAAAACAAATAATGATGGTAGTATAATTCTAGAAGGAATGAGATTTTATAATAGACTTAAAGAAAAAGAACCTGAAACATTAAAATTAGGTGATTTACCACTAGAAGAAGTTGAGGATGGTATATCTGAGCTTGAGCGAAGGTTAGGCCAATAAAATAGATTTAGTATTTATTTTTATAGAAATTTAAAGAAAAAGGTTAAAGAAAATTATTTTTGAAATAACTTTTCTTTAACCTTTTTTAAGTTTGTCACTTGTTTTGTTATTGTAGATACGAAGATAATCCCTAGAGCTAATGTACCAGCGCTAAATATAGTATTAAGTCCAACTTCTACAGCGCCACGGACATTGCCTGTTATGGTTTCATACATTGTGTAGTACATGCCGGATCCAGGAACCAATGGTATTAGTGCACAAACAACTAAGGTAGTTACAGGTGTTTTTAAATATCTTGCACAAATTTCTGAGTATATACTAAAAATAATGGAAGATATAAATAAAGATAATATGGTGCTTATCTTATTATGAGTAAAAAATAAATAAGATATCCAGCTTAAGGTTCCGCCCAAAGCTGCAAAATATAAGTTCTTACCCTTAATATTAAAAATTATTCCGAATCCTAAAGATGATAAAAATGAGACCACTATTTGCAAAATCATAAATACCTCCAACTAATAAAGCTTAAATTATCAACTCTTTGTTTATTATCCTGCATTGTTTAAATATAAACTTAAGATTGCACCAGTTCCAACCGCAATAGATACTGCTACTAAAAAAGCTTCAGAAGCTTTTGTAATACCAGATAAAAAATCTCCAGCAATAGTATCCCGTATGGCATTTGTAATAGTAAGTCCAGGAACAAGTATCATTATGGAGCCAATAATTGTTTTATCAAGATTACTTGATAAATTAAGTTTAATAAGTGTTATTGCTAATACAGCACATAAACCTCCGCTTAGTGAATTAACAAAGAACTCATTTATATTTAATTTTTGACATATCTCAACCACCATTTTAATACAAGCACCAATTAAGCAGGCACAAAAGAAATCCTTTATGTTTCCACCAAACATAATAGTAAAAGATCCTGCTGTAATAGCTGACCATATTAAAGTAATTAAAAAAGAATATCTGCTACAATTAGAAATGCTCAAAATTTCTTTATAAAAATCATTCATATCAATAGCTTCAGTTTGAATTTTCCTAGATAAATCATTTATTTTATCTACTTTGTATAAATCAACACCTCTTGATATAATTCTTTGTACAAGGGTAGATACTTCATCATAATATGTAACAGTAACAATTATCCCCGTTGGTATTACAAAACTATCCACTGTGTGAGCTCCAAAAGCTAGGCAGATTCTACTGATAGTTTCTTCAACCCTATAAGTTTCTGCACCGCTTTCAAGCATAATCTTTCCAGCAAGAGTCGAAACCTTAAGTAATCTATTTAAATCCATATAATCTCTTCTCCAAATATATTTTTTATAACAAAAGAATTATAGCATATTATATAAAAATCTAATATAAGTAAATTAATTTAATATATTATGTCTAAGTGATATATAATATAATTAAACAATAAATATGCTGATAAAGAAAATTTGGCAATAATAAATATACTAAATATGTAACAAATTTTACTAAACTTAATATAAAATATTAAAAAATAGTTGATTAATATAGCAACAAATCATATAATTTGAATATAAGTGCAGCTTTTGGTTGGAGTTATAAACTCTGAACCCTTAAGAGCAAATATTATATTGGGGTGATAATAAAGATGAATTTTGAAAATATACAAAGAGAAGACAAAGAAATTTATGATTTAATTCAAAAAGAATTAGTTAGACAACAAAAAGGAATAGAACTAATAGCTTCAGAAAATATCGTAAGTCCAGCTGTTATGGAAGCTATGGGGTCTTACTTAACTAATAAATATGCTGAAGGTTATCCTAATAAAAGATATTATGGTGGTTGTCACGTAGTCGATGAAATAGAACAAATTGCTATTGATAGAGCTAAAGAATTATTTGGTGCTGAACATGCAAATGTTCAACCGCATTCAGGATCACAAGCAAACATGGCTGTATACTTTGCAGTGTTAGAACCTGGAGATACTGTTTTAGGTATGGATTTAAGTCATGGAGGACACTTAACTCACGGATCTCCAGTTAATTTTTCTGGGAAATTATTCAACTTTGTATCTTACGGAGTTGATAAAGAAACTGAAATGATTGATTATGAACATGTAAGAAAACTTGCAATAGAAAATAAGCCTAAGCTTATAGTTGCTGGTGCTAGTGCATATGGAAGAACTTTAGATTTCCCTAAATTTAAAGAAATAGCTGATGAAGTTGGAGCGCTATTAATGGTAGATATGGCTCATATAGCAGGACTTGTTGCTGCTGGTGTTCATCCATCACCAGTACCATATGCTGATTTTGTTACAACAACAACACACAAGACTTTAAGAGGTCCTAGAGGTGGATTAATTCTTTGTAAAGAAAAATATGCACAAATTTTAAACAAGAATATTTTCCCTGGAATACAAGGAGGTCCGTTAGAACATATTATTGCTGCAAAAGCTGTATGTTTTAAAGAAGCATTAGATCCAAGTTTTAAAACATATGGTGAAAATGTTGTTGAGAACTGTAAAGAACTTGCAAATCAATTAATAGCTAAAGGATTTAAAATAGTTTCTGGTGGAACAGATAACCATGTATTCTTAGTTGATTTAAATAATAAAGATATTACTGGAAAAGAAGCAGAAGCTTTATTAGATTCTGTTGGAATAACAGTTAATAAAAATACAGTACCTAATGAAACTAGAAGTCCATTTGTAACTTCAGGAATTAGAATTGGTACAGCAGCAATTACAACTAGAGGTTTCATAAAGGAAGATATGGCTGAAATTGCAGCTATTATTGGAGAAGCAGTAGATAATAGAGATGGAGATTTATCATCACTTAAGGCTAGAGTAGAAGCTTTATGCGATAGACATCCATTATATAAATAATTTAATACTAAGAGGCTTCATTAATTAAGATGAAGCCTCTTTACTTATAGATAAGTGTTTTACAAATTCTATATATAAGGTGCACACTTAATCTATATTTGAATAAAATAATATCAAGTAAAAAGGATATACAGGAGGGTTATATAAGTGAATCCTTTTCAATTGATTATTATGGTTCAACAAAAAATGCAGCAAGATCCGGATTTTGCAAACAAATTTAATAAAGCTGTAACAGAATTAAATAAAATACCAGGTCTTCAACAAAAAGTAATACAAATAGCACAATTAAATGATGAGTCTCAAAAACAAGCTGCTTTAGACAAGCTTCCCAAAGATGCTAAAAATGCTGTAAAAAAAATATTAAGTTTACTGGACGATTATAATATAGCTCCATAATTAAAATTGCTGATATTTTTAAAATACTTATTTGGAAATAAAGAGATTTACTTATAGAATATGTATTCTCTATAAGTAAACTCTTTTTTATATATCTTAAATTGTAGTTTTAAAATATTGGTTTTATTTAACTAAAAACCTCTTCTTTCTGCTTCAAGGCCACTTTCATTTCTACCAGGTCTTTTTATTGTTGTGTTAAAACTGCTTTTTCCATATTGATTTTGAGTTTTACTTCCATTTCTTAAATAGTTACTTTTAGAATAATCTTTGTTGTTATTATTTTCCATAGAATCATCTCCTTTTATTTTAATCATATATAGTATGTCCTATTTGCTGAAATTAATTAAAATAAATTTTGCATCAAATATATAGTTTCTAAGATAAATACATCATAACAAGAATAAATGTAAGTTATAACTTAGTATAGAATTTTTAACTGAGAAAGTAATATAAATAAAACTCCCCAAAAGAATAAGTGCATAAAAATAGTAATAAATGAACAAAAAATAATACGCTTTTTCAAATTAAAAGATGGTTCAATACTTACTCTTATTAAGAAATAAAAGCAAATAAGGGTATAAAGTCCAGAACATATATTTCCTTGAGAAAGTATAAGTATAGGTAAAATCAATCCTAAAAAAATTAAGTTCCAGATAGGCATATTTTTAACTTCTATATATTTTTCTCCGGAATCTAAATAAAAACCATCAATTGAAATATCACAATCATTATCTATATTTACTAAAATGGCAGTTTTACTTCCTAGATTGAATATTGTTTCTCGTGTTATTCCAAAAGTATTTGATCTTTGGAGTTTAATAGGCTTATTATTAACTAATAGTTCTTTTTTTAGAAAGTATTTGGTGTATTTTATGTTATATGTTATATTATCAATTGTTGTTGTCCAAGTTTTAGTTCTCATAAAATGCCTCCATAATGAAATTACTATTCGAACATAAATTATAGCAATAAATATTCACACATACTTAGATATACTTTATATATACACACTATATAATATAAATAGAATAATGTACGTATGTTTAACATAAGTAATTGCGTATTAATAATTAAAATCATGACTATAATGATTTTGATATGCAATACTATGAATTTATTAAAAAATATAGAATTAACATAATAAAATTTTTGAAGAAAAATATAGTAAAATATGCTATAATGAGATGCTAAAATTGGTATTATAATTAAAAAGTTAAATTAACAATGAAAGAAGGGATTTAAAAGATGAACATTACTTTGATGTTACCACTAGTGTGCATATTTGCAGCGGACATACTTTTTTTTACAACAATTAGAAATAATAAATTAGATTTCAAAGGAACGAATGAATATAGATTTGTCATTCCAGCGATAGTTATATTATTTATTGCATCACTTTTTGCTGGAAAAGATTTTAGCGCAGAAAATATTCTACTTACTATTGGACTCATTATATTTATGCTTCTTGGAAATAAGAGTGGAGTTGGAAAGAAAGGAATACTAACTGGTTCTTGGTTTACATCTTGGCGAAAGATAGATGATGTTTATGTTGAGATACAAGGAGAAAAGTGTATTTTATTCTATTCAAATAAAAACATAAAAAGAAGATTAATATTTAAGAAAGAAGATGAAAATCAGTTAAAAGATTACATAGAAAAAATAAAAAGAGAAAAAGGAATAAAAAAGTAAGGAGTGGGCAAGTTTGGAAATTGCAAACATACTATTAATTATATTAGTTTTTATTATTGATGTGGTTCTTATTATAAGAGATATGAGAAGAAAACTTATCTTTACTGGAGCCAGAAATAAATATAAAATGTTAACAACAGTAGCGATTATTGTATTTCTTATATATACATATATATTAAATAGTTTTAAATTAGAGGATATTATAGTTATATTAATATTACTTCCCCTTATATTTGTTGGAAATAAGAATGGTATAGTCGAAAATGGATTCTTATTTAATTCATATGTGACTTCTTGGGATAAAGTTTTGAACTATTCTTTAGAAGAACAAAATAATAAATATATAGTTAGTTTTAAAACAAGTTTAGGTATAAAGAAAATATTTTTTAAATTGGAAGATAAAGAAGAAATTAAAAAATATTTGTTTGGAATAAGAAAATTAAAATATATTAGAAAATAATAAAGTTTGAGTTACTATTTTGTTTTATAGTAGTAACTCTTTATTTATTTCATTATTTGAAATGTAGCCGTAATTTTATATGATATAATGAATAAATATAATCAAAAATATAAATTGACTTTGATGTCATCTGAAAGAGGGAAAAAATCAAATGAGTAAAACTCTTATATTAGCAGAAAAGCCAAGTGTTGGCAGAGATTTAGCAAAGGTTTTAAAATGTTCACAAAATAAAGGCTCATTTATAGAAGGTAATAAATACATAGTAACTTGGGCAATGGGACATTTAGTAGGACTTATGGATCCAGAAGGATATGATATAAAGTATAAAACTTGGAGCATGGACACACTTCCAATGTTGCCTAAGCATATGAAACTAACCGTTCTTAAAAAAACAGGTAAACAATATAATGAAGTTAAAAAGCAAATGCTGCGTGATGATGTAAATGAAATTGTTATAGCAACAGATGCAGGAAGAGAAGGAGAATTAGTTGCTAGATGGATCATAGAAAAGGCAGGTGTAAAAAAGCCTCTTAAGAGATTATGGATATCGTCTCAAACAGATAAAGCAATTTTAGATGGATTTAAAAATCTTAAGCCTGGATCTGAATATGAAAGTTTATACAAAGCTGCTGTCTGCAGAGCTGAGGCAGATTGGCTTATTGGTTTAAATGTAACTAGAGCATTAACATGTAAATATAATGCCCAATTATCTGCAGGGCGCGTTCAATCAGCGACATTATCAATGATAGTTGAAAGAGAAGAAGAAATTAAGAATTTTAAACCGAAAACTTATTTTACTATCAACGCAAAGACTAAAGAATTTAATCTTTCATGGGTAAATAAAGATAATAATTCTAGAATTTTTGAAGAAGAATTTGCGAACAAAATTGTAACCAAAGTTAAGGGCTCAGAGGGTGAAATAGTAAACATAAGTGAAGTGAGTAAAAAGAAATTTTCACCAGCACTTTATGATTTGACTGAACTGCAAAGAGATGCTAATAAAATATGGGGATACTCAGCAAAACAGACACTAGGAATAATGCAAAGATTATATGAAAATTATAAGATATTAACTTATCCACGTACAGATTCAAGATATATTACTAAAGATATTGTTGGTACAATTCCAGAACGATTAAGAGCCATTTCTATTGGTGAATATAGAATTGTTGCAGATGAACTGTTAAAAGGGAAAATTAATGGTCATAAAGGATTTGTGGATGATTCTAAGGTAAGTGACCACCATGCTATTATACCAACAGAGCAAAGACCTAATTTAGCAGTTTTAAGCTCAGAAGAAAGAAAAATTTACGATTTAGTAGTTAAGAGATTTTTAAGTGTAATGCTTCCTCCTTTTGAATATATACAAACCACTATTGAGTGCAAAGTTGAAGATGAAAAATTTATAGCTAAAGGAAAGGTTATAACGTCTAAAGGGTGGAAAAAGCTTTATGACAAAGTTGAAGATGATTCTTCTGAAGATGATATTAAGGAACAAGTATTGCCAAAGGTTAATAAGGGACATAAATTTAAAGTAGATGATGTTAAATTAAATAAAGGTCAAACCAGCCCTCCAGCAAGATTTAATGAAGGAACATTATTATCAGCTATGGAAAATCCCCATAAGTATGTGAATGTAGGCAAGGATGCAGCTAAGACATTAGGTGAAACTGGTGGTCTTGGTACTGTTGCCACTAGAGCAGATATAATCGAAAAATTATTTAACTCCTTTGTCATTGAAAAACAAGGAAGGGATATAGTTCCAACCTCTAAAGGAAAGCAGTTAATTGAATTAGTTCCTAAAGAATTAAAGTCACCATTACTAACAGCAAAGTGGGAAAAGAGATTAGATGAAATTGCAAAAGGGAAGTCAAGCGACCATGAATTTATTAGAGAGATGAGAAATTATGCTATTGCACTTGTAGAAGATGTTAAAGGCGGCAGTACAAAATTTGTTCATGACAATAAAACAGGAAAGAAATGTCCTAACTGTGGAAAATATCTTTTGGAAGTTAAGGGTAAAAACGGTGTGATGAATGTATGTCAAGATCGAGAATGTGGATATAGGGAAAGTGTTGCAAGACTTACAAATGCAAGATGCCCAGAATGTAAAAAGAAATTAGAACTTAGAGGACATGGTGAAGGAGCTATTTATGTATGCCCTGGAAGCAACTGTAATTTTAGAGAAAAGGCTTCGCAATTTAAAAAGCGATTTGAAAGTAGTGGAAAAGTCGATAAAAGGGAAGTAAATAATTATATGAAGAAAATGAAAAAAGAGGCAGAGGAATTTAATGAAAATCCATTTGCAGCACTTCTAAATAATCTGGACTTTGATAAAAAATAATATTAAATAAGCATAGTTTAAGGTTTGGCATTAAAGAAAGACGTTGAAATGGAATATTCAATCAAATATTATGTAAATTTCCTGTCAAATCCTTGAGGAATTTTGGATTACCTGTAATATTATTTGTTCTTATGGTAACACTAATTTTGAAAGGAGGCAGTAAAATGAAAAATAATATGAAAAGAATTTTATCATTTACTTTAATATGTATTTTTGCAATATTACTTATACCAATTAACTTAGCAAGTGCTGTAGAGGGAGATGAAAAAGCTAAAGCAGATGGAACCAATATTGAAGCTAGATCAGCTTTATTAATGGAACCTATGAGCGGAAAAATACTATATGAGAAAAATGCAAATGAAAAATTTGCACCTGCATCTGTGACTAAGATTATGACTATGTTACTTACAATGGAGGCAGTTGATAACGGTAAAATTAAATTAGATGATAAAGTAACATGTAGTGAAAATGCTAAAAAAATGGGCGGAAGTACAATGCTGCTAGATACAGGAGAAATAAGAACTGTTGAAGAACTTTTAAAAGGAGTGGCCATAGCTTCAGGAAATGATGCTGCAGTTGCTCTTGCTGAATATCTAGGAGGTACAGAGCAAGATTTTGTTGGCATGATGAATAAGAGAGCACAAGAATTAGGAATGAGCAATACAACATTTAAAAACTGCAATGGTTTGCCAGCAGAAGGGCACCTATCTACAGCAAAGGATATTGCTATAATGTCTCGAGAATTGCTAAAACATCCAAAAGTTTTAAAATACACAGGTACTTATATGGAAACAATATCCGAGGGAAGAAAATCTCCAATAGAGCTTGTAAATCATAATAAGCTAGTAAGATTTTTCGAAGGATGCGATGGATTAAAGACAGGATTTACAGATGAGGCTAAGTATTGTATAAGTGCAACTGCAACAAGAAATGGAGTAAGAATGTTATCTGTAATCATGGGAGCTCCAACTTACAAAATAAGAAATCGTGATGCAGGTGTATTGCTTAATCATGGATTCTCAAAGTATGAAGGTAAAAAACTCATATCAAAAGATCAAGAAATAGATAAAGTATATATGGATGAGCAAACAGACAAATTCTTTAATGCAATGGCAAAAGATGATTTAGTTGTTATACTGCCAAAAGGAGATAATAAAGAATTAGAAAAGAAAATCGTCATCGAAGAGTTGAAAAAAGAATACAAAGCTGGTGACATAGTTGGTAAGTATGAAGTTTATCTAGGTGATGAAAAGGTTGGAGAAGTAGAAATTTATTGTGATCGAGATATTAAGAAAGGTAATATATTTGACAATATCAAATATAATATTAAAAACCTATTCGAAAAAGGTGTATAGGTAATTTACATATCATTAATATGTAGTTATATTTCTGAAAATCACAAATATAACATAAAATATAGCTTAATAATTAAGATAAAATCTTCTTTATTAGGCTATATTTATTTTAACTGGAAACGAAGAATTTTCTAAGATGAAATAAACATTCTTGTTTTGATTTATATATATTGGTATTATATATATTGAAGTAAATAGACAGCATAATAGTGTGAATGAATTAAATTAGCGGAGGTATAAAATTAATTTATGGAACTTCCAAGAATTAAAATTAATGATTTTGAAGGACCCTTTGATTTGTTACTACATTTGATAAAAAAAAATCAAATGAGCATATATAATGTAAAAATATTTGAAATAACGAATCAGTATTTAAATTACTTAAATGAAATGAAACAAATGGATTTAGAAATTACATCTGAATTTATAGTAGTTGCTGCTACTTTAATAGAAATTAAGTCTAAGCATTTGTTACCAAGATCTAAGAAAGAAGATGAAAATGAAGAGGATGAAGAAAAAAATCTTTTAGAAAAACTTATTGTTTATAAGAAAATAAAAGGTGTTTCTGCGTTCTTTAAAGAAAGGTATATTAGTGCTGGTGAAGTATATGGAAAAAAACCAGAGGTAATAGAAGAGAAGAAAGAAGAAAATATTAAACAAGATTTGTTTAAAAATATAAGTCTTATAGAATTGTATAATATTTATAATAATTTATTGGAGATTTATAATAATAAGCAAAATAGAAATAATGTAATTCAAAAGAAAATATATGTGGATAAATATAAAATAGAAGATAAATTAGAATACATCATGGACAAGCTGAAAAATGAAAATATTAATAGTTTTTCTGATATTATACAAAATTGCGAGTGTAAATTGGAATGTGTTGTAACATTTTTAGCTTTACTTGAAATGATTAAGCAAAGAATGGTTAGGGTTTATCAAAGTGATAATTTTACAAACATATTAATTGAGAGGAGAACAGAAGATGCATAAAGATAAAGGAATTCAAATTCCATTTATGGATGACTCAAAAAGGAATTCTATAAAATCAATAATCGAATCTTTGTTATTTGCAAGTGGAGAACCTTTAAACTTGCAAGACTTGGTAAATCATATTGAAGAAAAACCAAAACTTCTTGAAATAATTATTCAAGAAATGATGGAGGAATATGAAATTTCAAGTAGAGGAATAAAAATAATTTGTATTAAAGGAAGTTATCAGCTAGTTACTAAAGCAGAAAATTCCGATTATATTCAAAAGCTTTTGAAAAAAAATAAGAGACAATCCTTATCACAAGCTTCTATCGAAAGCCTAGCAATAATAGCTTATAAACAACCGATAACTAGAATAGATATTGATGAAATTCGGGGAGTTAAATCGGAGAGCGCTATACAAAGACTTATGGAAAAAGAACTTATAAAAGAGGTTGGAAGACTTGATGTACCAGGACGCCCAATTTTATATGGTACTACAGATGAATTTTTAAGACAATTTGAATTAAGAGATTTAAAGGACCTTCCTTCTTTGGATTTATTTGGCCAAGAAGAATTACAAGATGAAGATATAAAAGAAAAAGAATTGGAAACAGAATTGTAATATGTAAAATTTATAATTAATTAAAAGAGAAATAGTTTATTTAGATAAAATCAGGTAAACTATTTCTCTTTTATTCTAAGAGTTAGAGTAAATTACATAATATCTTCGTGATTATTTAAGATTTCCTCATTATTGTTCTCAGAATTTGTAGTCGCATCAACAGTTGTAGCACAAGTAGTTTGAGTAGTAGTAGTGTTAGCATTATTATCGCTTGAATTATTTTTATTTTTAGTACACATATCTTTTATAAGACCTTTTACCATATCAAATACTTGTGGAACGGTATCTACGATTCTATCATAAGTATTATCTTGATTTATTGGCAGCATTCTAACACCATCTGATTTAACAACTAAAAATGAAACTGGTTTTACAGAAACACCTGCTCCTGAACCGCCTCCAAAAGGAAAAACTGTACTGCTAATATCTGTATTTTCATATTGATACTCGCTTCCGCCTGAAACAAAACCGAAACTTAATTTAGAAACGGGAACTATGTAGGTTCCGTCTTTCGTCTCAATTGCTTCACCTATAACTTTGTTTACATCAATCATATCTTTAAGATTTTCCATTGTACTTGCCATTAAGTTTTCAACATGTTTTTCACTTGACATAATTTATCCCCCTAATGCTTAGGGGTCACCTCCTCTGCTTTTTATTAATTTGAAAAAGATTATTGTTATATATATAATGTTTGCAAATGATAAGAAAATTATACTTGTAGTTTCAATTTTTAGTAAAAATATATCTTCAAAAATAGGATTTATATTAAACTTAAATTTATTTATTTTAAAATACCTTTTTAACAGTGTATATATTATTGGGGGAAATTGTGTTAATATGCCGTAAAATAACGCAGTTCTAGCAGCATCACTTAACGAGTAATCTAGGGATAATCTTAATTTCAAAAGAGGTTTGAATTTTAAATTTAAATTATATAAATTATTCATCAAAGTTTTAGTATTAATATTTCTATAAAACCGTGACAAAAATTTGCGTTCCTTTTTTATTATGGGTTTCTTATTTATTGCGTCATATCGAATTCTATTAGCACGCTTTTTTTTTGAAACTAAAGTTATTTTGTATAATTTTATATAATAATCTTTAGTAGAATAGTAAATACTAATTTTGATAGGAAGAGGTATAATAAGTATTAATAAAATCCAAAAAATAAAAATAAATAATTTCATAAAATTCCTCCAAAGTATATATACTTCATAATTATTGACAATTATTAAAAAACTAAACCTAAAATTATGTTAAAACTAGGTTTAAAAAATTATTTTAAAGGTAAACTAGAACCAAATAGTAAGTTTAGAAGGTGATTAATTATGAGGAAGGGTATTAAAAATATATCATTATTATTACTAAGCCTTATTTTAACTCAAGTAATGAGTTTTGGTGTTAATGCTAAAAATAAAACAGATTTAAATTTTAGGGTAAATGCAAGATGCGCAATTGCTTTAGATAAGGAAAGTGGAACAATTCTATATGAACAAAATGCATATGAGATAGTTCCAATGGCAAGCACAACAAAAATACTTACTTCTCTTATTGCTATTGAACAAGGGAACTTAGATAAAAAAGTAACTATAAGTAAGAAAGCAGTAAGCATTAGAGGGTCTAGAGTTGGATATAAAGAAAATGAAGAAATATCCATGAAAGAATTAATTTTTGGATTAATGTTTAAGTCAGGAAATGATGCAGCTATAGCTATAGCTGAAGAATTAGGAGGATCCATCGAAGGATTTGCTGATATTATGAATCATTATGCTAGAGGAATTGGAATTTTGGATTCTCATTTTGAGTCTCCCCATGGACTAGACAGCAGTAATCATTATTCTTCTGCCTATGATTTAGCTATACTCACAGCAAAGGGCATGGACTATGATTTATTTAGAGAAATTGTTGGAAGTAAAGAAATACTTAAGGAAAAATATAATTTTACAAGAGATTATACAAATATAAATAAAATATTATGGAAAATCCCTGGAGCAAATGGTGTTAAAACCGGATATACAGGTCAGGCAGGAAAATGCTTGGTTTCATCCATTAATAATAATGGTAAAGATATCATTATTGTTGTATTAAATTGTCCAGATAGATGGAATGTAACAGATAAGATTTATAATCATGTAATTGAAAAAGTTGCTTTCGGAAGTCACACTGTTAAAGAATTAGTATAATATCAAAATGCCTAGGTGTTTAAGAATGGTAGATAATCATTTTTAAACACCTTATTTAGATATTAATTATAAAATTAACATAATTTTTGGTTAAACACATTATCTAAATTAACTTTTTGTATTCTATTTTTTATTTCGCTAACATCTATAGTATATAGGTTTAATTCTTTCATTCGTTCAAAATAAACTGAACCAGCAAAGGTGTATCGATCTTTTCTTCCTTCTCTTGTTCTGGCCTTCTCATTTGCATAAGTTATTATATCACCAATTGTAATGGAAGATGGTAATATTAAAAGATGCATTCCCATCCCTAATCTTACCGCGTTGTGTCCAGCTAAAGTACCAGTACATATAGCTTCAGTGTGTCCAACAAATAAGCCGCTTTTTTCACCAGCGCAAAATAAATTATCAACTCCCGATACCTTTAAATCATTAGTTCTTGGCGCTACAGATAAATATCTAATTGAATTACCTTTGCTGCCTGCATAAGGATCAACATATTTAGCATTTTCCAAGCCTTTAATTTTTCTTAATTTATGCAATGGATAATATGTTGTCATTAACTTGGCATGTGCTAGGTGGACAAAAGGACAAGCTATCTTTTCCAAAGTCAACCATTTCATAGTCTATTTTTTTTTAGAATTAGCTCCAATGAATGATATATCAACTAGATCTGTATTTGAATCATAAGTAATACTATCAATAAAAATATCTATAAGCTGCTTTTGTTCCTCTCTTGGAAGATCTCTTATGTTTTCACATTTATTTAACATGCTACTAATAAAATCTAAATTTATATTATCTTCTTTAATAGCTTCGATATTATTATTAATTTCTAATAATTCACTTTCTAGAGCTCTATTTTTTGATTTTAGTGATTTGATTTTTTCTTTTAATAAATCTCTCATATCCGAATCAACTTCATCAGATAATTCATCCATTAAATTATCAATTCTCTTTTCATTTGCCTTAATTTCTTTTTCTAAGGATAACTTTTTAGATTCTGAATTAGTTGATTTTAAATTTTGTTTATTTTTACTTTTCAATTCATCCAAGAATGTTTGCTTATTATTTGCGATATTCTCCAATTCGATTAATACGCCTTCTTCGACTTCACGAGCTTTTAAATTTTTAGCATTGCATACTTCACCTTTAGATCTTTTTTTCATGCTACAGATATAGTAATAAAATTGCTCACCAGTTTTTTTTGAAGCAGTACCATGAGAAACCCTCATATTATTTTTACACAAAGCACATTTTAGCTTTCCGGTTAAGAGAGCATTATTTGTTTTCCCAAGGCGAGGAAATGTATCTTTATTTTTATTAAATTGCTCTTGAACTTTAATCCACGTTTCAGCATCAATTACACCTTCAACATTGCTAATAGCAGCAACCCATTCAGACTTATCCTTCATTCTCTTTGTAGGCTTCCCTTTAATAGTGACACTTTCAGTTTTATTATAACTTAGTAAACTATGCACTCCATCAGCTGTCCCATAAACATTCCAACCATCACTTTTCATAAATTCTAAAACTTCAGGAGTTGCTTTAACATAAACAGGGTTTTGAAGAATAACTTTAAGTGAAGTTTTTTCTAATAGTATCCCAGCATTAGATTTTATATTATGCTGAGTAAACCAAATTTCCGTTTTATGAAGAGATCCTTCCCTTAAATAAGTATCGTAAATTAATTGTACTAATTTTAATTCTTCATCATTTTTAACTAATCTAACTAATTTTCTTTCTTGACCTTCATCATCAGTGTAAGTAGAAGTTTCGCTATCATAACCTAAAGGTGTTCGTCCTCCGCTCCACATGCCTTTCTTGGCCATCTGTAACATATTATCTCTTATACGTTCTGCAATAGTTTCACGTTCTAACTGTGCAAATACACTAGCGATGTAAAGCATAGCTCTTCCCATAGGGCTAGTTGTATCAAATTGTTCTCTAATGCTAACAAAGTCACAGTTATTTGTTTGAAGCATATCTAAAGTAGATGAAAAATCACTAACGTTTCTACTTATTCTATCCAATCTATAGCATATTAAAATATTATATTTTTTTATACAATTCATTAATTCTTTAAATTTAGGCCTATTGATATTCCCACCACTAAAACCTTCATCCTCATATATATCAAACTCTAATTTTTCATCTTTGAACTTATTTATAGCATAATCTTTACACATCTGTATTTGATTATCTATACTATCGCTATCTTTTACTATTACAGATTTTCTAGCGTAAATTGCTATTCGCATTTATTATTCTCCTCAGTTGCATATTTTTTTAAAATTGTCACTATTAGATTATTAAAACTTCTATTTTGTTCCTTAGCTATTTGTTCAAGTTCAATCTTCAAATCTTTTTCTAATGTTATTAAAGTTCTTGTATTTTTGTCTGATATTTTACCCATAAAATCACCTCGTTTAAAGTATATCAATGTTTAAAAGACTTTACAAGCTGATAACAACTTGATATAATATAATTAAGAGGTGATTTCATGGAAAAATGGAAAGACATACCTGGTTATTCTGGGTATTATCAAGTATCTAACCTAGGAAGAGTTAAATCTTGTAAAAGAATCATAATAGATTCATTAGGCAGAAAACACACATATAGAGAACGAATATTAAAACCCACTCCAGATGAAGAAGGATATTTAGGTGTAACTTTGTCAATTAACGGTAAATCTTCGTATTCTAGAGTACATAGGTTAGTCGCAGAAATATTTGTACAGAATGCGAATAACTTTTCCCAAATAAACCATATTGATGAAAATAGATCAAACAATAAATCTAATAATTTAGAGTGGTGCAATTCTAAATATAACCTTAATTATGGTAATAGAAGTAAAAATAACTCTAATGCTCGAAAAAATCATCCTAATCTTTCAAAACCAGTATACCAATATAATAAAGATTTAAAATTAATTAAAGAATGGCCATCTCTTTGTGAATGCGGAAGAAATGGATTCACTAGAACATTAATATCAAAAGTATGCTCGGGAAAAAATAAATCTCATAAAGGCTTTATTTGGTCACATAAAAAACTTTAATGTTTGAGAATACCTTGTAATTATGAGGTATTCTTTTTTATATATTGCAATTTTCATTTACATTCAACTCACATTCACATTTTATATAATTATTATCTTTACACTCTATTTTTATTATACACGGCAAAAGTAATCGAGGGCAAATTTCTAACGCATCAGCAAATCTGTATAACATTCTAATAGTAGGAGATTCAATACCGTTTTCTATTTTAGAGATATATCCTTGAGTAAGGTCCATTTTTTTAGCCAGATTTCTTTGGGATATTTTTCTCATTTTTCTATAGTATCTTAATTCAATTATATGGTTTTCCATCTTTTGTTACTCCTTGTCAAGAAGCTACCAATTAAAATATACACTATTGGAATATATAGTTTAATGAATTATTGTTGGGATATATGGAACATTATTTAGATTATTGTATTATTTAGTAAAACGAAACTTGTCCAAATGTCGAAAGTATTCCAGGATGGAATTCAAGTTTGGGTTTATAATAGTTTTGCAAGGATAATCCTTACACTATAGTAAATTATCGAAAAATTTATTGACTATTATCAGAACACACGTTCGGTAAAACTATTGAATATATGAAAAATTTGGTGTAGAATTATATTAAAGTTGAGGGGGAATTAAAATGGAAGAGGTTAAATTATTAGAAGAAAAGTTAAAAGAGAATTTTAATGATTGTGAGATTGTAGAATTAATGAAAAGTATTTCGGAAATAAAAAATAGATTTATTCTTAATAAAGAAAAATAGACAAGGTGAATATTATCCATCTTGTCTATTTTTCTTTTGAGCTAGTGTAATTTTAGCAGCTAAAACTAAATCTGGAATATCATCTTTTGTTAATGTATATCCATCTTTTAATAATTCATCTATCATTTGAAAAGCTAATTCTTTAGCTGGTTCAATTTCAACTGTAATATTTTTATCGTTTGTTCTGCATAAGAGATAGTCGGTAGTAACATTAAAATATGATGCAATTTTCGATATCATTTCTTTATCAGGACTTCTCTTATTGTTTTCCCAATTAGAAACAGTACCTTTATGCACGTTAAGTATTTTAGCAAATTCTTTTTGTTCTAATTTAATTTCATTTCTTAAATCTCTAAGTCTATCGCCTAACGTATTCATTATGACACCTCCTATACTAAAATTATAATATATAATCTTTTCAAAAACCTTTTAAACGTCAAAATGTAGATTATTTTTATATAAAATCTAAAAAAATCTTGAAAAAGTTATTGACAATCTACAAAATGACGACTAATATATAAATATACCAATCAACAAAACGACAACTGAAGGGAGGGGAAATATGAATAAGGTATTGAGATCTCTTAGAGCAAAACATGGAGATACACAACGAGATTTAGCTGAATTTTTAGGAATTACAGTAAATACCTTAAGTTTTAAGGAAAATGGTAAGTATAAGTTTACATTAGAAGAAGCTTACAAAATATCACAAAGATACAGCACACCGTTGGAAGAAATTTTTTTTAAAGATTTGGACGTCATAACGACAACTAAAGTTGTTTAATTTAGTTTGTCCAGTAAATCAAAAATTATTAAGGAAGGAGAGGAAGAGATGGAAAATAAAATTAAAGAACTAGAAAAATTGTGTAAACCAGTAGCAGATTATTTAAAAGAGAATTTAGACCCACATTGTACAGTGGTTATCACAGATAATCATATTAAATTAGTTAGAGATGAAATTGGCATTCCAGTAGGAAGTGATGACTAAGTACTAGTTAGCCACCACTAAGAGATTAAACCCTATGGTAAGGATGTACT
The DNA here is from genome assembly GCF_002760435.1 of Clostridium sp. LS. Classification (GTDB taxonomy): domain Bacteria; phylum Bacillota; class Clostridia; order Clostridiales; family Clostridiaceae; genus Clostridium. Next base: position 40,177 of record NZ_AUUU01000048.1, read on the forward strand.
TTATCAAATCGAGCTAAAGCAGATCCTAAAGATGGAGAATTAATAAAATCAATGTATTGTGATTCAGATACATTCATGTATGCGTAAACAGAACCATCTTTGAATTTAATATACATTGTGTTGTTTTCCCAACCGACTGCATTCATTCGACTTGATGAAACAGACCTTAAATTCATAAATATCACCTCCTTAGGTGGTATATTCTACAAATATTTACAGAAACCTTTAAAATTAATAAATTCATGGAGGGAATATGAAAGAATCTAAAAATTCTTTTACTCCTGAGAAGAAATTAGAAACTATAGAAAAGATAATAGGTTTAGTTGAAAGAGAATATGAAGAAACAATTAAAGATTTTAGAACAGTTAATTGTACTGGATTACTAATGAGGTGCATTTTATATGATGCTATCAAAGTTGTAAATGAAAGATTTACTGAAAATAAAATTATTGAAAAACCAATTGAAGAAAATTTACCAATGCAAATCAAAAATGGGGGAGAAAAAATGAATAAACAATTAGAAAACAAAATTTCATCAAGAGAAGTTGCTGAAATGATGGAAGTTAAGCACACAAATTTACTAGCTAAAATAGATGCTATTAATGAGGATTTTGAAAACTCAAAAATCAGTTTTCAAAAATATTGGATAGAAAGCACTTATAAAGTTGAAGGAAACAATAAAGATTATAGAGAGTTTTTAATCACCAAAAGAGGTTGTGAATTCCTAGCACATAAGACCACAGGAACTAAAGGTAATTTATTCACAGATAGGTACATGGATAAATTCGCAATGATGGAAAAGGTAATCAACAATAATTTTTCAATAAATGAATTTAAAGTTCAACTTGAAACTCAAATAAACGATTTAGTTGAATCTAAAATAAATGAAATAGAAGATAAATGCTCCAATTATTATAGACCTTCCAGTTTTGAAAAATCAAATATTGCCAGATATATAAAGCAAAGACTTGGTATTTTAAGAGCTGATGAAGAGTATGAAAGCGTTAAGCAAAGAGTATTAATTAAACTTGGTGCTACGAAATGGGAAGATATACCTATTGAAACCCTAAAAGAGTCATTGAATATAATCGATGAATCTATAAGGATTATAAAGTTGGATAGACCTAGTCAAGTGTCTATGTTTGAGTAAAAAAATAAGACACCTAGTTAAGTGTCTTAATAAAAGAGTGATTTTGGGTAATTTTAAAAGTCAAATTCCATATCAGTTGATGGAAAAACTGGTGCTTGTTGATTTTTATTTGCTTCAGAACTAATTGCGGAAAATATTTCGTTGTATTTAGCAACATAGTCACTAGGATTTTGAAAATCACTCATATTAAGAGATTTGTCTAAATACAGCATTGTTAAATCATGAATTTGATTTTTATCCAATATAATCACCTCCCTTCTTTGAAAACTTTAGCAGTTATTTTTAAAGCTTCAATTTGGGAAGATGATAAATGTTTAGCACTTTCTAAAAGCTCTTTAAGATCTGGAGTAAGTGCAATTGGTTCGAGTTCATTATCAGATAAAAATTGAATCAATGATATATTTAAGGCTTTGCATATTGAATCAAGTTTTTCAATGGTTGGATTAGTTTTATTACTTTCAATATAGCTTAAATGTGAAGGAGCAATATTTGAAAGCTCGGCAAGTTTTCTTAAAGAAATGCCAGCAGTTTCTCTTAGAGTTTTAATTTTAGTACCAATATCCATAAGTATAAGCTCCTTTCAAATGTTATATATATAGAACACTTTATATATTTAATAATAATTAAAATTGTAAGAGATTTCAAGAGAATTAAAGAAAAATAAAGATATTTACTTCTAATGTTCTATATTGAGAACAAATACAGGTTTTAAGTGTTCGATATTTAGAATAAAATATAAACAGGAGGTGAGGCAATGGTCGGAGATAAAATAAAACAACAACGGGAAAATCATAATTTATCTCTTAGAAAATTAGCTGTTAAAAGCGATATAAGTCCTAGCTATTTATATTACATTGAAAAGGGAATATCAAAAAATCCATCAATAAATGTACTACAAAAAATTGCTAATGCTTTAGGGGTAGAAGTAACTAGCTTATTAGATACCGCATAATTAGTTTGTACAATCGACAAAATTTTATTTTAAAAAATGGGAGGTAGAAATGGAAAATAAAAAAAATACACCTAAAACACTACGCGATATTGAAGAAATTCTCTACAAACAAGTGGAGTTGCTTGCAGAGAAATCTAAAGAATGTGAACTTGAAGATTTAAGAGAAAATACTAGAACTATTTTAAGTATTTATTCAGAACTTAAAATTATTTAGTAAAGGAGATGAAAATATGGAAGAAAAAATAAAAGAGCTAGAAAATAGAATAGCTGTGCTTGAAGAGCAAGTTCAAGAGCAGCTAATTGAAAAAGAAAAGGCACTGGATTATTTAGCTACTTCTTTTTCGGAGTCAAATCATAATTCTCAATTAACCAAGCATGATAACTCTCAAGTAGATTGATATTAGCCATAAGTGAATTAAATACAGTAGGTTTATTTACTAGGGTAATCATATAAGCTTGAAATTCTAAAGGATCTAAATCCTTATATTCATTTGGATTAGCATTTTTAATTTTTTCTTTAATTTCTTGAGACATTTTATTAAGAGTTTCTGGCATGAATTTTTCTAAACATTGTTGTTTAAAATTCAAAAAGTTATTATCCATAAAAATACACCCCCTTTCAACATAATTTTACCATATGTAAAGGGAGAAGGGAGAAGAATATGGAAAAATCAAAATCCACTGTAACTTATGAAGAAAGAAAAAAAGTTAAAGAAAAGATATTAGAAACAATATCGACAGAGCTTGAAGGTATTGAAATCACAAGTATTTTTATAACAACATTATTAAAAGAAATTGTATCAGATTTAAACAGTAACCAAATTTAAAGCAAATGAATAAAATAGTATGAATTTTTATCGAGGTGAGCAGATTGAAGTTTAAGGTACATTTACCAGAAGACATGACAGAAATATATAAAAAGATGAACCAATTTAAAGCTGAAAAAATCATTAGAGAATGTACACCTCAACAAGTAGAAGCAATTATTAAGTATCTTGAAGAAAAACAAGGCAAGGAGGATATATGAGAGAAGGGTATTTACAACATAATTCACAAGGTAGATATGAGATACCAGGGGTAACTTATTTTACATCAGGAGAGCGAATTGAAATATTTTATGATGATGTTTGGATATCTGGAAGAATAGAATATTCACAAAGAGAAATGGAGTATTATTTCTTAAATGAAGAAGAAGGAATATATGTTTATGATCTTTCAGGAATCAAAGCAAGAGAAGTAAACTAAAAACTTATGATAGCAAGGCAGAAATGCCTTTAAAAAATAGCTTGTCTGCGAAAAATGCTGTAAAAATGTGTTGGTAATAAATGTAAAATAATTCAAAAGGCGATAAGCCTTAAAAAAATGGCTTGTCTGCGAAAAATGTTGCTGAATTACCTCAAATGAAAGTTAGTCTTTGAAAATTAAATATTATAACCAAGGGGGATGGGAGAATGAAAGGATTTATGACTAATTTTAAGGCAAATGAATCTAAAGAAAAAGCTATAAACAAGATTGATGCAGCTATCGAAAAAGCCAGAGCAGAGATGGAAATGAGTATTGCTAAGAATCCAAACCTTACATCAGAAGAAACAGTTAAGTTAAGTCAGAAATTAGATCCGCTTATTGCACATAAACAGAGGATGATGATTTATGGTTGCTCGATGTAAATGCGGATTGATTTGGAACATAAGTATTAAAACCGAAATACCTAGCGAAGGATATGTATGTCCTAAGTGTAGAACCAAAGATAAGAAAATGATGCAATTAAGGAAAGGAGTTATACCTAATGTTCTGCTTAGAAATAGGAAGAAGTTTCAGGCATAAAGGTGAGAATTGGGAAATTAGAAAAATCTATAGAGATTCATTTTTAGCAATTAATGAGTTTTAAATTAATCTAAAGCAATTTCCGATTTTAAGAATAGTCAAATAGGAGGGATATTGATGCAAATTGAAAAAGATGCATTCATCAAAGCATTAGCTGGAAGTATTTTATGTCCTAGTGATATGAAAATTGAGGTTGAAAAGAAAGATAAAGTTTGTGGCTTTTCATTAGATTGTAAAAGATGCTGGAATGAAGCTTTAAATGGAGTAAGTAATTTTGAACTAATAGGAGGTATTGAAGGATGTCGAAAATAAATTTTTTAAGAGTTAGTAATTTTTTAGGAATAGATGAAATGGAACTTGAAGCATCAAAGATTAATATATTCAAAGGTCCAAATGGTAAAGGTAAGACGTCAGTACTTGAAGTTATAGAAAAAACTTTCACTAATAAGAACAGGCGAACAGAAGTAATTAAGCATGGTCAGGATGAAGCTACAATGTTTGTTGAATTAGATGATGGTTTGAGCATTGATAGAAGAGTAAGGAATGAAAAAGGTAATTACATAAAGGTAAGGCAGGATGGAAAAGGTGCGGATAGCACAGAAAAGTTTATAAGTTCGTTGGTTAACGGAAACATATTTAGGCCTTTAGATTGGGTTAACTTAAGTTCTAAAGAGCAAACAAAGTCATTACTTAGTATGTTAGAAATTGGTTGGAGTGAGGAAGATATCGTAAGCTGGTTTGGCGACCTGGTAGACGATATCGACTATTCACAACACATTCTACTCATTCTAAAGAGTATAGAACAAAAATACTATAAAACACGTGAAGAAGTCAATAGGGAAGTTAAGGAACTTAGAGCACGTATAGATAGCATTTATGTTGATTTACCACCAGAATACAACGGTGAAGAATGGAAAGATAAAAATGTTCAAGAGTATTATGCAAAAGTTAAAGAAGCGCAGGATATTAATAAATGGATATCCGAAGCTAAATCACTTCAGGAGAATTTTAATTCTAAAGTTGAAAGTATTAAGGCTAATGCTGAATCAGAAAAAGCTAGGATAACACTTAAATACAAAGGTGAAACAGAAGATATAAACGATATTATTACTCTTTCTAATTCAAAGATAGAAAAAGCAAAAGATTTTATAACAAATTCGGATCATGAACTTGAAATTAAAATACAAGAATTAACCAACTATAATGTTTCAGAAGAAAACATAGCTGCTAAAAATTACAGTGATGCATTAAAAGATCTTGAAGAAGAATTTAAAAGAAAGAAAGAAGAGATAACTAAAACTTACAGTTCTAATGTTGAATTTCTCAAGGAAAGTCTATCAAAAGGTATTGAAGCAGCTAAGAAAGGTTCAGCTTTAAAAATAGAGGAACAAAAAGACTTAATTTCTATAAATGAAAATAAAATTGCAGTTAAACATCAAGAGTTACTTGGATTAGTTGAAAAAGAAGAAACAGAGAAAAAGTCAGTTGATGAAAAAGTTAAATCTGATATTGAAAAAGAAGAAATCAGAATTGGAAAGGCAGCTAAATATTTAGAGGAACATGAGGAAATTGATATAGCTCCACTTCAAGAAGAAGCTAATCATGTTCAAGAAATGGTTTCCTACTTAAGGGATTGGGATAGGATTATTGAAATTAGAGATAACCAATTAGCACCAAAAGAACGTTATTCAGAGGAACTTACAGTAAAAATAGAAAAGGCTAGAACATTGCCAAGTGAATTGCTTAAGACCGCTAAGATGCCGATAGAAGGTATTAGCGTTGACGAGAATGGTAATGTGAGAATCAATGGAACCCTTATTGATGGATTAAGTGATGGTGAAAAGTTAGAACTAGCTATGAGAGTTGCTAAGGCACAATGTGGATCTTTGAAAATTATCTGCATGGATAAGTGGGAGTCACTAGATACATCAGCACAGGAAGTATTATTAAAGGAAATGACAGAGGATGAATATCAATACTTTGTAACAGAGGTTGCAGCTACAGAGAATGGTGAAATAGAAATTGAAAAGATAGGATAGGTGAATTTATATGAATTTAAATTTAACAGGTGAAGGTAAAGTAAAGTTTATAGAAAATACAGATTTATTTTCTACTGCAAAGGTGATTTTTGATACTAGAACAGATAATGAGGAAAGAACTAAGTGGCTAGAAACTAGAACTAACTCAATTGGAGGTTCTGAGATAGGTTCAATCGCTGGGTTTAATAAGTATGGAAGTTCATTAACGGTATTCAATGACAAATTAGGATTAGGCAAGAAGTTTCAAGGTAATATTCATACAATATTCGGCAATAGAATGGAACCACACATAAGGGAATGGATCCAGGAGGATTTTGAAAAAGCTACAAATATTAAGCTAAAGACTTATGAGTATCCTTACATGATGGTAGACAAAGAAATTGAGTATTTCAGTGCCAATATTGATGGTATTGGCATATTAGAAGATAACTATACTTATTGGGAAAATAGGGATACAGGAGAAGTAAAGTATATATCAGCCAATGAGTTATTTGGACTCGAAATTAAAACTGGTTCAGAGTTCTTAAAAAAGATGTGGGCATGTGAAGAAATTCCAGATAGCTACTATTGTCAATGCCAATGGTATATGGGGGTTACAGGATTAAAGTATTTCTTAATAATTTACTTATTGGGTAAAGAGGTGAATTGGAAAGTGATTCCTAGAAATGATGGAGATATAGAAGCTCTAAGAGAAATAGGTAAAGCCTTTTGGAACAATCATATATTAACTAAGATTCCGCCAGCTCCAACAGGAAATGCTAAAGAAACTGAGGATATAAACTATCAACAAAGTTTAGAGGATGATGATGAAGTTAACATATCTGAAAATAAATTATCTAAGTATAACAAAATATCTGACGAAATCAAAACGCTAGAAACTGAAAAAGAAAGAATAAAACAAGAGATTTTCTTAGAAATGGGTAATTCAAAAAAAGGTACAGATGGATTGTTCAATATTAGCAGATTCGAAGTTAAAAGAGATAGTTTTGATACAAAAAGATTTAAAGAATTATACCCAGTAACTTATGAATCGTTTTTAAAAGGTACAACAGAATTTGTAAATTTAAGAATTAGTAAATGTAAATAGAAAGGATGATAATAGATGGCAAATGTTAATGGAGGTTTAGTTGCTAATAATAGTAATCAAGTGGCTAGAAGTCCACAAACAACAGTAAAAAGTATATTAGCAAATGTTGATTATAAGAAAAGATTTGAAGAAATATTAGGTAAGAAAGCGCAAGGCTTTATCAGTTCAGTTATTAATATATCTAATTCAGTAGGCTTAAAAGATTGTGAACCCAAATCAATAGTCAGTGCTGCAGTAGTTGCAGCCACATTAGATTTACCTATTGATCCAAACCTAGGATTTGCCTATATAGTACCTTACAATGACAAAAATAAAGGGAAAATAGCACAATTTCAAATGGGATATAAGGGATTTATTCAATTGGCTCAAAGAAGTGGTCAATATAAGACAATTAATGCAATAGAAGTATATGAACATGAAATAAAAAAAGTAAATAGATTAACAGGCGAAATTGAACTTGAAGATAATCCAGAGCCATCAACTAAGGTAGTAGGATATATAGCATATTTTAGCTTACTCAATGGATTTGAAAAAGCGTTATATATGACTAGAGAACAGTTAGAAGCACATGGTAAGAAATATAGCCAATCATATAAGAGCAATAAAGATTGGGTTGTTAAAGCAAGTCTATGGAATACAGATTTTGATTCAATGGCGACTAAGACAGTAATTAAGTTATTACTAAGTAAATATGGACCGTTAAGTATTGAAATGCAAAAAGCAGTTACCATGGATCAGGCATATGTAAAAGAAGATGTACTTAAATCAAATTCAGATATAGATGGTTCGAGTGCAGAATATATTGATAACTCTGAAAATAATGAAAACATAGTTGATGCTGAGTATCAAGAAACACCTAATAAAGAGCAAAAAGATATATATGACGGTTCACCATTTCAAGAAGAGTAAATTAAATGAGCCCCTAGTCATAGGGGCACACAAAATAATGAGCATATATAAATATCATATTCTTATTATGCTCAAATTTCACAAAAATATTCAACAAAGGAAGTGATATTTTGGCTCAAAGAAGAATGTTTTCGTTGAAAATTATAGATACAGATCTATTCTTGGATATGCCTATGAGTGCAAGGCTATTATATTACGACTTAGCTATGAGGGCGGATGATGATGGATTTGTATCATCACCTAAAAAAATTCAAAGAATGGTTGGCGCATCTGATGATGATTTTAAATTGCTATTAGCCAAACAGTTTATTATACCTTTTGAAAGTGGAGTATGTGTGATCAAACATTGGAGAATACACAATTATATAAGACCAGACAGATATACAGAAACAATTTATAAAGATGAAAAATATCAGTTAACTGAAGAAAATGGTCAATATGATTTAAATGTCATACCAAATGACATACCAATGGTTACACAAATGGATACACAGGTTAGGTTAGGTAAGGATAGTATAGGTAAGGATAATAAGAAAGAAAGTAAGAAAGCAACATCATATGACGATTTAGTTAATTCTTATACTAACTATCAAGAATTAAAAGATACAATTTATGAATTTATAAAAATGCGTAAGTTGATTAAAAAACCTTTGACAGTTAAAGCGTTGCAGCTAATGTTAACAAAACTCACCAATATATCTAAGAATGTTGATGAAGTTAAAATAGCAGTACTAAATCAATCTATAGAGAATAGTTGGCAAAGCATATATGAACTTAAGGGGGAAAAAAATAATGGATCTGCCAGTAAGTTTAACAAGAATTCTAGCACAAGTAAAAAATACAACGTCTCAATCCCAGAATGGACTCCAAGCGAAAGAACCTCAACAGGCGATGAGCCATTTTAAATGTGATTTATGTAAAGATACAGGATATATAATTAAGCACCAAGAACATAGTCAACCTTTAATGACTCCATGTGAATGCTTAGAAGTTGAAAAGGTAAAGCGATTATGGATTAATAGTGGAATTAATACTGATGATTTAGATAAATCTTTTGGAAACTTTGATGAGTGGTCTAATAAGTCAAAGGAAATGAAAAATAAAGCAATTGAATACTATAAAGCATTTAATGTTATAAGAGCAGAAAGAAGAAATTCAATTTTACTTTGTGGAAATCCAGGTTCAGGCAAGACACATATTGCGCTGGCACTTGCAAATAATTTCTTAAAAAAAGATATAAGAGTTGTATATATGCCTTATAGGGATGTAGTTACAAGTCTTAAGCAAAACATGATAGATGAAGAGTATTACAAAAAGACTTTAAGCAAATATCAAACATGCGAGATTCTTTTGCTAGACGATTTATATAAAGGAAAAGTAAATGAAACAGACGTAAACATAATGTTTGAACTGATTAATTATAGATACTTAAATAGATTGCCAATGATAGTTAGTACAGAGTTCACAATTGAAAAATTATTAAGTTTTGATGAAGCAATAGGAAGTAGGATATATGAAATGTCTAAAAACTTTTTGGTAGAAATAGAAGGAATAGAAAATAATTATAGATTAAGGTAGGAGGGAGAAAACATTATGGGGGCAAACATTAACTTAGAAATAGCCAAGCAAGCAGCAGAGATTAAGCAAAATGATATGACCGGAACTTTAACTATAGAAGCTGCAGTACTACAAGCACAAAGAAATTTAAATAAATTACAAGGATTAAGTGGAGTTATAAAAGCTTTGAGAGGTGAAGAAGATGATTGATGTAACAGAACACATGGGGTTAGCTTATACAGAAGCTAAGAGAATATATCCCAAAATAAATTTAAAGTATGAATTTCAAGATGTAGTTCAAGTTGCTTATTTGGCACTAGTAAAAGCGGGCAAAAATTTTGATGAGAGTAAAGATATTAAATTTTCAACATATGCTATTCCATCAATAAGAGGAGCACTATTGAATTTTATATCTCGTGATAAACAGTTCAATGAAAATAAAGGAGTACCTCATAAATATAAATTCTTATCCTATGAAGCTGAATATGATTGCGGAAATTTAGAGGGCAGGATTGGAACAGATAGCTTTGAAGATGTCCTTATTACCAGAACAGCTTTAAGCCAAGTTATAGAAAAACTTGATATAAGAGAAAGACAAGTATTTAATTTATATTTCATAAATGAGCGTACTCAAAAAGAAATAGCGGAAATGATAAATACGACTCAAGTTCAAGTATCAAGAATAAAAAAAAGAATTGCTCAAAAAGTAAAATCAGCCTTTATGGATTATGAGAAGGTGATTGTATGAGTGAAAAGTATTGTAATGAATGTGGTACAAGCTATGGAGTAGAACTGCATCACATAATGTCTAGAAAGCAGCTTAAACCATTAGAAGATTGTAAGCATAATCATGTGAATCTTTGCTATAACCACCATAGAGATCATAAAACAGGGATTCATCATAATAGAAAATTGTATTTAAAGTATAGGTTGATATTTCAGAATTATTTAGAAATGCACCTTTTAAAAGATTATTTAACTAGAGAAGAAATAAAAGCAGTTTTAGAGATAAAAGATAAGCCTTTAGATAGGCTCTTAAAGAGTATAACAATGCATAAGGGTAAATATGCTAGGGAAGATGTAATTATTAAATGTATGGCAGATAAGAAGGTCACAGAGGATGAAATTTTGGAGTTAGAACTTTAATGGATACCTCAAGAAAGATTTTAACAGACAAGCACAGGTGCCACTTTTGCATGAACTATCAGCCACAATATAAAAACAGTATTAAATTATGTCGTGGACATTGCAGAATTACTGGTGCTTATAAGCAGAGAACGGACAAGTGTAAAAAGTATTTTAAAGAAGGATTACAAATTGGATTCTTGGAGGAATGAAAAATGAATTTAGAAGATAAATTAAAAGATTGTATATCAAATGAACTAGAAAAAGGTGTAATTGAAAAAGTAATTGCAGCGAAATTAGAAGAATGTGTTGGAAAAGCTGTTGAGGGATTATTTAGTTATGGTGGAGAGGTAAAAAAGGTAATAGAAGGTAAAGTCAAAGATGTTATGATTCCATACCTTGAAAACTATGATTATAGTCAATATTTATTAAAGTTAGATAATGTTTTGGTTGAAGTATTAAAAAATTCAGCATTAGATAATAAAAAATTACTAGAAAACTTTAAGGAGCTAATGACGAATGAAGAAATACCTAAGTTAATTAAAATGTCAGATATATTTAATGAGTGGAAAAAGTATGCTGCTAAAGAAGTTGATACATCTGAATTAGAAGAAGATTGCGGAGAATATGAATATTTAGAAGTACGTATGTCATGTGAAGATGTTAGTTCATCATGGAGTGATTATGAAAAGTATATGGTTACCTTTGAGTGTGAGCAGGATGAAAAGTTAAATTTTGAGTTCGAAATATCAAGATGGAAAAAATCAAATAAGAAGACTTTTGATTTGCATTATTATGAAAAGCATGACTTAGAATCATTAAGATATTTAAAAAGTTTTGAAATTTATATGATGAAGATAAAACAAGCATTTTGTGACATAGATCTAGATAATGAAAATGATAGTGATGAAGTAGAGGTTGAAGCTAAACCATATGATTAAAGTTTAAATCTTGCAGGACTAGGAGCGTTGGCAGGGATTACAAATTGCTAATGTTAAGGTTACTGCAAATCATGAGGGGAGTTTTCCCCTCGTTAAAAACAAAAAATGAGTATTAGAGGAGAAAGTGAAATATGAAGAAAGATGATGTTGAAGTTATTATAAAGATTGCAAAAAGAGCAGAACAAAAAGGATTACTTAGGTTTGATAGAATATCGCTTATCATGGATTTAGAGTATACACATGAAGAATTTAATTTAAGGCTAAATGATCTATTAAATGCTGACGATGTTAATTTTACTCATGATATATGCGGTATACAAAGTAATTTAAGTAGATCATCAAAGAAGATGGAAAATAACTTTTTACCACGATTTATATAGAGTAGAGGGATATTAGAGATGGATAGACCAAATGATTTGCCTAACCGCTTAGAATGTGCTTATTGTAAAAGAAATAATAAACATGGTGGAGAGTGCCAAGGTAAAAGTATAAATAGGAATGAAGAAGGATGCTTATTTTTTACAATGGATGAAAGGGGTTGTATAAGAAACCAAGATTCAAACATTCCATTTAGTTTGTATAGAGAAATTCCTCCTCTAAATATGTGGAGTGATGGATGGACCCTTTATGGAAATGATACAGAAATAAAAATTAATAAAATATATGGACTAAGTTGGGATGAAAGAAAAGGCTTATTAAAGGTTAAATGTAACTATGATTATTACATTAATGAATTTTCAGAAGGCTATGAAAAGGAAAAGAATAAACCTGATTTAAAAGTTATTAAATAATTTGGAGGGTGAAAAAATATGAAAAATACATTAGGCGATTTAAACAATCACTTATTTGCTCAATTGGAAAGGCTTAATGATGAAGAAATAAAGGGAGAAGTTGGACATACATGTATTAAAGGGATTTACCTAGATGAATTAGATCCTGGCGTTGGCAGAATTGAAGATGAAGTAATGGAAGAATGCAGTATTATGTGCCAATTAGTAAATAGTTTATAGAAAGTGAGGTAGAGCAATGAGCAGAAAAGAAATGTTTGAAATAGATAAATTTATAAACTTAAGTGAATTACCAGAAGATGAAGCAAGAAAAAGAGTTGAAGAAGCTCCAGAAGTTTGTCCTATAACTGGATTGTTAAAAATAGAATCATATTGGTTTGATGAAGGAGTTGTATATGGATATCCAAAACCATATGATGCATATACATTGCCAACTTATGATGAAGAAACACAAGAATTTTCAAGAGTAAAAATTGATATGGATGATGATTTTAGAAGAGAATATGAGACAGTATGTGAATTAGATGATTTAAGAGATAGAGAGGACTTTGAAGAAATTAAAAAGTTCTATGGCATTGGTGCTTTAGATAAGTTAATTGATGAAATAATGCAAAGCTAGTCCTACGCAATACTAAAAGTGGAGGTAAATAAATGAGTAGAGAGATTAAATTTAGAGCGTGGCACAAAAATATTAAAGAAATGTGTATGAATGTGACTACTGATAAACAATCAAGTAAAATGGACTTCTGAAGAGAATGCATTAATGATAGAACTTCATAATAAAGGTTATGACAACTATGCAATAGCGCAGATATTAAATAAAACTCATTTGAGCATAAGCTATAGATTGAAAAAAGCTAATAATTAATCATTGTGAAGATTATGGTCAAGCGATTAACTGGGAATAGTATGGAATCTGTAGAAGTTAAATTGAAAGGGTGAGTAAAATGAATGAAAAATTTGAATATAAATTTACGCTACCATTTAAGGTTGAAAATTGTTTAAATTGTCCTTTTAGGAAGGAACAAATACATTTTGAAAATGTAGACAGCATTGATAAGCTTAGTGGGACATGTGTTATTCATAGAAAAGAATCTTATTGCATGTTACGAGATAAGATGATTTTCAATAATGAAAGAGTAGATAGACATAATAGTGAATGTCCATTAAAAAATAACATTACGATTGCTCGTGATATGTAAAAAGGGTGTAGTGAATGGTTAGAGTAATCAAAGTTCAAGAAACGGATATGATGGGATATTCAGGAGATACAAAATATTTTACATCTTTGAAGAAAGCTAAGAGATATTTTAAAAAGTTATTCAATAGGAATAAAGCTGATTTAGTTAGTGAAAATGAAGGATATGGAGAAAAGCCAGTTTTTTATAGAAATATCAAATCAACAGAAAGGCTAAAAGGTAGAAGATACAAGGAAGCATGTCTGGAATGTTTAACTGAAAATACCTCAGAGAATGGAACGGAATATGATACAGAGATAATAACAATTTCACTAGAGGAAATTAAAATAGAAAGTTAGGTGAAAATCTTGATAACAGCAAAGAGTTATTTTAGTGGAGCTGGAGGAATGGATTTAGGATTAGTACAAGCAGGAATAAACATTCTAGAATCATATGAGATTGATAAAACTTGTTGTGAAACTTTAAGAAATAACTTTTCTCATGAAGTCCATGAGACAGATATAAGTAAGATTACAGTATTAGATCAGCAGGATGCAGATGTTTATGTTGGTACATTTCCATGCACTAGATATTCAGCTATAGCTGATATTCATGGGACTAGAAATGGTGATGATTTATTCTTGCATTTCTTTAGACATGTAGCATTAACAAGGCCTGAAATGTACATTGTTGAGAATGTTCCAGGGATGAAAAAATTTAGAGTAGTCATGGAAGCTCTTACTAAACTTCCTGAATATTATGTTAGAGTTGAATGTCCAGTAAATGCAAACATATGGCTGCCGCAGGAGCGAAAAAGGTTAGTTGTGATAGGTAGTAAAAAGCCTTTTGATGATTTAGAATATCCAGCTACAAAGCCAATAAGGCTAAAAGATATTATTGAAAAAGATGCTGCTATAGATATTCCTGATTATGTCTATAGCAGATTAAACGGAAAGTACAGAGATAAGCCAATAATAAGTGATCCAAACTTAGATGATTTAGCACCAACGTGTGTAGCTCATTATTCAAAGGATTTAAGTACCAGGTTAATTAAAGATGGTAATAATATAAGACCTTATACTCCTAAAGAATGGGCAAGGCTTCAAGGGTTCCCAGATGATTTTAAATTTAGTGGGAATGATAGAGCAATATATAAACAGGTAGGTAATGCAGTTGCAGTACCTATGGGAAAATGGGTTGGTGAACAAATAAAAAAGTATTTCAGTATGTAGAAGGGGCAAAGAGTATGGAGTGCAATAGATGTTCTAAAAAATGTGAATACAATAATACTGATGAAGCACCATGCGACCATTGCAAACATAAAGAAAAGCTGAATTCAAATATATGCAATGAATGTATAGAAGGTGAATGTAAATTTAAAAAAATAAAGGAGCAGTAGTGCAATGAAAGTAGTAGTTGAGAATATTCCACAAGATAAGTTTTGGGATATACAAAATAATATATTAAGGTTGTTAGTGGAAAATGGATTTGAAGAAGTAGAAACTATTCAAATGGAAGATGCATTAAGCACAGAGCTTGTTGGAATTGAATTAGAAATAAAAAAAGTTGAAAGTAAAAAGCAATATATTACTTCATCAAGTGCATGTGGTTAATACGTCATACTAATAATTTGTAAAAAGGGTGAAGTAAAATGAACAGAGAACAATTAGAAAAATATTTAAAAAAGAAAGTAAGGATAAGATTATTTGATGGAGAAGAAATTGAAGGTCGTTTGAGAAAAAGTGGAGAAGATGACTTTAAAAATAATCCCAATTTGTTTATTCCTAAAAATTATTATTTTGTAGTAGATGAAAATTTAAACTGTGTATCTTGTTTGTTTAAAGTATCTCACATACAAAAGATAGATATATAGTTCTCAATACTAAGAGGAACGGTAGTTGTAGAAAGGGTGTGCAGTAAATGTTTAATAAAATAATAAAGATAAAAGTGCCAAAAGAATGCAAGTGCAAAAACTGTGGGAAAATGGCAAAAATAGAATTTGCAAGACTTACTTTAGATTATGTTTTAGTTGCGGAATATATGTGTGGATGCAAGAGAACAATAGTGAGAACTAAATCGATTGATTTTATTTAGCTAATATCAAAAGTAGTTTATAAAAAGTAAGAAGAAAAGGAGAATTAATTTTATGGGAATTGATATGAGTAATTACAAAATGATTTATAAAGAACAAGTATTTAATGTGGTTGGAGTTATTCCAACTATATATGCAGAATCAACGAATGAAATACCTAAAATTCAATTTATAGAGGCTTCATATATCGATGAAAATGGAGAGTTAAGAATTGTTCGTGACGAGGCATGGTGCTTTAAATTCGTAAGACGATAAATTTAAGAAGGTTGGTGAAAATGAATAATAGCATATTAGAAAAGATCGATTTTTATTGCGATATGGTCCAGAAAGGAAAACCTTGTGCATGTGAAGCCATTCAAGATAGATATGTTTCAGAAGCTATTAATAAAATTAATAATTTTAAATTAAGGTCTTATATTGAAGAATTAGCTTTAGGATGGAAAACAATATGGGTTTACAAAGATGAATATATGCTTGAAGTAATAAAAAAGCTACCAGAACAACCAAAAACAATTTTTGATCATTGGATTTTAGGTAAAGCTTTTGGTTATTCTGATGAAGCCATAAGGAATTTTATACAAACTAAGCTCTTGTATAATCAGTTGCATGACACTTAGGACATGGAGGTAAAGTGTCGGAACTTTGGTCTAGATGTACTAATTCACCGCATTTAGTGCATCTATAAGTACCAATACCTGGTTTTTCTCCTGTAGTTGGCATATATATCATCTCCTTTCTTACAACAATAGTTCGATATTGTTTTACCAAAATCCTTTTAAAATATGAAAAAATATCAAAATGTAATATAAATATACAAAAATAAGAATTGGAGGAATAAGAATGGATATAGGATTAATGATTGCTACAGAAAGAATTAATCAGAATTTATCTACAAAAAAATTAGCTGAAGCGGTTGGTTGCAGTCCAAGAGCAATTGAATATTGGGAACAGGGTAAAAGAGGAATAAGTTTTGCTAAATTCGAGAAAGGTATGTTAGGTGAAGAACCAGATTGGGTACAAGAAAAAAGGAAAGCTGATTCATCCAATCCAAGTAAACTCAACCATAATAGAAAGTGGACTAAAGCAGAAGATAATTTGCTTATAGAGAAAACTAAATTATGCAGATATACGTATAAAGATTTAGCAAGAGATTTTAATAGAACTGAAAATGCGATTAAAAGAAGGCTACATGATTTAGCAGTACCGTATAGACCAGTTCCTTTAGATACACATGTTAAATGGACTGATGAAGAAAACAAGAAAATGTTTGAACTTCATGAAAAAGGTTATGACACATATGCTATAGCTCAAGCCTTAAACAAAACTCACTTAAGTATTTCGGATAGATTAAAGAAAGTGGTGATTTAATTGGATGAAATAAAAAGAATACCAACTAAACTGGAGATAAAAGAGTTTCTTATAACTTTTGAGTATGAAACTTGGAAAGGGCATCATAGGAAAATAGACAAAAGAAGAATTAAGCATGTAGATTTAGAATTAGCTAGAAAAGAATTTAAAAGAGTAGCAAATAAATTTAGAACTGCGTTTAATGTACAAATTCTAAACGTGGAAGAAATTAAAGAAAATAAGCAAGAGATTGTTTTATAGAAATAAGTTAACAATCCAATCGATCCTGGTACACCAGGTTGCTTAGTAATTATTAGGTTAGCCACTTAGTAATTATCAAAAAGGCATGAGTAAAGCGTAAAATGCACTCGCTGGGGAGTAAGCTCCGAATAGTATAAATAAGCCAGCAAGGTCACTCGGAGAAACCTAAAACCATTTCCTATTTAACTGAGGCAATTTAGTTGAATAGGTGATTAGGATTGTTAACACGAAGAAGGAAAGATTATCAGCCAATAGTAGATACATCAAAATTAGTAAAAAAATCAATATCAAGATTAATAGAATTTCAGAATAGGGATCCAAACAGGATAACAATAGTAGCATTTAGTGGAGGAAAAGATAGCATAGTAATTTACCTTTTAGCAATATTAAGTGGAATAAAATTCGTTCCAATATATTCACCAACTAGTGCAGATCCGCCTGAGTTGATATGGTTTATTTTAAGGATATTCAATCCATGGGCAAAATCAAATGGTTATCCAGAGGTCATATTTCAAAAGTATAACAAATGGAAAAAGGGCAGTAAAAAAGGCAAATTAAAAACAATGTGGGCGTTATTGAGTAATAGAGCAATACCACCATCAAGGCTTAAGCGTTATTGTTGTTCAGAACTAAAAGAAAGAACAGGAGAAGCTGGAGATACAGTAATAACAGGTGTTAGATGGGAAGAAAGCGAAGATAGAAGCAAACAATCTATGGTTAATTTTTTCAACGGTAAAATAATGGTTAGGATAATTGTAGATTGGAAAGAGACAGATGTATGGAGCTTTATTATAGAAAATAATATTCCATATTGTGAGCTTTACGATCAAGGATGGGATAGGTTAGGATGCATTGGATGCCCTTTAGGAACAAATCAGAAAAAAGAATTAGCTGCTTATCCAAACTTCAAAAGGCTTTATATAAGGTCCTTTAATAATATGGTTAATTACAGAATATCAAAAGGTCTTACAGAAGATAGAGGATGGAGAACAGGAGAAGATATTATGAAATGGTGGGTAGGCGATTGTAAAAAGAAGAGAGAAGAAACAGAAGGTCAATGCTCAATGTTTTAGAAGAAGGTGAGGTAATTGAAAAAGTTAAATATTTTAGAAGGCCAAATTGATTTATTCAATATGCCTATTCAAGAACCTATTATCAAGCCTAAAGAAAAAGTTATAGTTGAGAAACAAGAGATAAAAGAAGATTACTTCCAGAATATAATAAATCTTTATAAAGAAAGCTGTAATAGAATCATAAAAACTGTTTCTGGAGCATTACTTGTTGAATTAGAAGATAAGACAAAGTATTTTAATGGACAAGGCGTGCATGAATTTGATTTAGGTATAGATATAGGATTAATACCGGCAGATGAGATCCTTATCGTTAACCAAGATAAACATTTAAATGAAATACAGCTTAAAAAATTAGAAGAAATTAATCCAAATAAATATATAAAGCGTAAAGGTGATGCAAACATAATAATACCTGGTGATAAAACTACAGTTATAACACCTCGTGGATGGATAATAGAGTGGGATCAGAAACCCTTATATAAAGAAGATGAAGTTGTCTTGAGAACAATAGAAATAAAAGTTCCAGATCAAAATTTAAATGCAGGAGATATCGTTGAATTTGAATATGCAAAAGAAACATATAAAGGGAAAATAGTAAGCATTTATAACAATGGCGAAACTATAAATGTAGTTTGGAATGGCAAACATACGGCCTTTTATTACAAATGTGTAAGAAAGATAGCTTAGGAGGGATAAAGCAATGGAGTATATTAATGAAATTAATATTAATGAAGCTGTAATTCATGTGCTAGATAGCAATGGAGAAGAAGCAATATTAAATGAATACAGTTTGGAATTAGACGAAGATACTTATATGTTTTTATACAAGCATATTGAAAAGTGTTTAAAAGATGAAGAGCTTAGATATGCAAAATTCAATCAAGAAAGAAGTATGGTTAAAGAAGTAACTCAAGATTATCTAAAAGGAATAGATAAAGATCTAATAAATTCATCCAAAGAGTTAGCTAAGCAATTATTCATGATAATGTTAGGCAATGTAAATATTCCAAGTGCTGATTTAATAGTTGCATCAATAACTACAGATCAAGGCCCTATGGTTGCAATACTTAAATTAGATTATGTTAAGAACTTTACTCATGAAGTCCAATTCATAGATAAAAAAGTAGGAGTTGGAATTGTACCACAAGCAGCAGGACTTCCGGGCAGAGGACAAAAAATACAAAAGGCTGCATTCATTAAACCAATTAGAGAAGATGAAAGATACAATTTAATGGTTTTAGATAAGCAAAAAAGTAGTAAGGAAGATGAATATGGAGCCAATTATTTTATAAATACATTTTTAGGTGCAAGCATAGTAACTAATGAAAGAGATATGACTAAAACTTTTGTAAAGGCAGCTGAGAACTGGACCAGAAAAAATATTACGGATGATGCAGTAAAAGCCGAAGAGATTAGAAGTACTATAAAAACTAAGTTAAAAGAAGAAGATACAATAAATATAAATGAATTTTCAGAGATATTGTTTGAAGAAGATCCACAAATGGGAGAAGATTTTTCAAGTTATATAAAACAACAAGGATTAAACGATGAGGTGTTAGTGGACAAGACTTGGGTAGAAAAGAAACTAAAGAGGACAAGGCTTAATATAGATAAGCAGATAGATTTATACATCAATGAAGATGCTTATCATGATTCTAGCAAATTTGAAATAGTACCCAATGGTGATGGATCCATAAACATGATAATAAAGAATGTTATTAATTATATAGAAAAATAACCATATAACTTAAAGGAGTTGAGAAATGAATGAGGTTTCTCAAAACAAACAATAAAAATTGGAAGTTGCTGTGTAAGGGAGAAGTACAAGCCAAGCAATTGGAAATTGATTTCAAGGATGTTGATATAACCATGAAATTTGAAGTGGGACAAAAGATTAAGATTGAAAGAGCCGAGGAAGTTGGCAAGAAAAGGCTTAAGTCAAATAAAATTGGAGAGATTGTTGATGTTACAAAAAGAATCATAGTTCTTCAGTATGAAAATTACAAAGAAAGCTTAAGCGTAGCAGATTTTCAAAAATATAAAATTTACATTAGAAATAACAACAATTGGGTTAGGTTAAAGATTAAATAAAACTAAATATGAGAATTCAATTATGTCACTGTACTAAGATTTCATTCTCATATGACAATCATTTGCTAATAAAAGGAGGAAAACAAATGGATAAGCTAATTGTAAAAGGAATTAAAAACATTGAAGGAATGGAATTTCATGATATTGAAGGTGGATTTGGTGAAGGTAAAAAAGCAATGTTAGCAAAAGAAATTGCGGAAATTCATAACAAACCATTAGGGGATATAAACAGAAGGATTAATGATAATATAAAAAGATTTAAAAAAGGGATTGACATTATTGATTTAGCAGGAACAGATTTCGTTATGGATTTGAAGCATAACGGAATTTATACTCAAAATGCATTGAATGTAAGCAAAAATATTTACCTTTTATCAGAAAGAGGATATTCAAAATTACTCAAGATTTTAGAAGATGACACTGCATGGGAACAATATGAAAAAATAGTTGATGGTTATTTTAATATGAGGTCAGGGATCCCTAAAATGTCTAAAGAATTGCAAGCAATATTTATGTTAGATGAAAAAACTGAAAAAATAGATGAAAGACTTACTGGATTAGAAAACAACATGACAATAGATCATGGTCAAGCGCGCAATATTAAATTAGCAGTAGATTTAAAAGTAAGAAAACTATGTTGTGGAAATGAAAGTGCTGCTTATCAAAACAAGAATCTAAGAAGTAAAGTTTATAGATATATCTGGAGGAGCGTAAAGGATTATTTTAATGTTACAGCCTATCACAATTTATTAAGAAAAGACATTGATAATGTAACTAACTATATAAATAACTTAGGTTTACAAGGGGCTTTATTAAGAGAAGTCCAAGAAACAAATAATCAAATGTGTTTTAAGCAGGAGGCGTAATAATGGTAGTAGTAGAAGGAACAATAAAAGGCAAGGCTCGCCCAAGAGTATTTGGTAAACATGCCATAACTCCAGAAGATACAGTTAACTATGAAAACTGGGTAAAAATTTGCTATCAACAGCAGGACGGAAGATGTATAGATGGTCCTGTCAAAGCAACAATTAATGTTTATCATAAGGTACCTAAGAGTTATACAAAGAAAAGATTAAAAGCTATAAGAGAAGGTCTGGAATATCCTCAAAAGAAACCAGATGCAGATAATATAGCAAAGATAATTTTGGATAGCTTGAACAAAATTGCCTTTACTGATGATAGTCAGGTAGTAGAGCTTATAGTTAATAAATTATGGACTGAAGATAATGAACGTGTGGAGTTTGAATTGCAAGAAGTTTAATTATTCATAAATTAACAGAGTTACAAAGGCGTGGACAATCCAAATTGCAAGTGTCCAACCTTTGGGAATTCAGAATCACATGACCATCACATAAGAAAGAAGGTTAAAAATAAATGAAAATTAATATAGGAGATTATTTAATAGAATCTGATTCAATGCAATTTATAGTAAAGGAAAAGAAGATTGTCCAAGATGGAGAGAATAAGGGCAAAGAATATTGGGTTAATGCAGCGTATTGTTGTAAGTTTGATGAAGCACTTAGATTTATACCGAATGAAGTTTTAAGAGCTAATGATGACATAGATATCATAATGGATAAATTTAAGCAAATACAGGCAGATATTAAGGCTATAGCAAATATGCCAGCAATAGAAATAAAAGCAAGTAATGGAGGTATAACTGATGAATCCACAGGAGCTAATGAATAAATTAGATACATGTATACTTGCTTTATCGCAAGGAAATATAGAGCAAAAAAAATTGGGATTAGAAAAAGCTAAAACTGAAAGAGATTATAGAATTAAATATAACCAAAAGATGCTGCAGTTAAAAATGGACAAGTGCCAGGCAACATTAGTTTCAACTTTAGCTAAAAGTGATCCGGAGGTTTCAGAACTAGCAATGAAAAGAGATATAGCTGAAAGTGCTTATTATACATGTATAAGTGCAACAGAGAACTTAAGACTAGAGATTGAGATAATAAGGACAAAATTGGCTTGGCTAAGAGCTGAGTTAAACAATAGTTAGGAGGATGTTTTATGTACGAAGATATAAAACAAAGGTTAAGGAATTATAAAAAGATATTAGCTAAAAGAAATGAATATGAACTTCAGATAAAAGAATTAGAAGAGGATATTGGAATTACTGAACCACCCCAGGGCGAAGCTACAGGAAAGACTTATAAAATTAGTAGCGTATCAGAAAATCAGGCAATAGAATTAGCAGAAAAGAAATTAAGACTTCAAGAATTAATTAACATAAACCAAAAAGAAATAGACCATATACAAAATGCACTTAGTGGATTAAGAGAATGGGAAAGGCAAGCTATAGAATTAAGATTTGTAGAAGAGCGAAGAATTGAGAGTGTTTGTTATATTATGAATAGGGCAAAAAAAACAATTAATAAATATATAGCGAATGGGTTAAAAGAAATGCATGAAATATTAAAAGATGATATAGCCTAAAAGTATCCGAAAATTACCCCAAAAATGAGAAAAAATGAGGTTTATAATATAAGGTGTAAATAATCCGGCAAAGCGTATACCCAACGCAGTTATTGGATTAAGGTTATGGACAGGCAAGACCGTGTAACCTCTCATAAATTCTCAATGCCCTTTTATAACATAAAAATACCTTGTAGAGTTGAAGCCTTAGGTTTATACCTGAGAGATTAGTAGACGATATGAGGTATTTTATTATGCTTATAAGTCAGTAGAAACAAAAAATATATTATGAAAGGAAGTGGATCCCTCCATGGCCTTAATATATAGTATCTACTGACTTAATTTTCAATTCAATAAAATAGAAAGGAGCAATAAGCAGATGCAAAGTATTTATTCAGTATTCAAATGCAAAAGAAGAAAATGTGATAGAGAAATGATACTTATAACTGAAGAAGTAATAAAAGCAAAAAGTGAAGGTAAATATTTGGCCTGTGTTTATTGTGGCTGTAAGGATCCAAAGAAGATAAAGGAAACTGATAGCATAAAAGATTGCTTTAAAAATGATGAGAAGAAAAGGTGAAAACTACTGTTAGAATTATATAAATAGTTATATAATAGTGAACGAGGTGATACTATGGGATTTATAAAAAGACAACCTAAAAGTAATAGTGGTAAAAAAGCTGCCAACAAGCAATTTAACCTGCATTTATATCTAATGTTTGCTGGGATAATATGCTTAATCTTAGGATTTAAATTTCATCAATTATTTGAGTTAGCAGTATTTTTTGAATTATTTGGTTTATCAGTATTGTTTAAAAATTGGAAAAGAATAAATGAGGAATATGAAAAAGGAAAGAAAAACAAGACACTTACTAAATAGTAGGTGTTATTTTTATATTTAAAATTATTAGAGCTGAAATGAGAAGGTAGGTGGTGACAATGAAGTATGGCTAGAGCTCCAAATGAAAAATTAATTAAAGCTGAAGAATTATTTAAAAAAGGTTACAAGCTAATAGATATATCAAAGGAACTAGATATTCCTGAAGGTACTATTAGAAGTTGGAAGAATAGATATAATTGGGATAATGATAATAATGCAACGTTGCAAAAAAGTGAAAAGAAAAAACGCAACGTTGCAAATAAAGATGCAACTAAAAAGAAAATTAGAAAAGCAGCCATTGCAGATGAAGTTAAAGAAGTATTAGAAAATACTGAACTTAATGACAAGCAAAGGCTTTTTTGTGTTATATATGCTAAAAGAATGAATGCAACTAAAGCATATCAACAAGCATATCATTGTAGTTATGAAACAGCTATGGTTGCAGGGCCAAGGTTGTTAGGAAATGTTAGGATAAAAGAACAGGTGGATTCATTAACTCAACTTCAGTTCAACAAGGAAGCTCTTAAAAGAAGTGTTATTCAAAAATATATAGATATAGCTTTTTCTGACATAACTGACTTTATGAAATTTGGAAAGAAAGATGAGATATGCTATGACAGCTATGGTAAGCCTATCTTAGATGATGAAGGAATGATAAAAACTAAAGAAGTGAGTTATGTAGAATTAAAGGAAAGCAATCAAATTGATGGCACTTTAATTAGTGAAATAAGCGAAGGCAATGTAGGAATAAAAGTTAAACTTTTAGATAAAATGAAGGCCTTAGAATTTTTAACTAAGCATTGTAATTTATTGGCAGATGAAGAGAAGATTAAGATTGAGATTGAAAATAAGAAATTAGAAAATGAAAAACTCAAAGCAGAAATTGCAAAGAATAATGGTTCAGGTAATAATGATATTCCTGATGATGGATTTGTGAATGCACTAGAAGGAACAGCAGCGGAGGATTGGAAAGATGAGCAAGATAGTTAAAGCTATTTTTAAATTTAAACCTTTTTCGCTTAAGCAAAGGAAAGTACTAAACTGGTGGACTAATACAAGTCCAGTAAAAGATAAAGATGGAATAATAGCTGATGGTGCAATAAGAAGTGGTAAAACTGTTTCGATGGCACTTTCTTTTGTTATGTGGGCAATGGAAAACTTTGATGGTTATAATTTTGCTATGTGTGGTAAAACTGTAGGAAGCTTCAGACGTAATGTTTGGTTTGTATTAAAACTAATGCTATTATCCAGAGGATACAGATTTGTAGATCATAAAACAGATAACTATGTTGAAATTACTAGAAATGGTAAACTTAATTATTTTTATATTTTTGGCGGAAGAGATGAAAGTTCTCAAGACCTTATCCAAGGTATTACATTAGCAGGAATATTCTTTGATGAGGTCGCTTTAATGCCTGAAAGCTTTGTTAACCAAGGCACAGGACGTTGTTCTGTTGAAGGTTCTAAATATTGGTTTAACTGTAACCCAGATGGGCCACAACATTGGTTTAAAACTAACTGGATAGATAAAGCAAAAGAAAAGACTATTATTTATCTTCACTTTACTATGGATGATAACTTAAGCTTATCTGAAAAAATTAAAAAGCGTTATAGAAATATGTATACTGGTGTTTTCTTTAAACGCTATATTTTAGGTTTATGGGTAATGGCTAGTGGAGCGATCTTTGACATGTGGAATGAAGAAAATGAAATAAACGAAGAGGATTTGCCAGAAGGATTAAAGTACATAGCTAGGAGATACATTGCTATTGACTATGGAACAACCAATCCTATGGTTTTTCTGGATATTTATGATGATGGAGACACAGCATGGGTAATAAGGGAATATTACTATGACTCTAAAGAAAAGCAAGCTCAGAAAACTGACAAACAGTACGCTGATGATTTACAAGAGTTCATAGAAGATGGTATTCCACCAACAGCAGTTATACTTGACCCAAGTGCAGCAAGTTTTAAAGCAGAACTTAGAGCTAGAGGAATAAGAGTAAAGGATGCTGACAATGAAGTTAGTGATGGAATAAGAATGACATCAACTATGATTTTTAAAAGAAAAATTAAAATGGTTAAGAATAAATGCAAGAGAACTATTAGGGATATAACATCTTATATTTGGGATGCTAAAGCTGCAGAACGTGGTGAAGAAAAACCAGTTAAGATTGCTGACCATGGAGCAGATGCTACAAGATATTTTGTTAAAACAATAATTAGACCGAGAAGGTTAGCAGCATAGAAAGGAGGTAAAATGGTGAAAAAAAGCAAAAGGTATAGAAAGTACACTACAGATTCAAAACCACAAGCGGTAACCAATACAAGTAAATCTAAAAGAACTGCAACAATGGATGCCTTTCAAAATGTTCTAGCAAGATTAGGCGCTGGAACACCAAACCTCCTTGAAGCAACAGATTATCCTATGACTAGGCTTACTCAGAACTTTCAATTATTAAATAGCCTGTATAGATCACATTGGATTATCAGAAAGATAATTGATACATTCCCTGAAGATATGTGTAAGAACTGGATAACCATTAAAACTCAAATGGAACCAAGAGATATTGAAAGATTTAATAAATTACAACGTACTACAAGAGTGAAAAGAGATGTTTTACAAACTCTCAAGTGGGCAAGGCTTTATGGTGGAGCAGGAGCTGTAATTATAATTGAAGGGCATGAGGACATGCTAGATCAGTCATTGGATTATGACACTATAATGCCACAATCTTTCAAAGGGCTTATTCCATGCGATAGATGGACAGGTTTAACACCGGATGCAGAATTGATAACAGATGTGACAAGTCCTGATTTTGGATTACCAAAGTATTATCATTGGGTAACTGATGAGTTTAGCATCAAAGTACATCATAGTAGAGTTTTAAGATTCACAGGAAGAGAAATGCCACCATTAGAAAGATATACAGAACAACAATGGGGAGCTTCAGAAGTTGAAATTGTATTTGATGAATTAAAGAAGAGAGATAATACTAGTTGGAATATTGCACAGCTAGTTTTTTTAGCTAATTTAAAAGTTTTAAAAATGTCTGACTTTGGAGAATTACTTGCAGTTGGTAATGAAGAATCTCAAAAAGACTTATACAATACATTACAAGCTCTAAATTGGCTAATGAATAACATGGGAATGTATATCTTAAATCAAGGAGATGATTTTCAAACACATCAGTATACATTTAGTGGTTTAAACGAAATATATGAATCTTTTATGCTAGATATTGCAGGTGCAGCTGAAATGCCGGTTACTAAAATATTCGGTAGAAGTCCACAGGGAATGAATGCTACTGGTGATGGAGATAAGGACAACTATTATAATACAGTAGAACAAAAGCAAGAAGCGCAATTGACTCCAGCACTTGATAAGTTGCTACCTATAATGTTTATGTCCGAGTTTGGTGCAGTTCCGGATGATTTAGATTATGAATATAATCCTATTGAAACACCAAGCGAAGAAAAGGTTGCAGAAATTATTGATAAGAAAACTACAGCCATTATCAATGTATATAATGCTGGAATAATACCGCAAAAAGTTGCATTAAAGGAATTAAGGCAAATGAGCAGTACAACAAATATGTTCACTAACATTACTGATGAAGATATAGAAAAAGCAGACAATGAAGTTGACATAGGAGATATTCCAGGTGGTGAATTAGATGAACAAGAAGAACATATGGATTCCGAAAATGAGAATAGAGAAGGAATACCAACGCTCGTTAGAACGAGTGATGAAAAAGTTAGAAAAAAAACTTGGTGGTTTAACAAATATAGACGAAATTATAAGAACTATTAAGAAGTTTTCTAATGATCCAGATTTTAAAAGATATGCAAACAAGGAAGCTAGAAAACTTGTAACCAACTTATTTGTTGATGGAGGGAAAACATGGAGAGAAGCAGCAAGAAAAAGTACTCAAGGCAGAATGATATATGAAAGGCTTAAAAGTGAATTACATGGACCTTTAAATGCTGCGCTAAATTTTGAAATTCAGAAAAATGCTGAAATAATAAAGAGTATTCCTTTAAATATATCAAAAGAAGTAACTGAACATATTTTAAATGAATCAATGTCAGGCAGAAGAGCTTCAAATATAGCAGAAGATTTACAAGAAATGATTCCTAAACTGACTAAAAGCAAAGCAAAATTAATTGCTAGAACCGAGACTAGTAAAACAAGTACTGCGCTAACTAAAGCAAGATGTGAAAGTTTAGGCATTAACTGGTACATTTGGAGAACTAGTGAGGATAGAAGAGTAAGAAGTTCTCATTCTCATATGGAAGGTGTCTTAGTATGTTGGAATAATCCACCTAGTCCAGAAGCACTAACAAATGAAAAGAATGTTGGTTTTTATCATGCGGGAGACATTTACAATTGCAGATGTTATCCTCAACCTGTTATTAAATTAGATTATATTAAATGGCCTCAAAAAGTTTATTATAATGGACAGATTATTACTATGACTAGAAAACAGTTTGAATCAATTATGTAAGAGGTAGATAGATATGTTTAACAAATTAAAAGCTAAAGCGATATATAATTATTTAGTGAATAATAGGTACCGCAAAAGAGCAATGAAATTTAATAGAAATAGGTTTAGATAGTCTTAGAAATAAGGCTTTTAATTTTGCTTAAAATTCCTTGAAGGGAGGTGAAAACAAACATGAAAGCATTTTATGGTTCGAGAATAAGTGAGAACATGACAGTAACTCCAGATGGCTTTTTGGTGTGTCATAACGTACCTATAGCTAGAACAGGATGGTATGATTATTTACCACAGGAGATTGGTACTGAAGGTGATGGAATAGTAAAAGTGTATAGAAGTCCAGAAGAGGTTTTTAGTAAACAAGCTATGGCATCATTTGAAGGTAAACCAACAACTGATGAACATCCACCGGACTTGCTTACACCTGATAATTCAACGTTTTATACTAAAGGTGCAGTTCAAAATGTAAGGCAAAGTCCAACTGAACAGGACTTATTATTAGCAGATTTAATTATTTATAATTCTACCTTAATAGATGAAATAATGAACAAAGGAAAAAGAGAGGTTAGCTGTGGATATGAATGTAACTATGTTAACAATGGAGATGGAACATATAGTCAAGTGCAAATATGCGGTAATCATGTAGCTGTTGTAGAAGCAGGAAGAGCAGGAGACCGTGTTGCAATAAAAGATTCTAAAAATCAAAACATTGAAGGAGGAAAAAAGAAAATGAAAATACCAAAACAACAACGTGGACCAGTAACAAATTTTTTTGCTGCATTAGGAATTAAACATTTTGCAAAAGATGCAGAGCCAGAAGAAATTTCAGAAGCTTTAGATGCATTGGCAGAAGAAAGAAAAGATGATGAGGGTGAAGAAATCGAAAAGAAATGCAAGCCTGAAACATCAGCCAATGATGAAAGTGTAAATCCAGAAGTAGCAGATTTGTCTCAAAAGGTAGATAAATTAACTGAGTTAGTTACGCAGTTAGTAACTAGTAAAGCTAATGATGAAGAGAAGAAACCAGAAGATGCTATTGATGAACTTATTGGAGAACTTTCAAAAGGTGAAAAGAGCACAGGTGATGAAGAGGAATCTGTAACAGTTCCAGTTGATGAAATGGATGAAGATATTCCAGACGGAGTTGTAACTGATCCAGAGGATAGACCAGAAAATCCAATTTCAAATACTGATAGTGCTGCTATGATAAGAGCATTAAAAGCAATGAAACCAGTTATTGCAGCTATAAAGGATCCAAGCGAAAGAAAGAAGGCTTGTGATAGCTTAATGGCAGAATTTAAGAAATCTAAGAAAACTACATCTAAAGATAATGGATATCAAAAAATACTAAATGCACAAAGAAAAAATTCTCAAACTAAAGCTCAAAAAGCATCAGATTCAAAAGAAAAACAATTTGATGATATACAAAATAGTTATGCTAAAAAGAATTCGCATTATAAGGGGGAAAAGTAATATGCCAGGAAGTGCAATAGGAATTGAATTAAATTTAGGTTATCCAGGTTCAGTATCAAGATCAATTGATACAATAATTACTCCAAGGCCGGTAAAAAGCGTTGTAACTGAAGGAAATGAAACACAACCAAGTATTTTATTTGGTGAACCAGTTATATTAAATACAGACAATACTTATTCAAGATTTGGAGCGTCAGGAACAGCAGCTACATTTGCAGGTATTGCAGTAAGAGAAGTTAAACAAGCAACAGATTATTATGCAGGCTGTGGTTCATACCTTCCAGGAGAAATTATGGATGTAATTGAAAGAGGAAGTGTTACGGTTAAATGTAATGCAGGTACTCCAACTTCAGGAGGAAAAGTTTATGTAAGAACAGCAGTAAATACTTCAATACCAACTGGAGTTGTAGGACAGTTTGAAGCGGAAGCAGATGGTACAAATACAGTAGAAATCACAAATGCAAGATGGAAAACTGGTAAGAAAGACAGTAATAACGTTGCTGAATTAACAATACTTACTAGAGTAAATCCTTAGAAGGAGGGAATATTAAATGTTAGTAAATAATGGACAAACATATGGAGTTAATGGAATTGTAGCAGACCCACGTATAGCGATGGATTCAGCTGCTCTTGGTAGTGGAATGGCTTTCTTAGTAGGAGAATTAGAAAAGAAAGACACCAAGCTTAATGAACCGCTTGCATCAGTAACATTTGCAAGAGATATGCCAATTGATGTAGGTGGAGGATGGGTTGAAACTACTTCTAACCTATTTGTAGACTATGCTACGACTGGTGGAAATGGAAGTGGATTAATTAGAGGACAATCGAATGATATTCCAGTAATCCAGGGTAATACAAGCAAAGATTTATTCAAGGTATTTGGATGGAGTAATATCTTAAAAGTTCCATTTATAGATCAACAAAGAATGCAAGGCATAGGTAGATCTTTAGATAGTATTTTAGATAATGGAATAAAATTAAACTATAACAAATCGCTTGATTATATGTGCTATAAAGGTGTTCCAGAAGAAAAAGTTTATGGATTAGTAAATAATCCTAACATTGCAACTTCAACAGTTGCAAAAAATGCTGCTGGTACATCTACCAAATGGGCTGATAAAACACCAGATGAAATATTAATGGATATTAATACTTTACTAACTGATACATGGACAAATTCAGAGTATGATAATAGTGGTATGGCAAATCATATTCTTGTACCACCACAAAATTATACTTTACTTGTCACTAGAAAAGTAAGTGAAGCGGGTAATGTATCCATATTAAACTATTTACTTGAGAATAATATTGGTAAAAATCAAGGCGTTGATTTAGATATCCAACCAAGCAGGTGGTGCACAGGTGCTGGATTAAATGATTCTAATAGAATGGTTGCTTATGTTAATGATAAAAGTAAAATAAAAATGGATATTCCGGTACCATTAATGAGAGCAATGACACAACAAAGTGTTGAGAATATGGCATATCTTACAGGGTATGTTGCAAACATAGGACAAGTTAAGCACTTATACTATCAATGCTGTGAATATGCTGATGGTATTTAAAAAATAATATTTAATTTAATATGAGGCAATAAACAGGTTTTAGTTATTACTAAGGCTTTTTTATTGCCTAATTTTAGGAGGTAAAGAAATGTTAGTATATTCGACTAAAACTGTAAAATGCAAAGGTGATTCAGAAAATGTAGTTATATCATGCTATCAATCTAAAGAAGTACCAGATTGGGTTGCTAAAACAGAAGATTTTAAAGCAGCGATAAATGATGGTTGTATGAGTATTTTAAAAAATAGAAAACAAAAAAGTGCAGCAGAAAATGGAGACTTGGACAAGTAGGTGATCAAGCATGTTAGGAGTAATAGCTGATGCTAGTAATTTAAAAACAGGTACTAATCCAACATTCACATTAGATGATTTTTATTTAATATATCCTCAATTTGGAGATTCAAATGGGAAATATGTTGTGCCACAGGAAATCTCTCAAGTTTTTTTAGATTTAGCTCACGCAAGTATTAAAGAAACTAGATGGCATAAATCTTGGCGAATAGCTATGGGATGGTTTATGGCACATTTTTTGACTATTTATTTGCAAGGGATAGCAGATCCTGATAGTGGTGCAGCAGTAGTGCTAAAAGCTGGTCAAGCTCAAGGACTTCAAACTTCGGTTAGTGTAGGAGATGTATCCGTAAGTACCGATTATACTACCATAGCTAATAGTATAAATGGTTGGGCAGCATGGAAGCTAACATCATATGGTACCCAATTAGCTAATATTGGGAAATTACTTGGTAAAGGTGGCATGTATGTTTATTAAAAGAGGGTGAACTTATGCTAAAGGGTTTTACAGATGTAACAATAACTAAAGATTTAACTGAAAATATAATAAAATCTCTCAATGATTTATCTAAAAAGACTGTGTGTATAGGCATTCCAGATAGCACAGAACATGAAAATAGTGAATTATCAAATGCACAAATACTTTATCTTAATACGAATGGTGTAAGAGATAAGGACATGATCAAAGAAATGCAACATGATTTAAAAGATATGCCTTATAGTAAAGCACATGAATTATATGTACATGAACATGGTTCGCCATTATGGAAAATACCACCTAGACCAATCTTACAACCTGCCATGGATAATAAACAGAATCAAGAGCAAATGGCCGAATTAATGAAAGATGCTGTCAATGTAGCTTTAGAAGGTGGTAATATTTCTCCTGCTTTAGAAGAGGTGGGAATGCAAGGCCAGAATGTAGCTAGAGAGTGGTTTACTAATCCAGAGAATGATTGGGCTGAAAATGCTAAAAGCACAATAAAAGCTAAAGGCAGTGATAGACCCTTGATTGACACAGGTGAATTAAGAAAATCTATAACATATATAATAAAGGATGGTGATATTTAATGATTGATGTATCATCCGTTATATTAGATCCAAGTTTTGCACAAACATTCACTGTTTATAGAATAAGTGGTGATTGGGTAGGTGCAAGGTTTGTAAATAATGAACCAGAAGTAATAAATATGGTAGGAACAATAAGTATAGCAAACGCAAAACAAATCGAATTCATCCCTGAAGGTGATAGAATTGGTGGAGAAATTGCAATCCATACAACGGAGCCTTTATATTGTTCAAGAAATATAAATGATGATAGTGGAGATGAAGAATCATATATTGCTGATGAATTAGAGTGGCATGGTGAGAGATATAAAGTATATCAGGTCAATGAATACAGCGATTATGGTTATTATTTCGCTATTGGGCAAAGAAAGAAAACAGATTAATGTCAGACCAAATACTAATCTTAAAAGAGTTAGAAGATTTTTTTGCAAGCATTACTTATATGATACTAGGTTTAGATCCTACATTAAAAGAAAATAAAGGAAAAGTAAGGTTGGCTTGGCCTAAAGATGGTGCGCCTTCGTGGAAAATTGATGATGATATATGTTTTTTACGAATAACTCCAATTGATGATAGACAAGCTAGACAATTAAATATTATTTATAGTCCAGATGAAGAAGATAAGGATTATTTGAAAAAGAAAACAGGCTATACAAGAGTGCATAAAATAGATTGGACTTTTTACGGTCCTAACTCTTATGACAATGCTGACTTAATTAGATATTCGATATTAGAACCTCATTTATATAAGGAAACTTTTAAAGAAAAGAATCTTTTTATAATAACTGATGTTCCAATGCCTACACGTTTACCAGAATTATACAATGGTCAATGGTGGGAAAGGACTGATTTTTCAGCAACTTTTAATGAGGCAGTTATAAGAGAAACTAAGATACCATATATCAAGAGCGCAAGCTTTGAACTAATAAAAGATAAATAGGAGGAATTTTTATGAGTACTTTACCATTAAATGATGTTGTGGATGTATCGGTTAGCGTTGGTCCAGTTACCCAAGTTAGAAGTAATTTTAATTTAGGGTTAATTGTTGGTAAATCTACTATTATAACTATAAATGAAAGAGTTAAGACATATACTAAAATCGGTGATTTAACCGCTGACGGATGGACAGGCACAGAACCGGAATATTTGGCAGCGCAAATGTACTTTTCGCAATC
This sequence comes from Clostridium sp. LS, assembly GCF_002760435.1. Lineage (GTDB taxonomy): Bacteria > Bacillota > Clostridia > Clostridiales > Clostridiaceae > Clostridium. The sequence continues at coordinate 73,970 of NZ_AUUU01000048.1, forward strand.
TCCAAAGCCTAGCAAAGTGGCCATAGGTAGATGGGACGGGACTGATGAAACTGCAGTGCAAGCGGTAACAGCGTGTAGGGAAGCAAACTCAGAATGGTATGCATGTACAGTTTGCCAAGCTGAGAAAGCAGATATTGTAGCAGTTGCAACATATATAGATTCTTGCACGCCAGAAAGCACATATTTTGCAACAACAGGTGATAGTGATGTGTTAGCTGGCACAGCAGGGAATCTGCTAGAAACATTAAAGAAAAATGGGGTTCACAGAACATTAGTACAGTATTCAACTACAGAAGATGCAGTAGTAGCAATTATGGCTTATGCTATGGCAGCAAATACCCAAACAAGCGGTTCTGCATATACATTGAAATTTAAAAGTGAGGTAGGAGTTCAAGCGGAAAATTTAACATCAACTCAAGTTACTATTATAAAGAACAATAACGGTAATGTTTATATAAACAGGGGTTCAGTTTATAATTTGTTTGAGGATGGAATTACATGCGATGGGACTCATTACGACGAAATAATAAATTTAGATGTATTAACTAATAATCTTCAAGCGGCAACAATTAATTCGCTTATCGAAAGTTCTAAAATAGCACAAACAGATGATGGAATGGATTTATTATTAAATGCTTTAACTACTCCACTCGAAAAAGCTAGAACTATTGGTTTTATAAAAGAGGGTATTTGGAGCTCGGCTAGCATTTTAACAGTTAGCACAGGTGATATGTTAACAAGAGGGTATAAAATATTAGCTGATAGTATTGCGTCCCAAACACAAGCGGATAGAGAAGCAAGAAAAGCACCACCAATTTATATACTTGTTAAATTATCTGGCGCAATTGAAGATGTATCAATCAAATTATATGTAAATAGATAGGAGGAGAATAATGGGAACATCATATACAACTTATAGTTTTTCAGATGTAACAGGTTCGTTTTCGCATCCAAATGTTGGTTCTAAATCAACTACTGGTGCGGGGTTGGGCAGTATTACAACCTCACAATCGACAACTAAAACTGCTCATGAGGTTTCAGCCGATGGTAGGGTTATGATTTCAAAGATTGCAGGGGAGAATGGGACAGTGGCAATTACAATGCAACAAACTTCAGAACTCCATCAATGGTTTTTAAGTTGGTATAACTATATTAACGGTTCAAGTGCATCAACAGATGATTGGGCAGCAATGTCATTAACAATCAAAAATAATAATTTAGGAGAAATAACCACTTGCACAGGGGTTTCCCCGGAAAAACTTGCAGATAGACCATATCAAGCGCAAGGACAAAACGTTACTTGGAACTTGATGGCAGCAGAAATAACTACTGAAGGAAATACAAGCTCTAATTAAGGAGGGATTAATTTATGGATATTCCAGAAAACTATAAAGATATAGAAATCAATGGTAGAAAATTTAGATTAAATAAAATGGATGCAAAAACAGGATCCTTTATGTTATTTAAATTAATGAAGATTTTAACACCTATGGTTAAGAATATAAAGACAGATGAAAAAGAAGTAGATTTAGCTAATTTAAATCTAACAGAAATTGCTGAATCTTTATTTGATTTAGAAGAAAAAGAGTTTAGATATATTCAAGATAACGCTTTGCAGGTAGTTCAAGAATTGTTAGGAGCTGGGCCAACGAAAGTTTTAAATCAATTTGGAGAATTTGAAGCAAATAATATTGAATTTGATACAGGATTAGTAATGAACCTTACAGTTCAAAGCTTATATTTCAATATCAAGGGTTTTTTCAAAGGAAGCCCCTTGGAATCGATGTTGAAGGGGCTGAATATATCCCAGTTGAATTTAAAAATGTAGATGCATTTTTATATGCTCCAGTGATAGCTAAAATGTGGAAACAACATGAGGTTTGGGATGGCACTTATACGCTAGATGATTTACTAGATGCTCATGAAATACTGGCGGTAACACATGAAAATGAGAAACGAGCATATGAAGCCAGCAAAAAGGAGGTGTAATTCTTGGCGATAGATTTAATAAAGGAATATTTAGTCGGGATTGGATTTCAAATAGATGAAAATTCTTTTAATCAAACTAAAAGTTCAATGGATGATGCCGACAAAACAATAACTAAATTTAATAAAAATAGTCAAGAAGGTTTTTCAAATACAAATGATGTATTGAAAGATCTTTTTAGTTTATTACAAACATCCAGCGGAACAATAGGTAAGTTATTTCCAGAATTACAAGGACCTTTTAAGGGGTTAATAGGAAATTTAAACCTAATAAAAAAGCTATATAGTGATTTAACTAATACCAAAGAACCGCAAAAGCCAAATATAAAAAACGAGAAACCGAAACCAAATTCAAAAACAGATTTTAAAGCAAAGTCACAGCAAGAAAGTCATTTTACACCAGCAAATACAACTGTGACCAATAAAAATCCAATAAGTAAATCATTACAAGTAATGCCCCAAAATAAAGAATTAGCAGATTCATCAAAGAACTTAGTTGATGTAGTACTTGATGCTAAAGATGCAGCAAAAGGATTAGCGGAAGAGGGCGGGAATGCTTTTAAATTATTTTCAGCCGGAGCGTTGGGACCCATTGCGGCAGTTGTGGCTGGTGTAGCAGCAGTAACATTAGCGGTAAGAGGTCTAGCTAAATTTTTGAATGGATTGGCGAATCAAGATATAGAATATGAAAAATTATCAAGACAATTATGGACGACAAAAGAAAATGCCAAAGAAGTGGACATGGCACTAAAAACACTTGGCGTCTCTATGCAAGATTTGTGGTTGAGTCCGACACTACTAAAACAGTTCAATCAGTTAAGGCAAGATTCAAAAGCTTTAAAACTTCCTAAAGAATACACTGATAATTTAAAAGTGGTACAAGGTATAGGATTAGAATTTTCAAGACTCAGGCAACTTGGCCAATTAGCTTTCCAATGGATAGGTAATTATATTCTTAAATATGCAGCTGGGCCACTCAAAGATATAAAAGCAGCATTACACGATTTTAATGATAGTTTAATTAAGAATATAAAGCCCATTGCAGCTGTAATAGGTACTAGCATTGGATTACTTATTAAAATTATTGCCGTCATAATAAAAGTAGGAACAATTTTCTTTAAAGTATTATTTCCTATTGTAGATTTAATAAAACTAATAGGAAGCGCATTTGAAAAATTACCGGAATCAACTAAAAAGAGTATAAAAGATATAATATCAATACTTATTATACTAACTAATCCTTTATTGTTAATTATAGGGTTGATAGATGATCTAATGACATATTTTAAAGGCGGTAAATCATTAACAGGTACGTTTATCGATAAGTTTAATAAAGAGCTTGATGGCTCAGGTAAGAAAATTAAAAGTGTAATTGATTATTTTAAAAATCTAAAGAAAGAAATATTGAATAGCGACTTTGTAAAATGGATTGAAAGTGTTGGAAATAGTTTAGGGAAAAAAATTAAAGATATTAAGAATGGTGATTTTAAAGATTTACTTGGAGATATAAGCATAAAGGTGAAAGATTTCTCGAATCCAAATATGAATAAGGTTGTATCGAACTATGCAACATCAAATACAAGTAATACTAGCAATACAACAACTACAACCCAGAACTCCCATAATACAGTAACAAATGAGAATAAGGTTTATGTTTATGGTACAGATTCAAATTCTACAGGCAAGGCAGTAAAAAACAATTTAACAGGAATTACAGTTAGAAATCTACAGGGAGGGTATTAATGTGGCACAAGAAGTTGTTAAAACTTATTTAGAGACAAGTCAAGGAAATTATATGTTTGATGCCTACTTTAACATAACACATAACAGCGAATTAGAAGTCACTGAACATCCTGTACAAACTAGTGCCAATGTTTCAGACCATGCATTTATGCAGCCGCTAGAACTTACATTTGAAGTGGGTATGTCTGATGTAATGTCAGATGTTACGAATAGTAATTATGAGAGTTTTTCTAGCGATACAACAAGATCTATAAATGCTTATAAAAAGCTTAGAGAATTACAATCAAATAGAATTCCAATTAATGTAGTAACTAAGTTATGGATTTACAATAATATGATGATAAAAACCCTTTCAGCAGTTGACTCAAATACAACAGCATATGGATTAAGAGCCACAGTAACATTAAAAGAAATACTAGTGGCAACTGTTACAACTGTTAAGATATCAGAGAGGCCACAAAAAAGCGAAGAAACAAATGAAGGCGACCAAAAAGTACAGAAAGTTGACGAGAGTTTATTATCCGAAGCATTTAATTAAAGGAGGACTTAAAATGTACGTATTACCATTAACAACAAGTCCAAACCAAACATTCACAAGCACAATTCCGATTGATGGGAATAAGATAAAATTTAATTTCTTCCTTAGATATAACACAGAGGCAGGATATTGGGTGTTAGATATTTCAGATTCAAGTAATACAAGCCTTTTAGCATCAGTTAATTTAGTTTGCGGCCTTAATTTATTAGAACAATATAGTTACCTTAAGATAGGTTCCGCTTATTTAGTTAAAACTGACAATTCCCTTATGGATGATTCGCCTAATGAATATAATCTAGGAACTTCATTTGTTCTTTTGTGGGGTGATACTAAATGAGTACAAAAGAACAACAGGATTTTATAAATAAAATTGTAAAAGGTGCTCAAAAAGGTTATGAAAAATATGGAGTGTTTGCAAGTGTCACAATTGCTCAGGCATGTTTAGAATCTACATGGGGAACATCTCCTTTAGCTAGAAGAGATAATAATTTATTTGGGATTAAATATGGTGGGAACCACGACCCTTCTTTAACTATAACACAAGGATCTCAACCTACTGATGGGACAGGAGGATATTATGCTCATTATGAATCGTGGGATGATTCAGTTCAAGATCATGGATATTTCTTAAAAAACAATTCTCGGTATACAGATGCTGGCGCATTTAATGCAACAACGCCCGAAGCGCAAATAACTTCGATTGAAAATGCTGGATATGCAGTAAATGCTGATGGATCTCTAAACGAGCAATATGTACCAGATATAATGGCAACTATAAATGCTAATAATTTAATTCAATATGATACTGGCACATATACAGGTGGAGATAGTGCAAATAGTAACTCGGACACAATAACAGTAGAAGCTACAAATTATCAAGTAGTTGCTAATAGTGAAAAAACTGGTGATGTATTTTTTGGAAGAAGGTATAGAATAACTGTATCTGACGATAATGGGAATGCCTTAGATGTTTCAGATTTGCATTGTACATTTAACATAGTAAAAACTATACAAATGGAACCTAACTCAAGTGAAATAACTATTTATAATCTAAATGTACAAACAGAAAATGCAATTATGATGACAGGAAAAAGGGTAACAGTAGAAGCAGGATACGAAGGGACTCAATTTGGTTTAATATTTGATGGAGATATACTTCAAACTATCAGGGAAAGAGAGGACGGTACTACCTGCAGTTTAACAATTATAGCATTAGATTCAGATAGGGCAATTAATTTTGAAATAGTTAATTTTTCTATAGCGAGAGGGCAAACCGCAAGAAGTATAATTGATCATATAGCTAATAAAGCAAGTAATCCAATCCCTTTAGGAAGTATTTCAGATAAGCTTAAGGGCCAAACTTTTACAAGAGGAAAAGTCGTATTTGGAAAAGCTAGTGATTATATAAGACAAATAGCTAAAAGCTATGATCTTCATTGTTATATGGATGATGGAACATTAAATTTAATAAGTATGGATGAACTTCCAGAGGGAGAAATATTTGAATTAAGCCCTACAAGTGGTTTGATTGGGACACCAACTCAAACAGATTACGGAATAAGTGGACAATGTTTATTAAATCCCCAAATTAAATTAAATAGCCTTATTCATATAGATAATAGCTTAGTAAGGGCGAAAAGAGTAGATGTTACTGGTTCTAATTCAATGCCAGCTACAACCTCAACAAATGATTCTAATATACCAAGTGTAAATAATGTCAGAAGTTCAATTTTGAAAGAAGCGAAAAAGTTAGCCGATGATCCTAATGTGCATTATAGTGAAAAATTGAGAGGACAAACAGTTGATGGCATAACTTATTATGATTGTTCCGCATTTACACAACATTGTTATTCAGTGGCAGGATTAGAAATAAACCCAACAAGCGAAACACAATATGCGCAATGTCAAGCAAAAGGTTTAACAAATATAAGTTTAGATGCAGCAATTCCAGGAGATTTAGTTTTTTGGTTTCATGGGGATGATGCTTATCATGTGGCAATTTATGCTGGAAATAATTCAATATACGCAGCGAGCACAGACCAAAAACCAGCAGATGACCAAGTATTATATGAATCGTTATATGGACAATATGTAATATGTAGACCAGAATCACTAATAAAGGCTGATGGAGGAGAATTGCCAAGTGCAAATAATAATACGGATAATTCAGGAGATACATCACAATCTTTGTTTAGATCACTTGATAAGGATGGTATCTACAGGGTTATAAAAATAACTTACGAAGGAGACACAAGAGGTAATGACTGGTATGTAAATTTTGAGACTATAGATCAATTGGGTGGAGCTATAGCAGCAGTATCAAATTAAAGTAGGTGGAATATGAGTAGAAATATAAATGAAATAATTGGTTCCGAAAATGAATTATATAAATCTATGGGGGATGCTTGGAAAAGTATTTTAAGAGTTGCTTGTCCTGGAATAATTCAAAGTTTTGATGAAGCAACTCAAACATGTGTTATTCAACCAGCAATAAAAGAAAAGATTACAAATAATGATTATTCAACTAAGTGGATTGATTTACCTTTACTTTTAGATATTCCTATAGTTATTCCACGTGCTGGTAACTTTTGTCTGACTATACCCCCAAAAAAAGGTGATGAATGTTTAGTAATTTTTGCTGATATGTGTATCGATGCATGGTGGAGCTTAGGAGGATCACAAAATCAAATTGAGAAAAGAAGACATGACTTAAGCGATGGTTTTGCAATTTTAGGAGTATGGTCACAACCTAATAAAATTTCTAACTATTCAACAGATTCATGTCAGCTTAGGAATCTTTCAGGATCTCAATATATCGAGATAAAAGATGACGGAATTAATATTAAAGGCAATGTAAATATAGTAGGTAATGTAAAAATCAACGGTACATCTTATTAAGGTTTTAATGAGATGTTTTTTTATTACTTGTTTAAGGAGATGAGCATTTGAAATATAGAATTTTAGATACAAATGGAGATTATAGTTTCGGAAAAGGACAACAAAATTTAACTTATGGTACTTTTGCAGTCAAACAAGCTATACAAACAAAATTAGGGTTGCTAAAAGGTGAATGGTGGGAAAACAAAGAATTAGGTCTTCCTTTATTCCAAAGTATTTTAGGACAAATAGGAGTAAAAGACAATATATCAATTGTTGATACATTGATAAAAAAACAGATAATAGGAACTATTGATGTGACTGGGATTGAAAGTTTTTCGAGCATTTACGATTCAGCGAATAGGTCATACTTATTTACATGTAAAGTTAACACAAAATATGGGAATATAACAGTAGAAGAAAGTTTATAGAAAGGAGAGCTGATATATGGCGTATTTTGCACCATACATTGATGATACCGGATTTCATATGCCAACATATTCAGATATAAAGGCGCAATTAATATCTGATGCAAAATCAATTTTTGGGTTTGATATTTATTTAGAAGCAGATTCTCAGGATTATCAATGGATTGCAACTGTTTCAGAAAAGATATATGATGCTTTTCAAATTGCACAAAAAGTATATAACAATAGAAGCCCTGCTACAGCAGTAGGAAGTGCGTTAGATTCAATTGTCAAAATAAACGGGATTAAAAGGCAATCAGCAACATATAGCACCTGTACAGTAACGATTTCTGGAGTGGCAGGAACAGTTATAAAAAATGGCATTGTCTTGGATAAAGGAAGTATCAAGTGGGATTTACCAAGCGTTGTAACGATATCCGATACTGGAACTATAGATGTAATTGCTACTTGTGAAATAGCTGGTCCAATAGTAGCTAATGCTGGAGATTTAATAAATATATATAATCCTGTTTATGGATGGAACGGCGTATATAATTCTAACAGTGCAACGTTAGGATCAGATGTAGAAACTAATAGTGCATTGAGAAAAAGGCAGTCACAAAGTACAGCACAACCAAGTCGAACATTGTTAGAGGGTACAGCCGGAGCAATTGCACAACTTAATGGTGTGACAAGATCAAAAGTATACGAAAATGATACAGGACAAGTAGATGCAAGAGGACTTCCAGCACATTCTATTACATGTGTAGTCGAAGGTGGAAATGATGAAGATATAGCGAATGCTATTTTCCTTCATAAAGGACCAGGATGTTATACAAATGGCAATGTAACTATAGATGTAACGGATATAAAAGGACAAGTACATCACATAAGATTTTTTAGGCCAACATATGTTGATATAACTTCAGTTATTAATATAAAGGCTTTAAGTAGTTATACAACTGTAACTACTAGTACTATAGAAAGTAATATTCAGGCTTATTTAAATTCAATGGACATAGGAAGTAATTTAGCTATATCCTCTCTTTGGGGCGTAGCTTTACAAGCTATGCCTAATTTAGCAGATCCTATGTTTTCTGTTACAGCTATTACAGCTAGTAGGTTGGGCGGAACTCAAGGAACACAGGATATAACAATAGCATTCAACGAAGTTTGCAGAGGCAATATTAATTATATTACTGCAAATGTATCATAAGGGGTGGTTTTGTGGCTATAAATAATTACTTAGATAACATAACTTCCCAACATAGGGATAAACCCAAATTTATATCTTGGCTAAGTAAAAATCTAACCATTCTTGATAATGTATATAACACAATAAAATCGATGGATGATAATTTTGATTTAGATAATGCCATAGGTGCTCAGTTAGATACACTGGGAATCATTATTGGAAGAAATAGAGAACTTACTTTTCAGCCGCTTAATGGTTTTAGCCCAGTCATGGATGATGATACTTATAGATTAGCACTGAAATCAAAAGTCGCAATGAATAACTGGAATGGGACAATCCCCCAAATGTATGAAATCTGGGATAATATTTTTGGAGAAGATGCTGATATAGGTTTGCAAATTCAAGATAATCAAGATATGAGTTTTACTGCATTTGTTACAGGGTATGTAGATCAAATTCAGCAAGATTTAATTCAGCATGGATATATAGTTCCAAAATCAGAAGGAGTGCAGGTCAATTATATATCAAAAAGTCCTGTAATATTTAGCCCGTATTCAGGAATGCTTGTATCAAACTGTAAAAAGGAAACTATTAATATGAGTTTTAATCCTATTGAAACCATTACGTTTGCAACTAATTCTTCAATAATAACAGGTGGAATAACAACATCTAGTATAACTTTAAAATAAAAGAAGGTGAATATATAAAATGGCTATTTTTAATAATATGTATATAACAAATGCTGGTCAAGCTTTATATACAAAGGCTCAAGCTGGTCAACAAATACAATTTACTAAAATGCAAGTTGGATCTGGGCAAATAGGAACTCAAAATCCAGCTACATTAAATGCGTTAGTTAATCCTCAATTTAATGTGGCGATCCAATCCATAACAGCTAATAGTGACTTAAAAACTGCAACAATTAGTGGAAGCATAAATAACAATAATATAACACAGGCAGTATATATTTGCGAGATAGGGTTGTTTGCAAATGACCCAAATGCAGGTGAAATATTATACGGTTATGCAAGTGCAGGAACTTATGGTGATTATTATGCACCATCAACAGCAGGACCATACACATGGAATTATGAAGTTAATGCTGCTATTGGCAATGCTGCTAACGTAACTGCACAATTAAGTGGGTTAACTTATGATTATGGTGTAATTAATACTAATACTACTTTCAATAAGATTTCTGGTGGGAATCAAAAAGAAATTAATAAATCAATAGATACATTTCTGGCTGATTTAACATACCAAACAGCTGGAGGAACAGCAACAGCAATAACATTATCAACGCAAACCTTAGTAAATGGCTATTTTAAAACATTTATAGCTAGTGCAAATAATAATAGTGCGGCAACTACTATAAACGGAAAATCATTATACAAGCCAGGAACCACTACAGCTCCAAATTTAATAGCAGGGAAAGCTTATACAGTTTGGTATAATTCTACAGGTGATTGTTTTTTTATAAAAGCTAGTGCGGAAGGCGATGCAGATTTGACTAATGTACTAGCTGGTAAAAAGTTTAGCAATGATAATGATACAGGGATAGTTGGAACAATGCCTAATAACGGAGCTTTGGGAGGAAGTTTAGACATTAATGGAACTTATACAATTCCTGCAGGTTATACAACAGGTGGAACTGTAACACAAAGTATAACAACAAAAGCTACAGCAACATATAATCCTAGTACAACGACTCAAACAATAGCTGCAGGACAATATTTAAGTGGAGCGCAAACAATTAATCCAGTAACAGGGACAGCAGGAGCAGGAGACGTATTAAGCGGCAAGACATTCGCATCAGCTAATGGTATTGGATTAACTGGAACAATACCAAGCAAAGCTGGAGCGACAATAAATCCAAGTACATCACAACAAACAATAGCTGCTGGTCAATATTTAAGCGGAGATCAAGTAATAGCGCCTATAACAGGAACTGCGACTGATGCAGATGTTGTGTCAGGAAAGACTTATAATTCTGCGGCAGGAATAGCAAGAACAGGAACTGCAACCGTGCAAAGCTTAGGTGGCCAATTATATACAACAGGTTCAATTGCACATACTAATGGTACAGCTAATACAATTACACTACCATTTACACCTAGAGTAGTAATGCTTACAACGTCAGGTGGTACTCTAATATGGTGCGTGGGCGCCTATTATAACTATGGTTACCCTATTAGTTCAGCAAACGCAACACCAAATAATACCATTGTTTTTTCAGGAAACACCATAACAATTATTTCAAGTGTATTAACAACCACGTATACTTATTACGCATGGTCATAGAAAGGAGATTAATTTATGAAAACATTAGTACTTTATGATGAGACAGGTTATATTTATCTAACACAGACAGGATCTTACAGAATACCTCAAGGAGGAATTGATTACCTAGAAGTTGAAATTCCAGATGGAAAAATTGCAAAAAGTGTAGATGTGTCTGTAACTCCACATACACCGATCTATGGCGATATGCCTAAATCGGATGTAGAAATACTTAAAGAAAAACAGGAATTAATGCAAAAAGCATTAGATGATGTATTATTATCAGGGGGTGCTTTATAATGGCAGATTACTTAGCACAAAGAATAATTGATGGTGCTTTTGATAATTCAAAAGAGGGAATGACAGGGTATCAATATGTAATAAGTAAAAGACCTGATCTAAAAAATGGTATAGATACTTATTTAACAGAACAGGGTAAAGCAGATTTAATTACTGCATTATAGGAATGTAGGGCGCATGAATTAAATAAGAAATATAAGCATGACTGAGGACTTTTAAGAAGTCTTTTTTTGTTGTTTAAAAAAAGGATATTAGAAATTTATATTGAAATAAAGGTAATGAGGTGGTAAAAAGATGGACAACTTAATTGCTTTTATTTCAAAATTTGAAGGGATAATTGGTGCATTGATGGGAGTTGTGGCAACGCTTATAACTACGCAACTAATAAAGAATTTAGGAAAATTATATTTCTATTTTTATGATTATGATATTAAATATTATGGTCAAAATGAGTATCATATTCATAGTGAAATGGATGATTTAAGTAAATCAAATTCCTGTCATTATAGAGTTAGAATGCAACTATATAATAGTTCGGAAACTATAAAAGTGCTAAAGGACATGAAAATAGAGTTTGTTTTAGGAGAAAAATCTATTATTAATAAACCAAACAATGAGGAAAATGTAGTGAAACGTGCAGGGTTTAATGATTATAAAGATTTCAATTTTATAAACATTCCGCCTAAAGAATTGATTGAGATAAAAATCAATGGAAATATTCATGATAATAATATGATTAAAATGGGTAACATTAAGAAAATATATTTTATAGCTAAAAATCATAAAAATAGAACAATAAAAAAATTAATAAAAAAATTCTGAAAGCATTCTTCATGAGTGCTTTTTATTATGGAGGTAATTAAATGTTAGGTATATTCATTACAATCATCTTAACAATTGCAATATCCCAACTGTTAATAGTTGTATGGAATGATATTTCAGGAAAATTGTATTTTAAAAGGCAAATTGAAAATAAGCTTGGTAGAAAAATTAAATTTAAAGATATAAAATAATGCAATAGATCAGCACCAATAAGGTGTTTTTTTATTGCTTATTTTTATAAATCTGAATAAAAGGAAGGTGTTACATGGATGCAACAACAATTGGAATTATATGCACTGTTTTGGGGTGTATAATTGGGATCTTAGGATATAACAGAGTTATGAATAAAGATGCGGAAGCGGATGGATTTACGAAGGCAAAATTAGAATCTATAGCTAATGGGGTAGACAGCATAAGAGTAGATATTAAAACACAAGGAGAAAAAATAACTAGTGTTAATGAACGATTAATAAGAGTTGAGGAAAGCACAAAATCGGCCCATAAGAGACTTGATGAATTCGAATTTTATAAAAATGACAAAGAAATAAATAGAAAAGGTGGTATGTAAAATGATAAAAGCATTGGTAACAATTTTAGTAAAATTAGCAGAGGCAAAATTAGAAAAGGCAGGGATTGAAGCTATACTTTTAAAGAATCAAAATTACTTCACAGAAGCAAAAAAAATATGGGATGCAGGCGAGGAAAATAAGAGAATTGCTAAAACAGTAGAGGAAAAAATAATTTCCAAGATAGATCAATTTAATGCAGCTGTATTAAAAAAGTTCCCTGAACTATCTCAAAAAGATATCGATGATCTGCGCCAAGCAATTGGTGGAGCTGTAAACGCTGGTAAAGAAGCAGTATTAGATAATTCAGATTTATTAAAGCAACTTCAAGATGTTAATACTCAACTACAAGCCGAAAATGTAAGTCTTAAAAATCAGCTAAGTCAAGTTCAATTACTTATTGGAAATAATTCAATAACTCAAACAATAGATTCTAATCAAGTATCAGTATCACCAACTGCAACAGATCCAGTAATTCCAGTTCAAACTGCAGCACAAGCTTAATTCTTGGAGTAGCCTTTTAGGGTTACTCTTATTTTTTTTATTTGAAAGGAATGATATTATGAATATTATAGACAAAGGTTTAAGTTTTGGGCCAATGAATATGAATAACCATCCAGCCATGTTAATTGTACATCATTTAGAGGCAGAAGGGCCACAATGGACAGT
>NZ_AUUU01000243.1 GCF_002760435.1 Clostridium sp. LS
TATAATCCTCCATGTTCATCAAAGCAATAACATTCACCATCAATCCATAACCACTGGCTTTTCGCCATCATACAATTTTCTCTTAAGTAATACCACTTACCACCATCTTGAATCCATGTATTGCATCGGGCATAACCATCCCTATCGAAGCTATACCATTCGCCATCAATTAGCTCCCAACTATCTTTATAAAAATATTCGTTATCAACATTTGAGCAATACCTCCAACCAGTATCGTTTTGGTTCCAACCAAGAATTATACTTGATGTTATATTAGCATTCTTTACTTTCTCTAATGGAAAATTAGCTCCTGGACATTCTGAACTTCCTTTTTCCCTATGTCCGTATACTGGCATATTGCCATACTTATTGTATAGATATGATTTTAATTCACACCAGGCATTAAATTGAGCAGTTGGCATTTCAACTCTATTGTCATAGTTACCTTCAAAGGCAATTCCTAAAGTATTTGTATTACAGCCTTGACAATGAGCTCCAATAGCGTTGTCCGGTCTACCCTTATACACTGAACCATCTAAACGAATATAATAATGATATCCTATGCCTGCAAACTTAAATTGAGGTTCTGTTTGGTGCATATAATGTATAGCCTCAACTGTCCATTGTGGC
>NZ_AUUU01000005.1 GCF_002760435.1 Clostridium sp. LS
TGGGCTGTGTCTCTATAATCCTCATAATTGTATCCTCCTTTTACATTAATCAATAGAGTAATTATATATTAAGTTCACAACAATTTACTATTACGTTTTAAATTACAATTATGCAATAGTTATTTTTCATAATTTCCACAATAAAAAATTTCTGCATTATTATATGCAATTTTATTATAACAAAAAATAAGCCATATATTCACTTCTGAATTATACGGGTTAAATTATAAATTATTAAAAAGAACCTAGTAAAACTACTACACAATTACTAAAATCTTTAACAATCTTATGTATTAATACTGCTTTTTCCTATCCCTGATTCCCAACTAAAATTTTAACTTCTTTAATATTTAACAATTTGAAAAAAAGGGCAAAAATATATTTTATATTTCTACCTAACAAAAAATCTTAAATTATCATGCTTATGTAATTGGCAAATTAATTGTAAATTTAGTTATATTATCATTACTCTCAACAAATATTTTGCCACAATGCTTTTCAATTAATTCCTTTGCTATACATAATCCGTACCCATGATTTTTATCATTATCATGCTTAGTAGTAAATCCCGAGTCAAAAATTTTATCAATAATTTCTTCAGGAATTTTCTCACCATCGTTTTCTATTATTATCACTATATCCTCTAAATCTTGAAATGATTTTGCTATTAAAGTGCCACTATTCCTCATTGCTCTTATTGCATTATTAACAATGTTAATTATTATTCTGTATAGTTCTATCTCAGCTATTGTAGTTAATTTAAAATTAGCAGTATCTTCAATTATAACATTTATACCTTCTTTAGTAGCATGTCCAGTTGCTAATGAAAGCAATGAAGACTGTTTAGAATTTTCATTATTCGTATTTGGATCATTCTGATTTATAACACTTTTTAGAAATCTAACTGTATCATCATATCTCTTCATATTTACTAGCTCATATAAACAACTCATTTGTAACCCATAATCATTTTTAATTTTTTTTAGTTCAGCATTTTTAATAGTTAAAGTTCTATTTAACCTATTTATTTCATTCGCTCTTCTAATTATTTTAATAAAAAAAACTATAGTAATAATTAAAAAAATAAAGAGAGCTGAATAAACAATAGTTCCAAAAGACGAACTATCTATTGCGTATGATATAAAATAAAATGAAGTTAAGAAGTCCGGAATAAAACTAACAAAAACAATAACTTTAATTGGAATATCCTCGTTTAATAGGATTTTATATATTTGTTTAATCTTACTCCTATACATATAACATAAAGGTAACAATATAGCCTGCGAACCATACATTAGCATAGCCATAACTATTTTTATGTAATCTGATAAAAAATACTGTTCTAAAATTCCATATAATATATTACCAAATATAAAAACTAAAGTGCTTCCTATCAAATATACTAAACTATATGATATTAATGCTTCTCTATAATTTAGCTTAATAAACAAATATACAATTATTAATGCACAAGTATGCGTAAGAAATATACCTACCAAAATACTTTGAAATATTTTAGGTATAAAAATAACATTGGCTGATAATATTATTAAAAATAATATTATCTTTTTCTCATTTCCATTTTTCTTCATATTTAAACAAAAATATATTATATAAATAAATGATATATTTTGTATTATCGAAATTAATATGTCTAAATAGTTCATTTCCAATTCACATCCCAATAACTTACTACTTGAATTATTATACTATCTTAATCTTTTCATAGATTCTGGCATCTCCTCAATGCCATATCCAAAATATGATGCAGTACTAGCTTTGGTCATTCTACCTGAAATATTAAACAATATGTTTGCAAAAACTTTTTTAATTAACATAAAATCACCCTCCATACCCATAACATATTTAAATTAAAACCTTTACAATAATTAAGTAAAATAATCATCTTATCTAGCCTAAGGATTTGAGCCAATAGAAATGTGAAATTGGAAATGATATTTTCTTAATTTATGAGAATCTGATGTTTGAATTAATTAATTTGATTATTAAACTTAATTATATTTACATTTTATTCCGAATATTCTATTTATTCAACATAATTAAAACACAAAATTCTTACATTTTTTATGATTTTTTTCCATATTATTCTCAATATAAACAAAAACATATCTTATTCGAAACAATCTTCTATTTTAAATGTTTTTTACATTAATTAATTCTTTTTAACGAGAAAAAAATAAGAGAATAAAGATTCTCTCTACTACCATTATTTTTTAAATATTTGAATAAAGATGTTTTCTAATCGACTTTGGAATATCCATTAGTATTATTATGTCTAATTTTTAATAACATATTATTATAAAACATAATTTAAATTACTTATCTTTTTAAATATTTTTAAGATGCAGTCATTAATTTGGCTACATCTTTTTTTATTAGGTATTGATAAGCTCAATTCCATACCCTTAAGAAATAAGCATATCCTATTGTATCCATGCTCCAGTATCATCAACTTTGTAGCCATCAGGAGTTGTACAGTTCAAGTATAATCCTCCATGACTATCGAAGCTATACCATTCACCATTAATAAGTTCCCAACTATCTTTATAAGCAAATTGAAACTCATATTCTATTTCATTAATTTTACCATTTTCGGATTATAATTCCTTTTTCTTTTTGATTTCTTTAATCATTTCTTTTTTAGTTTCTACATACATAGTATTTTATGCTCTTAATATAGCTGCATATTGTATCTGAATATTCTCCCATATAATATTAAGTGGATTTTTCTCATCGATGGCCTTAATTATTTCAAGAGTATCTTTAGGCAAATACTTTGAAAAAAATCCATGAACTTCTGCATTCTTATTTCCTGGCCTAGCCATGCTAGATTGCGTTTCGAAAATCAAACTCTTTTTATCACTGATAATAGCTTTAGTTTTATTGATATTACCTTTTTTATTTGCGTCTTTATTATTTGCAACGTTGAATTATTTTTACCATCCCAATCGCATCTATTCTTCCAACTTCTAATAGTGCCTTCAGGAACATCTAACTCCTTTGATATGTCTATTAGTTTATATCCTCTATCAAATAATTCTTTAGCCACTATTTGCTTTTCATTTGGTGCTCTAGCCATTCCTCACGTTCACCACCTCGCTTCACTTTATCTTCTTATTTTAATTATCCAGAAATAAAAAGAGTATCATTTTCTGATACCCTTGTTTATAGTATTTAATCTAAATAATTATAATTCGATTTTATAAATAAAAAGTTTATTCGAATGTAACGGTTTTTAACATATCATTAAAGGAAGCCATAATATCTGCACTTGAAATATCACTTCCTCTAGTAAGAGAGAATATATATGCATTGTTATTATTGTAAAAAAACACTTGATGTAATCGCACTCGAAGATTCGATTCATTTTTATATTCAAAGTCTAATATATCTACTGTTCTACCATTAATTATTTGAGTTGAAGTATTAATTTGGTCAAAATCTGAAATTTTCTTTAAACATTTAATACTTGCGTCTAAATACTCTTTACTCGTATGCCCTTTCAAATTTAATGTTGTCGCAATTACATTTGTTCCCTGATTATCCAAATAATAAACAGTAAGCCCATTCATAGTTGATTTTTTCCAAGTTGAAGGATATTTTACTGAAACTCCTTGTAACGTTGTACTTAAAGTAGGCTGAAGTTCATATATATCCCAATATCCATTGCTATTTAAATAATAGCCGTCAACATAACGATCATGAGCCATGTATCCATTTCTCTCGAAATAATACCACTTTCCATCTATTTTCTTCCATCCAGTATACCACGAGCTGCCATCAGCATACCACCAGCCTGTACTATCCTGTTTCCATTCTGCACTAGCACCAACTGGATTTATTGCCAATGCCGATGCTGCTATTAATAAGCTGGCTATTAATTTCCTTAATTTAAAATTCTTCATTATTATCCCCCCTAAACACATATAATTTAATTGTACACATCCTACATTTCTTGTCAATTTTATTTAATCTGTTTAAAAATAGGTAAAAAATCAATTGGTAGATTAAACCTCATTTTCTTCATTTGATAATCTAGCAATATCCATTTCATCACATCTAATTAAAGTTGGTTTTGTAATTTCGCCACTTCTTAGGATTTCTATTTCTTAACCAAAAAATAATGGCATTAGTATCTGGTGGAACTTCCTTTTTAATCTTCTTTGCTTTAGAAGTCTTCCCGTCCTTACTAGCCACTATTTCAGTTTCTTCATATTCATATCCTAAAGCTCTTTTAAGTAAGGCCTGTTCCACTTTATCATCGTAGTATTCATGACTCTCCTCAATCACTCTCATGAGATCAGGGTAAATTTCTTTCCATTCATTTAAAGTCTTAAGACTAATGTTTAACTTTTTTGCCAACTCACTCTCAGTAAGTCCTTCTTTAGTTAGTGATTTAACATCTTCTAATTTCTTATCATCAAATATATCTTTTCCTTTCATCTTTATCGCTCCCTAAGGAGTTTTCTTAGAAACATAATAAAAAGCCCTTTTGGGGGCTTCATCCTAGCTTTCAATTGCTATATATCTTGGGTATGTATATCCTTCTGAATTTATTAAAATTCCTTTTTTATTTGCTTTATTTCTTACCCTTATACATATAAATTCTCCTTTTTCATTTATTCCTCCATCTTCTTCGGTTATCCAAGGTTGATCCTTGCTAAAGTTTTCTGTAAACTCCTTATATTCTTTATCGCTTAAAATAACTTCCCTTGATATCTCATACGCTATACTCTTTATTTCATCATCATTTGATTTTTTCTTTAATCCTTTAAGTTCTTTAACATTTAATACTTTTCTTCCAAACAATGCTTTCATTTTGATCGCCTCCGTGTTTTATTTCCTTAACACATTAATCACTCTGAAACACTTTAATTGCAAGTCTTTTTTATCAGTTTATTTAACTTCAAAATAAGGAATTTTTTCTCCATCTCTTAGTAAGTAAACTTCATCTGATCCATATTGGTTTATATATCTTAGAACTATAACATCAGCATATTTTTCATCCAGCTCCATAGTATAACATACTCTTTGAAGTTCAGTTGCAGCCATTAAGGTGGATCCACTACCGCCAAAAAAATCTACTACTAAATCATTAGGCTTACTGCTATTCTTAATTGCTCTAGCACATAAAGACAATGGTTTCATTGTTGGATGCTCTGCATTTCTAGTTGGCTTAGGAATTTCCCAAACAGTATCTTGAGTTCTATCATCAACAAAGTAATGAGCTTTTCCCTCTTTCCAGCCATATAATATAGGTTCATGTTTCCACTGATAATCTTGTCTTCCAATTACAAAAGCATTCTTGACCCAAATAATGCATTGAGCTAGCTTTAAACCTGATTCTCTAAATGTCCTCCTAAAGTTTTCACCTTCACTATCAGCATGGCAAACATAAATAGGAGCTCCTTCTTCCATATTCTCATAATAATTATTGAATACTTTAGATAGGAACTCATAAAATTCATTTTGTGTCATATTATCATTTGCTATAGTAAGTTTATCTGCAGTCGCTCCTTCATAATTTACATTGTATGGTGGATCCGTAAATACTAAATTTGCTTTAAGACCATTCATCAATTTTTCAACATCTTCTTTTAATGTACTATCTCCGCAAAGTAATCTGTTTTTACCAAGAAGCCATACATCGCCTCTTTTACTTTTAGGTTCTTCTATATTCTCTAGTTGTTCTTCAACATTAAAATCATCATCTTCCTGGATCTCCTTTGGATTATACTTATCCTCTATCTGCTCAAATTCACTTAAATTAAATCCAGTTAGATCTAAATTATAATCATCAAGCCTTAATTCTTCTAGTTCCTGAAGTAATGCTTCATAATTCCAGGTTGCAAACTCTGAAGATTTATTATCCATTATCCTAAATGCTTTAACCTGCTGTTCAGTAAGATCATCGGCTTTTATTACTGGAACATTTTCTAATTCTAATTTTGCAGCTGCTTTATATCTTGTATGACCAGCAATGATAACATTATTCTTATCCACTATTATAGGTACTTTAAAACCAAATTCTTTTATGCTTTCAGCAACTTTCTCTACTGCAGCATCATTATTCCTTGGATTATTTTCATATTGGATAATTTCACTTAGTTTCATGTTTTCAATTGTCATCATATGTTATCTTCTCCTTTCATCATTCTTAATACATTCGCTTATATCTTTTTTACTATATGTATAATAAAACAAATCCATTTCTTCACATTGACCTATATCCCTGCATCCTTTACATTCGATTGGAGACTTAGCACATACAACAGCTCCTTTTTGAAATTTCATATTTAGATTTAATTTTCTTCGCTTTACTTTGTTCATGTTAAATCTCCTTTCTAAATTATTATTTTGATTGTTTTAGCGTATAAAAAAAAGAGCCTTATTTAGACTCTGTTGTTATCTATTTGAATCTCTGATAGAATTAATTTTTATGATATACTTATTCCTAATTCTTTCTATACACTCTGAACAATACATATTTTCCTTTATTTCTTCCTCACAAATTTTGATAAGTTTTGTTATTTGTCTATTAAGTTCAGCTCTAGAAACAGAGTCTAATTTGGGGTGTGTTGACTTTTCTAACTTGTAAGTTGATTTTTCTATTTCATATATGGAATAATCTATTATATCCCTTCCAATTAATTCATCACATAAACATCACTTATATCCATCTTCTCCATAATTAAAAGTAAGCGTAAAAAAATTAACGGATAGAAAATGCAATCCTCCATTGTTAAAAT
>NZ_AUUU01000049.1 GCF_002760435.1 Clostridium sp. LS
ATAAATCTACAGGTGGATTTGGTCATATTAATATTGATGATGTTAATGTATAAGTTTTGAGTAATTTATAAAACAGAGAATAAAAGAAAGATAGAAAAGTCTGTTGAAGCTGAAGTTTAAGAAACAAATTATTTCAAATTAGGGCAATAGATAGTTTTGTATGAAAAACAAAACTATCTACTGTGCTATATATTACGAAAAAATATTGAATTAATTTTTTCTTTAATAAGGGATTTACTAATGTTATGAATTTATGGAATAATGCATAATTTATTATACAATAAAATCTACATAAACTAGATAATATTACGCTACAATTAAATATATTGTTCATTATATAAAATTTCATTTACTTAACAATACTGATTAGTTAATGCTGAATGATAAAATATAAGAAGACTGTAATTTAAAATAATATGTAAAGAAGGAATAAATTTTGAATAAAATAGAAGACACATTTGCACGAGAAGAGAAAATGGAAAAATTGAGAGAAAAACTTAATAATAGTTTTGGTGAAAATATGAGATATAGTAATATAGAAGAATATGCGGGTATACTAAATATAAGCAGAAAGCTCGATGATGCTATAGTTGATTATATTAAGAGTTTTAATGAATAAGTAAAAAAATATCAATACTAATATAACGTGAGTTCGATGGAAAAATTTAAGGGATAAAAAATTCCATCAAAATGTTTTCGTGATGAATCAGTAACAAGACGTGCTGTAGCTAAGTTCATTGTAGATATGATTGTGGATGATAATAGATTTGGAGAAAATGAGAGTCTAGGAATTACCAATTAAATGTTGTTAGAGCTATATTTGATTAGAAAAATTTTATTATGAGAAGTCCAAGAAAAGTTGGAAGCCGTTTATCTTAATAGTTAGTTATTTATTGATTTTAAAATTAGTAACAGTATTTCGCTATTTGATATTATGTCAGATATAAGATGTTATATAATGAATACCGTGTTAGCTTTATATATACATCATGCATTTAATATTATAATCATTTTAATTCTGAAATCTGAAAATGGTTACATAATAATTAACAAAAAAAGCTTCGTCCGTAATTTTTGGGGCGAAGCTTTCTTTGTGTGGTTGGAACTTATAAATTGGCTGTTAATAGAAGAAGAGCTTGATAACATTTTTCTTTAAAGTTTGGGACAGTATATTCGGGGTAAGCTGTCTTCATGGCTTCCAATTGATTAAATGTCAGATGAGTCATTGGATAAAGGCCATGTATAAGTGAAAAGAACAAAAATCGGAAATTATCATTTGCTTCATTAGAAGCAGAAGGAAAAAATTTTTTTATACTAGCCTGTAATGTAAGAAAGAGTGGGTGCACTTCTTCTTTGAAATTTGTAAGTTTTTCCAAACTGCAGTTTTTTTCTATGGAAGTGTAATGAACAGATAATAATTTTAAAAAATTTTCTCTTTCTGACAGTGAGTCTGCGAGAAAATGACAATATTCTTCCTTACTCAAAATGTTATTTTGAGCAAAAAAATTATTCAATGTTTCATGCCAATTTAAGTACTCTCTCTTTAATAAATCTAATAGGATTTCTTCCTTTGTTTTATAGTAATTATAAATTGTTGGTCGAGAAATTGAGGTCATCTCAGAAATAGCCTTCAAATTCACCTCTTCAAAGTCTTTTGTTTTATATAATGTGTAGCAGGCCTGAATAATCTCTTCTTGGCGACTTGCTATCTGATGTTCGGTACGAGCTCTTTGAAAATTCATTTAGTTCACCTACTTTTGTAAAATTACAGTAAGAGTATAACATAAAGAAATTTATAGTTCAATGTTAATTGACACGAAGTCAATTAACTGATAAAATATATTTATTGACATGGTGTCAGCAAATATGTGCGTAAAATAACACTATCAGGACTAATTAAGCTATTTTATTAGAAGCATTTTTGCAGACTGTTGCAAAAAACGAAAGCATTATTATAGTGTATATGAGTGCAAAAAGGAATTGGTTTTATACTTAAAGAAAGATTACTTTATATCATAAGGAGGACTTGAATAAATGAAAACTTTTAAATTAAATAACGGCATAGAGATGCCAGCGTTAGGGTATGGTGTGTTTCAAATTACGGATGCGGCTGAATGTGAACAGTGTGTTTATGATGCAATCATGGCTGGCTATCGTTTGATTGATACTGCAGCAGCTTATATGAATGAAGAAGCTGTAGGTCGTGCAATCAAAAGAAGTGGTGTTTTAAGGGAAGAACTATTTATAACAACAAAACTATGGATTCAAGATTGTGGATACGAAGAAACTAAACAGGCATTTAATCTTTCATTAAAAAGATTGGATTTGGAATATATTGACTTATATCTAATTCATCAGCCGGTTGGGGATTATTATGGTGCATGGAGAGCAATGGAAGAGTTATATCATGAAGGTAAGATAAGAGCAATTGGTGTATGTAATTTTAATAGTGAACGTCTAGTGGACTTAATTTTACATAACAAAATTGTTCCAGCAGTTAATCAGGTAGAAGTACATCCTTTCAGACAACAGGTTGAAGAAAAGAGGTTAATGGAGGAATATAAGGTGCAGATTGAGGCATGGGGACCATTTGCAGAAGCTCAGAGAGGAATATTTACAAATGAAACTCTAACTGAAATTGCTAATAAATATGGAAAGACTGTAGCACAAGTTATTTTGCGTTGGCATATTCAATATGGTGTAGTTGCTATTCCAAAATCTACGCATAAAAATAGAATTGAAGAGAATTTTAATATATGGGATTTTGAACTTAGTTCAGAAGATATGCAAAATATAGCAGATATAAATACAGAGCAAGGATTATTTCCAACCCAGGGGACATATCAGTCTACAATAATGCTTAGTGGGCATAAAATTCACGAATAATAGTAAAGTGAAAGTATTGGTAGATATACAAAAGCACTTGACTTATAGTTAAGGCGAAGTGTTAAGGTTTAATTGTACATTTAGAAAAGCATAATTGGATTATAGCAAATTAGGAGGAGTTTATACATGGAAAAGAAAAAATTTGGATTTGGTCTAATGCGTTTACCACAAAAAAACACAGGTGATTGGAATAGTATTGATCAAGAAATGGTAAATAAGATGGTTGATGAATATCTAAAACAGGGATTCACTTATTTTGACACTGCTTATCCATATCATAATGGTATGAGTGAAGTTGCCTTTCGCGAAGCAGTTGTAAAGCGTTATCCAAGGAATTCTTTTACAATAACAGATAAAATGCCTACATGGCTTATAACAAGTACTGATGATTATCAGAAATATTTTAATGAGCAATTGGAACGTTGTGGGGTTGAATATTTTGATTATTATTGGCTTCACACACTTGGAAAAGTGACTTATGCTAACACACAGAAACATGGTGGCTTTGATTTCTTAAGGAAAATGAAGGCAGAAGGAAAGATAAAGCACATTGGTTTTTCATTCCATGATAGTGCAGAACTGCTTGATACTATTTTGACTGAACACCCTGAAACAGAGTATGTACAGTTACAAATTAACTATATTGACTGGGAAAGCGAAAACGTTCAGGCGCGTAAGTGCTACGAAGTTGCTACAAAACATGGAAAACCGGTTATTGTTATGGAGCCGGTAAAGGGTGGATCTCTTGCAAATGTTACTGAAGAAGCAGATAAATTATTCAAGGAATATAACCCTGATTTGAGTACTGCTTCATGGGCAATTCGTTATGTAGCTTCTCTTGATAATGTAATGATGGTTCTTAGCGGTATGAGTAATATGGAACAACTTATAGATAACACAAGTTATATGAAAGAATTTGAGCCGCTTAATGATAAAGAACAAGAAATTGTAAAGAAAGCAACAGAAATTATTAAGGCAAGTATTGCGATTCCTTGTACTGCATGCCACTACTGTACAGATGGATGTCCCAAAAATATAGCAATTCCTGAATATTTTGCTTTATATAATGATGTTCATAAATTTGGACAAGGTTTGTTAATGAATAGTCAGGTATATTACATGAATATGACACAAACTCATGGAAAAGCATCTGAATGTGTTAATTGCAAGCAATGTGAGAAACACTGTCCACAGCATATTAATATTACAGAAGAATTGAAAAAAGTTGCTGAAATGCTGGGATAATAACAATGTATAAAAGTAACGTCTATGTATTTTTAGATTACATAGATGTTACTTTTGTATAGCTGTGAAGAATGATTTGTTATAGATTTGAAATATTGTTAAAGATACAATAATGAACAAAATACTAAATAAAATCAAATTGTTAAAGTAGATAGTTAGAATTACATTTGTTTTTCAAATAAATAATTTAAGAATGTTAAAAGGAGGGGTGTATTATGACCATAACAGAGGTAAGTAAAAAATATGGTATGACGCAAAATACTTTACGTTACTATGAGAGAATTGGTATCATTCCACCTGTTAATAGAAATCAGAGTGGAATCAGAGACTATACAGAAGAAGATTGTCGCTGGGTTAAGTTTGCAAAGTGCATGAGAGAAGCAGGTATGTCTATAGAAGTACTGGTGGAATATGTAGAATTGTCTCAAGAAGGAAAATCAACATACAAAGCAAGGAAGGAACTTTTGTTTGAAGAACGTGACAAACTTAAAGAAAAAATTGCAGAAATGCGGGAAACATTAATAAAAATGGATAGAAAAATTGATTACTATGAAAAGAGCGTATCTGATTTAGATGAAAAAATTTGAAATAAATAACTTCTCTGGCAAATGATAAAAATGAAGGTTGAGGTATTTTTATGTTTTCAAATAAGGCACTTAAAAAATTGATCCTTCCAATATTCTTGGATCAAATTCTCACTTTTAGTGTTAGTATATTTGCTACCATGATGCTTTCTTATGCGGGTGAAGCAGCTGTATCAGGGGTTTCTCTGGTGGATATTATAAATATGCTAATTGTTAGTGTACTGGCTGCACTTACTACTGGTGGAGCTGTAATTGTTTCTCAGTATATTGGAAATAAAGATAAAGATAAGGCAGGTTTTGCTGCTAGTCAGTTATTTACTATTTCGGCAGTTATTTCTATTGGGATTACAATATTTATTGCTATCTTTCATAGACAATTGCTCCATATTGTTTTTGGGAATATTGCAGAAGATGTTATGGCAGCAGCTATTACCTATTTTGTTATATCGGGTTTATCATATCCGTTTTTATCAATTTATGATTCTGGAGCCGCATTGTTTCGTTCCATCGGAAATTCCAAGATTCCTATGACTATTTCTATTTTTATGAATATAGCTAATTTAGTAGGAAACGGAATTGGTATATTTGTGTTTCACGCTGGTGTTACAGGTGTTGCAATTGCAACAATAATATCGCGTGCAGCAGCTGCAGTAATTATAGTTTACCTGTCTTTCAATAAAAAAAATCAGGTTTTTGTCAGCTTGTCGGGAATTTTCTCATGGAGTGGCGAAATGATTGGAAGAATTCTTAACATAGCTATTCCAAGTGGAATAGAAAATGGGCTTGTTCAATTAGGACGTGTCCTTTTGATTAGTATTACTGCAATGTTTGGTACAGCTCAGATTGCCGCAAACGGAATTGGAAACAGTTTAGTTATGATACCGATTTGTTTTGCAACCTCTATAAACTTAGCTATAGTTACTGTAATAGGTCAATGCGTTGGAGCGAAAGATTATTCAGAGGCTGTCCGCAATACAAAGAAACTTATAAAATTAGCGTATATTGGAACAATAATTCTTAGTTTAGGTGAAAGTCTGCTACTTCCTTGGATTTTAAATTTGTATACATTGTCTGAAGAAGTACGTCATTTAACTTATGTTCTTGTATTGATTCACAACATTTATGCAATTGTTGTGTGGCCGCTTTCCTTTAGTTTACCAAATGCGCTTCGTGCTGCAGGAGATGTTCGCTTTACCATGGTTATTTCGATTGGCTCCATGTTTGTATTCCGTATATTCTCTGCATATGTTATAGGTGTTATTTTTCATATGGGGGTTATTGGAGTATGGATTGCTATGGAGATTGATTGGACTTTCCGAGCTATTGTTTACATTACGAGATTTATACGAGGGAAATGGAAGACTTTCCAGGTTATATAAGGTGGATTAAGTCAAATTATCGTTTGATTGATACTGCAGAAAGTAGTGCATTGTGCAAAATGAGCATATATTAATGAAATAATTTAAATTTTTAGGAGGTATATTTAATGAAGTATATTACATTGAACAATGGAATAGAAATTCCTACATTAGGATTTGGAGTATTTATGATTCCAGATAACAAAATTTGTGTAAACAGTGTAGCTATTGCTATACAGGATGGTTATCGTCTAATAGATACAGCCGCTATATATCAGAATGAAGGAGCAGTTGGTGAAGGAATAAGGGTATCAGGTATCAATCGTGAGGAACTGTTTGTAACATCAAAGCTTTGGTTACAAGATTATGGGTATGAAAAAACAAAGAAAGCAATAGATAAAACCTTACAAAGGTTGAAAATAGATTACCTTGACATGTATTTACAACATCATCATTTCGCCGGCAATTTAGAAAGTTGGAAAGCAATGGAGGAAGCTTGCAATGAGGGAAAAATTAGAGCAATAGGTGTATGTAATTATCCAATTCATGCAATAGAAGAATTGCTTCAAGTTGCAGAGATTAAGCCTGTAGTGAATCAAGTAGAATGTCATCCTATTTTTCAGCAGAAGGAACTTCGTAAATTTTTGAAGGAAAATAATATACGTTTGGGATCTTGGGGGCCTTTGGGCCAGGGGGCAAAGGAACTTCTTTCAGATCCAAAGCTTGTTAAGCTTGCTGAAAAGTATGGAAAAGAAACAGCACAAGTTATTTTACGTTGGCACATACAGAAAGGTATGATTGCTATTCCAAAATCTACAACTCCAAGCCGTATAAAGAGTAATTTTGAAATATGGGATTTTGAACTTACTGAAGAAGATTTGAACGTTATTAGGTCTATGGACACTAACTTGAGAAAGGGACCAGATCCAGATGATAAGGCATATAAAAATAGAATAGGAAGTTATGTAGCTAATATATAAATTGTGAGAAGCCTATTATAATGAAGGGAAGTGAGAGAAAGTGAATGGACAGGAAATGGAGAATGGAATGGCAAAATTGCTCTATCAAGGACAAGCGAGTTTGCGTATTGTTACCAGCGAAGGAAAGGTTATTTATATAGATCCTTACGCAGGAGAATATGATATGCCTGCCGATTTGATTTTAGTGACCCATCAGCATTTTGATCATAATAAGGTAGAATTAGTAAAAAGACGAAATTCTGGTTGTGTGATTATATCACAAGATGAAGCTTTGAAGAATGGAAAGCACCAGATTTTTAAGTTAGGCTATGTAACTGTTGAAGCAGTAGAAGCAGGTTATAATAGATATCACGATATTACTAAATGTGTAGGGTATATCTTGACTTTTACTGATGGCAAGACAATTTATATTTCTGGTGATACATCAAAGACGAAGCAAATGAATACCTTAGCAGAGAGAAATCTAGACTACGCTATCTTTTGTTGTGATGGCCACTTTAATATGGATATGGATGAAGCTGCTGAATGTGCTGCAATTGTTGGTGCAAAGTATAACATTCCTTATCACATGAGTATTGGTGAAGTATTCAACCCAAAATGCGCGGAGCAGTTCCAAGCTAAGGGACGGATTATTGTAGCTGATGGAGAAGAGATAATGATTAAATAATATACAATATTTTAGATTATTTTAAGTATAAACCTAACAAAAAATAGTTATTTTTTAAGGAGGAGTGTCATGAAAAAATTAGGATTTGGAACTATGAGATTGCCACAAACTGATTATAGCAGTGTGGATATTGAAACCTTTAAGAAAATGGTAGATGCTTACATGGAAAGAGGTTATATATACTTTGATACGAGCTATGTATATCATATGGGAAACAGTGAAACAGCATTGCGTGAAGCGTTGGTAAAGCGTTATCCACGTGAAGCTTATACGATTACAGATAAAATGCCAACATGGATGGTTCAATCAAAAGAAGATTATAAAAAATATTTTAATGAACAGCTTGAACGTTGCGGAGTAGAGTATTTTGATTATTATTGGCTTCACACATTAGGTTCTACTTTGTATGAATCAAGTGAGTTACTTGGAGGATTTGATTTCTTAAAACAAATGAAAGCAGAAGGGAAAATTAAACATATTGGTTTTTCATTTCATGATACAGCTGAAACCTTAGATAAGATTCTCACAGATCATCCTGAAATTGAGTTTGTACAGTTAATTGTAAATTATATAGATTGGACGAATGGAGGCATAGAAATTAAAAAAAGCTATGATATGGCAACCAAGCATAGTGTACCTGTAATTGCAATGGAACCTGTTAAGGGAGGTGTACTTTCAAATGTACCTAAAGAAATTGAAGAAATGTTTAAGGAATATAACCCAGAAATGAGTCCTGCTTCATGGGCAGTTCGCTGGGTTGCGTCTTTAGAAAACGTATATCTTGTATTGTCTGGAATGAGCAGTGTAGATCAAGTTATGGATAATACAAGTACATTCAATGATTTAAAACCATTGAATGACGAAGAACAAAAATTTATTGAAAAGGCACAGGAAATCCTAAACAAAAAAGCACCGAATTCTTGTACTTATTGCGGAGCTTGCCACAAGGTATGTCCTAAGAATATTGCAGTACCTACTTACATTGGTTTATATAATAACCGAAAAATGTTTACGGCAGATGGATGGCATAACAATGTTTACGATGCGGTAGGTGAACGTTATGGTAAAGCATCTGACTGTAATAATTGCAGAGAATGTGAAGCAGTATGCCCTCAAAAAATTAAAATTGCAGAACTGTTAAAAGATGCAGTAGAAGTGCTTAAACCATTGTGGTAACATAGATGTATAATATAATAAGAGCTTATGTAATGTAAGTGCAGGAAAGCCGTATGAAGGAGAACTTCACGTACGGATTGATGAGAAGGTTGAGGAGGAGATGAAATCAAATCCTCCGCCTTACTCTAGATATTGATCTAAAGTTGAATTGCACACATTTTATAATAGTCTTTTGAAATCTCAATAAACCGCTCTACAAAAGGGCGGTTTTCTTCTTTTCTAGTACAGAAAACACAATCCATGGTTTCTTTTGTATCAAAAGGTGTCCAGATAAATTCGCCAAGATGATCATTACAGAAACCAGGTGAAAGACAGACTCCAATTCCGGCAGCAACATTAGTAAGCGTTGTAATGTGGTCTGGACTGTTGATTGTCTGAACGTCAACAGTGTTTATAACAAGCTGCTGTATTTTCTGCAATTCATAGGGAGAACCTCCACCTACCATTAGCGTCTGTCCTTTTAAATCATCAGGGGTGATTTTCTCAAGTTTTGATAATGGGTCATCTTTTTGAGTAATCAGATAAATGTGGCTGTCAAATAGATGATGAGCTTTCAAATTGGAGATGGATGAAAGACTTCGTCCAAGACCGAAAATGATATCCTGTTCGCCATGAAGCAGCTCATCAATACGACTGTTACCATATACATAATGAATGTTTATGGATACAGAAGGATATTCTTTAGCAAATTGTTTCATTATCTGAGGAAGAAAATAGATAGCACTTCGAAGTGGAATTGCTATGTTCAGTGACTCCTTGTATTTTACATTGTAATTTTTTCCATTTTGAATGGCTTTTGAAATGTCATCCTTAATATTAACTAAAGTCATACAGAATTGCTCACCAGCAGGTGTCAGTGTGGCACCTTTTCCTGTACGGTAAAAAAGTGGAAATCCGATTTCTTCTTCTAATGACTGAATCTGATAGGTCAATGCTGGCTGACTTATAAAGAGATTTTCTGCAGCACGACGGAAATTTAATGTATGTGATACTTCTATAGCGTAATCTATTTGTTTAAAATTCATGATTTTCCCTTTCTAATCCTTACTTGTTAAGAAATTGTAAAAATTTAAAGATTATTATAAGTTAATGATAATACTTAGCGATAAAAAAATCAAATCAATTACTAAATTTATTGATTAGAAAAATAGAATATACTGCAATATAATAGATTTATCAAAAGAAATGGAGGTAACTAATCATGAGTAATACGCTTATCGCATTCTTTTCAATGACAGGAGAAAGTTATGTGGGAGGAAAAATCGTAAATCTTGAAGTAGGAAATACTAATGTCGCAGCACAGATTATAGGAGCTATGATAGTAGCAGATACTTTTCAGATTGAAACCGTACAGAATTATCCGGAAGGTCATATGAATCTGATTAACTATGCAAAGGAAGAATTAAATCAGAATGCAAGACCAGAACTAAAAACTAAGGTTGATAACATGGAGCAATATGACACGATTATTCTTGGATACCCAAATTGGTGGGGAACTTGCCCGATGCCAGTATTTACTTTTTTAGAGAGTTACGATTTTTCTGATAAAAGAATTCTACCACTTTGTACAAATGAAGGAAGTGGACTTTCTTTCAGCGTAACAGATATAAAAAAGACCTGCCCAGATGCAAATGTAGAGGATGGATTGGCAATTATCGGTGGTCGAGTGAAAGATTCCAGAGTGACTATTGAAAATTGGCTAAAAAAACAGAAATTACTTTAATCAATAAAAGATAGTAAATGAAAATGTGGAAATAAAAAAATCTTACAAAAAATAGAAAAGAGGAAAAAATCATGAATCAGACCTATATTACATTAAATAACGGAAGCAAAATACCACAGTTTGGACTTGGAGTGTATATGATCCAGGGAGATGCAGACACTAAGAAAGCCTGCTTAGAAGCATTTGAAATTGGATATCGTCACATTGATACCGCCCATGCTTATCAGAATGAAAGAGGCGTAGGAGCAGCTGTAAAAGAAAGTAGAATCCCAAGAGAAGAAATCTGGATTACAAGCAAATTATGGCCAAGTGAATATGGCGAAGGCAAGACCATGGAAGGTATCGATAAGATGTTAAAAAGACTTGACACCGAATACATCGATTTATTACTTCTTCACCAGCAGTTTGGTGACTATATTGGTGCATGGAAAGATATGGAGAAAGCAGTTGCCATGGGAAAAGTTAAAGCGATCGGACTGAGCAACTTTGAGTCAGAGCGTTTAGAGGAGGTATTGGAAGCTTCAATGATTAAACCAGCAGTACTCCAGGTAGAGTGTCACCCATATTATCAGCAGAACGCATTAAAGAAGAGAATTGAGAAATATGGAACAGTTATTGAAAGCTGGTATCCAATCGGACATGGTGATCCTGCTCTGATTAATGAGTCATTATTCACAGAATTAGGAAGGAAATATGGCAAGAGTAATGTTCAGATTATTTTAAGATGGCATATCCAGGAAGGTACTATTATTTTCCCTAAGTCAACAAATCCAAATCATATCAGAGATAACTTTGATATTTTTGATTTTGAATTGACAGAGGATGAGATGAATCAGATTCGTGGATTAGACAAGAATGTTAGATTCTTTAACATGTCTTTAGCAGATCAGGAGAAGAATTTAGGAGGATTTAAACCAGCTGACTAAAGTAGATTTGGAGTAAATGTCTATGCATAAATTATTGATTAGTTCATTTATATGCGCAATATTACAGGTGAGACGCAGACGAAAGATGAATGGCTTTCTTGCATAGAAAGTGAGGAAATGCTGTATTACAACACTAATATAAAAAGCATATCTGTAAACGTGATGAAGATAAGGCAAGTGCAAAACATACATCAACTCTTTATGCCAGAATCTATGGAAGTAGAGGAAGCTGGACACTTAGTGAAACGTCCTACTTTGAAAAACGTGATGGAAACTGGATCTGGTGCAATGAACCAGACGGAGAATGGATTGATACAAACGGCATCTATGATGTTCTAGAGAAGACAAATAATAATAAATATTAAAAAATCAATTGATTGTGGAGATAAAGAAAATGAAGTATATGAATGAAACAGAATTTAATGAAACAAATGTATTTGGAAAAGGTCAGGACAATGTAAATTTTGCAAAGTATTTTAGTGGAGCATCTTTCTTAAATCCGTTAACAGAATTTGGGGAATGCCCAGTATTTCTTGCAAATGTAACCTTTGAGCCTGGATGTAGAAACAACTGGCACATTCACCATGCAACAAGTGGCGGCGGACAGATTCTCGTCTGTACAGCTGGAGAAGGCTGGTATCAGGAAGAAGGAAAAGAAGCAGTCAGCTTGACACCGGGAATAGTGATTACAATTCCAGCCGAAGTGAAGCACTGGCATGGTGCAAAGAAGGATTCTTGGTTCAGCCACATTGCAGTAGAAGTACCAGGTAAGAACGCAAGTAATGAATGGTGTGAGCCAGTTACAGATGGACAGTACAACGGATTAAAATAGCAGAAAATAGAGCTGAAATAATAATTATTGAAAAAGAATAAAAAATAGTTCGCTCAAAGTTGTAAAACTATAGAATTTTATTGAATTTACATATTGAGCAGTGTGAAAGGAATGAACATAAAAAATATGAAAAACACTTGGAAAATTTATTTATTAGCCCTTATTTGTTTCGTAATAAGTGCATCAGAATATGTTATTGTAGGAGTTTTAGACCAAGTAGCAGCTTCTACTAATATATCAATAGCGGAGGCAGGGCAATTAATCACAGTATTCGCCATTGCTGGAGCCATTGGCACTCCAATTGCCGTAATGATCATGGCAAAAATGGATAGGCGTAAGGTACTAATGATTTCACTTTTTTTAGTTGTATTAGGAAGTATCATGATACTTGTTGCACCAAACTATGCATTCTTATTACTTTCTCGTATAGTGCTTGCTATAGGAGCTGGAGTGTTTAATGTAACCTGCTTTACTGTAGTAGGAAAAATAGTAGCACCTGAACGTCAAGCAGGGGCTATAGCTACAATTACAACTGGATTTAATGCAGCTTTAATTATTGGTTTGCCAATTGGTCGTGTTATAACAGCAGCATTTGGTTGGAAGGCAATTTTCGTAAGTACTGGAGTATTCAGTTTACTAGCAATCTTCGCTGTGCTATCAGCAATCCCTAAAGCAGAAGGTGAAGCATCAGTACCATTAGGTGAACAATTAGCTCTATTAAAAAGTCCTAAAACCTTACTTACTCTTGCAATAACTTTCTTTTGGATAGGAGGATACTCAGAATTATATTCATACATTACTCCATTCCTTCAAGGGGTATCACCAATGAGTGAAGAAATGATGAGTATGGCACTATTAATTTTTGGTATAGCTACTTTAATAGGAAATAAGTTGGGAGGATTCTTGGGAGATAAAGTTGGTATCTCAAAATCTCTTACAAGTAGCATGGTAGTTCATGTAATTGCACTTGTGTTAATATCACTATTTGCAGGATCAACTTATGTTACTATTGCATTGCTTGTTATATGGGCTATAGCAGCCTGGATACCTGCTCCGATTCAACAGTTTAACATAATCTCACTTTCGCCAGAAGCATCAGGAATTATGCTTAGCTTAAATAGTTCAATTATGCAATTAGGCTTAGCAGCAGGTGCTGGAATCGGGGGAATAGCAGTTGGAAGTTCATCATTATTTTCATTAAGCTGGACAGCAGCAGTATTAGTATTAATTACTGCATTTGTTACAATTGCTTCATTTAAAGTTAAAAATTTATCTAATAATAGTTTAGCAACAGATTAATGGTAAAGCATAGTTACACTATAAATGGTACATTTATCTTTACAATTTGCTATCCATAATTAGATTAATATAAATTTAAAAAAATTTTTATAAAAAAGGAGAAGCTTTTATGACTACAAACAATAATATGGAAAATAGAATTAATGAATTAGAAAACGTGAGAGCACTAAGAACTCTTGTTGATACTTTCTCATTACTAGCAGATGAGAAAGATGTTAAAACGCAAGTATTACTTTTTACAAAAGATGCAACTGTAGAATCGTATGTAAATGGAACTTTGGTTTCGAGTTTAAAAGGACCTGAAGAAATGGAAAAAGCTTTTGGAGGATTCTTGAATAATTTTGAAACAGTTTATCATTTTAATGGTCAACATGTTGTATCAATAGATGGAAATAAAGCTAAGGGAACTCTTTATTGTTTAGTTGATCTTATTAGTAATGAAAATGGAAAAAGAATAAATAATTCTAGTGCAGTTAGTTATAGGGATGAGTATGTCTATGAAAACGGACAATGGTTCATTTCTAAAAGAACATCAAATTTTGTTTGGCAAAATAAAAAAGAAATAAATCAATAATCAGTTTTATAATGTTTTTAATATATGCCCAATTAACATAGTTAATTGGGCATATATTAAAAATTAGCAGGAGATTATCATTTATACAACTTTTAAAAGTTATTATAACTTTAATGATGGGAAATATTAAAAATTTTATTAAACGTTAAGTGAAAAGTTAAATTCGTGATTTAGGTAAAACATTGAAAATGCAACACTAAATTCAATTTTTGGATGCTAAAATAAGTTAGTTAAAGGCCCAATAATGTAGTTATTTCATCATTATTAGCATATTTGAGCATCAGAAATAGGTAGCCGAACTTTCTGCGCAAGACTAACTTCGCCTAAGATGAATTTACCCTTGCAATCACGAACTTACCTTTTCATTTTAGAAAAATTAAAAAAACCGCGCATTTCAAAACATTCAAGTTCATTTGTATCTAGAAATGCAGATATACATCTTAATTAAGCCAAAGATTGGTTAAGGTTAAAGGACGTAATATAAATTTGATAGGGGAGAGTTTTTATATATCTGCTATAATTAAGGTAGAATACAAAAAGAAGGAGATGTTCAGTTATGCTATGGAATGAAGTAAGAAAGACATATTCAAATAAATGTATTGTATTTGATAGTTTAAAACAACATGAAGAAAATAATAAATTAATCATTGAAGACGTAGCAATAATTGAAGTTTTTGATGACATTAATGATGCTTTTAAGTGTTATCGTATGCTCCATAGAAAAGATAAAACGCGTGAATTAAGTTTTGGTAGTACAAAAGAATAATCATTAGTTTATGAAAATGAGAGGATTGGATTAATTAGATGGCTAAAATTAAATGATATTGGGCTTAAAGACGTTTCATTATCAATAGGTGATATGGATTATGGAATAGATATTGATTTACTTATAGGTTTAGATATATTAAAAATACTTAACGCTAATATAAATATTAAAAATATGACATTAGAATTGGGTTGTTAAATGTTTGTAATATTCTGCACAATTCTAATTATTAATATATAGAGAATTAAAATATATAGTATTTTATGTTTATGAAATAGAAAAAGACTATGAAAAAGCCAACAGCTTATAATTCATAGTCTTTTTGTGTTTTATAAAGCACAAAAAATTATATAGAAATCCCTAATTTCAGGCATTTCTTCAACCGTTTCATTTTTGCAAATAAGGGAGACAAAATCAGTAATAAGCAGTTAAAAAATGCATTAGCTTTTACCAATTTTAATAAAGGAAAAAGAAGATATGCAGTCCTCGCCTATAGGAACTTCACTTGTAAATCCAAATACTTCGCACTTCAATGACACTCATTACTAAAAATGACGGGCAGAAAAGCAAGCACATTGATGGCGCCTGTGGAATAAAAGTATTGGAAATAGAAATTATGATGATGCGTAGTCTGCAGAAAGTGCGAAGTAGTTATTTAAAATATTGTTCTTTGAAAGTTGAATAATGCAATGTTTACAAAATATGTTATAATTCATTCATAATAGTAAATACGATTATATTTCTAATACATGATTAGAGAATATTGAAATTTTTTGATTGCACCTTATATATTTAATTATTGATTTTAAGGCATACTATTTTTATCTAATCCATTCTCTACGAGAATAGCATACAAGGTACCATCTGCTTTCATCTCACTAATTTTTTCATTAAAAGCATTCAATAGTGTTATGTCATTTTTTCTCATAGCCATGCCTACATTATTAGTTAACTCTGGAGTATAATCTATTAGTAATCTTAAAGGGAGCTTAGAATTTTTAAATAGAGAATATTTTCCGATAACAGAATCTAATATACCTGCATCAACTTTCATACTACTTACTGCATCAAATAATTCAGGTAAAGTCTCAAAAGTTGCCATATCTTTTATTAAATTATCACGCTTCCATCTTTCTGCTAACTTTTCATATACTGTACCTTTTATAACTCCAACAACTGAATTTTTTAAATCACTCTTAAAATTAATAGTTGATAATGCTGGAACCATAATAGATTCTGAAATTTTATATAATGGCTGAGTAAATGCTACAAGCTCTTCACGTTCTGGAGTTATAAATATTCCGCCTGATGCGATATCTATACTATCATCAGTAGTTAATTTTTCTAAGAAATTTAGAAATGTTGCTTCCTTGATTTCAATGTTTTCATTCCCTCCAAGCCGTTTTAGAATTTCGCTTAGTATATCGGCTTCTATACCAGATATCTTATTTGTATTGTTATCTATATAAAAATATGTACGACTGCTTGTTATTGCGGCGACAGTTATTACTCCTTTTTCTTTTATTCTTTGCAATCTGTCTTTTTCAATTGAGGCATTTGTTAATGCAGTTTCACTACTATCTTTTAGAGCAGTACATTCAAATATTATTCCAAGAAAATTTACTATAGCAATAAATATCAATAATTTTTTAAGTATCTTTTTCATATAAACCTCCCCTGTAAAATAGAGTAGTAATTTTTAAATTCACTGATATTTTGCTTAATATATTAAATTTTAAACATTTTTTTCTAAGACACTAACAAATCTAAAATATAAAACTATACTTAAATTATATTTTATATAGTAATATTAACAAAAACTATAAAATAATAGTGAACGATACAACTATATGATACACAATATTCTTAAGTTATGAATCAATTAAATTAAATAAGTAATTGTAAAATCGCATTATTTCGAGAGATTGAATTTGTGATTTTTTACTATGTGATTCTACTAATCAAAGTAGTCTGTAGATTTGACGTAGTAAAGTAAAAATGAAAAGTCTTAGTAAGAGATTAAATTTATTAATAAGTGTGTGAAAGAAAAAAAGGCACGAAAAGTGCCTTTATGAGAAGGTGATAACACTATTAATTTTATACAGTTTTGAATGCAAAATAATTATTTTTAGAGTTTTAAGTAATATTGTCTACTCTTTACTAGTAGATAACTTAAAAACTTTACTTTGCTAAACTTCTTTACAACTTTAGTAAAGGGTAGGAACTGGGTAACATGCAACTTGACTTATGGATTTCTCACCAAATCCGTAAAACACCCATTTCTTTCCATCCCATCTGTAACCAGAAACTTCCCCTTGCTCTATTCTTGTAGGATAGAACCAGAAGGGTTTTCCATGTTTAGGCCATACATACGTATATTGGTGTACACAATCAATTATATATGAAACCTTTGGTTTTTTAGGTTTAGTCTTTGGTGGTGGGGAACTTGGTGGCCCGTATTGTCTCATATGATTTTACTCCTTTTTAAAGTTCTCTAAATCATAGTATGATTGGAAACCTATAGTGTTCACTTGATAGAGGGAAATTAGAGGAAGTAACAGGACTAACTTATAAGGAATAGTAAGATAAATAGAAAAAGAAAGCAGGAGCAGCCATTTTTTTATTTAAAATACTGCACAATACTAAAAAAGCATAAAAAAAGCCCCAATAAGGGGCTAAAAATGAATAATTTAATTCAAATCATGAAGGCTTTTTTTATAAGCAAATAGTAAAATATAATCAAAATAATTTATGGATTTTGATTATAGAAATTTGAACCTAGTCTAATGATTATACTTCAGATTTGGACATTTCATTTATAAAGTTACAGTTGCAGGAATTGTTATTGTGACTGTAGCACCTGGAGCGATATTACCAACATTAACTATGATATTCGAAGGAGTTGAACTTGGATTAACTGAACCTTGAGTTGTTGTTACTCCACTAGGCGTAAAGATAATATGATTTGGAGCGGTATCAGTCATTACTACCCCAATAGCTGTGCTTGGACCAAGGTTAGTAATTTTTATAGTGTAGGTGAAAGTATCACCTACAAATACAGATGAGACATCAGCTGTTTTTACAACTCTTAATTCAGCACGACGATTTCCTTTAAATTTAATAATATCTTCCGCATTAGCTGTATTAGTATTTTCACCTTTAACATGAGCAATATTAATTATAACAGAGATGGGAAAAACATCTGATAAATCATCAGTTGAAATAGGAGAAGAGCTTAATAAATCATCAGTAGAAATAATCATAGGCATAGATAATTCCTCCCTTTTATCATTTGAAAAATAAATATTACTTTACAATTATTATATTTTCAAAATTAGATTATGTTACTATATTATGTTTTTAATTAATGGAAATAGATAATTTGTGCTTTCAAATTGAGTAATGCACAATACTAAAGTTAGTAGAGTGCGAAAGTATGGTGTAACAAAAATTGATGCTAAAGATAATGAACAAAAGTTCGTAATTCTAAAACAGTGTGTAAATCGAGAAAATTATATTATGTCCTATTACTGATATAATGATTTAGTAATATATAAACATAAAGTAGTTAAACATTATTTATCTCTTATTAAATAAATAATAATCAGTATTAAGAATGATCTATTCACACTAGTGGATGATTCTTCTTTATTTTTGAATTAAATATTAGTAATGAAAAGTATAGCTAATTAAAATTAATACTATTTATAAAAAACAAATTGAAAATTCTATGAAGAAGCAATAAGTAGCAGTAATTAGTAATAATATTTTAGGAAGAAGTCTCTTGCATAATATGCTATAATTTACGTGCAATGGTAATTAGTTGTGAACAAACTATCTTAAAACTTGTATAAATAATTGAAGTATATTATTTTGGGGTGGATTTCATGAGAAAATTAGTATTTATATTATTTACATTAATGACTTTCATTTTTACTGGATGTACTCCTCAAATTACAGGGGATGAGAAGATAGCAGAAGAGTTTATTAAATCTAAAGGATATACGATTACTGCCAGAAAAGGACAAATACAAAAATATGTATTGGAAAAAAATAAACTTTATGGTGGAACGAAAACAATTCCATACCAACAATCATGGGCAGTGCAAACAGTAGAGCCAGATAAGTATTTTGGTAAGGAAATAACGGTATATGGTTTTACAGTAAAAAACTACCCTATGCAAAAGGAAGATAAGAATGCTGAAGATGGGGTAAATGTATATGTAATGTTATCTGATGGTAAAATCATTGGAGGATATTCATATCCTAATGCCGATGTTGTAGGCGCATTCAGTTCAATAGATGGTAAAACATTAGAAGAAGTAACGGGATTGAGTTTTCAACAGTGGAAGGATAATTGGAAAAAGAAATATGGTAATTAAGTAGTTCTCTTAATGAACAGTATTGAGAATGGTCTATTCACCCTAGTAGATCATTCTTTTTTATTTATGGAGTCAGATAATCATGGCATATGGAAGTACCAAAAAGGAAATTTTAAACAAGCTCCATTTATAAAAAAAATTTCAATATGTAGATATAGAGTTGAATAAAGAAAAGTTGGATTTTAAGGTTATATTAACGGAGTTTTTTTAAAATAAAGTTTTTTGGAAGAGCAATTATACCATTAAAAAATAAATATTGTAAAGGGGAAATTCACTGCGCTTTAGCTTGAAGAGTATTAATATATTCCTTTTTAATGACTGTTATTAAAAAACAATATTTACATTATATATAAAACAATTATAAATATTGTTATAATATATATAAAACAAAATTATTGCTATAATATAACGAAAAATTGTAATTTGTAACTAAAATAAAATACAAGGAGAATGTGGAATGAGAGAAATTATAAGAACAGAAATAGACAATGAATGGGCACATTCTGCGATTGTTGAGGCAGGGGATTATGTTTATATCAGCTATTGCATGAAGAGTGAGGGACAATCAATCGAAAACCAAATAAATGGTGCATTTGATGTTTTGAGTGAAAGACTTGAAAAGATAGGATTGACATTGAAATCTGTAGTGCAAATGGATTGCTTATTTAGAGATATTAAAGATTTATCGTTTTTAGGAGAAATAATTAAGGAAAGATTTGAAGGAAAATATCCAGCAAGAAAGGCATATGAAACAAAGTTTATTAGAGATGGAATTGACTTTCAGGTTGATGCAATAGCTTTCAGAGAGAATTAAATTTCAATTTGTCTGCTTAGTTTTGATATTGGATATATCAAAAATTTAAGTCCGAGCTTTAGTGAGCGTTAATCAAAAGATATTAATTTTAGCAAGACAAAACATAACACAAAAAGTCGGGAATAACCGCTTGGAAATAGATAAGATATAGGTACAGACAGGGGTGATAATTATGGGATGGATTGAAGGAATCGGTGAAGCTATCAATTATATTGAGGAGAATATCATGGAAGAAATCACAATGGAAAGTATTGCAAAAAAAGCATTTATGTCGACTTTCTATTTCCAAAAAGGTTTTGCAATGCTTTGTGGTTTTACAGTCGGAGAGTATATCAGACAACGCAGGCTTACTCTTGCCGGCAGTGAGCTTGTTTCTACTGATGAAAAGATCATTGATATTGCACTGAAATATGGCTATGCCTCACCAGATAGTTTCACAAAAGCTTTTACTCGATTTCATGGTGTGACACCTACTGCTGTTCGAAAAGATGGAGCAATGATTAAATCGTTTGCTCCGCTGAAAATTAAATTTTTATTGGAAGGCGGTTATATTATGGATTACAAAATTGTTGAAAAAGATTCGTTTACTGTCATGGGAGTATCAAAGGTGTTTAAATATGATAGTGCAACTACAGAAATTCCACCGTTTTGGACAGAGCAT
This sequence comes from Clostridium sp. LS, assembly GCF_002760435.1. Classification (GTDB taxonomy): domain Bacteria; phylum Bacillota; class Clostridia; order Clostridiales; family Clostridiaceae; genus Clostridium. Next base: position 20,874 of record NZ_AUUU01000049.1, read on the forward strand.
TATCAAACAGGAAAAGGAAAAATTGTATGTGGAATGTATGGAATAAGCATAGATGAGAGCATGGGTTCAGATGAGTTTGAATATTTGATTGCAGATAACTATAATCCATCCATAGAAATACCTAATGGCTTTATTACAAAAATTATTCCTAAATTCACTTGGGCTGTTTTTGCTTGCAAGGGTGCAATGCCGAAATCTCTGCAAGATGTAAACAAAAAGATTTTCTCAGAATGGTTGCCTAATTGCAAGGATTATGAAATTGCTGCAGGTTATAATATCGAAATGTACTCTGATATAGCTGATTATCCTCAAGGTATTCAAGATGAAAACTACTACAGCGAAATTTGGATTCCTGTTAAGAAAAAATAACTATGTAAAAGAGTATAATTTGGAGTTCATCAAATTCCAGTAGCAAAATAAAAATCATAACCTAATTTAAAGGCAATGAAAATCAAAGTTCATTGCCTTTTTACTACTTAAGCTACTCTATTAGAATCATTACCAGATCCGTCGGAATCTATCACAACCCCAAGCCTCTTAGATATTATGGTATTTAGCTTATTAATTGAAGTAGAAAGATTATTAATTTGTTTTTCTAAATGAATTATTGATTGCCACCTTCATTTACAATATGATTATGGTAATAATCTATGGCAATATCAACTATGGTACTTACACATACACTAATATCTGGATGTATGCTTTTTAATTCATTTATTTTTCTTATGGTGGAGCTTCTAAGAGTATAGCTTCTTTTAATAGTTGGAGTTTCTCCGTCAATAGCAGGAGCAGCACCATTAGGAAGAGGAGTTCTTCTGTTATCAAATATTTCTTTTGAAGAGTTTAAAGAACTTTTAATTTTAATAGAATCATTGATGCTTCCTCGTGTATTAGTGTTATCTGAAATAATATTTTCTTGAGCATTAATTTTAAGGTCAGAAATAGCAGCAGTATCATTAGTAGATTTACACTCAGGATTAGCTTGAGTATTTTCAATTATAGAGTCGTTATCATCAAAGGAAAAAGAAGATATGCAGTCCCCGCCTATAGGAACCTCACTAGTAAATCCAAATACTTCTCCCTCATCATATTCAAAATCATTTTTTATTATATTAGATGTTTTTTTCCTAGCCATAAA
>NZ_AUUU01000244.1 GCF_002760435.1 Clostridium sp. LS
AAATACTTCAGGTGGATGTTGCTGTAATAAAGACGGTAAGTCTAAGAAAAAGTGCACAAAATAATTTTGTATTTTAGAAAGGAAGTTAACATATGAAGGAACTTTTTAACTTTGGTCCAATACATATATACTTTTTTGGTTTAATGATAGCAATAGCTGCAATTACAGGTGGGGCATTTGCAATTAAGCAGGGAGAAAAAAGAGGAATAAATGAAGATATAATGTTTAATTTAATTTTTATAGTTGTTATATCAGGAGTATTAGGAGCCAGATTATTTTATATTCTTTTTTATAATCCATCATTTTATTTTAGTAATCCTGGAGAAATATTCAAAATAAATGAAGGTGGATTATCCATACATGGAGGAATTGTTTCAGCTGTAGCTGCAGGATACATATACTATATTAAGAGTAAGATATCATTTTTTAAACTTGCAGATATTGCTGTTATTGGAATAGCATTAGCTCAAGGTATAGGCAGGGTAGGTTGTGACGTATTTGGCAAACCAATGACAAATATAATGTTATGGGGAATTAACCATAATGGACAAATACTTCATCCTGCACAAGTATATGAATTTATTTTAGATTATATATTATTCAT
>NZ_AUUU01000050.1 GCF_002760435.1 Clostridium sp. LS
AACCGAAAAGGAGCATCGCTCCTGATTAAAATTTAATCATTTTGCGACACTCCCTTATTAATAAATATTTAAAATTCTTATATTTTGCAGCTATAGTGTAATTTCAATTCTTTCTAATTTAGCAATTACATCTAATTCCTTTAATTCCATAGTCTCAGTAAGTAAACTTCCTGCATTGCTTACCAGCAACAATTTCGAATTACCTAAAACTTTTACTTGTCTTATTTTTCTTTTCCCTTTATAGTCAATTAGGAAAAAACCATTGTTACTTACTTCTTTTATACTATGAGCAAAAGCAATATCCCCTTTTAACATCCTAAATCCAGTCATTTCATCATCTTCTATTTCTAAATAAAATACTTTATCTTGTGGATAATTCTCTATTTTATTAGAATGAACAGGCATTTCTTTAGTTCCCTTTTTGCTAGATAATGAATAATCATAAATTGGAACACTTCTAAGCACTGATGAAAAAGCATCTGTCCATAATTCTGAACTCTCAGTATTTCTCTTTGGAAGTTCTTTTAAATTCTTCTTTTCTTCCATTAATACTTCATCTGTAACTACCATGCTTATATCATTCAAATCAGCTTTTAAAACCTTAGCTGCCTTATCTATTAAGGATTCAGGTGCAACTTTTCTTCCCATTTCAACTTCACTTAAATATTTTTCAGCTACACCTAATTTCTTAGCTAAAGCTTTCACCGTCAAACCACTTTTTTCTCTAGCTTGCTTTATATTTTCTCCTACACGACTCACTTTAATTTCTCCCCTTTTGTTGTGCTTGAAACCATTCTCTTTCTTCAATTAAATGCTCTAATAGATAACTGAAAGTCCATTTATAATTTTGTGGTGTTGAGACAGCTAACACTCCCCCTTGAATAAACCCTCTAATATACCTAATAGTAAATTTTAATTGATCTTCTTTAAATCCATTAAAAATAAGTGCCTTTTCATTTAATGGCAGTTCATCATAAGAATTTTCATTGGCATTTTTATTGATTATATCTTCTATTTTCATCAACGCCATATTATTATTTACTTCTATGACCTTAATGTTTTGACTTTCAATTTTCTTAATCTCTTCTTTGCTTAATCCATATGCTAATAGACACTTATTATTTATAGCCATTTATGACACCTCTTTTCCTATTATATTTTCATAATAATATATTCTTTTATTCCTCAATTATTTCTGGTTCTTTAAACTCTTCCCCTTGCATATCGACTGTAACACTTTTTATTACTTGATCCTCATAAGGTCTATCAGCCATATCAGTCTTTGCTGCAACAATCTTATCAGCTACTTCCATTCCTTCAATAACCTTGCCGAATGAAGCATATTGTCCATCTAAATGTGGAGCATCAGCAACCATTATAAAAAACTGACTTCCAGCTGAATCTGGATGCATAGCTCTAGCCATTGATAATACTCCTCTTGAATGTTTAAGAGTATTATTAAATCCATTGCTTGTAAATTCTCCCTTTATGGAGTATCCTGGGCCTCCCATTCCACTACCTTCTGGACATCCACCTTGGATCATAAAATTAGGAATGACTCTATGAAAGATTAATCCATCATAGAATCCTCTATTAATTAAATCTACAAAATTGTTTACTGTATTTGGAGCTATTTCAGGATATAACTCTGCTTTAATAACACCGCCATTTTCCATAGTCATTGTAATAATTGGATTTTTCATTGTAATAATTTCTCCTCTCGAAATCAATCTTAAATAGTATTATTATCTAAAATATAAGATTAAATTCATGATTTATATTAAATTCTATAAATCTAAATTATCTCTATATTTTGACATTAATTAGATTATAACAGAAATCTATAATTTTATTATCATTAATAGAATTATAAATTATTATTTCTCCCTTTGCATTTGAATCATTTAATAAATCTTTTTCTGACAGCTTCCTTTTTAATTCTTGGGCAGTTCCTAAACCTCCATCTATAAGAGGTATATCCTCCCCAATAACATTAGCTAAAGCTTTTTTTATAAAAGGATAATGTGTACATCCTAGAACTATTGAACCTATGTTATTTCTCAAATAAGGCTTAAACTTTTCTTTTAAATAACTTTCTAGTTCATCACCGTCTAATATTCCTTGCTCAATAAATTCCATAAGACCAGCGCAAGGCAGAGATACTATATTGGCTTCACTTCTATACTTCTCCATTAAGGCTTTAAATTTCTTTTCTCTTAAAGTCATAGGTGTTGCCATTATTATTACATTGCCTTTTCTATTAAGTTTTACAGCCGGCTTTAATGCAGGTTCAATTCCTATTATAGGAATATTATTATATTTATTTCTAATTACATCTATTGCAGCACTGGTAGCTGTATTGCAAGCTACTACAACTGCTTTAACATTTTTATTTAATAAAAAATTTACTGCTTCCAACGTGAGATTTCTAACTTCATCTAGTTCCTTAGTTCCATAAGGAGCATTTTTTGAATCTCCAAAATATATGAAATTCTCATTAGGCATAATAGAAACAGCTTCTTTCATTACACTCAATCCGCCTACTCCTGAATCAAAAAATCCTATTGGACTATTTTTAATATCCAAAGTGTCCTCACTCCATTTTTTAATTAGTCATATAAAACAATATAACATTTAAAGCATTTAGCATACATATTGATTTAATAGTAGATATAAATTCCTAATTAGTTATAATCCTTACTAATTCAAATTTAACTAAATTTACTTAGATTGTTATTATTAACATCTTATATAATAAATATTTTAGTACTTTATTTACCTACTGTCTAGCAATTATGATACTACACATTTCAGATATAACTTATATATTTTCTACTATTAATCAACTCTTTAACTAATTTCATAAATATTTACATGAAACATAATATTATTTAGAAATACATTTACATATTATTACTTAATTTTCCACATTATCAAGATATTCATTTAATTTCTTTATATAAATAATTTAATTTCTCTACTTTAGCATTTTTTTCATTATTATTGTATAAATTTACATGATTTTTATGGTATAATGGGTATTATTAATGCAGTGAGGTATGAGCATGCGTTTGGTTCCTATTGAATGTGTAAGAGAAAATTCATTACTGGGTAAAAATATATATTCTTCTGATGGTCGATGTTTACTTAAGGCCGGCATTGTATTGACTGATATTATTCTAAAAAGAGTTAAAGAACATAAAATATTCTCTCTTTATATAATTGATGACTATAGCACTGCTGAAATTGAAGATGTTATAAAACCAGAATTAAGACAAAAATCAATCTCTATCATTAAAGAAACCTTTTCTGATATTGAAAGAATAGCCTACGTTCATAAATTTGAAAAGCGTAGCATTAAGGATTATACAAAGCAAGAAAAAAAATACTTCAAATCTATTAATAAAATAGCTGAAGATTTACTAGAAAATGTTTTATCAAATAAGAATGTATTGCTTTCTTTAGTTGATATAAAAAGTATGGATAATTATACATATGCTCATTGTGTAAATGTTGCAGTAATATCAATTATACTTGGTATAAGTTTGAATCTTTCCAAAAAGAATTTAACTTATCTTTGTATTGGTGCACTAATTCATGATATAGGAAAATCATTTATACCTCGAGAAATTCTTCAAAAGCCTGACAAATTAACTCCTGAAGAATTTGAAATAATAAAAAATCATTCAAGATATGGATATAACTTTTTAGATAGTTTTTTTACGTTTAGTTCTCATATTAAATTAATAGTTTTACAACACCACGAAAGATATGATGGATTAGGTTATCCAAATGGTGCTAATGGAAATGAAATTAGCTATCTTGCCCGAATAGTAAGTATCGCTGATGTCTATGACGCTCTAACTTCCGATAGGCCATATAAAAGAGCCTTGTGTCCAAGTGATGCATTAGAATATTTAATGTCCAAGGCTGGAACATTATTTGATTATGATATGATTAATGTATTTTGTAAAATTGTTATTCCTTTTCCACAAGGTACAATCGTTAGCCTTAGTAATGGTGACGTAGGAGTAGTTGAAGAAACTCTTCCTAATTTTCCATTACGGCCGGTCGTAAAAATAGTTAAAAGCGAACGTCCAAGTAAGGTTGGTTCTAAAATCAACTTAGTGGACAATCTTTCAATAGTTATTTCACACATAAAGTACGATATATAAAATAAGTTACTAAATTCACTATTTTGTAGCTTATTTTTTATTTGCTTTTATTTAATCCTTATAATTTATTTTAAGAATTTACAAAACAATATATTTTCTATCTCTTAACAAATCCATGCTATAAATTAGTTAATTCTTTCTTTCTTATGTACAAATGGATTTAAATTTGCTAATTCCTCAGCTTCCTTAAAACTTCTAGCTCTAAAAATCAATGTCCATCCGTTTTTATCATATTTTCCTGCACACATTATATATTTTTCTTGTTTATCTAAATTCTTTTCTTGTCTATCTATAATTAGACTGCGAATATTGTTAATATTTTTACAATTTAATTTAACAAAAAAATTACCCATTTCATTCATAATATACATCTCCTCACCAAACGTATGTTCATTAATTATATTATATAGAACATATGTTCACTTGTCAACATTTCTCTTAAAATAACATATTTATACAAAAAATACCTCTAAGAATTTATTATTTAAATCCTTAGAGGCATTTTGATAATACTTTTATTCTGCTATATTAAAAACTTCTAAATTATTATTCTCATCAAACTTTTCAAGTTCTACATCAGCTATAGCTCTCAATGTATCTAATGCAGTAATTACACCTAAGTTTCTTTCAACTGCTGCTCTTCTTATTAAGAATCCATCTCTCTTAGAATCATTTCCCTTAGTAGGGGTATTTACAACTAAATCAACTTCTCTATTTTTAACTATATCTAAGATATTTGGTTCTTCTTCATCTATTTTTCTAATTTCTTCTGCTTCTATACCTGCATCCCTTAATAGTGCGCAAGTTCCAGCAGTTGCTATAAATTTATATCCAACCTTAGCAAGATCCTTTGCTATTGGTAAAAACTCTGCCTTATCATGTTTATTTATTGTAGCAAGTATTTTTCCTTTTTCTTTTGATGGATACATATATGCTCCAACAAACCCTTTATAAAGTGCTTCTTTTATATTTCTACCTACACCTAACACTTCTCCTGTAGATCTCATTTCAGGTCCTAAACTTACTTCAACATTAGGTAATTTTTGAGTTGAAAATACTGGAACTTTAACCGAAACTAGTTCAGGTTCTTTATATACATCTACTCCATAGCCTAAATCTTTTAACTTAGCTCCAAGCATTACTTGCGTAGCTAAATCTACTATTGGAACGCCACTTACCTTACTTATGTAAGGAACTGTTCTTGATGCTCTTGGATTAACTTCAATTACATATAATTGACCTTCAAACTCTATGAATTGAATATTTATCATTCCCTTTATTCCTATTTCTAATGCTAACTTTCTAGTATATTCTAGTACATCCGCCTTTATCTTATCAGAAATATTTTGACTCGGATACATAGTAACACTATCTCCTGAGTGAACTCCAGCTCTTTCTAAGTGTTCCATAATACCTGGTATTAATATATCTTCTCCATCCGATATAGCATCTACTTCAATTTCTCTACCCATTAAGTATTTGTCTATAAGTATTGGATTCTTACTATCTTTAGCAAAAGCATTTTCTAAATAGTATGTTAACTCATCTTCATCATGAGTTATTTCCATTCCTTGACCACCAATTACATATGAAGGTCTAACAAGTACTGGGAATTTTAATCTTCTTGCTTCTTCTAATCCTTCTTCTAATGACCATATACCTTTACCTTTTGGTCTTGATATTCCTAATCTTTCTAATAGTGCATCGAATTTTTCTCTATCTTCAGCCATATCTATTTGATCTGCTGTAGTTCCAAGAGTTACAATATTTTGTTCTTTTAAGAAATTTGCAAGCTTGATAGCTGTTTGACCACCAAATTGAAGTATTACACCATCTGGCTTTTCTTTTTCAATTATATTTAAAACATCTTCCTCAGTTAATGGCTCAAAATATAATTTATCTGATACGTCAAAGTCTGTACTTACTGTTTCTGGATTATTATTAACAATTATAGTTTCAATTCCAAGTTTCTTTAAAGCTTTTACACAATGTACTGACGCATAGTCAAATTCGATTCCTTGGCCTATTCTTATTGGACCGGAACCTATAACAATTACTTTTTTATTACTTGATACTTCAACTTCATCATATTGTTCGTAAGTTGAGTAATAATATGGAGATAGTGCTTCAAATTCTCCTCCACAAGTATCAACCATTTTATACGAAGGTCTTATATTCCATATATCTCTTAATCTATATACATCATCAGGGCTAACCTTCAACATATCAGCTATAGCTTTATCTGAAAATCCTTTTTTCTTAAGATGATATAACCATTCTTTATCTAAATCTTCTATCTTACTTAATTTTAGTCTTTGTTCTTCTTCAACTATCCATTTAATCTTTTCTAGGAAGAACATATCAATACCTGTAATTTTATTTATTTTTTCAATCATGTAGTCTCTTCTTATCATTTCAGCTAATGCGAAGATTCTTTCATCATCTGGTTTCATTACTATGCTCTTTAATTCTGAAATGCTATACTCTTTAAACTTCTTATGATCTAAAGAATACTTTCCTATTTCTAAGCTTCTGATTCCTTTTAAGAATGCTTGCTCAAGGTTAGCTCCTATAGCCATTATTTCACCAGTTGCCATCATCTTTGTTCCTAGTTCTCTGTCTGCACCAAAGAACTTATCGAAAGGCCACTTTGGTATTTTAACTACAACATAATCTAAAGTTGGTTCAAAACATGCATAAGTTTTTTGTGTAACAGCATTTTTTATTTCATCTAATCCATATCCAAGTGCAATTTTAGCAGCAAGTTTTGCAATAGGGTATCCTGTCGCCTTTGATGCTAAAGCAGAACTTCTAGAAACTCTAGGATTAATTTCTATAACTGCGTATTCAAAGGTATTTGGATTTAATGAGAATTGTACATTACATCCACCCTCAATTCCAACTGCGTTTATTATATTTATTGATGCAGTTCTAAGCATTTGATATTCCTTATCCGAAAGAGTTTGTGATGGAGCAACAACTATACTATCACCTGTATGTATACCTACTGGATCTATATTTTCCATATTACATACAGTAATACAGTTTCCATAGGAATCTCTCATTACTTCGTATTCTATTTCTTTCCAACCCTTAACACTCTTCTCAAGTAAAACTTGGCCGATCGTGCTTAATTGAAGGCCTGATTCTAATATAGTTTTAAGTTGTTCTTCATCGTCAGCGATACCCCCACCAGATCCTCCTAACGTATATGCAGGTCTAACTATAACTGGATAACCAATCTTGTTCGCAAATTCTAACCCTGCATCTAAATCAGTTACAATTTCGCTTTTTATAACTGGTTCACCAATTCTATTCATCATATCTCTGAATAGTTCTCTATCTTCACCTTCTTTTATAGATGCAATAGATGTTCCTATTACTTTTACATTATATTTTTCTAATATACCAGCGTCATGCAATTGCACAGCAAGATTAAGTCCTGTTTGACCACCCATTCCTGCAAGTAAGCTATCTGGTCTTTCTTTAGCAATAACTTTTTCAACAAATTCTAATGTTAATGGCTCTAAATAAACTTTATCTGCTACTTCTTTATCTGTCATTATTGTTGCTGGATTTGAATTCACAAGTACAACTTCTATTCCTTCTGATTTTAACGCTTCACAAGCTTGAGTTCCTGAGTAATCAAACTCTGCCGCTTGACCTATGACTATAGGACCTGATCCTATAACTAAAACTTTTTTTATATCTTTATTTAATGGCATTTTACTTACCCCTCCTATAGTGCATATTCTAAGAATTTATCAAATATGTATTCACTGTCTTTTGGACCTGCTGATGCTTCTGGATGGAATTGAACTGAATATATTGGTAAAATCTTATGCTTCATTCCTTCTACAGTTCCATCATTTATATTAACGTGAGTAATTTCCATATCATCTGGTAGCTTTTCTACTACATAACCGTGATTTTGAGAAGTTATATGCACAATGTTAGCTTCTAAATCTTTAACAGGGTGATTACATCCTCTGTGTCCAAATTTTAATTTAGTAGTTTTACCACCTAACGCTAAACCTAACAATTGATGCCCTAAGCAAATACCCGTTATTGGTTTCTTTCCAACTAATTTCTTTATATTTTCTATAGCAAAATCTAAATCTTCTGGATCTCCAGGTCCATTAGATAAGAATACTAAATCTGGATTAACATTTAAAACTTCTTCAGCTGTAGCTGTCGCTGGGAATACAGTTAATTTGCATCCTCTCTTTTTAAAGTTCCTTATTATATTAGTCTTTATACCAAAATCCATAACTGCAATATGCTTTCCTGTACCTTCAACAGTATAAGATTTTTCTGTAGTAACAGTTATCACAGCATCCTTAGTAGAAAAGCCTGCAACTTTTTCTTTTACATATTCGTCATCTACATCTTCGAGTGTAATAATTCCTCTCATAGTACCGCTATTTCTTAAAACCTTAGTTAGTGCTCTTGTATCTATTCCTTCTAAACCAATGACTTTTCCTTGTTTCAAGAAATCTTCAAGTTCTAACTCACATCTAAAATTACTTGGCATATTACATTTTTCTCTTACAATAAACCCTCTTACTTTTATTGAGTCTGATTCCATGTCCTCAAGATTAATTCCGTAATTACCTATTAAAGGATAAGTCATAGTAACTATTTGTCCGTAATAAGATGGATCTGTAAGTACTTCTTGATAACCTGTCATACCAGTTGTAAATACTACTTCTCCAACGCTTTCCTTTAGGTATCCAAAAGCCTTACCCTCAAAAACCATGCCATTTTCTAATATAAGCTTTGCCTTCATGCTTAAGCCTCCTACAAATATATTTTTGCTAAAACTACACCTTATAATTTTTTGTTTATGTAAAACAAAAGGATAATAAAGAGTCTGCATCAAAACTGAAAACTGAGCTCTTCACTATCCTGTGATATACCTTACAAATATTTGAATTCAAAAAATAAGCTATGAAATTTTTCATTACGCATCCAAATATCATAGTTTTGTTCCCTTTTTGGCCTCACAGGACCAAGTTAAAGTGCATCTTAACTTTTAAATTTTCTCTTTCTAAATATTTTAATTGATAGATCATACTATGTCAAGCTAAATTAAGGATAGTTTAATTATTTATATAATTCTTTATATTAATATCTTTTTAAATAGTATTTCTAAATATTCATTTTATATATAAATATTATCACATAAACACAATAATATAAAGCATAAAAATGCACTTATTTGAATTTTTATTCACAGTATATACTATATTAACTTATTATGCGCTTTAATTTCAAAAATGTCTCCATTATTTATATCTTATTCATTAACACTTAAATAATTCATAAGCTCATTGATTAAAACATATTATTACTTATAAGGTTTTTTATGTTCATATCTTAATTTCATTTATTTCCCAAAAAATAATAAGCTATTTTATATTCTAAAATAACTATCTTCATAGCTAAAGTACATATATGTTAAATCTTCATAAAATTTTAATTTCGGTAATTGTAATTGAATTGATTTTATGATAATATTAAAGTAAGCAATATTCAGAATATTTAGGCAGTTACATTAATTCTGAACTGACCTTATGCAAATCTGAATCTCAATTTCAACACTACTTTTTCTTAAAAAACACTTATCATAATTTGATAGGTGTTTTTTATTTTTTATAAAACTCTTATAACATTTAATAAAATCAAATCACTAAATATTCTTTTATTCAATCAATTAATAGAATAACTCTTAAATACATTACATAAGTATGAATAAAAAAAGATTAATAATTTCAAGGTAGAAATGAAATTACATGCCTAAGCTAGCGTCCCTTCTTATTTCTACATTTTGATTACTAATCTTATTTTTAATATATTATTTATTTTCTATACTATAGCATGTACAACAATTAAAATTGTTTAATTATAAGTTCTGCGGTTCTTATGTTAGTTACAACTGCTACATTATGTACATTACACACTCTAAGTAATGCTGTTACATCTGGTTCATGAGGTTGTGAAGTTAATGGGTCTGTTAAGAATACTACTAAATCAATTTTTCCCTCAGCAATACGTCCACCTAATTGTTGGTCTCCACCATATGGACCAGATAAATATCTCTTAACATCAAGTCCTGTTGCTTCTGCTATCTTTTTTCCTGTTGTTCCAGTAGCAACTAATTCATATTTAGCTAACGTGTCCTTATATTTTTTAGCAAACTCGATAATTTCCGCTTTCTTTTCATCGTGTGCAATTAAAGCTATTTTCATAATTGTCATCCCCTTTTCATATTTTGTGATACGTTTTCACCTTGGATTATACTATAAAATTATTTATTTAGAAAGATTATTTTAGCTACTAATTTTCATTAATGTAATATAACAGTGCATCAGATATTTCCCAGGCAATATTTATTTTTTAATCAGCTCATTATAAACTTAAGAAAAATTTAGGAGGCATTTAATGAAAAACACCTCCTTATTTCTCTTATTATCTTATTTGACCATTTCCATAAATAATATACTTTATTGTTGTTAATTCCTTAAGTCCCATTGGCCCTCTAGCATGTAATTTTTGAGTGCTTATTCCTATCTCAGCTCCAAAACCAAATTCTGAACCATCTGTAAACCTTGTTGATGCATTAACATAAACAGCTGCTGCATCTACCCTTTGCAAGAACTTTTGTGAATTAATATAACTTTCTGTAATAATAGCCTCAGAATGACCTGTTCCATATTTATTTATATGAGCAATTGCTTCATCTACATCCTTAACGATTTTTACAGCCATTATATAATCTAAATATTCTTTTCCCCAATCTTCTTCATTAGCCTTCTCAATATCATCTATTATAGCTTGGGCTGTTTCATCACCTTTAACTGCAACTCCATTATCTTTTAATGCCTTAACAGCTATTGGTAAAAAATCTTTGGCTATCCTTTCACTAATTAGTAGTTTTTCAGCAGAATTACAAACTGAAGGTCTTGAAACTTTTGCGTTAATAGCAATGTTTTTTGCCATTTCAAAGTCACAATGCTCATCTACATATATATGGCAATTTCCAGTACCTGTTTCTATAACCGGAACAGTTGCATTTTTAAGCACTGCTTGAATTAATCCTGCTCCACCTCTTGGAATGAGAACATCTATAAATTCATTTAATCTCATCATTTCGGTTGCTACTTCTCTACTTGTATCTTCTACAAGTTGAACTGAAGCTTTAGGTAATCCTGCTTTTTCAATTCCCTCCGTTAAAGCTTTTACTACGGCCTTATTTGAATTAATAGCTTCACTTCCACCTCTTAATATAACTGCATTCCCAGTCTTTAGGCAAAGTCCAGCTGCATCACAAGTTACATTAGGTCTTGCTTCATAAATTATCCCTATAACACCTAGTGGAACCCTTTTTTGCCCGATCTGCAATCCATTTGGTCTTTGCCACATTGTGATTACTTCCCCAATTGGATCTTGAAGTTTAACCACATCTCTAAGTCCATTAGCCATTCCTTCTATTCTTTCATCATTTAAAGCCAGTCTATCTAACATAGCTTTTGATGTACCTTTTGCTTTTGCAATCTCTAAATCTATTTCATTAGCTTTAATTATGTCATTCTTAGCATTAATTAATTCTTCTGCCATAAGCATTAGTGCATTATCTTTTTCTTTAGTTGATGCAATGCTTAATTCATAAGATGCTTCTTTAGCACCTTGGCCCATAATTGTTAATAAACTCATATTCACTGCCTCCATTTCTATTTTCTAGCTGGTGATACAAATAAAGTTCCAATCTCTTCACCATTTAATATATCTAATAATATACTTGGTTCATTTCCATTAGATAAAACCATATCTACTCCTGATATTGTAGCTGTCTTAGCGGCTGTTAGCTTTGTGATCATTCCACCTGTACCTAAACTTGAACCGGCCCCTCCAGCACACTCTTCCAGCTCTTGAGTTATTTCAGTAACTTCTTTCAATAAATTTGCACCCTCATTATTTCTTGGGTCAGAATCATAGAAACCATCAATATCAGATAATATAACTAACAAATCTGCATTAACTAAACATGCTACTATAGCAGATAAATTATCATTATCTCCAAATCTAACTATATTTTCAATTTCATCTATAGATACTGTATCATTTTCATTTACTATTGGAATTATTTTTTTATCTAGTAATGTCTCAAACGTATTACATACATTGTCCCTAACATGATCATCCTCTATTACGTCCCTTGTAAGCAAAACTTGACCTACTATATGACTATATTCTCCAAAAAATTTACTATATATATGCATCAATTCACATTGTCCAACCGCTGCAACTGCCTGTTTTTCTCTTATACTTTCGGGCTTTTCTTTTAACTTTAATTTGTTCACACCAACAGCAACTGCACCTGATGTTACTAGTACAACCTGTTTGCCTGAATTAACTATATCTGATAAAGTTCTTGTTAATTTTTCAATTCTGAATAAATTAATATTTCCATTATCATAAGTTAATGTTGATGATCCTACTTTTACTACTATCCTATTTGCATCTTTTAACCTTTGACGAAAGCCCATTGTTACATCCCCTTAAAGTCATATTTATTCTTTATATTTTATCTTACTATACCTAGAATATCTTATCAAGTTATAATCATTTCCTAAATATAATTTCCATCCTTATTATAAAAAAGTATATATTAACGTAAAAAATAAAATAGAAGAAATATATTTTTAAAGCTATAAAATATTTCTTCTATTCTATATTATTATAATCTATTCTTTATCACTATAGTCTAAACTAAATTATATAAGCGAATACACAAATGAAATGACATAGAGTACCCAACATTGTAAATACATGAAATATTTCATGTCTTCCAAATCCCCATATCCTTTTTTCTGTTTTCAATGCATATATTACTCCACCTATTGTATACATTAATCCACCCAAGACTAACCATACTAAACCTGCCATTGGTAAAACTTGTGACATTGGATATATTGCAAATATTGCAAACCAACCAATACCTATATACATTGTACTACTTAACCATCTAGGACAAGTTACCCAGCATAACTTAAATGCTATTCCTATAACTGCACATATAGTCACAGCTAAGAATAAATTCATTCCTATTTTTCCTGTTAATGCAACCAAACAAAATGGAGCATATGATCCTGCTACTAAGATAAATATCATTGAATGATCTAATCTTTTTAGCATTTTTATTACTTTATCATTAGCCTTTACCCAATGATATGTTGTTGAAGCACTGTACAATAAAATCATGCTTACTCCAAAAAACAATACTGACCCAAAAGTAATTGCAGGACTTTCCATTATATATGCTTTAATTAACATAGCAATCAGAGCAAATAATGATAATACTGCGCCAATACAATGAGTTAATCCATTAATAGGTTCTCTTAAATACTTATCCATTTTATACCTCCCACTTATTCCCATGTAGTTTTTATAACTACATGCTGCTATATTATAGATTATTCCATATCTCTATTAATATTGCAAAAGTTATTTTTCTTTATTTTTCTTTACTAATTAGTATTTTACCCATTAATGCTTGAATTATCTACCTCTTTCCATTAATATTGAAATTATAATAAAACATAGTTTAAATCACTATGTGAGGAGTGAAATTTTATGAATGATTTTAACATTGATGATTATATAAATTCACAAAAGTCATCTAATAATATTAATTTAGATGATTTTCCTGAAATTGATTTATATATGGATCAAGTAATGCAGCTGTTTGAAAGTAAATTAAATTATACAAAAAGAAATGATAACGATAAAGTACTTACCAAAACTATGATTAATAATTATGCAAAAGGTAATCTCTTAATGAAAATTAAAAATAAAAAATATACAAAAAACCATCTTATTTTAATGGGCTTAATTTATAATCTTAAAGGTGCTTTATCTTTAACTGATATTAAAACTATCTTAACTCCTATTATAGACTCCTTTGAAAAAGAAGAAGAATACCCATTGAATGATATATATCAATCTTTTCTTGATATATACGATTTAAATTTAGATGATTTAAGATCTTCTTCTAATAAAATTTATGAAAATATAAAACAACTAATAAACTCTAAAAGTGAAACTTTAGGTGATTATGAAGAAAAAATCCTACTAATATGTGCTTTTGTAAGTATGAGTAATCTATATAGGCGTATGAGCGAAAAAATATTAGATGAATGTTTTAATAATTTAAAAGATGGTAAATAATTAAAATACAATTTAAACTTCATAATAATGAAAAAATTTTAAATTATAGTAATACTTAAAAATGCAAAATTCATTGATTGTATGGTATAATAAGCAACGTAAAGTGAAACTACTTATACAATGCACAATTAAGGATTGAATTTCTAATATACTATTGTAATATATCTTTATTCCTATATTATTTTTTCCTTAATTGTGTATTGTACCTTACTATAATAATTTTAATAAGAAACGAGGTAGAAAAAGATTGATAAACGTATCAAATGTTAGTCTGAGATTTGGTGGACGTAAACTTTTTGAAGATGTCAACCTTAAATTTACTCCAGGAAACTGCTATGGAGTTATTGGAGCTAATGGAGCTGGGAAAAGTACATTCCTAAAAATATTATCTGGTGAAGTAGAACCCAATACTGGAGAAGTTATAATTGCTCCTAATACAAGAATGTCAGTTTTAAAACAAGATCATTATAAATATGATGATTTTCAAGTTTTAGAAACTGTAATAATGGGTAATGAAAGACTGTATCAAATAATGAAAGAAAAAGATGAAATATATGCAAAACCTGATTTTTCTGATGAAGATGGAATTAGAGCTTCTGAATTAGAGGGAGAATTTGCTGAACTTAATGGTTGGGAAGCAGAATCTGAAGCATCTTCACTTTTGCAGGGCTTAGGAATAGGAACTGAATTTCACTTTAAAAATGTATCAGAACTAACTGGTGGCGAGAAGATTAAAGTTCTTTTAGCTCAAGCTTTATTTGGTAATCCTGGAATACTTATTTTAGACGAGCCTACTAACGGACTGGATTTAAAGGCTGTAAACTGGTTAGAAGATTTCTTAGGTAACTTTGATGGAACTGTTATAGTTGTATCACATGATAGACATTTTCTAAATGCTGTTTGTACTCATATGGCTGATGTAGACTTTGGAAAAATCAAACTATATGTTGGTAACTATGATTTCTGGTATGAATCAAGCCAATTAGCTCTTCAAATGTCAAAAGATCAAAATAAGAAAAAAGAAGAGAAAATTAAAGAATTGCAAGACTTTATTGCAAGATTTAGCGCTAATGCTTCTAAATCAAAACAAGCTACATCTCGTAAAAAATTACTAGATAAAATTACGTTAGACGATATACAACCATCAAGTAGAAAATATCCATTCGTGGGGTTTAAACCTGAAAGAGAAGTTGGAAATGACATCTTAATGGTTAAAGATTTATCAAAAACCATTGACGGCGTTAAATTATTAGATAATGTAAACTTCATGGTTAATAAAGGTGATAAGATTGCTCTAATTGGTAATGAAATAGCTGTGACTACATTATTCAAAATTTTATCTGGTGAAATTGAACCTGATAGTGGAGAATACAAATGGGGAATAACTATAACTAATGCCTATTTTCCAGCTGATAACTCAAATTATTTCGATGGATGTAACCTTTCTTTAGTTGATTGGCTTAGACAATATTCTGAAGAAAAGTCTGAAATCTATATTAGAGGTTTCTTAGGTAGAATGTTATTTTCAGGAGAAGAAGCCCTTAAGGAAGCTAATGTATTATCTGGAGGAGAAAAAGTTAGATGTATGTTGTCTAAAATGATGCTTACAAATGCAAATGTGCTAATGTTAGATCAACCAACTAATCATCTTGATCTTGAATCAATCACAGCTGTAAATAATGGTTTAAAAGATTACAATAGTAATATAATCTTTGCTTCTCATGACCACCAATTTGTTCAAACCATAGCTAATAGAATTATTGATATTAAAGATGATGGTTCTATTGTTGATAGAACTATGACATTTGATGAATATTTAGAGTTTTCAAGCTCTAATAAATAATTTAAAAATGCCTTGTAAGAGTTCTTCTTACAGGGCATTTTTTTATTAATATAATTGGAATATTTAAACGTACTTTAATGCTAGTAGAAAAAACACCTCAAAGTAATTAATTGTTTTGAAGTGTTCTTTATATATTTATTTTATCATATCTTCTATAACTTCATACACATAATCTACTGCATTATTTGCACATAGCTTGACCACATTTTCTACTCCATTAAATGTATAGCTATTATTTGTAATTTCAAACATTGATATATCATTTAATGAATCACCAACAGTATATAAACAATCTGTAGTTTCCTTTTCAATTTCCAATACCGTCATAATGGCATTTCCCTTAGAACAATTTCTAGGTACTATGTCCACAAAAAACTGATTCCTAAATGCTTCTACATGATCTTTATATTTTTCTAATAGATTTCCCCTTAATAATTCTGACTTTTCCACTGATTGAGACACATTAAAAATACTCATGATTTGTGAATCTAAAGTATTATTTAATGCCTTTTCCAAAGTAACCCTATCCGAAAAATGATTAAAAAAATCTGAATTAACCTTTGAAGTATCTACTGAATCATTTTCTATGACATATGTACCATTTCCATCATCATAATATATTAATGAATCTTCCCAATTATAAAAATCAGTTATTATTTTATTTTGTATTTTATTTGGAATCACTTTTTCCTGAATTACTTCATCGTTCTTATTTATTATTAATGCACCATTACACATAACTAAGTAGTCATATTCAAAGGGATATTCTCTTAAAATATCTTTTACTCCTTTTAAGCTTCTTCCCGTCGAAACAATTATTTTATTTCCTAATTTCTTTAGAGTCCTTAATGCTTCTAAATCTTTTTCAGCAACACTATTATCTCTAAATAATGTTCCATCTAAATCGCTTGCTAAAAATTTCATTTTAGTATATCTCCCTAATATTTCTACTTAGAATATTTTATATGTAATAACTTATGAGCTATACCTTCCCCAGGAGCGCCCATATATTCATGATACATTTTTAATAATGCGGAATTCTTATGAGATTTTCTCTTTTCTAAGTTTTTATCTTGATTATATAGCACAGATGCTCTTAATGCTCTTACATCTACATTTTCCCTATCCTTTGCATTTACATGTGGCTGTCCTCCACCATTAATACATCCGCCTGGGCAAGACATTACTTCAATAAAGTGATATTGTTTTTCATTTATTTTTCCGCTTTTCATAAACTCAAATAAATTTGAAGAGCCATTAATTACAGCTATATTATAATTTTCTCCACCAATTTCTACTGCCGCTTCTTTTATTCCATCAAATCCTCTAACTTGTGTATATTCTACATTAGTTAAATCTTTATCTTCAACAAAATCCTTAGCAGTTCTTAGAGCAGCCTCCATAACTCCACCTGTAGTTCCAAAGATAACTCCAGCACCAGTATATTCTCCCATTGCTAAATCTGCTTTTCCATCTTCTAAATTAGCAAAATTAATCTTTGAATCTTTAATCATTTTTGCTAATTCCCTTGTAGTAATAACAGCATCTATATTTCTTATTCCATCGTTAGCCATTTCTTTTCTGTCAGCTTCAAATTTTTTTGATGTACAAGGCATTACTGTTACTGTAAACACATCTTTAGGATTTAATCCCTCTATTTCAGGATAATATGTCTTACTTGCAGCACCAAATATCTGTTGAGGTGATTTTGCTGATGATAAATTCTCTAAAAATTCTGGGTAATAATTTTCAACAAGTCTTACCCATGATGGACAACATGATGTAAACATAGGAAATGGCCCATTATTTTTTACTCTTTCAATAAATTCAGTTGCCTCTTCCATTATTGTCATATCAGCTCCAAAGTTAATATCAAACACTTTA
Organism: Clostridium sp. LS; assembly: GCF_002760435.1. Lineage (GTDB taxonomy): Bacteria > Bacillota > Clostridia > Clostridiales > Clostridiaceae > Clostridium. Next base: position 18,133 of record NZ_AUUU01000050.1, read on the forward strand.
TCAAACCCTAACATTCTCAATGCTGTATATAGTTTTCCAGTTACATCTACCCCGTATCCTAACTTAAATAACTCACCCATTGAAGTTCTAATTGAAGGAGCTATTGCAACTATTACATGCTTATTAGGATCTTCTAAGGCTTCCTTAACTCTATCCATATGTGGCTTTTCTGATAAAGCAGCAACTGGGCATGCAATAACACATTGACCACATAATAAACAATTAGTATCGTCAAAACATTCATTTCCTATAGCAGAAACTTTTCTTTCAGCACCTTTACCTACTATCTTAATCATTTCAGTTCCTGTCTTTTCTTTGCATGCAGCAACACATCTTCCGCATAGAACACATTTACTTCTATCTATAACAATTGATTTACTTCTTTCATCAATGTATTCTGCTTTATCAGCAATTGTTAAAGGCGGATTTGCCTTAGCTTTTGTTTTTATAACTAATTTTAAAAATTCACAATTTTCTCTTCTATTACATGGCCCACATTTAAATTCATGTTTGTCGAGTAAACTAGCCACTCTAGTTTTAACTCTTTCTTGAACTTTTTCCGAATTTGTTCTTATTACCATTCCTTCTTCAACTTTTGTTATGCACGCAAGTGATAAATTATTTTTTCCCTCAATTTCAACAGCACAAACTCCGCATTTTCCTACATTACCACAATCATTTAAATAACATAGTGTTGGAATGTCTATACCATTATCCAATGCTGCTTTTAAAACTGTTGTATCTTGATTTTCTATTTCAATAACTTTTTCATCAATTATTATATTTATCATTAAATATTCCTCCGTATATTATTTCAATAGTGTCTGGTATATAAAGCTTATTTAAGCTCACCAAGTACTATTCTAACATAAATGCACTAGAGAAATAAATGTTAATTAATAGCTTTTATTGATAAAATAATATTTGAAACCAAGTGTTATAAGATATTTTAATATTAGAGGCAATTTAACCGTTAGTAATATAAATAATTCATACTTAATTTAATATATTATCTTCTATTAATAATTTATACTTTTAATCCCTAAGCCATTTAATGTGAATTTTATCGTGCTCTCTATAATATCTTCTAAATCTATTTTTTCGATTCGAATTGATTCATATATAGCAGATGAACATAATGACCCGAAAAATTCAAAGGCTATAAGTTCTATGTCACCTTTCTCAATTAAATTATTCTCCATTGCACCTTTTATATTAATCTCAATTTCATTTATATATTTTCTTATTTTTTGTCTCAATTCATTTTGTCTATTTTCAGTTCCCCATAATTGGCTCATTACTACTTTGAAAAAATCTGTATATCTATAAAGAAAAGTTAATTGTATCCTACTTATTTTTATCAATTTTTCGATAGGTCCTATATTCATATTTTGAACTTCAACAACTTGGTTCAGTAATATTTGAAGTCCTTCTTCAACAATAAAATTAAATATTTCTTCTTTGCTTTTAAAATGATAATATAAAGTTCCCTTAGCAAGACCTGCATTGGATGCTATCTCATCCATAGTAGCACCTCTATATCCAGATTCAGAAAATATTTTTATTGCTGATTCAAATATTAAATTTCTTGTTTTGTTCATAATACTTCTCCTCATTTCCCCTTGATAATTCGAAATTAACATACAATTAATATTATACCATCAAGTTCAAAGCTAAGCCACAATTCTACTATTTGATGATTAACACGCTCATGAACTTACTTGTTTTATATTCTTACTTTTGAATTTTTTATTATATGTGCTAAAATTAATATTATACTTTTAAAATAAATCATGCCTGTTACACATTATTTATTTAAAGTATAAATTCTAGTTAAATTTTATTGCATTATAATACAATAAAATTTAATCAGAAATACTAAAATAAAAACAAGAAATGGAGGATACTTGTCATAACTGTAGCATTATAAATATAACTATTTATAAAGTTTTGGCAATTGTATTTATGATTCAAGTATATAATAGAACTACAAAATCTTATGAAGAAGAACTTATAGCTGGTAAGAAGTATATTGAATGGACATATGAATCACCAATCGGCAAAGGCTTTACTGAACTTATTACCAAAAAGAAACTATTTTCTAAGCTATATGGAAAGTATTGTGATACTAAGTTAAGCGCCAATAAGATTCCATCGTTTGTTAGGGATTTTAATATTGATATGAGTATTTCAAGAAAAAAAGCTAGTGACTTTACATCTTTTAATGATTTTTTTACAAGAGAGCTTATTTCCGAAGCTAGGCCAATAACTACAGATAAAAATATTTTAATTTCACCTGGTGATGGGAGAATAACTGCTTATGAAAATATAGATCTAGATAATATAATTCAAATTAAAGGGCTAACTTATAGTCTTAAGGAATTAATTAATAATGACACTGTTGCTAGTAAATATAAGAATGGTGTATGTGTAATACTAAGATTATGTCCAACCGATTATCATAGGTTTCATTTTGTAGATTCAGGTGTTCCATATGAAAGTCACTATATTAAAGGGCATTATTACTCTGTAAACCCAATAGCCTTGAAATCAATTCCTAAGCTTTTTTGTGAAAATAAACGAGAATGGTCATTATTTAAGTCTGATAATTTCAAAGATATATTACATATAGAGGTTGGTGCTACCTGTGTCGGATCAATAATTCAATCTTATTCACCTAATGTTAGAGTAAATAAAGGTGATGAAAAAGGTTATTTTAAATTTGGAGGATCAACAACTATATTATTTTTCGAGAAAGATTGCATAAAGATAGATAATGATATTCTAGATCAGTCTAAACTTGGTTTTGAATGTAAAGTCCTATTTGGTGAAAATATTGGTACTAAAGCAATATAAAAAAAATGTCTTAACTTTCAATAGTTAAGACATTTTTTTATTAATTGGCAGAGCGTGAAGGAATCGAACCCTCAATGTACCGTCCGTAGCGGTAAGTTATATCCGTTTAACTAACGCTCCATGATATTTTTAGCAACAGAATTATCTTATCACAAGCTATTATAATAATCAAGTTTATAATATGATAAGTTACCTAAAAACATAAATTATTTTTAGGTAACTTATCATGCATTTGCTAATTTAATCTATAAATAAATATCTGAAAACTCCACTTCTAATACTTCTACCTTATTTCTAGCATTTAAGCACTTATCTTTATCATTTTCATTCTCGTCTAATTTTTCTATAGGTATTTTAATGATAAATTCACAACCTTTATTGATTTCACTTTTAAGTTCTATAGTTCCATTATGTGCTTTTGTTAAATACCTAACTAAATCTAAACCTATTCCACTCCCAGCGTATTCACTCTTTTTATTTCTTGATGATTGAACGAATCTATTAAATATAGTGTCTTGCTCTTCCTTAGGTATTCCTATACCTTCATCTTTAACAGATATTATTAATTGATTGATACTCTTCCATGTATTTATATATATACTGCTTCCTTGAGGTGAGAACTTTATAGCATTTGATATTAAGTTCATAATTATTCTATCTAATGCTTCTGGATCCACTGCAATAATGCATTCTTCGACATTAGTATCAAAGACTAAAGAAATATCCTTCTGCCTAGCGTATTTATCTATAGACGATATATTCCATTCTATTAAATTAATTATATCTAAATTCTCTTTTTTTATATTATAATATTTTCTCTCTAATTTTGTTGTATCGATAAGGTTATTTATAAGTTTTAATATTTTATATGAATTTCTCTTTATTACATCTATATGTTCCTGGCATTTTTCTTGATTTTTTGTATCCTTATATTCATCCTTATAGCATTGTAATATACTTAAAATTATATTTAGTGGTGATCTTAAATCATGTGAAATATTTAGAATAAAATCTTCTTGAGCCTTTTTATCTTCTGTTACCTTAATAAGTTGATTAATTAATTCTTCTTTAGATAACTTAATAAGTTCAGATTTATATAATTCATATTCCTTGTTTGTTTCACCATCTTTTAAAACATCTACATCAGCCATTCTTAGATCCCCTTTTGTTTTTACTTTTTTTACCATACATCTGTAATATATGATATCACATTATTTTCCAGGTAACAACTATAATTAAATAAAAACCATAAATAATTTACATAATTTTACTTGTAATTAATTAACTTTTAGAAACAAATACTCGGGATAACATTATTTTTATGACTTATTTATATTACTATCTTTAATTGAAATTACATTATAATTTAATTGTACTTCTAATTTAAATTTTTTATTATTTCATCCTTTAGATATTTTAATATTAGTATAACGTAAGTTAATGTCCCTATTATAAACATCGTATCAAAATTTATGTCAGGTTTAACTATCTCTAATATACTTTGAATTATTAATGGCAGTGTAGCAGCATATAAGGTCAGCGAAAATAAAGCCTTATATCTAACGACCATCTGCATAAATATTGTAAAAAGGGAAGCAACAACGGTTACTATTAGACAATTAAATAGTAAATTCGATAAACCTACCCCAAAATTAGAAGTAGTATTATATATAAATGTCATTAGTTCAAAATTATCAATTTTATATACATTAGCTATTCCTTTTATTCCTGATAGAATTATCATCAATAAAATTGCATAAAAAATTGATCTAAGCAATCCCTCTTTAGCATATTTAGAAAAAACTTTTATGTCATATATAGACGTTATAACTTTCTTAAAAAAATTAGTTTTATAATTCATTTTCCCCTCCAGATTAGCATTCTTTTGTTTTGTAAACTCTTTTCAATATATTAACACATATTGAATTTAGTTAAAACATCAAGGTTTATTATTTGTTTTTCTTGTCAATATTATAGCTAAAAGAGCATCTTTTAATAAATTAAAAGAATAATGTTCACATTTTCTTTACCGCTCTTTTAATTTCTAGGTCTTAATATTTAGGAGGCATTCTTTTGAAAGTCAGTAAAATTTTTTATAATAAAAAGAAAAAAAATAAAATATCTTTAATTGTTATATTTATATCTATTATATGTGCAAGTTGTTTCTATGGATTTAATAGATATAATCAACTTATCAATACTTTCAAAACAAGTTTTGATAATTACAAATTTGCTGAAGCAAATAATATCTTATTAACTAAACAGAATTTTAATCCATTTAAGTTATTTATGATGAATAGTGATATCTTGAAGTATTTTGATTCTAAAATAAATGATCTGTCAGAAAATATTCAAGCCAAGAAGATATCAAGTGAAAGTGCATTAGTTCAACTAAATGAGATTAAACGCTATAACATTGCAGATGAAACTAAATTACATAGCATCTCTGATTCAATAGATTTAATTCAAGAATCAAATAAGAATTATAATACTGCTATAGATTATTATAATAATGGACAATACAGTGAATCTATATCTTATTTTAATAGAGTTTCTTCTTTAGATTTAAATTATCCTGAATCATTAGTATACTTAAATGATGCTAAAGGTAAGCTAAAAGAAACGCTATTTGCTTATTGTGATAATTTAGTTAATAATGATCACTATACTGAAGCATTATCTAAAATCTCAGATAGCAGCGATATTTTGGGAAATGATTCCGATGTAACAGAAAAAATATCAGATATTAAAGCTAAACAACAGGAATATCTAGATAAAAATTCTGCTATAGCAGAAGCTTCATCTCGAGCATTAACTGCTTCTATATCAGTAAAAAATATTAATACATTAAATATAGAAAGCAGTACACCGTATCTTATTAATGTTAATTTAAAAGAACAGAAAACATATATCTATAAAGGTAAAGCCGATAAATGGCAATTAATTAAAACTTTTGCTTGTTCTACCGGAGTAAATGGTGAAGATACACCTTCTGGTTCATTCTCTACTAAAGAAAAGGGAGACTGGTTTTTTTCTGATAAGTATGCGCAAGGCGGTAAGTATTGGACACAAATTACCGGGGATATTTTATTTCATTCTCTTCCCTTCGCCAAAGATAAAACAACTATTTTAGATTATACAATGAATAAACCATCTTCCCATGGTTGTATTAGACTTTCCTTGGATGATGCTAAGTGGATCTATTCTAATATACCTAAAGGAAGTAAAGTGATAATAAAATAATTTTACAAACAATAAAAGAAGCAAGGTTGCAAATTTTTATTGCTGCCTTGCTTTTAATTCTCTTTATTTCCTATACATCAATTTTATTGCAATAAAATTTCTTTTTCTAACGAGAATGAATATAGATATTTATACTTTACCTTTCTTCCAGTCATTTTAAATATTGCATTACTGTAATACTCCAATTGCTTATTATATTTTTCTTTAAGTTCTTCTTCATTCCCTGGCTTCACATAATCAGTTTTATAATCCAAAAGTATAATTTCCTTATTATACTCAAAGAAACAATCAATTATCCCCTGTAGTCTCACCTTCTCATCCTTATATCTTTCATCCAATTCTTTATCTATTTCTAAGCTGCTAATTTCAGTATAAAACGGTATTTCTCTATATATCTTTTTATTATTCTCATTTAATTCAAGAATCTTTCTTCCCAAATTAGACTTAAAAAAATTAAATATTTTATATGGATTAATAGCTTTTAATTCTTCACTAAGTAAAAATTCACTTTCATAAAGTCCTTTAAGCTGTTCCTTAATTTCTTGTATAGATGATACTTTATTAAAATCAATCTTTTTCATTACAAAATGAACTGCTGTACCCTTTTCGGATGGAGTAAGACCCCGTTCTTCTTGAAGAAATTTAGGTGTGGTAATAATTCTTTCTCTAAAAATTTCTTCACTATTATAATTTTCTTCAGCATTTCTTCGCTTTAAATCAGAAACTGAAATATTACTTTTCATTGTCGTTGAAGCCTTTAATGGATACTTATATGATAATATTCTATCTATCTCTTGAGCAATAGCAATATCTTCTTGTAATTTACTATAAACTATAGTTGATTCATGTTTTTCTTCATCAGTGTTTTCTAAATTTAATTGTTTAACTAAATCACTTCTATTCCATAATTTTATCTTCCACTCTGATGTATCATCTTTTGATATTTTATTAGAAATGCCTATTACTTCACTAAGCAAGTTTCCATCATTATGATGACATAGTGCCATGCCAACCCAATCTAGATATGATCTACCCTTTAGCACTTCTGATGGTAGAATATAATTATATTCTAACTCCGCTGAGCTTACCCATCTTTCTACTGCTCTTTCAGTGTTAGAAACTGTTCCTATCATAATTAGCTTTTCCTTTGCTCTTGTACATGCAACATAAAGTATTCTCATTTCTTCAGATAGAGTTTCAAGTTTTATTTTTTTCTTTATTGATTCTTTAGCCAAAGTTCCTATTCTAAATCTTTTTTCTATATCTACAAAATCTGGCCCAAATCCTAATTCATCATGGTAAATCATATTCTTATTTAAGTCCATCAAATTAAAATTCTTTCCCATTCCACATAAAAATACAACTGGGAATTCCAATCCCTTACTTTTGTGAATACTCATAATTCTTACTACATCTTCATTTTCTCCTAACATTTGAGCGCTTCCCATATCACCAGATGACTTAGTAAGCTTATTAACAAAATTAATAAAATTAAATAAACCCTTAAAGCTTGTTTTCTCAAATTGTTTAGCTCTTTGAAAAAGTACTTTCAAATTTGCCTGCCTAAACACTCCATTTGGCATTGCTCCTACATATCCATAGTAAGCTGTATCCATGTATAAGTACCAAATAAATTTATCAATTGCCATGTAAATTGATTTCTTTCTCCAAGCATCAATTTTCTCAATTAAATATTTGCATTTATCTCTCAGTTTTTCTGAATTAATTTCCTCATTCTCAGTATTTTCTTCACTTATGCATTTGATATTTTCATAAAAGTAATTATCCTTGTTGAAAAGTCTGACATCACTTATTTCCTCTGCTGAAAATCCTCCAATTGGTGATCTCATTAATGCTATCATAGGTACATCTTGTAATGGATTATCAATAACTTTTAAAAGAGAAATAATTGTTCTAATCTCAATTGATTCAAAATATCCTGTTCCTGTATCAGAATATACAGGTATCCCCTCAGCCCCTAATTCATCTAATAGGCCTTCAGACCAGTTTTTTGTTGCCCTAAGAAGTATTACAATATCTCTATACATTAAGGGTCTATATTCTCCAGTTTCTTTATCTAAAACCTTAAATACATGTTCCCCTTTTGTGGACATTAACTCCTTGATCCTTCTTGCAACAATCCTTCCCTCTAGCATAACATTGTTTATTTCTTCCTGCTCTTCAATAACTTCTTCACTTAATTCTTCATAGTTTTTATCTACTATATTAAGTTCTATTGGTCCACCAAGAATTACATTTCTACTATCTGATTCCTTGTAATTTGCGCCTAAATTTAAAGCTTCCTCGTCTGAATACTCTAATTCCCCAACAGTTTTAGACATTAATTCTTTAAATAAGTAGTTTACACCTTCAATAACTTCTTTTCTACTTCTGAAATTCTTATATAACTGAATTTTTCTATTCTTGCCTTGATTCAAATTATATGTATTATATTTATCAATAAATAACTCTGGCTTTGCTTGTCTAAATCTATATATGCTTTGCTTAACATCACCAACCATAAATACATTCGGATTATCATATTCTTTTCTAGATACCAAATTTATTATTGTTTCTTGTACATTGTTAGAATCCTGATACTCATCTACTAAAACCTCGTCAAAATACTCTTTAAAGTTTTTAGCTACATTAGATGGAATTATATTCTTATCTTCATCATAATCAATTAATATTTTTAAACACAAATGCTCTAAGTCATTAAAATCTAGTATATTTCTATCTCTCTTCTTCTTATTAAACCTATCTCCAAATTCCAATACAAGTTCTGTTAGTTTTTTCATATGAGGATAAGCACTCTGAATATTGTTTAACATCTGCTGTGGTGTTACTGAAAATGTGTTATCTATTAATTCAGATAATTTTTTCTTTATATCATCCCTTATTTTTTTAACAGTATTTTGAGAATTCTCATCTGAAATTTTATCCTTTTTAATAGTTTTAAGTCTGTTAAAAACAATAGATGTTAATGCTTTATAAATATCTTCTAACCCATTATCAATACATTCATAGACATTCCTTATAGCTTTTAATTCCATTTGAAAATTATCCATATACGGTTCTAAGCCATCAGTTTGATTAATTATTTCAATGGCTTTTTCTATCATTTTTATATATCCTTCAATTTCAATATTAATATTATCAGTTAGCACTTTAACCCACTTAGTCTTATTTAGTTCCTTTAACGAACCAATTTTAAAGTTTTCTGCATTTTCATTTAGCCATTTTTCAGGCCATGGACCAGACATGATAAAATTATACAAGTCTAAAATTAATTCCTTTAAATTATCATCATTTTTATAACCACTGAATGCTTCAACTAAATTTGTAAACTCTAAATCTTCTTCTTCATACTTATCCTCAAAAAGTTCATCTATTACCTCTGACTTAATTAATATACCTTCTGTTTGATCTCCAATTCTAAAAGATGGATCTAAATCTATCCTGTGGAAATTATTTTTAATAACATCTAAACAAAATGAATGCATTGTTGTGATATTGGCTCTATTTAGTAATGCTAATTGTTTTTGGAGATTTCTAGAGCTTGGTTTCCTATCTAATTCCTTTGATATTGCTTCTGCTATTCTTTCTCTCATTTCAGCAGCTGCGGCATTAGTAAATGTCACTACTAACAACTTATCAATATCAACTGGATTTTCCTCGCTCGTAATTATTCTAATAATCCTTTCCACCAAAACAGCCGTTTTACCAGAACCTGCTGCTGCTGCCACCAACAAATTGCAATTTCTTGTTTCTATTGCACTTAATTGCTCGTCAGTCCATTTTGTTTTGCCCATAGATTAATCTCTCCTATCAAAAATAAAATCACGTTACCCACCAAGATTTTTTTATTTATCTAATACTATACAACTTAACTTTTTATACGTTATTCTCATCATTTATAATATTTGACTCATTAGAATCTACTTGTTCACTAGTATGATTTATCTCTTTTTTTATACTGCTCCAAATATCATTTTGGGATTTTCTTGAAATAATTTTATATTTATTATCTTTTATAGCTGTATCAAATTGGCATATAGCTGAAAAATCACAAAATTCGCAATGAGCTCTATTAGCATTTTTAGTTGGTTGTATTTTAATTTCCCCATTTAACATATCCTCGCATAGCTCAACCATCTTTTTGTTAACATATTCTCTAAGCAATGTGAACTCCTCTTCAGTAATTACATCACTACTTGACTTAAAATCCCCATCATTCTTAAATGCAGCTGGTATAATTAATGAATATCCTTCAATATCTCTATCCATAGCTTTAACAACTCTAGCATCTTTTAGAATTAATCCTTTCAGTTTTAAAGCATTTAGTACTTCATCTTGCACTTCATCTATGGTCATTTCTTTTTTACTTTTTATTATAGGATCATCTATTTTAAAATATAATATAGCTCCTGGCTTTGCATGCTTATTTAATATATATTTAGAATTTTTAATTAAAGCGTCAAGATAAACTAATAACTGCATTTGCAATCCATAATACAGTTCATTTAAATCAAATTTATTAGTACCAGTTTTATAATCTATAACCCTAATATAAGTATCACCATCTAAATCCAACGTATCTATTCTATCAATTCTTCCTTGAAGATATATTTTTTCATTAGACTCCAAATCCAAAGTTATAGCTTCACCCGAGTTATAGCTTCCAAAATTAAATTCAGTTTTATAAACCTCAAACTCACCTTTGCCTATTTGATTTGCAATTACTGATACAGATTTTGAGATTACTCTTTTGAACCTTTGAGCTAAGTATTTAAATTTTTTAGTACTATTTAATATTGAATTACTTTGCTCACTCAGTTTTTTATCAATAATATTAGATATCATTTCTTTACATTTTTCATTATTCAAATCTGACCATAATATACCCTCTTGTTTAACCTTATTTGTAAATGTATCTAACATCTCATGTACAAATGAACCTAAATCTGGAGGCGTAAACTCATATACCTTTCTATTCTTTGCCTTTAATCCATACTGAACAAAATATGAAAAAGGGCATTCTGCATATTTTTCTAATCTTGATACGCTAAATACTAGTTTTCCCATATCATTTTGATAAAGCCTTCTTAATTTATTTTTAGCAACTTTATCACCTACGTTAGAGTATGTAAGCCCTTTAAATATGTTTTGTATTTTCTCTTTAAATTCTTCATTTTGTTTAAACCAGTTATAAACTTCAGGCCAATATTCTTCTATATCTTCTCTATCAAAATCCCTTCTTACAGCTATTATAAGTTCATTAAATGTTGGAATTGGAGTAGTAACTTTACCAAACTTATTTTTCTGAATTTCTAAATTATAAATTGCACTTTCCTCTATTAACTGTGGTAATATTTTTTTAATTCTAGGTATTACTACAGATGGCCTTAATGCTTTACCTTCAAAATCAGACATTGGGTACGACAGCATTAAAAATTCACTGCTTATAGTTAAAGCTATGTATAATAAATATTGTTCTTCAAACACTTTATTTCTAGTTGTCGTTGATAATGTAATACCTATTTCATTTAATATATCTCTATCTCTATCGGATAGTATTCCCTCATCCTTTTTCGCTGCCGGTAAAACACCGTCATTAATACCTACTATATAAAGAACCTTCACGTCCCTACCTTTAATCCTTGCTATATCACCAATGTTAACTTGATCTAAAGCTACAGGTATAACCCCTATTTCTTCATTTGTAAATCCTGAATTTAATATTTTAAAGAATTCAAAGTACTCGAGAGTTTCCTCCCCCATTACATCAACTGCTTGATCTAAAATATCAACGACTATACCTTCAACCTGACTATACTCTTTTACTTTACCCTCTAAACCTAAACTTTCAAAATTTTCGATCCAAGCATTTATTCTTTCAAATGCCTCTACATCTACTAAAAATTCATATATAGCTGTACATATATCTTTTACTTTAGATTTGCCATTTATCTTGCTATGAAAATCGATAAGCGGTTTTCTTATCTCCTCCATAATTTCAGCTATTAATATTTTTTCATTTGTTAATTCCTCATTATTTATAAACCATTTTTCACTAATTATTTCTTTTACTGTCCATTTATATCCCTTTATCCCGTGTTCCAATACAAAGTTCTCTAAAATATCTATATGTGAATTATCTACTCCAGCTAATCCACTTTTTAAATATTTAAATACACTCTCATATGACCAATTTTTAGATAAAATCTCAAAAGCAGAGCTTATAAGTATAATCAATGGATTGCTCAACAACTGAATTTTTTTATCCAAAAAATATGGAATATCATAATCCTTAAATATTACTGATGTTATTTTTTCATAGTCATCTATATTTCTACAAACTACAGATATATCTTTATATCTATAGCCTTTATCTCTAACAAGTTCTGTTATACTCTTTGCAACTCTTTCAATCTCATCATAAATGTTATTTGCTTTATATAGTGATACGTTATTACAACTTTCCTTATATTCATTAAATGGATAAGAAAAAAAATATTTTTCTATATGCCTAAGCTCGGGATTATTCTTAAACCTATGTGGTACAGCATTATTCAGATTAACTGGTTTATCATAAGCTATATTATTTTCTTTCATTATTTTTAGCAACTTGTTTTCGGTATTCTTTGTTATATTAAAGACATCTGTTATATCTTCATATTTATCATCTATAGATTTATTGTCCATGCACAAGGTTATATTTGTTCTCTTACACCTTTTTGCTAGTAATCTTATAATTTCTAGTTGTTGAGGGATAAAGCTAGTAAATTCATCTATCCATATTTCAGCTCCTGAATACGCATCAGTTTCTAATAACTTTTTACTTAATAAGCTTAACTCATCATCCCCATCAATGTAGTTTTCATGCATCTTTGAATTGAACGCTTCATAAATAAGAATTAGTTCCTTAAGTTTTTGAGCTAATTCAAAGTCATCTATTTTTTCATCTATTCTTCTTATATTCTCAATATCTATATTGTATTTTTTAAACTCAGAGATTACCTCTGAAATAATTTCATTAAACCCTTGTTCTCTAGATATTTTACTAAAATAATCTAGAGACTCAATGTTTTCATTTAATACTCTATGAATAAGCATGTTTCTTCCAGATTCCTTTATTATCTCTTTAACACGTCCACCATACTCTTCAAAAACTTCTCGAGCCATTTTCTTAAAACTTAGTACTTCTACTCTTAAAAATGCATGCTCTCCAATAGACTTTAGTATCTTATTTTCGGTCGTAAATGTATATTGTTCAGGAACTAATAAAATTAATTTATTTTCAGATTCTTTTTCGTTAATATTATTTTTTATTTCATCAATACAAAATTCACTTTTCCCAGTTCCGGATCTTCCATAAATAAACCTTATACTCATATATACCTTCATCCTCACATATTAAATATCAATTACTTCTTCTCTAAGTATGCCCATAATTACAGTATCTACATATTCCTTGCCTATATAAACCCTATTTCTCTTAATGCCTTCTTCTATAAAGCCACATTTCTTATAGCACTTTATAGCTCTTGTATTAGATTTTATGACTTCTAATTCTACTCTTATAGCATCTAATTGGTAAAATAAATATCTTAATAAAGTTTTTATTGAATCTTCACCATACTTTCGTCCCCAATACTTACTTCCAATAGTTATTCCAATAGAATATACCCCTTTACAACTACTACTTTCCTTATATGTTATAAACCCAATTAAAATATCTTCTTCATTAATTATACTTAATGCTTTTCTTAGATGTGATTTTTGATTATTATGTTGTATATCATTAGGTATTGTATTATATATTCTAACCTTCTCTTCATTAGATAATCTATACAATATCGTTATATCCTTTTTTTCTATTAACCTTAAATATATTCTGATGCCTTTAAGCATAATTCACCTTCTTAAGCAAATTATTAATTTAATATAAATCTTATATAAATTTATTATAATATTTTAAAGCTAAAATTTGAATTAACATCTTCTGTTATTTAATATAAAAATAAAAAAACATCTAACATATTGTTAGATGTTTTGGCGGAGGATCCGGGATTTGAACCCGGGCGCCAGTTACCCGACCT
>NZ_AUUU01000245.1 GCF_002760435.1 Clostridium sp. LS
GTTGCAAAACTAACATAGTTAGTTTTGTAGCGGCTCATTTTTTAGATATAAAAAATGTGAATTCCGAAGAACTCACATTCATTGTATAATTTACTTATGCTAAAAACCAAATTACACACTAAAGATTATACTGAGATTAATGATAATTTTCAACTTATATTACCATTAAATCTAGAAAATTTAATACCAGCAGATGATTCAGTCCGCTTGCTAAGCCATGTATTGGAGGGATTAGATTACACAAAGTTGTATAAGGCGTACTCTTCCGTTGGAAGAAAACCGGCAGTGGAACCAAAAATCATGTTCAAAATATTATCTTATGCTTATTCTCAAAATATATATTCAAGCAGAAAAATAGAAAAAGCATGTACTAGAGATATTAATTTCAGGTGGTTACTTCAAGGCTATAAAGCACCTGATCATGCTACAATTAGTAGATTTCGTAAAGACTATCTTTCAAATGAAGTTGTTGAAGATTTATTTTATCAACAAGTTAATTATTTAGCCACTCAAAATGAAATATTATTTGAAAATGTATTTATTGATGGTACTAAAATCGAGGCGAATGCCAATCGCTATACCTTTGTTTGGAAAAAGGCTATTTTAAAAAATGAGGGGAAAATGTTTGATAAAATTCTTGTTCTCTTAGAAACCATTAATCTTGAAGAATTGAAGCAATTTACTGTTCAGAAAGAAACAGTGATAGATGACATTATTAAAATTCTTCATTGGCTTACATCTGAAAAAAAGAAAAGAAACATTGAATTTGTTCATGGAATTGGTAAGAGAAAAACTAAGATTCAAAAATGGACAGAGCAATTAACTGAATATAAAGAAAGACAAGAAAGATATAATTTTAGCAAAAATCTATTTTCAAAAAGAAATAGCTATTCTAAAACTGATCCTGACGCAACTTTCATGCACATGAAAGATGATCATATGAGAAATGGTCAATTAAAGCCGGCATATAATGTCCAAATTGCAGTTGAAAGTGAATACGTGACCGGTGTCGGAATATTTGATGATAGAAATGACATAGCAACATTAATACCTATGCTTAATAATATGAAAGAAAAAATTGGTCGTAAATATCTTAATGTAATTGCAGATTCAGGTTATGAAAGTGAAGAAAATTATTTGTATCTAGAATCAAATAAACAAACACCGTATATAAAGCCACAAACTTATGAAAAGTGGAAAAAAAGAAGTTTTAAAAATGATATAAGTAAGCGTGAGAATATGAAATATGATGCTGAATCAGATACATACATTTGTCATAATAATAAAAAATTAGTGCCTTCTTATATTATTCATAAAAAATCCGCAAGTGGATACAAATCAGAAGTAACGGTGTATGAATGCGAAAACTGTGATAACTGTGCTTACAAAGTAAAGTGTACAAAAGCAAAGGGAAATAGAAAAATGCAGGTTTCAAAAATTTTTGTGAAAAAACGTGAAATATCCTATAAAAATATTACAACTGAATTTGGAACTAAATTGAGAATGAACAGATCTATTCAGGTCGAAGGAGCATTTGGAGTTCTAAAAAGTGATTATGAATTCAATAGATTTTTAACACGTGGAAAAAATAGTGTCAAAACTGAATTTATTTTGCTTTGTTTTGGATACAACATTAACAAATTACATTCTAAAATACAAAATGAAAGAACTCAGAAGCATCTTCATGAATTAAAACCTATTGCCTAATTATGGAATAAAGTAACTAGGCCTATTTGAGTGCGCTTAAAAGTCAGAAATCTTTAAATAATTGATGTGGAATTTAAAATATTTGGAAATTTACTAGTTTAAACCGAAAAGGAGCATCGCTCCTGATTAAAATTTAATCATTTTGCGACACTCCCT
>NZ_AUUU01000051.1 GCF_002760435.1 Clostridium sp. LS
TTATTTTTTATTCTTTTTCCATACTCAACCCAATTAAATAGCCGTTCTCACAAGTTACCCACAGATTTTACTGCATTATAAATTCCTATAGAATAAAAAAAGAACTCTATTTCTAGAATTCTAAATAAAAAATATAACTAAAATTATACTCAACTATTATTCAATATAAATAATTTTTATCCTTGGAATTTCCCTTTTGAGAACTGACCTTGTTTTTTAGTGCCATTAACCAAAGTTAGTGTACCTTTACCATCCATTTTTCCATTTTTAAATTTGCCTCATATTTATCACCGTTCAAGTACAATTTAAATTATTCTTTTATAAATTATGTGCTAACCTTTATATAAATCCCATAGCAACTTTTACAATTTTCATCTGCTGCTCAGATGTTAGCATTTCCAAAAGTTTAAATGCAACATACGGTGCTGTTTCAGGACAATATGAAGTAATAATATTTTTATCAACTACAATTGGTTCATTTACTACATTAACACCAAATTCTTTTAACTGTTTTTGCCTGTATCCATCTCTTAAATGGTATGTAGTCCCTTTGCGGTTCTTTAATACTCCACTTTTTCCTAGTGGTAAAGCTGCAACGCAAATCGTAGCAATAATTTTTCCTTTTAAATCAAATTCTTTTATCAAATTCAAAAATCGCTCATCATAAGCTTCCTCATAGAATCCAAATTCTTCGAATCCACCTGGAATAGCAAGTGCATCATAATCCTCAACATTAATTTCATCAATTGTTTTATCTACTATTACAGGAATATTAAATGTACTAATCACCTGCTTTTCAAATCCACAAGTTACTACTTGAACATCAATTTGATAATCATTTCTAGCCCACCCCATAACATCTACAAACACGCTAAACTCCATTGTTTCAAATCCTTTAGCTAAAAAAAGTAGTATTTTCATTTATAACCTCCGCACTCTTATTATCAATTATTCTCATATGGAAATTATAACATACTTTATAACCGCCGTATTATTTTAATGCGTCATGGATATTTCTCCTTCACCAGCTATAATTAAAGTTTCTCCTTTTTTTATAGGACCAACTTTTAAATACTCTTTTGTATCATTAAGTTTTACAAACAATATCTGAGCACCACTCGCATCAAGTAATGTAATAGTAACATTCTTATCTGGAGTTATAAGTTTTACATTACGATAAAGCCCTTCGTGTTCAGGAGAAATATTATAAATACCTTGTTTTAAAGTTGTTGCTGTTGGAATTTGATCAGCCTTAGAAACTTCACCAAACATAAACATAAATATAAATACTAATATAAAAAATTTCTTTATTTGCATATAATTCACCTCTTATCATAAGTATTTTATTTTATTTATAAGAATATACAATATTATTACTGCTTATTTACCGCAATATTTTATTTCAAATTACTTAGATCTATACATTTATTATGGCGTATTGCAAGCACATTGTATCATTTTTATTAAAAAGCACCAATATTCTAGTGCCAGAAGCAACAAATTCTTGTTAAATGTTTTAATTAAAAGATTATGGTCTCCGCTTTAAGGACACTGTTAGATAAAAAAGACACCTACATTTCTGTAAGTGCGTCATTAACTCTATCTCCAACTATCTTTACATATTTTATATATTTCATATATCTCTTCATTCGTGCAGTTTTCAAATGCACAATAACTCCAATCCCATCGTCCATATTGCGCTAAATAACTCCCACGGCAAATTATCTTAGGATGTCCCATGGCATTTAAATTAGGATCTGTTCCCTTAACTAGAGAAATTAAATCTTTCTTATCTAAATCAAGTTTCAAATTCATATCCCCTTTGATTTCATTACTTTATTATATTCCATCAAAAAAATTATATTCGTTAATACTACTTTATTATTCCCAAGACATTCTTTTGTCTTTATTGGAAAATAAATCATAAAAACTAAAAAAAAAGAGCCCTATTTCTAAAGCTCTCAAAACTCACGTCATAATATCTACATATATTTTTGCTATATAAATACCTCTACGTTCTACTTTTAGTATTTTCATTATTTTATTCTCCCATATATACTCAATAGCTTCATTAAAGCGTTCAGCACTAAACTTTACATCATTACTAGATAATACTACTATGAATCCATTACCAGAACGTATTGTTTCTGTTATCCTTATTTTTTCCAATATAATATTTACGTCATTACTCATCCGCTTCACCTCGAAATTCATTTTTTGTTTCTAATAGCTTTTTAAAGTAAAAAATCCCCTGTACAGTCTACACATTCATCAAGTAAAAACCTAAGACATTAACATGTACAGGGTATTTTATGTATTTAGGGGTATTGGGTATAGTTTTGTAGGACTGTTATCCTACTTTATATTTAGGAATATACTATTGGTTTAATACACTCATTATACTATTCGTTATTTAATTTAATAATCTGACACATAAATATAAATTTTTATTTTAAATATTATTTGCAAGGTTCTAAGGATATTTTATTCTGTTTTTTCATATTTTCAAGTTCAGCAATTATTTTCATATCTATAACAGCCATATTTTCGTCGATTAATTTTGTTTTCTCTAAATCACTAATACATTCTTTACATAAAGATAATACTTTTTTATATGCTCTTCCTTGCATTATAAGTAAAGCTTTATATTTCTGGTTGGTTAAATCAATTAATTCTTCATTTGTCATATCATTCCACCCTTTCATAGGAAACAAATAACAATCCTATAGAGATTGATATTTTATTGGTATTTATTCATCTAATATACTATTCGTTCTTCTATCTCATTTTCTGACCAAATATAGAAAATATTATTATAAAAAGTTAATAGGCATTTTATTTCACTTACATTATAACTGTAACTTAACATTAATAATCTCTTTACATAGTAAAAGAGCCCTATTTCTAGAGCTCTTATACTAAATTAATATTTTATTGAATGCATAATTAATTGCATCTTTTAAGTTTTCAAATGACATTTCATCCATGGTTATTGATGGTTCGTCTTTGACTATATATTCTTCTACTTTACAACTTATTGATATAGTTTTTTCAATTCTACTGCTAAGGGTTTGATCCTTATGCTGAAGGATCTTCAATTCATTATTCTCAGGATTTACACTGTACACTACAAAAATATTAGCTTTTCTCCCTGGAAATACTATCATGTTTTTCTCTGTCAGCATTTCAACCCGCTTATCCACACCTTGGCTGCTAAATAACTCATTAATTAAGGTTACAATATTATTTATCTCCTGTTCTACCTGATCTTGAGTAATTTTTAGTGGACATAAACTATGTACATAATTCTCAATCCATGATTTTTGATTTAATCCCATATCTCCACCTCTTTTGAAAATATATTTGTGTACTCTTCTAGTTCAAAATTTTATCTTTTTTATATAATATCATAAATTACATATTATTTAAAATACTAACATATTATTCGTTTTTAAAGTTAACTATCTGACATAAAATTTAAATCTAAGCTAAATGTATAAGGCATATGAAATAACTCCTCAGACAATTCTTTGTTTTGAGGAGTTATCATTCAAACTTATTTATTTTTTGTTTTTTCCATAAAATCATTAATATTTACTATATACCTTGTATGAGTGCCTTTTCCGATAATCCCATTGTCGTCATAAGCTTCTACTTCAAAAAACAATTTCATTCCATCTACTTTTACGAGTGTAGCTTTACACTCTATATTGGCACCTATACGAGATGATTTTATATGTTTAACATTTATTTCAATACCTACTGTAGTAAATTCATTTGGAATTTCGTTAACTACTAAGCTTTTAGCTGCATTTTCCATTAATGCAATCATAGCAGGTGTTGCATAAACCTCTAAATCTCCAGATCCAATTTTTATTGCTAAATCATTATCGGAAACTATAATTTTTTTTACAATAGAAGACCCTTCTTTTAAATTAAATTCCATCTTCCACCCTTCCCCATCTCAATTATTTAATATGTTTTGCTATTTCTGAAAGTCACCATATTTAGCTGCAGCCTTCCAAGTTTTATGATGCAATGAATTATGCTTACTGTTTGACTTAATTCCCCTCATTTCTTCTCTAATCATTGCCCTTGCAATTATTCTGAATTTTTTAAAGTCTTCTTCATTAACTTCCTGTCCAAGTAAATTTTTTGTTATTAATTCACTAGTTTTCTTATTAACAGCTCTATCAAATTTATTCATTTCTCATACTCCTATACTAAATAAAATTTCAAAAATATTATTATCTTTATTTTAATAATTTATCCATTAACCATTAAAGAGGTAAAATTATAATTTTTTATTTAAGCACCTGAAATAAAAACGTCCCCATGCTTTTTGCAGGTTAGCTTAATTTAGTCTGTCTATTGATTATTTATAATCCACAAATGCATAATCACTAGAGTCTTTAGACAAAGAGCTAATGCTTCCATCTTGAGCATACGTATAAATTTGTTCTACATTACCATTTGCGCTATTAGTACCTATGAATAAAATATTACTATTATCATCCTCTTTTAATCCCTTTGTTATTTTCACCGCAGCTGGAAAATCAAATACTAATCTCTTTGGTTTATTATCTATAAACTCGTACAATGAGTCTATATTTCCAGAAACCTTTCCAGTAAAAAATATATGATTATTATTAACAACTATATCTGATATTTCTTCTATATTCTCGCTTAAAAGACTTATATCTTTAGTTTTCTTATCTATCATCATTAGTTCTTTTTTATTTTGTAGTGTTAATTGTATAAATAATACATTGTTTTCAGTTCCCTTTAAAAAAGCCAAATAGCCTTCTTTAATTTTATATAACAATTCTTCTTTTTTTTCATTTATATTATAAGTAAATAAGCCATTTACCCCTTCATTACTGACTCCATAATATATCAATGTATCAGCGTCATACCAATCATACAAGGTTCCAGAAATCGAAACATCTGATTTGAATTCTATTTCCTTTCCATCATTTGTATTAAATATTTTTAACTTAAGACCATCATTTTCAATAAAATATGATATGTATTCCCCATTTTTTGATAACCTAAGCTGGCTGTAATTGGAATCCTTTATCTCATTTTTATGACCATTATGCATTACGTAATGTTTTCCGTCTTCGACAAATATGTAACTCGATGTGCTTTTATCATATGCTAATATAACCTTACCATCTTTTACTTCTTTGTATTTTCCATTTTCATAATTATATAATTTATAATTCCCATTTTCATTTCTTAGCACAGCACCTGCATTAAGTTTTATATCCTCTGTTATATTAGGTGTTGCAGTTTTTTCAGATGAACAACCTAATAAAAACAGAGGAAAAACAATAAAGGCTAAAACTCTCCAGCATATTCTTTTTGATAATTTCATTTTTTCCCCTCTTTAAATAACTAATAAATCTAATATTTTTAACAGATATTATAAAATAATTTTGGGATTCTATTATTACAATTATATATTTACCCCATGTCAATTATTTATATAGAAATTTCTCCTTTGAATACAACTTCAGCAGGACCTTTCATGTAAACATCATCGCCTAAAACTTCAATAATTAATTCTCCACCCGGTGCCTTTACAAAAATCTCTTTATTAGCATTTACAAGTCCTAACCTCTTTGCAACTACTACTGATGCACTGCAGCCAGTTCCGCAAGCAAGAGTAGCACCAGCGCCTCTTTCCCATGTATTAACTCTTATATGTGTTTCATCAATAACTTTTACAAAATTCACATTACTTCCTTCTTTAAATAAATCCAACTTTTCTATTTTGGAGCCTTCTAATACAACATTATATTCTCTTTCATTTTCAAAAATAATTGTATGAGGAACCCCTAATAATACTGTAGTCATATTATAAGTTTTATTATCTACAGTAATATCACTTTCTATAATATTTTCTCTATTATTTAAAGGTATATCACTTCCATTATATGAAGGCTTACCCATATAAACTCTTACATACTTAACTTTTTTATCTTCTAATATTATTTCGATTACTTTAATGCCATCTCCAGTCTCAACTGAAAATTTTTCTCCTTCTGCAATTTTATGTTCATAAACATATTTTCCAAAGCATCTAATTGCATTCCCACACATATTAGCTCTTGATCCATCCGCATTTATTATAACCATTTTTGCATTAGCTGCTTCTGATTTTCGAACAATAACTAATCCATCGGCTCCAATTCCAAAATGTCTATCACAAAGCTTTTGTGCAAGTGAGCATTCATCCTTAATCTTATTATCAAAATCTTCAACAAATACAAAATCATTACCTGCACCTTGCATTTTATAAAAATTCATACCTATTCCTCCTAATTTTAATCTCATCGTAAAACTTCTAATTTTAAGCTCGTGGCTACAATATAGTCTATTCTAATATTTCATTTATTAATAATATCACCAAGTTTAAATTATAACTTATTTCACAAGATTTCCATATATATTTTTTAAATTTTTTTCATATTTTTCATATATTTTAGTATTTTTTCAACATATACTGATATTCTCTATCATACTTTGATATTCTTCTAAATAAGTGAGAATCAAAATCTAATATTTTACTAATTCAACTTATCCTGCGAACGAATGTGAGTTAGATTTCCTTCGTCAATACACAGTGCTTTCTTCACATTTGGCTAATAATTGATAATTATATAATTATAATGTTATACTATTCTTAGTTACACTAAGAAAGGATGACATAAAATGGCATTAGATGGTATCTATTTATATAGTTTAGTAAAGGACTTGCAAAAATCAATAATCAATTCAAAAATAGATAAAATAAATCAACCTGAAAAGGATGAAATAATTCTAACCTTAAGAAAAGAACGAAGGAATTTAAAACTATTAATTTCTGCCTCTCCTAGATTTGCAAGAATTCATTTAACAAACAGCACTAAGGATAATCCAATAGTTGCTCCCATGTATTTAATGGTTCTTAGAAAATACATCCTAGGCGGAAGAATTACAAAACTTATTCAAAAAGACAATGATAGAATTTTAATAATGGAAATTGAAAACAGAGATGAACTGGGTTTTGACAGTATATATTCCCTTATAATTGAGATAATGGGCCGACATTCCAACATTACCTTAATTAGAAATAGAGATAATAAAGTTATGGAGTCAATAAAACATATTACACCTGATATAAATAGTTACAGAGTGTTATATCCAGGAGTTAATTTTGTTTATCCACCAGGTTCATCTAAATTAAACCCATTTTCATTTACTTATGAAGAATTATCCTTATTTATAAGTCATAATTCAATAACTTTGGATTCTAAATTTTATATAAATTGTTTTACTGGAATTAGTAATTTACTATCTAATGATTTATATTATAACATTACAAAAGATAACAGTTCACCTACTATGGAAGAAATTTATGAAAACTTTAAGAAATTTACAAACAACTTTGATGATAATATATCTTATAATATTTATACAACCAAAACTGGCATTGTAAAAGACTTTTATTCATTAAGATTAGAATCATTAGAAAAAGACTTTTTATTAATTCCATACGAGGATGCTAATATATTGATGGATGCCTTTTATGAAAGTAAAGATAAACAAGATAGACTTCAAAATAAATCTGTGGATTTACAAAAGCTTATTCATACTAATATTGAAAGATGTAATAAGAAAGTAAAAATCCTTAATGAGACCCTTAAAGAATGTGCTGAGAAGGAATCTTTTAAAATTAAAGGTGATCTTTTAACTTCATATATTTATACTATAAAGAAAGGTGATAGCGAATGCACTTTACTAAACTTTTATAATGAAAATGAAGAGGAATATGTTAAAATTTCACTGGATTCAACTAAAACTCCCTCTGAAAATGTTCAATATTATTATAAGAAGTACAATAAACTTAAAATATCTGAAGAATATGCTAAGGTTCAGCTTGAAAAAAATTCGGGAGAAATAGAATATTTAAATTCAGTTCTTACTAATATTATAAATGCTGAGAGTTACAATGAAATAGATGAGATAAAAAATGAATTAATTGAGACTGGGTATATAAGATACAGAAGAAATAATAAGAACCCCAAAAAAGCAAAAGCTTCTAAACCTCATCATTTTGTTTCAAGTGATGGAATTGATATCTATGTAGGAAAAAATAATTTGCAAAATGATTATTTAAGTTTAAAATTTGCTAATAAAAATTACCTTTGGCTGCATGCAAAAGATATTCCTGGCTCACATGTTATTGTTTGTTCATTTGATGTTCCAGATAAGACTTTAGAAGAAGCTGCAATAATTGCTGGATACTATAGTAAAGGCAAGGATTCTTTAAAACTCCCTGTAGACTATACAAAAGTAAAAGAATTAAAAAAACCAAATGGCTCAAAACCTGGAATGGTAATTTATCATACTAATAAAACTTTAATTATTAATCCTACTGATTTTAATACTATCTTTAATGATTAATCTTAGGTTTTATTTAAAATTCTTATAATCCTATATTAGCCATACAAAAAATGAGGTTCAACTACTAAAGTTGATACCTCTTTTTTTCATAAATTAATAAATAATTAAATGAATAAATCAAATTTTCTCCACGCTTCCTCTAACAATTGTACATTACTATTAAAATAGTCTTTCTTTTCTTTTTCTATTGATACAATCAATGCATTTATTAGACTTAGCGGTGCTGCAAAAGATTCTATATCCTTAGATCCTTTACTTACTGCAGTTAATGTAACATCCGAATACGGCACAAGAGGAGATAACATATTATCTGTAATAGCTATAGTTGTAGCTCCCATTCTCTTTAAATGTGTAAAAATTTCCACTGTGCTTCTTGCATATTTCTCGAAACCAATTCCTATAACTACATCTTCATCATCTACATCACTAATTTGCTTTGGAATCTGCTCAATATTTTCTATTAAATTAACATTATTAAACAATAGATCAAGATAATATTTTAAAAATGCACCAAGCATTGAAGAACTTCTCCTTGAAACTATATAAGTTCTCTTTGCCTTTAACAACAATTCAACAGCTTTTTTTAGTTCATATATGTTAAGATCCTCCATAGTAGTTTTAATGTTATTTAAATCTTCTTCAAATATTTTATAAATCTCACTTTCCTCACTACATTCTCTTTCTAAATCATCCTTCATTCTTTCAGCTTTTGAAACTTGCTGCTGCATTGACTCCTGTGTATCCTTTAAAAATTCAGGATAGCCTTTATATCCAAGAAAAATTACAAATCTAGTAACTGTTGCAATGCTAACTCCCGATAGTTTGGCTAATTTTTCAACAGTTAAAAAAGGCGTACTATTAGGATGTGATAATATATACTTTGCAATTTTCTCTTGCGCTTTACTCATATTAGGTATCTTTTCTGCCATTCTTTGATAAACTTCTGCCATACTTTAACTCCTCCCTTTTAATATATAATATTTAATCTTTCTTCACATGACATATTAGGATTCCCGTTAAACCATTCATATACAATCCTTACTTTTAATAAATCATCTGTGAAGGATGTCTTTCCAAAACTTGTATTTAAAAATTCGGACAAAAAAAGTGCTAACAATCTTAACAAATTGTCAGCACCATTGCTACCATTTTTTACTTAAATTTATTCTATCATGAGCATACTTGTTTGTAAATAACTTTTCACTTTTCAACCCATTAATCTTTTATTTATTAACTATTTTCCTTATTTTCTTAAGTTTTTTAATTTCCTCTATAAAAATCATTAATTTATCAACTTCTAATCCATTAATTCATTAATTAATAAATCTCCAAAATTCTTAATCTTATCATTATCAAAATATTGATAGTAGTAGCATTTTATTTTACCATTGTATAATTTTCTATTTTTAGTTGATTTTATTCCAAATACTTTTTCAAAAGGTTCAAAGGATGTTAAAATATTAAAATCCCAGCTTTCTAATTTTTTCTTTGTTTGCCCCATATGTTTATAAAGTGCAGGCAATATTTCCTTTTCTCCTATTCTTTCTCCATATGGCGGGTTAGAGATTATAAAACCATACTTTCTAGAAGTTGAAAAATCCATAAAATCTCTTTTTTGAAACTGGATATATTGATCAACCCTAGCTTTCTTTGCATTGTCCATTGCTACTTTAAGCACCTTATAATCTATATCGTATCCAATCAATTTTATATCTTTATTTTTCTCAGATTTCCTAGCTCCATCTCGTACTATATTAAATGTATTATCACTCATAGACGGCCACGTTTCACACACAAAGCTTCTATTTACTCCTGGTGCAATATTTTGTGCTATCATAGCAGCTTCTATTAATATTGTACCCGAACCACAAAATGGATCTATTAGTTCAAAATCATCATTCCATCTTGAAATCAAAAGCATAGATGCTGCTAAAGTTTCCTTTAATGGGGCAATTCCAGCAAGTTCCCTATAACCTCTTTTATGTAATCCTGGACCGGTTGTGTCTATTGTTAGTGTAACTACATCCTTTAATATTGATACCTCAATTTTGTATACAGGACCACTTTCGCTAAATGTCTCAATACCATAGCTTTCGCTCATGCTTTTAACAACAGCTTTTTTCACAATGGATTGACAATCTGGAACACTATGAAGTGTTGATTTAACACTTTTCCCAACTACATGCATGATTCCATCTATAGGAATTATTTTACTCCATTCCACTTTTTTTGTACCTTGGAATAGTTCCTCAAAGGATTTTGCTTCAAACTCTGCCATTTTAATTAGTACTCTATCAGCAGTTCTTAAATGAATATTACAAATTGCAATATCCATTTCATCTCCTTCAAAAGTAACCTTTCCATTTTCAATTTTTAAATCTTCATACCCAAGGGCTTTTAATTCCTTTGCGGTTATACTTTCTATTCCAAAGGTGCTAGTTGCAATTAAATCATACATAGTTTTGTTTTCTCCCTTATCACTTACTATTTGTCAAATATTTTAACCGAATCTTCTCCATCAATTTCCTTTAATGAAACTGCTATTACTTCGTTTTTAGAAGTCGGAATATTTTTACCTACATAATCTGCTCTAATTGGCAATTCCTTATGCCCTCTATCTATAAGAACTGCTAATTGAATGCCTGTAGGTCTATTTACGTCTATTACTGCATCAATAGCTGCTCGAGCAGTTCTACATGTATACAAAACATCATCAACAATAATTATTTTTTTATCTTTTATTTCAAGGCCCAAGTCTAAATTTCTAATTTCTAAATCCTCGCTAACCTTCGTTAAATCATCTCTATATAAAGTTATATCAACAGATCCGACTGGAACTTCGATTCCCTCAATTCCTTTTATATAATTCGCAATTCTTTTTGCAAGTGGATATCCTCTAGTTTTTATTCCAAGTAAAACTAAATCTTCTATACCTTTATTTCTTTCTATTATTTCATGAGAAATTCTAATTAATGTTCTGTTCACAGCTTTTTCATCAAGTAGAACTGCCTTTAATTTCATGTTACCCCTCCACTATAATTATTATTTTAATTCATTCTTTAATTTTTCTAGTATTACTTGAAAATATTCTGGTAATTCTGTTGTAAATTCCATATATTCATTTTTTCTTGGATGAATAAATCCTAGCGTTTTAGCATGAAGCATTTGACCTTTTAACTTATATTTTTGCTTTTTAAAACCATAAAGAGGATCTCCAACCAAGGGGAAACCAATCGAAGCCATGTGCACTCTTATTTGATGAGTTCTTCCTGTTTCCAATTTACATTTTATTAACGTATACCCATTATATCTTTCTAATACTTCATAGTGGGTTACAGCTTTCTTCCCCCCTTCAACAATACCTATCTTTAATCTATCCTTCTTATTCCTAGCTAAAGGTTTATCAATAGTGCCCTTATCATTTTTTATTCTCCCTTCAACTAGTGCATAATATTCTCTCTTCATAGAATGATCTTTTAATTGTTCCGAAAGCTTGTTATGTGCCTCATCATTTTTAGCAACTACTAGTACACCCGAGGTATCTTTATCAATTCTATGAACTATTCCTGGTCTAACAATTCCATTTATGCTCGATAAATCTTTGCAATGAAAAAGCAGTGCGTTAACTAAAGTTCCATTATAATTCCCTGGTGCCGGATGTACAACCATTCCCTGTTCCTTATTTACAACCACAATATCTTTATCTTCATATAATATATTTAGAGATATATCTTCAGGATCCACATTCAAAACTTCAGGCTCGCTTAATGATATTTCAATTTCATCCTTTGTCTTAACTTTATAATTACTTTTAGGGATTTTATTATTTACTTTGATGCTATACTTTTCAATGAGTCCTTGAACATAAGATCTTGATTTATCTTCAAGAATTTCTGATAAATATTTATCAATTCTAGTTTCTTTATCTTTTTCTTCAACTATTATAATTATTTTCTCCATAATTAAATATACCTTCCTCTTTAGCATATTCTTTCAACATTATAATATAATAATGGGCACTTTACAATTCAAAACTTATTATCGAAATATGTAATATAAAATATAATTAATGTCTAATTCTTCTAATTATAAAGGTTTTACATTTATTTTATATTATGCTATCATAATATTGTATTAGCATTTTATTGCTTATTATACAACCACTTTACATATATTACATTTTAATACATATTTAATCACTTACTTCTAATATATTGATATTTTCAAAGGGGGATGTATTTATGGACATTGTAACACTGTTAAGTGTAATATTAGCATTTGGATCTATTATATTAGGGTATACCTTAGCTCATGGTTCAATATTTGCGCTAATGAAACTAACTTCTGCAATTATTGTTATTGGGGGGACACTAGGAGCAACTTCTATTTCTTTTCCTTCGAAAACCTTTAAAAAGCTTCCCAAAATAATAGGAATAGCTTTTAGAAAGAAAGAAAGCAATATGCAAGAGTATATACGCTTTTTTAAAGAAACATCAATTAAAACTAGAAAAGATGGGCTTTTGAGTATTGAATCTGAACTTACCGGAGTAGATTTAGATCCATTTATAAAAAAAGGATTACAGATGGTGGTCGATGGAATTGATCCTGCGTCTGTTAAAAGTATTTTAAATACCAAACTTGAACAACTTTCTGCAAGACACGAAAAATATATTGAAATGTTTACTTCAGCTGGAGGATATGCTCCAACTATGGGTATTGTAGGGACTGTAACAAGTTTAGTTATAGTACTTGCTAATTTAAGTGATGCTGCAGCAATGGGCGGTGAAATTGCATCTGCTTTCGTAGCAACATTATACGGACTTGGTACTGCAAACCTTTTCTGGCTTCCTATTGCTAGTAAATTAAGGGAACTGAATAAGGAAGAAATCATCGAAAAGGAATTAATTATTGAAGCTGTTCTTCTTATTCAAGAAGGTATAAATCCTAATACCTTAGTTAGTAAACTTGTTGGTTATTTAACTGAAGAAGAAGCTAAAATGCTTGAAGAATAAGTTTAAAGAGGTATTGATAATGATGAAAAAGAGTACAAAAAAAGAAAAAGATGATACTGAAAGATGGATGCTTTCCTACTTAGATTTTATAACATTACTTATGATTTTCTTTTTAATGATGTATGCAATATCAAATGTTGATAATAAAAAAGCACAACAACTAGCTAACTCACTTAGAATTGGATTCAACAATGGAAATGGACAAAATGTAATTGCAGTATCAGATAGTACTAATGCAACTCCAAATGTAGTTGATCCTGCTGAGGATCAAAATAGCTCAGCGGCAGAAACCGAAAAACTTTCCGATATTAAAAAGAAGGTTGATGAACTTGTTAACAATTCTGAGTTAAAAGGAAGTGTTACTACATCAATTCAAGAGAGAGGGCTTATAATAAGCTTTAATGATAATATATTATTTAATAGCGGGGAAGCCATAATTAAACCAGACTGGCAAAGTAAATTAATTTCTATATCAAAGGTTTTAAATGGAATTGACAATTACATACATGTTGAGGGACACACTGATAATGTAGCTATTAACACAAATTATTTCCACTCAAACTGGCAACTCTCCTCTGTCAGAGCTGCTAATGTAGTAGAATTTTTAATATCTCAAGGTAACGTCAAGCCGGAAAGACTTTCTTCAGTAGGCTACGGAGAATATAGGCCTATTCAAAGTAATTCCACTGAAGAAGGAAGAGCTGCAAATAGAAGAGTTGATATTGTAATAATAAATAGTAAATATAATGACTCAGAAACTCCAAAAGAATAAAAAGTAAAAAGAGCTGTAAGCAAAAATAAGTTTATTTTTAAACTTTATTTCAGCTATAACTCTTTTTATATAAAGAATACCAAGTAATTGTACATATATTACTTGGTATTTTTAAATTAACTATTATTCATTTTGAACAAAAAAGCTTTTAATTTCATTTAATTCATCATTTAAAGAAATATTATTATTTTGAAGTTCAATTGATTCCTCAATACTATTTTTACTTTCTTCATCCTCAGTACTTACTTCTTTTTCTATTATTTCTTCTTTAACCACATCATCATCTTCAACTATATCTGAAACATTATAATTCTTAATAAAATCCTTTTCTAAATCATCAAAGGTTTCTAGCTGTGCATTCATAAAGTTCCTATATTTTGCCCTAAACTTTATAAATTCCTGTTTTACTCTTTCATATTCATCATTAATTTGAATAACATCTTTATGTGCCTTATCCAAAATTTTCTGAGCTGTTTCGTTCGCATTTTTTACTAATAATTCTGCTTCTTTTTGAGCTGAATTTTTAGCTTGCTCAGCAGCATTTTGTGCAAGTAATAATGTATTTTGTATAGTAGTCTCAATTTTTGAATAATGATCAACCTTTTCATTTAGATTTGCAAGCTTTTCTTTTAGGTTAGCATTTTCTTTATAAAGTTCCTCATAATTATCTACAACTTCATCTAAAAACTCATCAACCTCATCTGAGTTATATCCTCTTAACCCTTTCTTAAATTCCTTATTGTTAATATCCATTGGTGTTAACTTCATACTTTCACCTCAACTATGTATATTTTTTAATAACAATTTTAATTTTTCCACTTTTGCTATTCCCAATAGAATCACCCAAAATAAACTTTCCATAACCTCTTATAGTGATTCTTTCTTCACCTTTAAGTTCATAACTTTTATCTTTTATCTTAACGTAATTTATAAGAACTAATCCTTGCTCTATCATTTCTGAGGCTTTGGATCTAGATATATTTATAATTTTTGATACTATTCCATCAATTCTTAAGGATGAAACTAAAATAATTTCTTCCTTGAATTGAACTTTAGGAAGAAGTTCAAAATCATCAATTACTTTTACATTACAAACAACTTTAGAAATTCTATCTATATTATATATAATATAATTTTCAATTTCCTCATGAATTGGAACATAGCAGGTATTGTTATCCACTAATAAATCGCCAATTTTATTTCTTTCAATGCCAAGTGATAAAATGCCACCCAAAAAGTCTCTATGGCTAAGTTTTGAGAATTTTGAAGTATTTTCAATTTTAATCAATTTCATAGGAAATGGATTATTATAAGAATTATTAAAAGAAATCATTCTTCTTTCAGCATCTTCAAATAATCCATTACTTTCAATTTTCAAATCATTACTGCTTAAATTTTTTTCAAACCAAGTCCATATATTAGGTGTATAAAAACTCTTTCCAAATGAAGAAATACCCTTATCCCTACATATTATATATTTCTCATATAAATTTAATGCTTCATTTCTTTCATCATCTGAAAAATGGTTAATTATCTTTTCCTTTAAATTTATTTTCAATTATATAAGACCTCTAAGTAAATTGATAATCAAAAGGGCAATCACTGGTGAAAAGTCCATTGGCAATCCAGGAATAAGTCTATCTTGTAATCTTCTAATTGGCTCTAAAATCGGATAAACAAAATTGTGAATTAAATTAATAAACTTATTTCCTTGAACTTGAGGAACCCATGAAGCTATACATTCTATGAATATAGTTAGTTCTATTATGTTAAATAACAAATAAAGAACCATCTGAATACTATATATCATAATTTATACCTCCTATTTTGACCAATTAAATAAGGCCTTTGAACTAAGTTCATTCTTTAATTCATTTGTCACCTCAACATTTGATGGTGAAAGAATATACACTCCTTTTTCAATTTGTTGTAATTCGCCCCCCAAAGCATAACATGATCCACTTATAAAATCTAATAATCTTTGAGCAATTTTCAATTCTAAAACTGTAGTATTTACTAAAACAATTCTTCTATTCTTAAGTGCCTCACAAATTTCAGTTGCCTCTTCATAATCAACTGGTTTAGTAATTGTAACTTTAGTTGTAGAGGATGTATGAATGTTGACTACTTTGCTGTTTTTCTTATTTGTAATTACTGGTTCAATTTCTTCGTCATCCTTCATTTCTTCTTCATATTCTTCATCTACATAATCCTCGTAATCTTCATAATCCTCAAATCCTAATAAAGATTTAACTTTTGATAATACGTTGCTCATTCTATTCGCCTCCTAAATTATAATTTCTTTCTCCAAATATTCCTGTTCCTACTCTAATTAAATTAGAACCTTCTTCTATAGCTGTCATAAAATCATGAGTCATTCCCATAGATAATATGTTCATACTAATATTCTTATATTTTTTTTCTTTTAGCTCATCAAATATCTTTTTAGTTCTTCTAAAATATTTTCTGTTGCTTTCTTCATCTCCTATTGGAATAATTACCATTATACCCTTTACAGAAACAAAATTACATTTTTCAATTGCTTCAATAAATTCATATAAATTTTCTTCTAAAATTCCACTTTTGCTTTCTTCTCTTCCAATATTGATTTGAATTAAAGTATTAGCAACCTTATTAGCTTTTCCAAAATTTTTTTCTATTTCGTTTAATAAACTAACACTTGATAAGGAATGTATTAAGTATACCTTATCGACTAAATACTTAACTTTATTACTTTGGAGATGTCCTATAAAATGCCATCTAACATCATCATGAAAGTTTTCTGCCTTTTTGACTAATTCCTGAACTTTATTTTCTCCAAAATCTCTCATCCCCGCCATATAAGCTTCTTCTAAATCTTCTAATGGCTTTGTTTTGGAAACAGCTAAAAGCGTTACTTCTTTTGGAATTTTAGATTTAACTTCTTGAATATTTTGCTTAATTCCCATAATAAACACCTATAAAACTATTCCTTTCCTTCACTTAATTATTATTCTATATTATTTTTCAATTTCCTTCAATTATATTAAAATAAATTATTTTATTTCTTATTTTCATTACTTGCCATATATTTTACATTTGAATTGGCACTTGATGGCGGCATAATTATTTTATCTACTTCTTTTATATCAACTTCAAGCTTTCTAAACATCAGCTGCTTCACATGGCTGCCATCTTCCAATAGAGCTGCTTTTAACTTTTCTGGATCTCCAATAACATAGATTTTAAAAGGTGCATATTCCATTCCCCCATCATCAAATCCTATAAAAGCCCAATTGCATATTACACCAGACCACGGAACTATCCTATGATTATTTACACTGATAGCTTCTGCTCCTGCAACTCGAAGTTCATTTAAAACTAACGCCATATCATTATCATGTAAAAGTTTATTGTTTATTTCATCAGTATTTTCTTCTAATGCATTAGCTTTTCCATCATTTATCGTTAATATTATTCCTCGTCCTTCAATTTTATTTAATCCACTTAACATTTCATAATCATTGATTTGGGCCTTCATATCTTCCAGTATCTTATCATTTTTCTTATCATTATTCTCATAATTTCTTATTTTATCCCTTTTCTCAATATTATCCTCTTTAAGATTTCCAATTTCCCTATATAAAGCTGCTCTTTCTTCAACTGCATTTTGATACTGCGATGAATTTAATTGACTATAAGATTGAACACCTTTAAAATTAAAATCCATTGATATTAAAACACCTAATATTATGGTCGCAATGAAAACAAAGAAAAAGCCTTTATTATTTTTCATCACCTCACCCCTCTATTTAACTTCCTGTTGTTCTTCTAATGAATTTTTTTTAATTTTATTCTTTCTCCAGCTTTTAAATTGCTCCAATAATAATCTTCTTATAATAGCAAAATTATCAAATATCCTTCCGCCAAATACAATAACTGCAGCCATATATATTGGTATTCCAAGTTTATCACCTAAATATGCAAGCCCTGCTGCCAGAAGCGCATTACCAAAGAAGCCTGATATAAAAATATCAGCTTGAAAATTCTTAGAAAGATTTCCTCTAATCGCTCCAAATACTGAATCTAAGCAGGCAAGAATAGCTACAGACATATATGGTGAAAATTTATCCGATATATTTACATCTAATACAAAGCCAAGTATTACTCCAATTAATAGTCCTATAACTGCTACCAAATTACTCTCTCCTATTCCGTTACTGATTTAATAAAGTCATTCTTTAATGACTGTGTTGATTTTCCTATAAATATATCATCTTCTGTCTTCACTTCATTATTATAATTAGGAAGAGCAAGATATTCTAATGAACCTGGGAACGAAATTCCCACGTTAAGTCTCCCCTTCTCACCAATTGCTTTAATTACTATTTTATCTTTAGGATATACTTTTCCTGTAGATCCTATCGCTATTCCATTTCCTGCTGTCTTAATTCCAGTTTGCGGAGTTATCCTAATATCATTTATAGATATAGCTTCTGCTCCTGAATACCATAGTAAATTTACTATATGAACTAATTCATCTTCACCTAAATCTCTGCTATTATCACCAGGATTAGAACCAAAAATAGATGTTTTAGGTGTAATTGTTAATACTATCCCTGGTCCTTTTACATCAACTACTCCAAGAACCATTCTCGCATTATCTAGTTGATTTTTTATATCTTTACCCAAGTCACCATCTTTAGCTGCAGTTTCCTCCATTTGCTTGAGCTCATCTGATAACTTGGAATTAGTTTTCGATAATTCATCCTTTTCCTTCTTTAGTGATTCAACTTCTGCAATAATATCATTTTTATCATAATTGCTAATATTTGCTTCTGCTGTATTTTTGTTAGATAAGACTTTAAATTGATACGCTAATAAAAAACCTAAAAGTCCACAAACAATTGCTATAAGTAATTGCGATCTAGATATTTTCATTTCTACCTTACCTTTCTTTATAATATACTGGTGCACCATTGAATCCTACATCTACATATCCTTTAACAATCCCAATATCAGGACTTTCAATTATATGCAGTAACTTATTCATTTTATCAGGTATGTTTTCATCGTTACCTAATCTTCCTTCTACTTTCCCAATATAAACCTTTATATTCATAAGATCACTAATGTTAACTGAATCAATATTATAATTAGTTGGATTATTACTAATAATTTGATAAAAAGTATCAAAAAAACTCAATATTCTTGTATCATCAAGGCTTTGATTTCCCAACTCCACATTTTTTAAATCTATTCCTACAATATTAACTAAATTTCTATTATTAATATTATCTGTTTTTTCAAGTAAAGTACCTTCGCTATCCAAGACATAATAATACCCATCTTTCTCCACGTAGAATACTCCATTTTTTTCTGTAATCTTAATGTTTACTTGTTTTGGATATGATTTTGTAATTTCCACACTTTTAACATATGGATTTTTTTCAGCTTCACTAATTATGTTTTTTTTATCTATAAATAGGATGTTTTGTCCAATTAAACCTTCTGTTCTTTTCTTAATATCGTCTCCACTCATAACAGGGTTTCCTAAAACAGACACCTTAGTTATAATAAAGAAACTTGACTTAATTGAGAAAACAATTCCAATCCCTATTAGAATTATACCTATTATAATTATTTTTTTCATTCGCCTTTTTTTCTTAGCTTTTAAAATTAGTTTATTATTTTCTTTAATCATATACTTATCCCTATTCTTAAATTCTAATTATATAATAACATGAATTTTCATATATATAATACCACTTTAATATTATATTTTCATTAAATTTCCCTACTGAATTTTATTTTTCTATTATAACTTGCTTAAACAATTATCTTAAAATATCATTTACAGAATAAAATAACTATTAATATGTAATGCTAAAAGTTTCTTATTATTTCATTGCATTATAATAAATAAAGAGTAAAGAATATTAATATAAATTCCTTACTCTTTATTTTATTATAATTCTTTTAAAATTTCCATTTTAGATTTCCTTGATTTCTTCTTTTCCCTCAACTTGCCGCGATATGTTTAAAAGTATCCCAACTGCAGTCATATTTATTACCAGGGCCGTTCCTCCAGAACTTATAAATGGTAAGGGTACTCCAGTAACTGGCATTGAACCCGTTACAACCGCTATATTAATTAAGGATTGCACTCCAATAACTGAAGTTATACCTATAGCAAGAAGTGTTCCATAAGTATCCCTTGCCTTCATTGCTACACTAATTCCTCTCCAAATAAAAATTACAAATAGAGTTATTATACATATACATCCAATTAATCCTAACTCTTCTCCAATTATGGAGAAAATAAAATCATTATGTGGCTCAGGCATATATAAAGTTTTCTGCCTTGATTGACCTAAACCAAGGCCCGTAATTCCTCCTGCACCTAATGCATAGAATGATTGAATTAATTGATACCCATCACCTATTGGATCATTCCAAGGATTTGTAAAGCTCATTAATCTTTTCATTCTATATGGTTCTAACACCGTGAATGCAACTGCGGCTGCAACCATAACAGGTGCTACAATTCCGAATAAGTGTTTTAATTTTCCTCCAGCAGCAAAAAGTACAATAAACGTAACAATCATTATTACAGATGCAATGCTTAAGTTTTTTTGGGATAATACAATAGCTGCATACATCCCAGAAACGCATAAGTAAGGCACTATTCCGGTTGAAAATTGTTTTACTCCTTCACCTTTAACCTCAAGGCTTCTAGCTAAAAATAATACTACAACATATTTAGCTAGCTCTGATGGCTGCAAACTTCCAAAAGGCCCAAGGGGAATCCATCTTTGTGCTCCATTTACACTTGGAAAAAGAAATACTAAAAATAGAAGCGGAATACACCCTATCATTATTGGCACTGTATATTTTTTAATCTTGTGATAATCAAAACTCATTGTAAATGCCATTGCAATAATTCCAGCAATTGCTGCAAGTCCTTGTTTTTTTAAATAATACATGCTATCCCCAGTCTTAAACATGGCATAATAGGAACTTGCAGAATAAACCATAATTACACCAATAGACAATAATAAAACAACAGTATAGAATACCCCATAATCTATTTCACCCATTTTATTTTTTCTTTTGGACCTAATGATCTTCATACATAAATCCTCCAAATCTAATTAACTAAAGTGCTATAAACCCAACTACACATAAAATCGCAGTAATAATTGAAAATACTGTTACTATTTTCACTTCACTCCATCCTAAATGTTCAAAATGATGATGTATAGGAGACATTTTAAATACTCTTTTACCAGTTAATTTAAACGAAGTAACTTGAATTATAACAGATAAAGTTTCAATTAAATAAATCCCTCCAACTATAACTACAAATAATTCCATCTTTAACATTAATGCTATTGTTCCAATCGCACCTCCAAGGGCTAGTGACCCTGTGTCTCCCATAAAAATTTTAGCAGGAAAAGCATTAAATTTTAAGAACCCGAGAAGTGCTCCGGCTAATGCTAATGCAAAAATTGCTACCTCTGAATTATGTGTTCTAAAACCTACAATTGCAAAAAAAGTTAAAACAATTACTGTAACTGAAGTTGCAAGACCGTCTATTCCATCTGTTAAATTTACTGCGTTAGTTACAGCTGCATAATAAATAATTATAAATGGTATATATAATATACCTAAATTTAATCTAAAATCTTTACTTCCAAAAGGAAATATTATATCTGTGCCAACATAATTATATCCATACCAAGCTAATGCTAAAGAGAATATAATTAATAGTATCATCTTTTGTGCAGCTCTTAATCCTAAATTATCTTTATGAATTATCTTTAATATATCATCTAAAAAGCCTATAAAACCAAAGGCTAAAAATGAATACAAGATAATCATTTCCTTACTCATAAGCTTTTGTCCCATAATCAATATGGCTGCTGCAGTTGCTATAAAAAATATTAGTCCTCCCATAGTAGGAGTTCCTGATTTTTTTTGATGACTCTTGGGGCCATCTTTTCTTATATTTTGACCAAATTTCAGTTTGTGTAATATAGGTATAAATATTGGCCCAAGTACTATTGAGAATAAAAATCCTATTAATAAAGATCCTAAAACTCTCCAATTAATTAATAAGTTGATTGCTTCCCCCATCCAGTGTTGCCCATGGCATCTAAAAGAAAATGCCTAAATAAGGCAAGTCACCTCCTTCGTTTTATTTTATTTTCTCTAAACATTTAACAATTTCTTCAAATTTTTCACTTCTAGATGCCTTAACTAAAATAACATCATTTGTACTAATTATATTTACTAATTCTTCCATTAATTCTTGTTTGTCATCAAATATTATAGTATCTTTTTCAAAACCTTTTTTATAGAATTCCTTAAAGTCTCCTGTGGTTAATAAAATATCTGCCTTTCCTTTGGCAAATTTTCCAGTTTCAATATGAGCTTCTTTTGCATAATCACCAAGCTCGCCCATAGTGCCAAGAACCGCTATTTTTTTATTGCCATTATAATTCTTAAGAACCTCAAGGGCTGCTTTCATTGAATCAGGATTTGCATTATAGGAATCATTTATAATTGTAAAGTTATCATTTTTAATAAATTCAAGTCTCATAGATGTTGCATTAAAATTTTCTAATCCTTTTTCCATTTCCTCAAAAGTAAGTCCAAAATTTCTTGCAACTTGTATTCCTATAAGTGCATTTAGTACATTATGCTCGCCAATCATTTCTAAAGTAAATCTATGTTTTTTACCGTTCTTAGTAGCTGCATCAAAGGATGTGTACTTATCAGTCAGTTCTATATTCTCAGCATAAACCTCATAGTCTTTATCATAGCCTATTTTTTCCAAATTATATTTATCACTTTCATTTACTAACTTCAACATATCATTTTCACAGTTTATTATTAATGAATTTTTTTCTTCAAAAAAATCAACTATAGACATTTTTTCTTTAAGTATATTTTCACGAGTTTTTAAATATTCTATATGTGCAACACCTACATTAGTTATAGCAGCAATATCTGGAAGTGCTATACTTGCAAGTTTATTTATTTCCCCAAAATTACTCATACCCATTTCAAGTACAGCAATGTCATATTCTTTTGATAGTTCAAATATCATAAGCGGCAGGCCTATTTCATTATTAAAATTTCCTTGAGTTTTAAACACTCTATATTTTCCGCTTAAGAAGGCAGCAACTAAATCCTTTGTTGATGTTTTTCCAGTAGAACCAGTTATTCCAACCACTTTTATTCCTATCTTTTTCCTATAAAATCTAGCTAAATCCCCTAACGCTGTTTTAGTGTCATCAACCTTAATAATAGTTCCTTTATCATTTAATTCTCCAGGAAGAAATTTTATTTCATCGATTATTACTATTGATGCCCTTTTTTCTATGGCAGCTACAGCATAATCATTACCATTAAAATTTTCTCCTTTTAACGCAATAAACAAGTTATCTTTTTCTATTTTCCTTGTATCCGTAGAAATTTTATTAAAAATCCCTTCATTATTTTTAATTATAATTTCTCCTGATACAGCTTCCAGTATTTCTTTTAAACTTAAATCCAATTTCATCCACCCCTTTAGTTCAGTTAACAGTTTGCAGTTAACAGTTTACAGTTATAAATTTCAAGCTTTTTATCTTCAAATGTCTATTAAATAAGATTGTTTATCATTTTTACAAATCCCTTTAGGGATTTGGTCCTTAATTGTTAACTGTTCATTGTTAACTGTTAACTGCATCAAGTATTTCTTTTACAACTTCTCTTTCATCGAAGTGTATTGTCTCATTTTTCAAAACTTGATAAGTTTCATGACCCTTACCAGCAATAACTATTACGTCCCCCGTATTTGCAATGCTAATAGCTTTTTTTATAGCTTCTTTCCTATTTTCTATAACTATATAATTATCTTTATCCAAGCCTTCCTCTATATCCTTTATAATACTCATAGGATCTTCACTTCTTGGATTATCAGAAGTTATTATTGAAATATCAGCTATATCTATTGATATTTTCCCCATTTGTGGTCTTTTAACCTTGTCTCTATCTCCACCACAGCCAAATACACTGATTAACTTTCCATTGGTAAATTCTTTTGCAGTTTTT
Source organism: Clostridium sp. LS (assembly GCF_002760435.1). GTDB lineage: Bacteria > Bacillota > Clostridia > Clostridiales > Clostridiaceae > Clostridium. The sequence continues at coordinate 24,322 of NZ_AUUU01000051.1, forward strand.
AAAATATTTTCAAGTCCATCTGGAGTGTGAGCATAATCTATAATTATTTCATAAGGCAAATTGTATTCTTTAGCTACTCTTTCGCATCTTCCTAAAACCACAACATTCTCTATTCCATTTTTTATTGCTTCTATAGGTATCTCTAATTTTGAGCATGATACTATTGCACCTAATGCATTATAAATATTATATTCACCAGGTATACTCAATATAAAGTCTTCTTCTTTTTCTAAATTAAGTTTAAATTTAATTTCTCTACTGCCCATTTCTTCATCAAAAGCTTTATAATCAGAATTGCATTTTACAGAAAACGAATAAATATTATCACTTTTTAAGTTATTTAAATCGGCAATTACTTGTCTTCCATAATTATCGTCAACATTGATAACTTTTATTCTGGATCTTTCAAATAACTTGAATTTTGCCTTATAGTAATTCTCAAAAGTCTTATGAAAATCTAAATGATCTCTAGTTAAATTTGTAAAAATACCAATTTCAAATTGCACACCATAAACTCTATCTAATTCCAAAGAATGTGAAGATACTTCCATAACACAATATTCTACACCTTTTTTTACCATTTCAGCAAATAGTTCTTGCAATTCTAATGATTCTGGAGTTGTTCTTTCGGTATGGATTCTTTCACTACCAATGTAATTAGCTATCGTTCCAATTAGTCCAACTTTATTATTATTAGCTTCTAAAATGTCTTTTATCATAAAAGCTGTAGTTGTCTTACCGTTTGTTCCTGTTACACCAATTATTTTCATTTTATTACTTGGGTTATCATAATAATTAGATCCCATTAATGCTAAAGCTTTTCTAGTATCATCCGATTTTAAAACAGTAAGACTATTTCCTTTTATTTCTACATCATCTTGGATAATTATTACTTTAGCTCCTTTTTCAATTGCTTTATCAATATATCTGTGCCCATCAGTTGCATAACCTTTTATACAAATGAAAACATCAAGCTCTTCTACTTTTCTGCTATCATAACTTATTTTATTAATTTCTACATCAATATCACCTTTAACAACTTTATAATTTATTCCATCTAAAATACTTTTCAAATTCATATTGAATCTCTCCTAACTAATTTACCTTACTCTATCAGCTCTATAATAAGCATTATAGAGTGATGAATTTTTTAGAATTTATGAACTAAAAAAATATAGCATGCGAGCATTCCCACATGCTAGTATTTTATCATTAGTCTAATTTACTTTAAATCCTCTACAAAGAAAACAGTTTTAGTTTAAAATTAAGTTTTACTTTCTCTTTAGTTCAACTTTAATCTTTATAATCAGAGCTTAATGTTAATTTAACAGTTGTTCCTTTAGTGATAATTTCTCCTTCAGAAATATCCTGTGCTGAAACAGTTCCACTTCCATCAAAAGCAACTGCAATTCCAAGGCTTTTTAACAAAGTAACAGCATCATCTTTAGAATATCCCCTAACATTTGGCATTACAACATTATTATTATAAGTCGCATCACCACTTGTGTAAAGTGTTATTTTTGAGCCTTCCTTTACTGAAGATCCTGGGTATGGAGTCATATTTACTATTGTTTCTCCATCTGCATCTATATTGCAATCTAATCCCGCATTCTTCAATATTTTTTTAGCATCTTGAGCCTTCATATTCCTAACTTCTGGAATAACAACATCTTTATTAATTTTTTCACTGTCATCAGATGCTTTACCATTTAAATAGTTAAAAACATCTGTAAATAATAGTTTAGCATATGGTACTGCTACTTGAGCTGCATAATATGCACCATTACTAGGTTCATCAACAGTTATCATAATAGTAACTTTGGGATCATTAACTGGAGCCATCCCAACAAATGAAGAAATATATTTACCTTCCCCATACTTACCATCAATAACCTTTTGAGCTGTACCAGTTTTACCACCAATGTGGTATCCGTCAATAAAAGTAGCCGTCCCTGATCCTCCTGTTACAACTCCTTCAAGATAACTTCTAAGTTCTGCTGTCTTTTCCGGACTTGCAACTGTAGAAGTTTTAGGCTTAAAAGTTTCATCCACAATATTAACATTATTTTCGTCATTATGAGTTATTTCCTTCATTACATGGGGCTGAATTAGTGTTCCTCCATTTGCGATTGCATTAAATGCAGCCATATATTGAACCGAATTTACGGTGTTAGTTTGTCCAAATGATATTGTTGCAAGATCTGCTTCTGAAACCTTATCTACTGGTTTTACAATTCCAGGTGCTTCACCTGGTAAATCAATTCCACTCACTTTTCCAAATCCAAATTTCTCAATAGTATCGCATAGTTTTTGTTTACCAATCATTTGTCCCAATTTTACAAATCCTACATTAGATGAATTTTGAAGAATTTGAAGTAAATTTTGAAGTCCATTTTGTTGTTCCGCGTCCTTTACGGTAATACCGCCTACAGATATTGAACCATTATCTACAAATTGTGTGTCTTTATTAACAACATTATTTTCCAAACCTGATATAGTAGTAATTACTTTAAATATTGATCCGGGTTCAAATGTATCATTTACTAATCTATTTCTCCACATCTGTTGTACTTTATCATTACTATTTGCTCCATCAAATTTGTCTGCGCCCTTATTAGGATTATTAGGATCAAAATCTGGTTTGTTGACCATACCTAAAACTTCACCTGTTTTAGGGTCCATAACTAATATGGAAACAGCTTTAGCCTTATTTTCATCATAGCACTTCTTTGCTATCTTCTCAGCAAAGCTTTGAATATTTTCATCAATAGTTAACGTAACATCTTTTCCATTTACTGGTGATGTATAATTAGGAACAGTATACGGTAAGTCTGAATTATTTTTATCAAGCTCTGCTATCTTCATTCCAGGAATTCCTGATAAATATGAGTTATACTGAAATTCAACTCCAGTTAAGCCTTTACCATCAGGATCAGTAATTCCTAAAACATGTGAAAGAAAGTTGTTATTTGGATAATATCTTTTTGTATCTTGTGAAACTATAATTCCGTTTATATTAAGTTCTTTAATTTTATCAGCCATATCTTTTTCTATTTTTCGTGCTACAGTAACAGATCCTGCTTCAGCACCACTTGGAAGTTTCTTTTCTAAATCAGCTTTTATTTCTGATACATCCATATTTAATATCTTTGCAATTACTGGTGCAATATCATCATAATTTAATCCAGAGTTTCCTGCAGGTATAGGAATACCTACGCTTTTCATATGATCAAGTTCTTTGCTGGGAATGGATTTTAATTGTCTTTTTAAGTATGCTCTCATAGCGTTTAAATCAAAATCTACTCTATAGACATTAGCGGATACAACAAGTTCATTTCCATTTCTATCAAGTATCCTGCCTCTTTTAGCATCTATCTTTACTTCACTTGTCCATTGTTCTTCTGCTCTACCAGAATAGTCTGCACCATTAACCACCATTATATAAGATAATCTAATTATTAATAGCGCAAAAACTATTGTCAGTGAAAAAGCTATAATCCGTGATCTCTGACGCATTTTTCCTTTATTTCTGTATCTTATCTTTTTCAACGATGTTCCTCCATTTACCCTTTCGTATTAAAGCATTTTTAGATTTGAAATTTATAATAAGTTTCAAAAAATCCTTAAGTTACTATTAAAAAATATTAGCATGCGAGCATCCTCACATACTAATACTTTTTCATTTGTCTAATTCATTGCAAACTCTTTACTAAATCATAAACATTTAGGATAAAAACTTTCGCCTTAATTCTCATTATCCTTTTTTAATCTTTATAATCTGAACTCAATGTAAGTTTAACCGTCGTTCCTTTAGCTATTACTTCACCTTGTGAAATATCTTGCTCACATACGGCGCCACTTCCTTCAAAGGTAGGTACAATTCCAAGATTTTTTAACAAAGCATCTGCATCTTCCTTTGAATAACCCCTAACATCTGGCATTACAACATTATTATTATAAGTCGCATCACTACCTGTGTAAAGATTTATTTTTGATCCTTCTTTTACTGAATATCCAGGATATGGCGTCATATTTACGACTGCCTCGCCATCGCCATCCACATTAAAATCCAACTTCGCATCTTTTAATGCTTTTTTAGCATCAGCGATTTTCATATTTCTAACTTCTGGGATTACAACCTCTCTAGTAATTTGTCCTCCATTTTCATCAGAGAATTTACTATTTAAATAATTAAAAATATCAGAAAATAATGTTTTAGCTGGTGGTACTGCAACTTGGGCAGCATAATATACTCCGTTGCTTGGTTCGTCTATTGTTACCATTATAGTCACTTTAGGATCGCTAACAGGTGCCATTCCAACAAAGGATGATATATATGCCCCCTCTTGATATCTACCATTAATAACTTTTTGAGCAGTTCCTGTTTTACCACCAATATGATATCCTTCAATAAAAGTTCCTGTTCCAGATCCACCAGTTACAACTCTTTCAAGATAAGTTCTAAGTTCTGCTGTCTTTTCTGGACTTGCAACAGTAGTAGTTTTAGGTTTAAATGTTTCGTCAACTATCTCTGAATTATTATTATCTTGGTGAGTAATCTCTTTCATTACGTGCGGCTGAATTAAAGTGCCACCATTTGCAATAGCATTAAAAGCAGCCATATATTGCACAGAGTTTACTGTATTAGTTTGTCCAAACGATATTGTTGCTAGGTCAGCTTCTGAAATTTTATCCACTGGTTTAACTATACCCTTTGCTTCACCTGGCAAGTCGATTCCACTAGGTTTACCAAAACCAAATTTATTAATGTATTCACATAATTTTTCTTTACCAATCATAGCACCCAATTCCATAAATCCAACATTACAAGAATTTTGGATTATATCGGGAAAAACCTGTGCTCCATGCCCTTGAGTTCTCCAGCATTTTGGATTTATTCCCCCAACCTTCAATGAGCCTCCACAATAAAATTTAGTATCCTTATTAACTATATTTTCTTCTAATCCAGTAATAGCTGTTACTACTTTAAATATTGATCCCGGTTCAAATGTATCGTTAACTAGCCTGTTTCTCCACATTTTTTGCACTTTTTCCTCTGTAGTTGCTCCATCAAATTTATCTGCACCTTCACGTGGGTTATTAGGATTAAAATCCGGCTTATTAACCATTGCTAAAACTTCCCCTGTTTTTGGATCCATAACAAGAATTGATACTGCTTTAGCCTTAGTATCCTCATAAGCTTGAATAGCAGCTTTTTCAGCAAAGCTTTGTATATTCTCATCAATAGTGAGAGTAACATCTTTACCGTTTATTGGTGATGTAAACTGAGATATGGTGTAAGGTAAATCTCTATTATTTTTATCAAGCTCTGCAATCTTCATACCAGGAATTCCTGATAAATATGAATTGTACTGAAGCTCTACTCCGGTTAAGCCTTTACCATCAACATTTGTACTTCCTAATACATGTGCTAGAAAATTATTATTAGGATAATATCTCTTCGTGTCTGGAGAAACTAAAACGCCACTTATATTGAGCTCTTTCACTTTATCAGCTTTGTCTTTTTCTATTCTTCTTTTAACAATAGCTGATCCAGCTAGAGCTCCACTTGGAAGCCTTGTCTCCAATTTATCTTTTATATCGGCAACATCCATATCTAATGCTTTTGCAATTGGAGGTGCTATATCATCAGTTGTTAAACCAGCATCTCCTGATGGCACCGGAATCCCCTCACTTTTCATATGTTCAATTTCTTTACTTGATAAATCCTTTAAACTTCTTTTTAAATAAGTCCTTATAGAATTTAGATCAAAGTCAACTCTATACACATTTGCGGATACAGCAAGCTCTTTACCATTTCTATCTAATATTCTTCCTCTTATAGCATCTATTTTTACTTCACTTGTCCATTGTTCTTCTGCTCTTGCAGCATAATCAGCCCTTTTAACTATCATTATGTATGATAGTCTAATAGTCAAGATTGCAAAAACTAAGGTCAATCCAAAAGCCGCAATGCTCATCCTTTGGCGCATTTTTGCCCTATCTTTATAATTTTTCTTTTTCAACTTCTATTTCCCCCATGCACTTTCTTTTAGGCATAATATTGATATAGCATTAATTAATTTAGTCATTTATTATTTTGTAATAATTCTTTTACCAAATCATATAAAATGCAGAAAAAATATTATTATTACTGTCCCCATGTGAGTAATATAAAAGTTAAAATTATAAATAATACTTAATTATATAATTACTTTATAAACCCAATTAATCTTGAGAACAAGTTTTTTTCTTTTGTACTAGTTTCAGTTTCCTTGGGTTTCAAATCCTTAAAATAATTTTGAGAAAAATCAATTCTTACGGTTTCATCTTTATTTGGAACATACATAGCTAATTTGTTTTTAGCATTTTCTTGAATATTGCTCAATGAAGAATATTTTAATATCTGTACTTCTAGTGCTTCGTTATCCTCTTGAGTTTGTTTAATTTCATTAGTTAAACCACTCACCTTACCTTGCATACTGTAAACCTTGTTATCTTCATAAATTGTTATTAGACCAAGACCAATTACCATTACTGCAACAGTTAATAGATACTTTCTATCGTTCTTTCTTCTGTTTTTTAAAACAATATTTTTATTTGCTATTTTTCTTCGTTTTTTTATTTGTATTTGCTTCTTATCCGGTTTACGTATTCTCGTTTTTCTCTCTGGTGCTAATACTGTATTCCCTTTTATATAATCATATTCTCTTCTTGCCAATTTATTCACATCCCAACTCATTTATAACATAATAATAATTATAATTTTTCTATTATCCTAAGTTTAGCGCTTCTACTCCTTGGATTTTCTTCAATCTCATTCTTAGTTGGTTCTATGCCCTTTTTAGAAATCACTTTGACTAATGGTAATTTTCCGCAAATGCAAATTGGAAATTCTTTTGGACAATTGCATGGGTTTTCTAATTCTCTAAATTTTAGTTTGACTATTCTATCTTCTAAAGAATGGAATGTTATTATAGCCATTCTTCCACCTTTATTTAACTTGTTTACTCCATCTTCAATAGTTTTGTTTAATATTTTTAATTCTGAATTAACTTCTATCCTAATAGCCTGGAAGGTTCTTTTTGCTGGATGGGGGCCTTCTCTTCTCATTCTTGCTGGTATTGCAGCTTTAATGATATCCACTAATTCAAAAGTTGTCGCAATAGGTTTTTCCACTCTTCTATTAACTATAAAATTTGCTATCCTTTTAGCGAATCTTTCCTCTCCATAATCTTTGATAATCTTATATAATTCATCCTCACTATAGTTGTTTACAACCTCATAAGCTGAAAGATCATTATCTCGATTCATTCTCATATCTAAATCAGCGTCTTGCATATAGCTAAAGCCTCTAGAAGCTTCATCAAGCTGATATGAGGAAACTCCAAGATCCATCAATATTCCGTCTACTTTATCAATATCTAAATTATTTAATATATTTTCTATATCATAAAAGTTACTATGAACATATTTTACATTATCGAAATCTTTTAGTCTTTCCTTTGCTGCCTTAAGAGCATCTTTATCTTGATCTATCCCAACAAGCATTCCATCTCTAGATAGATGTTTTACAATTTCTGATGAATGCCCTGCTCCTCCTAAAGTGCAATCAACATAAATTCCATTTTCTTTTATGTTTAGTGCGTCTATACACTCATTTAATAATACTGAAACATGTTTAAATTCCATAATAAAAACTCCTTATATTCCTAAATCATTCATTTTTTCTGCTATTGAATCAAAGTCAATATTTGATTCATTGTATTCATTCCACTTTTCTTTGCTCCAAATTTCTACTCTAGATAATACTCCAATACTTACTATGTCCTTTTCTATACCTGCATATTCTTTTAAATTTTGTGGAATTAATCCCCTTCCTTGCTTATCTAACTCGACTTCACAAGCCCCAGAAAAAAAGAACCGCACGAAAGATCTTGCATCTTTGTTTGTTAAAGGCAAAGTTTTCATTTTTTCCTCTAGTATTTTCCATTCCTCAAGCGGATAAGCGTATAAACAACCATCAAGACCTTTTGTAATAACGAATTTGCTTCCAAGACCATCTCTAAGTTTTGCTGGAACAATTATTCTATTTTTAGGATCTAACGCATGTTGGTATTCCCCAATAAACAATATTCTCAGCTCCCACTTTAATATTTAACAAATTCCCTCTATTTTAATCCACTTTACACCACTTTTAACCACTTTACTATATTTATTCTATGTAAATGCAATTTTTCCTTCCTAAAATGAATATTTTTTATTTTTAAAGTAAAAAAATAACTGCTTAAAAATAAAATTGCTTTCATTTTTAAGCAGTTTAGCTTATTACTTATAATTTACTATTAAATAGCACTAATCTCTTAATGTAGCTCCAAGTTTGTATTCTAAAGACTTTAAAATCTTTTCATGTACTTTATTTACATCCTTATCAGTTAATGTTTTATTTTCGTCTCTATACCAAATAGCATATGCTATACTCTTTTTACCTTCTGGAATTTGCTTTCCTTTATATATATCAAATAATTCTATCTTTTCAACTAAATTTCCACCAGCTTTTTTAATTGTCTCTTCTATTTCTTGAACTAATAAACTTTCGTCAACAAGAAGTGCAATATCTCTTGTCACTGCTGGGAACTTAGGTAATGCTTTATATTTTTTATCCATATCAGTACTTTCATATAAAACATCTAAATCTAATTCTGCAACGAAGCATGGTACATCAATACCGTAATTTTCACAAACATCCAAGTGAACTTCTCCAATTGTACCCGCATTGTTTCTACCAACAATAATCTTTGCTGTTTTTCCTGGATGGTAACTTACATTTTCACTTTCTCTTTCATATTTAACATTTTTTATTCCTAAACCATCAGTGATATTTTCTACAACACCTTTAAGATCTAAGTAATCGCAGTCTCCATACATACCTATAGTTAACATATTTTTCTCTGTTGGCAGTTTTGTATCATCTTCATTTGGAATATAAATTTTACCCATTTCGAATAATCTAACATAAGAATTATTTCTCGAATAATTTCTGCCTAAACTTTCCATAATAGACGGAAGAGTTGAGGTTCTCATTACACTGTAATCTTCTCCTAATGGATTTTTTATCTTAACCACATTTCTAAGATTACTATCCTTTGGTAAATTTATTTTATCAAATACCTTAGGCGATACAAAAGAATAACTTATTGATTGATTTAATCCGCTACCAGTTGCAAATAATACAACTTTATCATCTAATAATCTCTTTTTATATTTTGGTTCTCTATCTGTTGAAACTTTAAAAATAGTTGTAGGAATATTATCATATCCATAAATTCTTGCAATTTCTTCAGCAATATCTTCTCTAATAGCAATATCAACTCTAAATGTTGATGCTGTTACAACCAATGTATCATCCTTTATTTCTGTAAATAAATCAACACTATCTAAGCATCTCTTCATTTCTTCTTTAGAAAGATTTGTTCCAAGGAAGTTATTTACCCAATTAGAGTCAACAGTTACAGTACTCACTTCTTTCTTATTCTTATAAACATCTATAGTACCTTCAATGACTTCCCCGGCATTTAATTCGCAAACTAAACTACATGCTCTATTTAGGGCTATCTCTGCTAAATTAGGGTCAATATCTTTTTCAAATCTACTAGAAGCTTCAGTTCTTAAATTTAATTTTTTAGAATTTACTCTTATATTAGTGCCATCAAAGTTAGCAGATTCAAAAATAACCTCAGTAGTATCCTCTTTTATTTCTGAATTTAATCCCCCCATTATTCCAGCAAGACCAATAGTTTTATCTCCATCTTTAATACAAAGGGTTGAATCATCTAACTCTCTTTCAATTTCATCTAGTGTAGTAAATTTTTCTTTATCCATGGCTCTTTCAACTACTATTTTATTAGTAGAAATTTCTCTTTTATCGAAGGCATGCATTGGCTGACCTATTTCAAGCATAACAAAATTTGTAATATCAACTATATTATTAATAGGTCTTACTCCTGCATCCAGAAGTCTTTCCTGCATCCATCCTGGAGAAGGTGCAATCTTAACATTTTTAATTCCCCTTGCCATGTATCTGTTACAAAGAGAATCTTTAATTTCAACAGTTAATTCATCATTTATGTTTTTAGAGTTCTTACATGTATATTCTAGATTAGGCATTTTATAAGCTGTTCTAAGAGCTGCTGCTGTCTCTCTTGCCATTCCTACCATGCTTAAACAATCAGGTCTGTTAGAAGTTATTTCAAAATCTAAGATAGCTTTATTTAACCCTAAAATTTCTTTTATATCATCTCCAAGTTTAGTATCTGCAGGCAATATCATTAATCCATGAACAGGTTCATCCCCCGCTATACCTAATTCCTCTTCTGAACAGAACATTCCATTAGATACTTCTCCTCTAAGTTTTCCTTTTTTAATTTTAGTTCCATCAGCTAGTGTAGAACCATGAAGAGCAACTGGTACAACATCCTGCTCCTTCATATTTGTTGCTGCTGTAACAATTTGTATTTCTTCGCTTCCTATATTAACTTGACAAATACTTAACTTCTCAGCATCTGGATGCTTTTCAATTTTTGTAATTTTTCCTGTTACTACATTTTGAATTACATCTCCAAGAACGATTAACTCCTCAAGTTGAGATCCTGTTAAAGTTAATTTATCTCCTAATTCTTTAGGACTAACATTTATATCAACATAATCTTTAAGCCAATTATATGGTACTTTCATCTTTCTTCCTCCTTATTTCTAACCAAAGGGTACTATATCTTATATTTTAGAATTGATTTAAGAATCTCATATCACTTTCATATAGTAATCTTATATCATCAATTCCATACTTCAACATTACCATTCTATCTACTCCAAATCCAAAAGCAAATCCACTATATACTTCTGGGTCAAGACCACAATTTTTAAGTACATTAGGATGAACCATTCCACAGCCTAAAAGCTCTATCCAGCCGCTTCCTTTACACACTCTACATCCTTCTCCTCCGCAAACAAAACACGTTGCATCCATTTCAGCAGATGGTTCAGTAAATGGGAAATGATGAGGTCTAAATTTAGTTTGAACTTTATCCCCAAACATCTTTTTAGCAAATAACTCTAGAGTTCCCTTTAGATCTGCAAAAGTAACTCCTTTATCAATAACTAAACCTTCCATTTGATAAAATATAGGTGAATGAGTCGCATCAACTGAATCTGATCTATATACTTTACCAGGAGATATCATTTTTATTGGTGGTTTTTGATTTTCCATAGTTCTAATTTGTACTGGTGAAGTTTGAGTTCTAAGAACTATATTATCATTGATATATAAAGTATCTTGCTCACTTCTTGCCGGATGATTTTTAGGTATATTTAAAGCTTCAAAATTGTAATGATCCAATTCAACTTCAGGACCTTCTTCAATTGTAAAGCCCATTGAAATAAATATTTCTTCCATACTTTGAAGAGTTAAATCCAAAGGATGTCTTTTACCTATAACTTTTTTTCTTCCTGGAAGTGAAATATCTATAGTTTCTCCAGCAAGCTTTTCTGCTTTTTCTTTATCTTTAATTATTTTTAATACACTTTCTAATTTTTCCTCAACAGCAGCCTTAGCTTCATTTACTAATTTCCCTACTATTGGTCTTTCTTCTGCTGAAAGACTTCCCATACCTCTTAATATTGTAGTAAGTTCTCCCTTTTTACCTAAGAACTTTACTCTGATTTCTTCTAATTCACTGCTGTTTTTTACAGCTTCAATTTGACTTAATGCAAGTTCCTGCAATTCTTTAAGTTTTTCTTTCATTATTGTTCTCCTTCCGATAAATTCAGTATAAAATAAATACTGGATTGATTTTTTTGCATAAAAAAATCGTCCCTCTATAAAAGGGACGAAAAATCCGCGTTACCACCCTAATTGGAACTTTAAATAAAAGTACCCAACTTAATTTAATTAACGACTTTCATTGCCGCCAGCCACTACTAAATTTTTCACAGCTAGAACTCCTGAGTGAACTTCAATATTATATTATTTAAGAAGGTTTGCAGTCCACGACCTTCTCTCCCTTAAAACTTTTCTAATATCTACTCTCTCATTCACAGTTTTTAAATATTTCATTAATACAACTAATTATACAAATAAATCCTAAAAATATCAATAGTCTTTTCTAAGTTTATGAATTAACACTTTTATATTTCATTTTGCCTAACTTTTTCATACATAATAACAGATGCTGCTATTGCAACATTTAAGGATTCAGCATTGCCAGGCATTGGTATCTTAACTTTTGTATCTGCCATAGCTAATACTTCTCCGCTCACTCCATTGCCTTCATTCCCAACTGTTAAAAGCACTTTACCTCTTAAATCCGCCTGAAAAAAGTTTTTATTTGTATCCAGGGAAGTTACAACCAAATTAAAACCTTTCCCCTTTAATTCATTTACTAAAGATAAATTTTCATCATCATAATGAATAGGCACGTAAAATATAGATCCCATTGTAGATCTGATTGTCTTTTCATTATATATATCTACAGTTCCCTTTGTTAATATAATTCCCTGTACTCCTGCCGCATGTGCAGTTCTTATTATAGTACCCAGATTACCTGGATCTTGAAGTTTATCACAAAGTAAATAAAAATCTCCATAAGCTTTTAACTTCATATTATTCATATTTATAACTGCAAGAATTCCTTGAGGGTTTTCTGTAGAAATAAGTTCTTTAAATAAATTATCACTCATTCTATAAATTTTTATATCATCATTTACTATATAATCCAATAAGTATTGCTCAATTTTTTCTTTTGCATCCTCAGTAATAATCAAATAATCTATATGTACTTTTGCCTTAAATGCTTCTTGTACTAATCTAAAACCTTCAATTATATATTTATTACTTTTATTTCGATTTTTTCTTTCTTTAAGTTTCTTTGTATTCTTAAATAAGTTGTTTTCCTTACTTTCTATAAATATCAAAGCATTACACCTCAAAATCATAGGCATACAAAAATATACGCCATATATTTATATATAAAAATAAAATGCGACCTAAGCCGCATTTTATGTATTAAGCGTTTAATTGTTTCTTAGCAACTTCTACTAATTCTGAAAACGCCTTAGGATCATTTATAGCTATTTCAGATAACATTTTTCTGTTGATATCTATTCCAGCTAATTTGATTCCATTCATGAATTTTGAATATGATAAGTTGTTTATTCTTGTAGCTGCGTTAATTCTAGCTATCCATAAACTTCTGTAATCTCTCTTCTTGTTCTTTCTTCCAACATAAGCATTTCTTAATGCTCTGATTACTGATTCATTAGCAGTTTTAAATAACTTACTCTTTCCACCATAGTATCCTTTTGCAAGTTTTAAAACTTTTTTATGATTTTTACGAGAATTCTTCGCTCTCTTTACTCTTGCCATTACTTAAACCTCCTGCACTACCTCTATTTTATAGGTATGGTAATAATTTCTTGATAGTTTTTTCTTGTGTTACTGAAACATATCCAGCTTTTCTAAGATTTCTCTTTCTCTTCGAACTCTTCTTAGTTAAGATGTGACTCTTAAACGCTTTAGCTCTCTTAAGTTTTCCTGTACCTGTCTTTTTGAATCTTTTTGCTGCACCTCTATGACTTTTCATTTTTGGCATGATTAAAATCCTCCTCTCAAGTTATGCCTTTTTAGGCCCTAAAACCATTGTCATGCTTCTGCCTTCTCTTTTAGGATGTTTTTCTATTAGGCAGACATCTTCTAATTTAGAAGCAAAGTTATCAAGAATTTTTTGTCCAATATGGGCAAGTTCCATTTCTCTACCTCTAAATCTGACAGTGATTTTAACTTTATCTCCATCTAATAGGAACTTTCTAGCATTTTTTGCTTTTATGTCAATATCATGTTCCTCAATAGTTAGACTGCATCTTATTTCTTTAATACTTATAACTTTTTGCTTTTTCTTAGCTTCTTTTTCTTTTTTTGATTGCTCATATATATACTTACCAAAGTCCATAATCTTACAAACTGGCGGCGTAGCATTAGGAGAAATCATTACTAAGTCCATTTCTTTTTCTTCTGCAAGTCTTCTTGCTTCAGCTGATGAGATAACACCTAACTGTTCCCCATCACTTCCAATCACTCTAAGTTCTTTTTCTCTTATTTCTTCATTCATAGAAAAATCTTTATTAATATTTTTCACCTCCGAAAAATTACATACATAATAAAAAGACGGCCATATAGCCGTCTCAACATTATCAACACATTATGCATCATGCATAAATAGATATCCATAACCTAACTAGTAGAATTAACACTGGTAGGTGAGAAACGGCTGTTTCTTCTTAACGAATATCAGTATACCATCTCTGTTAATACGTGTCAATATTTTTTTGCAATTATAAATTTTGAGTTATAATCTACATCACCTTCATGAAAAGTAACTCTATTTTCAAATACATTTTCTATTGTATCTAAAAATTCTTTATTTGTGCACTTCTCTTTCCCATATATATTTATATTTTTAGGAGCATTTGTTATAAGTCCGCTTATTAACACATCTTCCACGTTTAAATCTATCTTATTTTGCTCATTTATTACTTCATTATAAAAATCATAATATAAGTTTTTACCTTCTTTATCTCTTATAATATAATTATTTCCTTCCTCAATTATTATATTTATCTCTTCTATTTTACTTTCCTGTAATTCAACAAAATACTTTAATAGTTTTATGAATTCCTTATATTCTTTTTCTACCATATATCTTTCTACTACTTTATCTATAATTTTTTCTATGTCACTTCTAAGCTTCTTCATTCTAAAAGTTATAAAACCATCTATATTAATTTCTTGTTTTTCACTTATGCAATCTCTAATCATTTCGATCATGTTGTTTATCTTATTTAAACAATAAATTGAATCTTCATTTGGAGTATTTTCTTCATATTTTAGCACTTTTACTATTTCATCTTCTACTTCTAATATTTCACTTTGCTTTAAGAAAAAATAATTATCTGTTATAAATTCAAACATTTCCTTTTTTCTATAATTATCAATAACTATTCTATATAAAATGTTACTAACATATAAGTTAATAACTTCTTTTATTTTTTCATTATAGCATTCTTCTTCACATATTATCTTAATTATATGAGTTTTGCCTTCAATACTTTCAACAAACCCTATTAAGATATCTTTTTTCTTTAGTAATTCTCTTAGCTCTTGTAAGTCGCGGGAAAAACTCAAGTCTTCACTATAAGCTAATTTTAAAATAAGCATGGATTTCACTCCCTTCTTAATATTAGTATGTATTAAAAAATTCAGGATATGCAGAATTTATTTTTTTATTTTTTAACCAATAATAATCTATTTTTAACACTAATTTAACAATCAGTTGACATACATACCTTTTGAGTTCAAAATAAATTAATAAATATCTTAAATTATTTCAAAGGAGTATTGTATGCATTGTTTTGTTGACTATAGAATTACGAAAGAAGAGCTGCTTAACCTTTCAAAATTAAATACAAACCCAATATTAGTGCCAAAATGTGATGATGTTTATGAAGCCATAAACGGTCATCCTGATATACAACTAAGCACACTAAAAAATAAATCTAGTAATAAAATTATCATTCAAAAAAATATTTCAAAGAGTTTTATTAAGATTTTAGAGGAAAATAATATAACTTATTTAATTTCACAAAATTCATTATCTTCTAAATATCCTGGAGACATTATTTTAAATTCTTTAATCTTAAAAGAGTATTTTATACATACCTTAAAGTTTAGCGATGAAAATTTATTAAAATCTCAAGCTTCAAAAATACACATTAACGTTCCTCAGGGATATACAAAATGCTCTATTCTTCCAGTTACTGAAAATGCTTTAATAACTAGCGATAAAGGCATTTTTGAAGCTTTAAAAAAATATAAATTTGATATCCTACTAATTCCTCCTGGAGATATATTACTACCTTCACTAAATTACGGCTTTATAGGCGGGGTTGGTGGTATGATCTCTAATAATAAGATGGCTTTCTTTGGTGATCTAGATAGTTACAAATGGGGAGCCGAAATCAAAAAATTTCTTTTTAAATACGATGTCACACCCATTTCACTTAGAAAAGGAAAATTAATAGATCGAGGTAGTCTTCTGACCATATAATCATGTCCACTATATAATATGATTTCTGTTTTTTTATGTTACTTTTAAATCAATACAAAAAAGATAGCAATTATTGAACTTCCAACATTGCTATCTTTTCTATTTATCGAATTATTCTATTTTTAATTTCATTACTCAGTTTTTCTGCTTTTTCTTTCATAAACTCAGTCACGCTTCTTACCTCATTACTCATATCTTGAGCAAGACCCTTCATTTCATATCCCATTCTTTCTGCTCTTTCTTTAATTTCTCTAGTAAAATGCATCATTGTCAATATCTCCTTTCATATAAATTGTATATCTTTTATAAGTGCTATAAATTTAAATAAATTATTTATATAAAATTTATACATTAAGTTTGCCCCAAAATAGGAATATTATTAGTAAAAATTTGATTGTTTTAAAGATTTTCAAGTTTTTTTGTAGTTATTCGAAATTTCTATATATGATCTAGGAGGTTATCCTCTATTAATTTAAATCTATCAATTTTTCCCGAACTATTTAATGGCATATTTTGTATAAAAATAATTTTCTTAGGAATTTCAATCGGCATAAGATTAATTTTTAATTTTTCTATAATAGTCTTTTTTGTAATATCTTTATTTACAATAATAAATGCAGCAATTTCTTTTCCTTTATTATCATGATCATATCCTATTACCGCCACATCACTTATTCCATTAATTCTCTTTATTTCATTTTCTATCTTTATTCCACTAATTTTAAAGCCGCCTTTATTAATAACATTATCTTTTCTTCCCTCAAAAATTAAATAACCTTCACTATCAACATAGCCCATATCATAAACTGTACATGGATTTTTCATGCCTTCAACATGATATTTGGTATTTACGTAAATAAAATCATCTTTGATAATTATATCTATGTTTGGAAACGGCCTTCCAACACTTAAAGGCTTAGAACGAATTTCTTCATAATTTAAATATGTAATGTAATTTAGCTCACTTGCTCCGTAATATAATGTAATTTCTGAATTTGGAAACTTTTCCTTTAATTTATCTGCTGTCTTTTCAAATAGCAATTGTGATCCTGTAAAAATGCTTCGAACACTATCCACAGATTCCTTTAGAAATGTATTCAACATTTTCAACTTTGTTGGAACTAAATATATGTTTGTAACTTTTTCCTCATCAATCACAAGTATCCACTTCTTACAATTAAAATTGCTTACAGAAATTATCGTTCCTCCCTCATATAAAACTGACATTACGACATTTAAATTACCTGTAAAGCTTAAGCTTCCATTTATAAATACTTTAGAATCTAAATTTATTTTAAATACTTTGTTTTGAATTTTAAAAAAATCTGACCAACTCTCATATGTTCTATATAATACTTTTGGAATATCTGTAGAACCTGATGTAAGTGCTCCCATGCAAGCTTTAAATTTTTTTACATTGCTACTTAAAAAGTTAGTTTTATATATCAATATTTCTTCAAAGCCTAATCCTAATATATCTCTATTAATTTCTACTGTCGTTACATTATCGAATTTTAAATATTTGTCTGAAATAACATATTGTATATTGTTTTGTATTATTATCTTCATAATAGTTTCTGTTTTTAAACTATTATGCGCAATAATAGGAATTTGCTTTAAAAAATTACTAGCAAAAAATGTTAGAAGTTGAAAATAGAAATCATCACAATATATTAATAATTTATTTTTACTATCTTCTAAGTCGCTAGTCTTTATTATGTTATTTAATTTTTGTCCTAATAACTTTGATGCATTATACACTTCTCCATAAGTATATTTTTTTTCATCAATAACAAGGAAATCTTTATTTTCTCTTAACCTGCTCATTTCCTTTAATAATTTAAAATAATCCATTATCGTTCCCTCTTTAATTTCTACACCATTTCTATAAGTATAGCTGAAGCTACTCCCCCTGCTGCCGCAATAGCAGAAACTCCATACTTTCCATCTACTTTCTCTAAACTTTTAAGTAAATGCAACATAATAATAGCTCCCGAAGCACCATAAGGATGTCCATATGCCAATGCACCTCCCAATATATTATATCTATTAATTAAATGTTGGTTTTTGCGTTGAAATATAACATCAATAACACCAAATGCTTCGTTAAATTCAAACGCAGAAATATCTGTATACTTTAAGTTTACTGATTCAAGAAGTTTATCTGTTGCTTTTATAGTAGAAGCCGGGCTAATCAAAGGATTGCCTCCACATAAAGTAGTTTTAATAATTTTAGCTTTCGGTTTCATTCTGCTTCTCAGTAAAAACTCCTCTGAACACAATACTACAAATGCTGCTCCATCATTGATTAGACATGTATTTCCTGCTGTAAGTTTACCACCTTCATTTAATAGTGGTTTCATTCTATCGAGTAATCTTTGATTTATTTTTTCTCTTATTCCTTCATCACAAAAACTTTTGTTTACAGAAAAAATTATATCATTTAAACTCCCTTCATCTTTAGCTTTCTTAGCTCTTTTATGACTTTCTAAAGTCCAAAAATCAAGTTCCTCTTTACTTATATTTTCATTTTGAATAATTCTTTCAGCTCCTTGTAACATTACATCTTCACCTATCTCACCAGGTGAAAATTGTGCTACAGTGAAATTAGGATTTTCCTCATTATACCTTAAATCATTCTTATTATAAGCTCTAATAGGCTGAGTGGAACTGCTTTCAAAACCTCCAGCAATAATTAAATCACTTTGTCCACTGCTAATTTTAGAAAATGCTATATCAATACTGGCACTACTTGACGCACACTGCATATCAATTGTAAATGCCGGAACCTCTTCTGAAATTCCAGCATTTAAAGCCATTAGTCTAGTGATGTTTCCTCCTGTTCCAACTGCATTTCCACAAATTATTTCATCAACATTTGTTAAATTATACTTATTAATTAACGCTTTCAGTACTTCTGAGCCCAGTATTTCTGGCAATATATTTTTATATATTCCATTTTTAAGTCCAATATGACTTCTTAATCCTCCAAGAATGTAAACTTCTTTCATTAAATATGATTCTCCTCTTATATCAAGATATGTTTTATATAACTTTAGGCATTAACTACACTACCTAAAGTTTGAGTTAATTTTATAGCTAATACACTACTGACAATGCATTTTAAAATATCTCCAAAAATAAATGGTACTACTGCTGACATTAAAGTTGATGCTATATCATTTTTTAAATATAACCTCATTGTAAATACGCCACATATGTAAATAATAGGCATTCCAACTAATATTGTAAGCATTAAATATTTTCTTATATCATTGCTCTTTCCTTTCAATAAACTTATAACAGGTGCTGCAACTAAAAATCCTAAAATAAACCCACCTGTTGGACCAAAAATTTTTCCAAGCCCTGCTGTTCCACCCACAAAAACAGGTACTCCGCAAATTCCAAGCAAAATATATACACCCATTACAATAGCAGATTGTTTAGGTGTTAAAACTAATCCTATTAAATTAACCATAATTGTTAATGCAGTTACCATAGCTGGAGTAAATGGAAGCGGAAATGATATATATGCTGATACGCATAATAGTGAAATGCAAATTGACATCTTAGTTAATTCTCTTGTTTTCATAATAATCCCCCTTGAAGTTAACAATTCATTTTTTAAATATTGCTTAATTTTCTTACTCTCTAAATAAGCTTTACTTATAAATAGAGCTTTTATTTAAATAATTTATAAATAGATTATAGTATTAACATTTACATATTGTCAACTTTATAATTTATAAGAGTTAACAATATGTTTATAGCATAATTTTAGAAATTTACTTTGACATATTAGCTTTTCATCATTTAAACTATTTTAGAGTAGAATTAAAGATACTATTTATATTTTAGGAGGATATTAATGAGCATACTTACTGTAAAAAATATGAATCACGGATTTGGAGATAGAGCTATTTTTGAAGATGTTTCTTTTAGGTTGTTAAAAGGTGAGCATGTTGGTCTTCTTGGAGCTAATGGCGAAGGAAAATCAACATTTATGAATATAGTAACTGGGAAGCTTATGCCTGATGAAGGCAAGGTTATTTGGTCAAATAATGTTAGAGTTGGATATATGGATCAGCATGCTGCTTTAACTAAAGGACAAAGTATAAGAGATGCATTAAGAGATGCTTTTAAATATCTTTTTGACTTAGAAGCAGAGATGAACTCTTTATACGAAAAAATGGGCGACTGCAGTGAAGATGAATTAAATAAAATGCTCGAGCGGACAGCTGTAATACAAGATATGCTCGATCATAATGGTTTTTATGTAATTGATCCTAAGGTTGAAGAAGTTGCAAAGGGTCTTGGACTTTTAGATTTAGGATTAGATAGAGATGTTGATGATTTATCTGGTGGACAAAGAACTAAAATTCTTTTAGGTAAACTGTTGCTGCAATCACCTGATATTTTACTTCTAGACGAGCCTACAAACTATTTAGATGAAGAACATATAGAATGGCTTAAGAGATATTTACAATCGTATGAAAATGCATTTATATTAATTTCCCACGATGTGCCATTTATAAATTCTGTTGTAAACTTAATTTATCATGTGGAAGAAAGAAAGCTTACAAGATATGTTGGAAATTACGATGAATTCCAAAGAATATATGAAGAAAATAAAAAGAAATTAGAAGCCGCTTATGAAAAACAGCAAAAAGAAATTGCAAGACTTGAAGACTTTGTAGCTAGAAACAAGGCTAATGTTGCTACAGCTAATATGGCTAAATCTAGACAAAAGAAGTTAGATAAAATGGATGTAATTGAACTTTCAAAGGAAAAACCAAAGCCTGAATTTAATTTTAAAGCTTCTAGAGCTTCAGGTAAAGTAATCTTTGAAACTAAGGACCTAGTTATAGGCTACGACTCTCCTCTTACAAAACCACTTAATTTATATATGGAAAGAGGACAAAAAATAGCATTAGTTGGGGCAAATGGACTTGGTAAATCAACTCTTTTAAAGAGCTTACTTGGTATAATAAAGCCATTAAGCGGAGAAGTTCATTTAGGTGATTATCAATACATAGGTTATTTTGAACAAGAAGACAGGGGCAACAATAGCAATACCTGCATAGAAGAAGTATGGCAAGAATTCCCTGGGTATACTCAATATCAAATAAGAGCTGCTCTTGCTAAATGCGGACTTACAACTAAACAATTAGAATCTCAAATAAGAGTTTTATCTGGAGGAGAAGCCGCAAAAGTAAGACTTTGCAAAATAATTAATAACGAAACAAACATATTAATTTTAGACGAACCTACTAACCATTTGGATGTTGATGCTAAAGATGAATTAAAAAGAGCTCTTAAAGAATATAAAGGAACAATTCTTTTAGTATCCCATGAGCCTGATTTTTATAGAGATATAATTACAGAAACTTGGAATTGTGAAGATTGGACAACTAAAATAATATAATATTTTTAAAATGAAAGAGTTAGATTAAACAGCTAGCTCTTTTTATTTTTCTGCACTTACAACATATATAGATACTTATATGTTTCTTTTACCCCAATCACAAATATCTCTTACAATCGGAATAAGACTTTCCCCCTTCTTAGTAAGTGAGTATTCTACCTTTGGAGGAATTTGAGGGAATTCTTTTCTAAATATAATACCTTGACTTTCTAATTCTTTCAATTGTGAACTCAACATCTTATGTGTAATTCCTTCAACATTCTTCTTTAAAAATCCATACCTTACCGTACCTGCACAAGCCAGTAGATAAATAATTTTTAATTTCCATTTTCCACTTATTACAGACAGAGTATATTCAAACGGCTCTTTATTGCTTACATAACAGATTTTTTCCAACGCTTAGTCACTCTCCTTTATGATAGTATATCACAAAAAAGTGCATACTTTTATTTATTTATTATTTATATATACTGAAAGTGAGCTAAGAACAAAATTAAAAGGAGTGATTTAGATGATTATTGATGGACATTCACACGTAAACCTACCAGTTAATGATCACATTGAACTAATGAACAAATCAGGAGTTGATAAAACAATATTATTCTCAACAACAATACACCCAGAAAAAGCAGATAATTTAGAAAGCCTTAAAAATGAAATGAAAATTTTAAATTCTATCGTCTCTGGCGAAAAAAAATATTCATCAGATATAAAACTTAAATCTGCAAATGAACTAAAGAAAATAGTTCAAGCGCATCCAGATAGATATATTGGATTTGGTTCTGTTCCTATAGGATTAAATTCTAATGATACGAGCGAATATATCCAAGAACATGTAATAAAAAATAATTTTATTGGTCTAGGTGAGTTCACACTTCCTAGTGGAAAGATAAAAACATTAGCACCTATTTTCGAAGCTTCCAGAAACTTTGGAAAATTACCAATTTGGATACATGCATTTAATCCTTTAGTTTTACAAGACATTAATGAAATTGCCGAATTAGGAAAAGCCTATCCTGAAATTCCAATAATAATGGGTCATATGGGCGGAAGCAATTGGTTGACCGCCATAGAACTTTCAAAGGAAATACCAAATTTATATCTTGATACCTCAGCATATTTTTCTACACTTGTTTTAAAAATTACAATAAATGAGATTCCTCTAAAATGTATCTTTGGGGTAGACATGCCTTACGGAGATTTGGAATTATCAATAGAAACCATAAAAAAATTATCTAAAGATCAGTACGTTGCTAATGCTGTTTTAGGTGAAAACATCACAAAATTACTAAATATCTAAAAACTTAACTATTATTTTCATAAATATTATTTTCATAAATATTATCCTTTGTTATAATTATGCTTAAGAGATAAAAACACAGTTTCTGTTGGTAGTCAGAACCTATATTTAATCATTAAAATTTAATATAGCAGTAACCTGCCCTCCTGGGGTTGTCCGTTCTCTATAAAGTTATAACTAAAACAGGAGGATTTTCATTATGACATCAAAAATTAAATTAACTGTTCTTTTTAACGAACCATTTTGGGTTGGTGTTTTTGAAATTATTGAAGATGGTAAATATAATGTATGTAAAGTTACTTTTGGAGCTGAACCAAGAGAGGAAGAAACTTATGAATTTGTTCTAAATAGGTTTTATTCACTAAACTTTAGTACCTCACTATTTTCTATTGAAAACAAGCTTATTGAGAAAAGACAAAACCCAAAAAGATTGCAAAGAAAAATAAAAAAAGAGACAGCTTTAAATGGAATAGGCACCAAAGCTCAGTTAGCTTTAAAACTTCAACATGAACAATCTAAGGTTCGGCGAAAGGTAAAATCTAAGGAACAAAAAGAACAAGAGGAAGAAAGAAAGTTTTTACTAAAAAAGAAGAAAAAGCTTGAAAAACACAAAGGTCACTAAAAAAATCTAAAGGAAGATGCACCCTTTGCAGGGAGAATGCATCTTCCTTTATTTATCTATAAAACAAAGTGTTACTTGACATAAAATACTAACATGTTATCATAAAACTATTAGCGAAAAAGCAATTTACATACATAAAGGGGATATTTTAAAAATGATGACATTAGATAAATTCGAAGAAGCATATGAAGTTGTTCAAAGAGTTATTTTAAAAACCAAATTAGTTTATAGTGATTATTATTCAGATATTACAGGAAATAAAGTTTATTTAAAACCTGAAAACATGCAAAAAACAGGTGCCTATAAAATTAGAGGGGCTTACTACAAAATTAGCACTCTTTCTGAAGAAGATAGAAATAAAGGACTTATAACAGCTTCAGCAGGTAACCATGCACAAGGTGTCGCTTATGCAGCAAAAGCATATAATACAAATGCAATAATTGTAATGCCAACCACCACTCCACTTATGAAAGTTAATCGTACAAAAGCCTATGGTGCTGAAGTAATCCTACACGGAGATGTTTATGACGAAGCTTGCAACTATGCATTAGAGCTAGCTGAAGAAAAAGGATATACTTTTATCCACCCTTTTGATGATTTAGAAGTAGCAACTGGTCAAGGTTCCATAGCTATGGAAATTATAAAAGAACTTCCTACCGTAGATATTATTTTGGTTCCAATTGGTGGTGGCGGATTAGCTACCGGAGTTTCTACATTAGTAAAACTTCTTAACCCTAATATAAAAGTTATTGGTGTCGAGCCAGCTGGCGCTAATTGCATGCAAGTCTCATTGAAAAACGGAGAAGTAACAACGCTAAATGCAGTTGATACAATTGCAGATGGTACTGCGGTTAAAACTCCAGGTTCAAAGATTTTTCCATACATAAAGCAAAATCTCGATGATATTATCACAATTGAAGATCATGAATTAATCGGAGCATTTTTAGATATGCTTGAAAATCATAAGATGCTTGCGGAAAATTCGGGTTTGCTAACAGTTGCAGCTCTAAAACACTTAGATGTCAAAGATAAAAAAATCGTATCAATAATAAGTGGAGGTAATATGGATGTAATCACTTTTGCATCTTTAGTACAACATGGCCTTATCGAAAGAGAACGTATTTGTACTCTTTCTGTTTTACTTCCAGATAAGCCGGGAGAATTAACAAATGTATCTAAAGTAATTGCAGAAGCACAAGGTAATATTATCAAACTTGATCATAATCAATTTGTCAGCATAAACCGAAACAGTGCTGTTGAACTTGATATCACAATGGAGACTTTCGGCCATGAGCATAAAGAAGCAATCATTAAAGCACTAAAAAACAACGGCTACGACCCAAAAGTTATCCAGCCAAAAATGATTTATCAATAGTTTTTATGAATATACAACATGTAGTTCTAGACTCACATGCAATCAACCGAAATTAGAAACATTTTTATTTCGTCGGACTATAAAAATTTCGCTGGAAGGTTCTAAAAGGTGGTTGCACCCACTTTAGCATGTTCCCATTATTCAATGTGACAAGCTAAAGCGGAACAACCACCTATTAAGAACCTTCAACAGCTTATTTTTAAATGCCGACTGCACAAAAATGTTTCTACTTTCTAATGTAGATATTCAGTAAGTCTAGTAAATGTTGTATATATATTTGAAACTATAAAAGAATAGAGAATGTTTATCATAGGACATATGACACTATACATTTTTAGTAATCCAACTTTCTAAATCATTCAAGTATTTTTTCTCAGCTTCTATAACCTTACAAAGGACTTCTATACTGCTTAATACATCATTTTTTATATTTAATGAGTGATCCCCATTTTCTATTTGGATTACACTCACATCTTTAATTTTCTTAATTTCTTTAACTGTTTCTTTATTTATCAGCGGATCCATTGTTCCTGTAATAATTAAGGAATCTTCTTCAATTCCATAATTTAAGGTTTCATTAATAGGAGTTAGGTAGATATTTTTAATTTCTAAAGTTTTAACCTTATTACAAAGGCAGGCATGTACAATTGTTCCTATGCTTTTTGATATGAAAATTACTTTTTTATAATCATCATTCATAGCTATCTTAAAAATACCCATTGATTCCTGTATTATATACTTAAGCTCGTTTTCTCTATCTAATTTTTTACCTGCAATTTGAAATCCATATTTTATAGGAAGTACATCATAACCTAATTGCAAAGCTAATTTTTTAGAATAATCCAACAGAGGCCTATCTAGTGAATAACCTATCCCTGGTAATAAAACAACTAATACATTACTGTTTTGCTTTATCATTTCACATTCTAAACTTATTCCCCAGTAAGAATATATTATTTTATCATCCATTGGTTGTTTTCCTTTCATATGATCTAATTTTATCAGCTTTTAATGCTTTTTAAGTGTTCCATTACTTCATTTAGACTTTTACAAACTTTAAATGCAAGCTGTCTATTTTCTTCCTCAAGCTGCTTCATATCCGGTACATGTATTCCAGTCATTTTTGCTGAGTGAGCAGCTATAATTCCTGCATCTGAATCTTCAATAACTATACAATTTTCCGGTTCTACATTTAACCCTTTTGATGCCTTTAAAAAAATCTCCGGATTGGGCTTAGAATGTTCTACTTCATCACCACCAACTACAAAATTTATTTTTCCTTTGATTTTAGCCTTCTCTAATAGCTCAAGAGCTCTCTCTCTTCTCGTAGAAGTAGCAACTGCTATTTTATAGTTTTCTTTTTTTAAATAGTCCATTATCTCATGTACTCCAGGTTTAATTATCACACCATTCTTATTAGTTACTTCAGTTGCTAATTGAGACTTCTTTTTATATATTTCTTCAAACGGAAAATCCTCTCCATATTCATCTTCCATTAATTTCTTTATACCTATAATATTTCTCCCTATTATCTTTAAGTAAAACAATTCATCAATTTCATACTTATATTCTTTAAAAATTTCTTGGTAACAATTAAAAGATATTCTTTCTGAATCTATTAATACTCCGTCCATATCAAAAATTACTGCATCTATTTTTTTCATGTGTGTCTCCCCTTAATTTAATTAAATATTGCTTACTTTTTATATATTAACATTTTATTTTGATCTTTCCAACTTTTTGTCCTCTTATTATTTTTCTATTATTACCTTAATATCAATATAGTAATATAAAATATCTAGATTTATAAAATCTAAACCTATATTGCATTATTTATGAATGAACATCTAATAAAAAAATTCTAAAAACTTCTTTGCTCCTTCTGACAAATATCTTTCTTTAATCCATATAGCAGTTATTTGAGTTCTCAGAGTATCTTTATCAATTATTTTATAATTGATATCATTCATAAATTCCAAATTAACTGCTGACTTTGGAACAATTCCAACACCAAGGCCTGCTCTTGCCCATAAAACAGTCGTTCTTGCATCATCATTTATGCAGAAAATATTCGGTTCTATATTTATTTCTTGAAATTCCGATAGCAGTATTTTTTCAAATCTTCTATAAATAATTAATGGAATATTTCTCAAGTCATCTAAATTTATTTTTTCATATTCATTTTTAAAATCATAATTTTTGCTCATGATAGCAACCATAGGCTCGCATTCTAAGTATAAACACTCAAAATCTTTTGAATTGAAAGGTGTTCTCACTATTCCGACTTCAATAATTCCGGAATTTATCATCTCTATTAACTCATATGTATTTCCTTCGAATATTTCAAATTTTATATTAGGATATTTCTTACTAAAATCAATTATTCTATTATTTAAAAGTGCTGTTCCCGAGGATGAAATTGTTCCAAGTTTTAAAGTCCCTTGAATTCCTTTTCCAAACTCCTCAACTTCTCTAGCAGTTGAGTTTGTGATGTCAACTATACGCTTAGCTCTTTTATAAAGAAGCTTTCCTGCATCTGTAAGATTAACTTTTCTAGCGCCTCGCTCAAGTAATTTTGTACCAAGCTCAGTCTCTAATAATTTAAGTTGAGTGCTTAACGGTGGCTGAGCCATATGTAATTTATTTGCTGCGCTTGTTATATTCCCTTCTTCTACAATTGTAATAAAATATGTAAGCTGCTTAATATCCATATGTATTCTTTCCTTTCTCATTTGGTTGAACTTCGGTTTCTTTTAAAAGTGAATTATTTATAATTTAATCTCGTAATTTTTTATTCAATACTATTATTTAGGTTTATGCTTTTAGTAAGATAAAAGTTCTTTGCTATGCTTGATAAGTTCTGAATTGTACTTCGCACTTTTTTCAGAAGGGCGGCTTTTTTCTAAGGTGAAATGTTCTTGGTTGCGCTTCGCGCTTTTTCTAAGTTAAATGATCTTAATTGCGCTTCGCGCTTTTTTCTAAGTCAAATGATCTTAATTGCGCTTCGCGCTTTTTTCTAAGGTGTATACTTTTTTAATATACTTCCCATATATGATAAATATTTTTAATATAAGTTATACTTTGTTACAATAATAAATGATATTATTAATTTACTCAAGAAAGGATTTGATAACCATGCTGAAAATAGCACGTTTTTTGAAAGATTATAAGAAGCAAGTTATCTTAGGGCCAATTTTCAAATTAATTGAGGCAATATTTGAACTTATTGTTCCTATTATAATGGCAAAAATAATCGATATAGGAGTACATAACAAGGATATTAATTATGTATTAAAAATGGGTCTTATACTATTAATCATCGGAATAATAAGTCTTAGTTCAGCACTTATTTGTCAAAAGTATGCCTCAATTGCATCTCAAGGGTTTGGTACAACAGTAAGGAATGAATTATTTGCTCACCTTAACACTTTTTCATATAAAGAAATAGATAAATTCGGAACCTCATCATTAATAACTAGAATAACTAATGATGTAAATCAACTTCAATTAGCGGTTGCTATGCTTATAAGACTTGTAATTAGAGCGCCTTTTTTAGCGTTAGGCGCTGTTATGATGGCAATGATTTTAGATTTAAAACTTTCATTAATCTTCCTTATAGCAACCCCATTAATTGTGTTGATACTTTATATTGTAATAAAAAATTCTATCCCTTATTTTAAATTAATACAAAAAAAGTTAGATAAAATATCCCTAACTACTCGTGAAAATCTTGAAGGAGTCCGTGTTATTCGGGCTTTTTCAAAACAAAAATACGAAGAAGCTAAATTTAATGATTTTAATGAAGATTTAAGTGATACTGCAATAAAAGTAGGTAAGCTATCTTCTCTATTAAATCCTGCTACATATATTGTTTTGAACTTTTCTATTATTGCAATTATATGGTTTGGAGGTATACGTGTCGATAGTGGCGATTTAACTCAAGGCCAAATAATTGCTTTTGTTAATTATATTACACAAATACTTCTTGCTCTTATTGTAGTTTCTAATCTTGTGGTTATATTTACAAAAGCCTCTGCTTCTGCAGCGAGAGTAAATGAACTTTTTGACACTTCAAGTTCTATTAGGGATAATATAGATCAAAATTATATTGAACCTATTGAAGGAAATGTTCCTAAAGTAGAATTAAAAAATGTCTCTTTTTCATATGATAATTCAAACAAATATTCATTAGACAATATTTCAGTTAAGATTTATCCAAATGAAACTATAGGAATTATTGGAGGTACTGGTTCTGGAAAGTCGACTCTTATTAACCTAATATGCCGATTTTACGATGTATCTATTGGAAATATATTTATAGACGGTCATAATATAAAAGACTATACTCTCATACAACTTAAAAATAAAATAAAAATTGTTCCTCAAACCGCAACTTTATTTACCGGTACAATAGCTGAAAATATAAGACTCGGAAATCCTAAAGCTTCCAGTGAAGATATCAAAAGATGTCTTAAAATTGCCCAAGCCTCTGAATTTGTAGATAAATTACCAAAAAGATGCGAAACTCATCTTGATCAAGGTGGAAAAAATTTATCTGGTGGACAAAAGCAAAGACTTACAATAGCTAGAGCACTTTTATGCAACCCTGATATTTTAATTCTAGATGATAGTTTTAGTGCATTAGACTTTTCTACTGATGCTAAATTAAGAAATTCTTTAAGAAACGAATTGCAAAATAAAGCTACTGTAATAATCACATCTCAAAGAATTTCTACAATAAAAAATGCAGACAAAATACTTGTACTCGATGATGGAAACCTCCTAGATGCGGGCACTCATGATGAATTATTTAATAGATGCAGCATTTATAGAGAAATTGTAATTTCTCAAAACAATTCAGAAAGGTAGGAAAATTTCATGAATAGAAATTCGATTTTACTTAGGCTATTAGCATATATAAAGCCCTATAAAATATATTTATTGGGCGCCATACTAAGCGCAATTCTAAGTATTTCATTGACTTTATATTGTCCAATTCTTATAGGAAATGCAATTGATTTGATTTTAGGTCCAGAAAATGTTCACTATTCTAAAATATCTACGATATTATTTACATTTACTGCTGCTATAGCTATAAGCGCTTTTTTTCAATGGATACTTTCAATCCTAACAACAAATATAACTCAAAAAACCGTAAAAGACCTTAGAGTAGATGCCTTCAACAAACTAAATACACTTCCTCTAAAATACATAGATTCAAATGCTCATGGAGATATTATTAGTAAAATTGTTAATGATGTTGATGCAGTATCTGATGGTCTTCTTCAAGGACTAACTCAGCTTTTTACCGGAATAATAACTATAGTATTAACTTTAGTATTTATGCTATCCATAAGTCCCATTATTACCTTTGTTGTGATGTTTGTAACACCTCTTTCTTTATTTATAGCTTCATTTATAGCAAAGCACTCCAATAAAATGTTTAAAGAACAATCTAGCGTCCAAGGAGAATTAAGCGGTCATATAGAAGAAATGCTTGGCAATCAAAAAGTAATTAATGCATTTAATCACGAAAAGGCCTCAATTAACAAATTTAAAGAAATCAACTCAAGATTATATAGCTGTGGATCGAAAGCTCAATTTTATTCTTCCCTTTCCAATCCTGCAACAAGATTTGTAAATGGATTAGTTTATGCTGCTGTTGGTGTGATTGGAACCATATATTGCATTTTAGGCTACATATCAATAGGTAATATTTCTTGCTTTTTAACTTATGCAAATCAATATACTAAACCTTTTAACGAAGTAACAAGCGTATTATCCCAATTGCAAAGCGCTTTTTCATCTGCAAAAAGATTATTTAACCTTCTAGATGAAAAAAGCGAAAGTGCTGATTTAGAAAATTCAATTACAACAACGTCCTGTAAAGGAAATATTATTTTTTCTAAGGTATGCTTTTCTTATGATAAATCTAAGAAATTAATAGAAAATTTTAATTTAAGTGTGAAATCAGGATATAAAGTTGCTATAGTTGGTCCAACAGGAAGCGGAAAAACAACTTTAGTAAATTTACTTATGCGATTCTATGATGTTGATTCTGGGAATATAAAAATTGATGGAATTGAGATTAATGACTTTTCAAAAGCCACTCTTAGAAATCTCTTTGGAATGGTACTTCAAGAAACCTGGTTATCCGAGGGAACTATTCGTGATAATATTAGTTATGGGAAAAATGATGCTAGCGATGAAGAAATTATAAATGCGGCAAAAAAGGCAAAAGTACATAATTTTATAATGAAATTACATAACGGCTATGATACATTAATTTCCGAAGGTGGCGCAAATTTATCTGCAGGACAAAAACAATTACTTTGTATCGCCAGAGTTATCCTAATAGATCCGCCTATGCTTATTTTAGATGAAGCAACAAGTAACATTGATACAAGGACTGAAGCTAATATACAAGAAGCCTTCAATCAAGTAATGATTGGACGTACCAGTTTTATAATCGCTCACAGATTATCTACAATAAAACAAGCAGATATAATATTAGTATTGAAAGATGGACAAATTATAGAGCAAGGAAAACATGAACAATTGCTCGAAGAAAATGGCTTTTACTCTAACTTATATAATAGTCAGTTTGCTATAAGCTAATTAATTGCAAAAGCCCGTAAGCTTTAGTTCTTACGGGTTTAAATATGTACTTATATGAATAAATTATGTATAGTTAATTCTTATATATAAAATTTCGTATTCTTTCTAGCAGCATACTCAATGCCACTGAATTGGATCCACCTTCAGGAATTATTATATCTGCTCTTCTTTTACTTGGATCTACGAATTCCTCATGCATAGGTTTAACTGTACTTAAATATTGATCAATCACTGAATCTAAATCTCTCCCTCGTTCCTTTACATCTCTAAGCAATCTTCTTATTATTCTGACATCAGAATCTGTATCTACAAAAACCTTTATATCCATTAAATCACAGAGTTCTTTATTTTCAAATATTAATATTCCTTCTACAACTACTACCTTTGTTGGTTTTACTTGAACCGATTCATTCAGCCTAGTATGCTCAACAAAAGAATATACTGGATGGTATATGCTTTTCCAATCTTTTAGCTGCGCGAGGTGTCGTATCAGAAGATCAGTATCAAAAGAATTAGGATGATCATAATTGAGCTTTTTCCTTTCTTCTAACGGAATTCCTTCATTTGATTTATAGTAATAATCATGACAGAGTATTGTAACTTCATCATTAAATACCTCTCTTATATTTTGCGCCAATGTAGTTTTGCCTGATCCACTTCCACCAGCTATTCCTATTATCATTACATCTTGCATATTATCCTCCATAATAACTTAATAAAATTTCACATATTTTTGACTATTCGATTTTATTACAAAATAATAATAAAAACAACTCCTGTCAACTATAATTATTATTTTATGTCTATAGTTACCAAGAGTCTTAATAGAATATAATTTATATATAATTAATTTTATAATGCATTTTTTTGTAAAATAGATGACTTTTTATAAAGATATATGGTAAGATTTTCATTTTCTTTATTTACATTTTTTAGCATGATGGCGTTTTCATTATTACATATTTCATTATCTTTATTTTCAAAGAATTCTATTGCTTTGTTAACTATCTTAATTTCTCCATTCTCATCTTTATATAAAATAGATAAATTCTCATCATAATCCTTGAAACCATTTATTTCAATATTCTTATATTGTTTTTCTTTAACTTCTCTATAAGTTAATTTACTTTCATTATCAATATAAGACATCTTATTGCTATTTATAATATCTTTACTGTATATATTTCTTTTTTTATTAAAGCTTGCACCCTTTAAAATATACTCAATTCTAGTCACAAAAGTTTCATACTTTTCTACCATATTTACTAATTCACTATATTCAAAAATATCTTCTCCATACTTAGTTTTAAAGTCATCCAGCATGTCCTCTATTTTTTCTTTATCATATATGCCTTTAAATGATAGATCTTTTGCTAATACATTTACTATATTGTTTATACTTTTATATCTTATATATTGTAGCATTTTCACAATAAAATACATAGACAATACGCAGCATGGTACTGATATTAAAGGAAAATTAATTAATAATGCACCAAGACATATTAATAGCATAAAATTTTTATTTGCATCCTTATATACCTCTATACCTTCCAATAGTGCAGGATTATAAGATAGAATCTTATCTATCATTAAGTACTTATTTTTTTTATTAATTTTTCTATCGCTTATAATAGCTCTCCTTGATTCTCTTCTTTTACGCCCTCTCATACCAGCAACCTCCTCTTATTGTAATGTTTTCCTTAATATTACATCACATATTAATTATTATCAAGCTATTAATTAATTTAAATATCTCTACTTTTTTCCAACTTTTGTGGTATTTCTTTTTATTGTTCTTTATTTCTTTATCATAATTTCCATTATGATGTCTATTATTCATTTATTTTTTTGTTATAATAAAAGCAAAAAATATTATTGACATATTTTTTTATATATGATATATTTAAATTTTACTTTTTTCGAAATATATGTTATGATATAACTATAAAGAAAAAGGAGGTGCGTTTCTTGTTTTTAATTGGAGATAAAGTTGTTTACCCTATGCAGGGGACTGGTATTGTTGAAAGAATAGAGAATAAACTTTTTTCTGGAAAGAGTAAAGAGTATACAATAATTAAAATCTTATCAAATAACCTAGAAATAATGATTCCTAGTGATAAATTATCGGATTCAAATTTACGTAAAATTAGCGATAATTCAACTTTGGAGGATATATTATTTAGCCTAGAAGAAACAAGTAGTAGAAATAAATCTATAACAGCTAAAGAAAGATATCAAATTAATTCTAGCAAAATGAAATCCGGCTCTCTTAAAGATAGCGCAGAAGTTGTTTACGATTTAATACTTATGAATAAAGAGAAAGCATTAAATACGAGCGAAAAGCAACTATTTAATATTGCTCACAAGTATTTAGTTCAAGAAGTTTCCTTAATAAAAGATATTAGTGAAGTTGAAGCTGTTGATTTTCTAAATTTAAATCTTAATTAAGATATTTTTCTAATCTAATTTTACTTTACCAACCTTTTATTACTCTTAGAACTTGTTAATTATTGCAACCTCATTATAAATTAAGATTATTAATAATCTTAATTTATATATTTTTAGATGAAAATATATAAATTAAAAAAGCTATAAGAGAAAACTCTTATAGCTTAATTTTACAAACAGAAACTATCTTCTGTTATTTTGTTGCTTTCTAGCTCTTCTACAATCAGCGCATCTTACTGGTTCATTTTCAAAACCTTTTTCTTTGTAGAATTCTTGTTCTCCAACTGTGAATACAAATTCTTTACCACAATCTTTACATACTAATGTTTTATCTTCCATTTACAATTCCTCCAAATTCAAAGACTTAGTTAACCAATATTTTCTCATAAGGAGAAATTATAATATAATTAAATCTTTTCTTTATTTTTCTGTTCTTTCTGAACTTCTTTAGTATAACACATTAAATTGCAAATTACAATACTAAAATTTATTCTTTCTTATTAATTCCATTTATCACTTTTCTAATTACCAGATGACATATTTACAAATGAGCTTGTTAAAATATATTTACTGCCTCCAACTTTAATAAACTTCAACTCTACTTTATCGCCAACTTTAGTTAACGCCACTTCTCTAGAGGTTTCGGTTGAAACAGAAAAAATATTATTATTATCCTTCAACTTTATATCGTAAATACTTGTACCCTCTTTGATAACTAATCCTATCCTCTCAACTTCTCCCTGGAGTACTTCCTCCTGATTTCCACTTTCGAGGGATATATTTGTATTAGTTAATCCTTCAAGATATTTATTTAAAGTTGCCTGAAGAGTATCTCCGACACCAACAGTATTATAATTTTTAACATTTACCATGGCATATTGTTTAACTAATCCATTAGAATCCTTTAAAGTCATAAAATATGTCGGCTCATTTTGTATATTAATTAAATATGGAAAAGTTGCCTTATATCCGTATTGCTGAACCTTACCTTCAGCTGATTTCATGCTTGCTTCCTCAGTTGCACCGGCTGTCTTATACATTTTAGTTTCTCCAGTTC
The DNA here is from genome assembly GCF_002760435.1 of Clostridium sp. LS. Classification (GTDB taxonomy): domain Bacteria; phylum Bacillota; class Clostridia; order Clostridiales; family Clostridiaceae; genus Clostridium. The sequence continues at coordinate 59,327 of NZ_AUUU01000051.1, forward strand.
TAGTATTAGTTAATGTGAATCCTACTAGTGATTCATCACTTCCTACTGAAGTTATTCCTGTGTAATAATAGCAAATACCTTTATTATAAATTATATTCATATCACTTGTTGTTTTTAATTTATCCTTATCTGAAAAATTGAGCACACCATGGACTAGCTCTCCCCATTTATTAATATATCTATTAATATACTCTGCTGGTTGTATTCTATCCACCCAGCTTGGCAAATTATCAATGCTGTAGGTAGTAGCTTCTCCAGTTTGAGCATCCATAACTAATGCCCCAATAGCCTTAGCCTCTGTAATTCCCACTCCATTATCATATCTTGTTATTACCCAATAAGGTCGTCCACTATCATCTAATTCAAATGTATAATCTGTATGTCCCGCTTTCATATCTCTAAAGTATGCTGCTCTACTTAAGTCACTAAAAAGATATGCTGAATTTAAATATTTAAGTCTTATATCTTTTCCATCAAGCTGAGTTACTAATTCAACGTCATTTTGATTTGTTGCACTTACTTTTATATATCCAATAGTTCCTTCTCTATTAGTAATCCACTTTAGAAATGATGAATGTTCAAGTGGTGCTACATAACACAATTGACCATTTACATTTTGTAAATCCAATTCTCCAACAGTTACCTGACTTCCAAGGCCTGATATCTCACCTAATTTTTTATCAGCAAGTTTATACGCAAGTTCTTTGTCAATAATCGGCAATTGATTTATATCAATATATTCTATCTGGCTTGAAAAATCAACTTCTTCAATATTTCCTATCAAATTTCTATGAGCGTTATAACTAATTATTGGACTATAAAAAATCACTACAGCAATATATGAAATTGTAACTATTCCTGCTGCTATAATATACTTTTTATTTCTAGTAAGTATACCATAAATCAATGTGCAAACAACAAAAATTCCTGTAATAGTTAATATATTGAGACTTATATCTAAAATTAAAGAACTAGTTAAGATTAAACCTATACCTACAACTGAATATGCAGCTAATAATATTTTAAAGTACCTAATTAAGTATCTATTATTATTCATTTTATTCCTCCATTCTAACAACTTAATATGACTAGATTATTATAACACATTAAAAAGCCTCTGTATTTATGAAGCTTTATAAATACAGAGGTTCATATATTATTAAAAGGCAATATTTCTACATAATATAGGGATTAATATGTGGAAACTATATTATATAAATGTTCAAATATACAATGGCAAAGTAATCTTCACATTTTAGAAATATTCCTTTTGGGGGCATAGTAAAATTGTTAAATATTTTTCATATTAAATTTCTTTAACTTAAAGATAAATATAAAAAGAGATAATAAGGCCTTAGTTGTTTTTGAGACCCCATTATCTCTTACTTATTTAACATATACTCATGATAACAGATATTTCATCTACATTCAACAATTGCTTAAAAAACTTAATAAAAGTAAGTTATAGTGATAAAATACTATATTTTTTTAACTTTTTCCTATATTTTAGCTGCACATAATATAATTGTATGAGTAAAATACGAAATATGTACTTTTAATTTAATTTTACCTTAAATTTCAGAAAACAAGATTCCTTTATAGTAAAATTTTCTACTCTTCATAACTATATATATCTGAGAATTCAATGTTTATCTTTTCTATACAGTCTTTACCTATTGAATCACAAAATGAAAATTCCTCTATCACTTCATCCACTAACCCATATGGGATATAAATAATGAACTCTGTCCCAATTCCAATACTGCTTTTAACAGATATTGTACCTTCGTGCAATTCAATTAATGATTTTACAAGGGAAAGTCCTATTCCACTTCCTTCATGATCCCTGTTTAATGACTTATCAACTTGTACAAAGCGTTCAAATATTGAATCTATTTTTTCTTCTGGAATACCTCTGCCTGTATCCTGTATTCTTATACAAATTTTCTCTAAACAATCTTCAATATTCACCATAATACTTCCACCAAAAGGCGTAAATTTTATTGCATTTGATAATAAATTTAGTATAACTCTTTCTATTTTTTCTGGATCACAAGCAATAATTTTTTCTTCAATATCAGTATCAAATATAAGGGATAAACCTTTACTTTCAACATAATCAACTACAGATAAAGTGATATTTTCAACTAAGCTTACTAAATCAATATTCTGCTTACTAATATCAAAATACCCTGAATCAATCTTGGTTATGTCAATTAAATTATTAATTAATCTTAAAATCCGATAGCAATTTTGCTTCATTATTCTCGTATATTTAAATATATCCACAGACTCATCTATAACTTCGCAATTCTTAAGTTTCAATTCATGCATCTGAAGTGCCGAAAAAATTACATTTAAAGGTGTCCTTAATTCATGTGATATATTCGAAAAAAATTCCGTCTTAATTCTATCATATTCTTTTAACTCATTTAATAATTTTCTTTCTTTCTCAACGTTTTTTTGAATTTCTTCCATATGTTTTTTTTCCGTAATATCTATAGCAATTCTCATAAATAGCTTATGCCCATCTTGCATTTCACCAATATATGCTGAGTAAAAGTTCCAAACTCTAACTTCTTGGTAACGTGTTCTAATGGTATATTCGCCTTCATCTAATCTTGTATCAGATAAAAATAATTTGATATCCTTATCACCTATATCTGATGTGAAAACTTCTGATATTTCTGCCCATCCAGAAATAGTTGGAATATCGTTATTTGTATAGCCTGTTATTTTAGTCCATGTTCTATTAAGTTTTTTGACTTGACCATCTTCAGTATATAACATTATAGGCACAGGAGCTTCCTCAATGGAATAACGAAATTGTCTTTCACTTTCTTTTAAAGCTTCTTCTGTTTTCGTTCTTTCATTAATTTCTTCTTCCAATATAATATTAAATTCCTTCAATTCTAATGTTATATCATCTATCTGCTTTGTTTTTTCATTAACTTGTTTTTCTAAGACTTGATTTATTTTTGTCAATTCTTCATTAATTCTTTCTAATTCATTATTGGGTGTACTGAAATCATCTTTTAACTTTTCAATTTCATTTTCCATTAACTTAAGTTTTAATTGTGTCTCTATTCTTGCAATAACTTCATATTCATTAAGAGGTGTACATAGGTAATCCGCCCCGCCCATATTGAATATTCTATCCTTATTGATTTTTTCAGTTTTATTTATAAAAATAATTGAAATTTCGTTAAGTTCACTATCTTTTCCTAGAGCATCGCTTATTTCATATCCACTTTCTTCATTAATACTGATATCTAATATAATTATATCAGGCAGATTTTCTTTTATATATTTTAAAACAAGTTCATCATTTCGTATATTTATGATATGTTCATATCCTTTATTCTTAAGAGCTCGATATAATATATTCGCATTGTCATCACACTCGCCAATAATAAGTATATTAGCTTGATTCAAAAAAAATTGCATGTTTTTCATTATTTTAGGCCTCACTTTGATATATTCTATTTAAAAAATGAAAAATAAATGCTAAAATTGTTTCTTATCTATTTTAATTACACCTGTTACCATAACTCCTTATATAATAAGCTTTGATTTAAAAACAATCATAGCAGATGTATGATTCATATGCCCAATGAATTGTTCTCCATATCCTGAAAACCCTATAGTTGGAATATCTTTGAATATATCAGCATACTCTTTCACTAAATTTTTTCTTTCTAATTCTAACGCTCTATGGGTACATTGAAAATTTATAATACCATCTAATCTTTCAAATTCATTTAATTTCTTTTCAATTACTTTTTTTGTATCTTCAATAATATTAGTAGCTTTAAGGAGTTTTACTTCCATGCCCTCAAGTATATTGCAATAAAAAGATAAACTTGTTCCCACTACTTGCTGTGGCCCCCGTACATATATATCGTTTTCTCCTGCTATCAATCCCAACGGATTTGTCATAAAATATTTCGAAACATCATCAATTGAGGATGCATTTACAGCCTTAGCATACTCGACAATTGCTGGCCTATTGTTTAATTCTATGACTTCACGTTTTTCTTCATTAACCTTATTGGCTATAAATGTATAATCTAATGCTTCAAAACTTTGAGTCTTAATAATACCAAATTCAGCATTATCGTTAACTTTCAGCAATATTAGAACAGCTGCATCAGTATATGCGCACCCATTTGCAGAAACAAAGGTTCTTAAAAATTTATTATCATCTCCAGCTGACCCACCAACAAAAAGAACATTAGTCCTATTGCCTATTAAATCCATTATTTTTTCTTCCTTCATACTAAGGCCATCGGTTAAAGTCATACCAATATACTTTTTCGTATCCATATTGTAAAGACTCTCATTAAAATAATCTTCAAATGAAGTAAAGGTGTTTTCTAAATTTAAATCTTCCTTTATGTTCTCGATTACTTCAACTTTAATATCTGAAATAATATTTGAATTAATAGCCATTGCTACAACTGAGTTTTTTAACATATGTCCGTTTGTTAATTCTCCAGCCGTAGAACACCCGACAACAATGCATTCCTTGAAAGCTTCTTTCATAAGCTTACTAAGCTTTTGTTGGTTGAAATTAGAAGATGCAAAAAAAACTATCAACCGTATATCTTTAATATTCAATTGATTCTTTATATCTATAACAACTTCCTCTTCTATATATTTTGTTGAGAAAGAAGATTTTATATTTACTCCCTTATTATCAAAACATTTCACGTTTAATTGTTTTGCAATTTTAATAAGTTTTTCAATAATTTCTATATCGTCTGGAGAATTATTATTAAACTTATTTGGGTTGATTCCTTTTAAGATTAATTTAGCTATAGTCATTTCCGATATAGCTGGATTACCTTTAGACCGTTCATTAATAATTTCATTAATCATTTCTTTTATTTTCCCTGGCAAAAATATCACTCCTACTTTAGCTTCTATTTTAAGCCCACTCAAAACACTCCTATAATAATGCACTTTTATACCAAAACATATATTATTATAACATACAATTTCTATTTTTTACTTAATTTTCATCAAAATACTATGTTTATTTTATATTTTTTCTAAAAATATAAAACACTACCTAAATATATTAGGCAGTGCTTTATATAAAATTATTTAAAATCTTCTATTCTTATTATATTATCAATTTTATTGACTGATTTAAGATTTTTTATTTCTTCAATTGCATTGTTAATTTCAGCTTCGTTTGTCCTATGAGTAACTAAAACTATAGTTACCTTCCCATCTTCTTCATCACCTTTTTGAATTACTGAACGAATACTTACATTATGCCTTCCAAGTATAGCTGTAATTTCTCCAAGTACTCCTGATTCATCTAATACATTGGCTCTAATATAGTACTTGCTTTCAACAGAGCCCATGTCTAAGATTTCTCTTTTCCATAAATTATTCTTTACTACTGGATTAGGATTTTCTGTGTCAACATTACTTCTAACTATAGAAACTATATCACTTACTACAGCACTACCTGTTGGAAGATCTCCTGCTCCTCTTCCATAAAACATTAAATCCCCAACTGCATTACCTCTTATAAATACTGCATTATAAGAATCATAAACATTTGACAGTGGATGCTTTTTAGGAATCATTGTAGGATGAACTCTAAGTTCTACCTTGCCATTAATCTCTTTAGCTATTGCCAATAATTTAATTCCCATTTTAAATTCCTTAGCATACTCCATATCAACAGCTTCTATTTTTGTGATTCCTTCTCTATATACATTCTTAACATCTATTTTAGAACCAAAGGCTAAAGCTGCAAGTATTGCTAACTTATATTGAGCATCATATCCTTCAATATCTGAAGTTGGATCTGCTTCAGCATATCCCTTTTCTTGAGCTTCTTTTAATACATCATCAAAATCAGCACCTTCAAGTTCCATTTTGCTTAAAATATAATTTGTTGTTCCATTTACAATACCATAAAGAGTCTCTATTTTATTTGCTGTTAAACTTTCATCAATTCCTTTTATAATCGGAATTCCTCCAGCTACACTTGCCTCATAACTAAACATTATTCCCTTTTCATCAGCCTTTTCAAAAAGTTCATCTCCGCCAGTTGCAAGCAGCATTTTATTAGCAGTTACTATATGCTTTTTCTTCTCCATGCATTTTAGCATATAATCCCTAGCAGGCTCCATTCCTCCCATGACTTCAACAACAATTTTAATACTATCGTCTTCCAATATCTCATTAAAATCTGTAGTTACAAGTTCATTTGGAATATCCACGCCTCTTGGCTTATTCTTATCTCTTACAAGGACTTTTGCCACTTCGACTTCTGATCCACATCTCTTCATGATCTCTTCTTTATTAGAATTCAAGATCATCCAAACACCACGACCAACATTCCCCAATCCTAGTAGTGCTATTTTTACTTTTTTCATTTTGTGCCCCCCTTAAGTTTGCGTATAAAAACATTACGTATATCCATTTAAATAATAGTATACCTATTAATTATAATTCCTATATCAACTTTTGGCTATATTTTTTATTAAATATTCTATATTTCGGTAAAAATATACCTTCAAATATATATTAAGGTATTTGAAGGTAACTAATCCGCTACCATTTCTTATGCGCTCCATGAAAAAAACATAATACAACAGCAACTAATAAACAATAAATCACAACTATTTTTACCATTACTCTTACCAACTTTCTTTATTGTAATTTGCTTTAATTATATGAATTTAAAATTTACAATATCTCTAAATTTTTACTTTACAATAATATTATATACTAATACTTATGTAAAGAATAAAAAAAAATACTTAATAATCTTTTATGTAAATCAACATATATGCTCTAATTTTTGCATATATTCTTATGATATTACTTAGAAAGGATTATAAAGTGATTAATAAAATTAATTTTAAAAAAAATAACATGCCCTCAAACAATGGAATTTCTCATAAGAATAATATAATGGTATTAAAAAAAATTGGTCTTTCTATCCTAATTATTATGTTTATAGTTTTTATAGTATTTGTTCTTTTAATATTTTACTATCTAAATAAAATTAATAAAATTGATTTAAATACCGTAGCAATTAATAATGATAGTAATACGGAACAAAATGTAAATCCTGTTCAAAATAACAACATTCTCACAAAAGAAAAAGAAGATAGTATAGATAATATAGCTCTATTTGGTATAGATGAAACAGACGGAGTTTCCGGACGTTCAGATTGTATTATGATATTAACTATTGATAATAATCATAAGGAATTAAAGTTAAGCTCAATAATAAGAGATTCTTATGTTAATATTCCTACAAAAAATAAAAAAGATAAAATTAATCATGCTTATGCCTTCGGTGGGCCTAAACTTGCCCTTGACACTCTTAACGAAAACTTTAATTTGAATATTGATAAATTTATTACTGTTAATTTTTCATCCTTGCCTAAAATAATTGATAATGTTGGTGGAATCACATTGGATATAAGTAATGAAGAACTTAAGTATATAAATGGATATATACACCAATTAAATTCACTAAATAATACTACTTCCCCTGATATCGTTTCTCCTGGAAGTCAATTAGTGAATGGCACTCAGGCCTTAGCTTATTGCAGGATAAGGTACACTGCCGGTGGGGATTTTGAAAGAAGTCAAAGGCATAGAACTGTACTAAATAAGTTGCTTGAGAAATCTAAGACTATTCCCATAACTCAATATCCTCCTCTATTAAGTGAAGTACTTCCTATAGTTCAGACAAATTTAGAAAAAGCTGATATCCTTTCTCTTGTAAAAGATATAAATTCACTTAGAAATCAAACTCTATTGCAAGATAGATTTCCATATGATGGTGATGGAAGTGGAAAGCTTATAAGCGGTATTTATTATTATGTATTTGATGAAGAAGCCACAACTAGAAAACTTCATTACTTTATTTTTGAAAAGTAAAATTAATGGGCTATATAGTATCAATCCTTACAAGTAAGGCTGGTGCAAAAAAATATGATACAATAATTATATATTGTATTATATTTTTTACACCAGCCAATTCTTAGCATTCATAAATTTATAACCTTTACTCATTTTTAAATAACATATCTTTAATTGCCGATTATTTTATTTGATTGAAGTTTATAAAATAAGTTAACTAGTTTCAGCAAAATTTTTCTTAAAACAAATTATGGATTTAATAATCTCAACTATATTTACTGCCTCTTCTTTTTCTAGTCCCGCATATATAGGTAATACTAATATTCTATCTACAATATGTTTAGCATTAGTTATGTCGCTGTCGTCATATACCCCTTTGTAGCAATCAAAATCAGTTACTAGAGGATAAAAATACTTTCTAGTAAATACATTATATTCCTTTAATTTATTATATAACTCATTCCTGCTTACACCAGTGATTTCTTCATTTACTATTATTGGGAAGTAAGAATAATTATATTTTACATTTTCATCTTCCTTAACATAATATATTCCTGGTATCTCATCTAGCTCTTCCCGGTAAACTTCTGCTATAATTTTGCGCTTTCTAATTTCTTCATTAATGTACCTTAAATTAATTAGTCCCATAGCAGCTTGAAACTCATTCATCTTTGCATTTATTCCCAAACACTCAACCGTTTCTTCATCTACAATACCAAAATTCCTTAGTTTTTTGAAGTATGATTTCAAATTTTCACTTTTAGTAGTTAATGCTCCGCCTTCTATAGAATTATATACCTTTGTTGCATGAAGAGAAAACATAGATATATCTCCAAAGTTTCCTATGCCTCTCCTATTATATTCAACACCGAATCCGTGCGCAGCATCATAAATTACCTTTAAGTTGTACTTTTTTGCTATTTTATCTATTGCTGCAACATTACAAGGATTTCCAAATACATGTACTGGAATTATTGCACAAGTTTTATCATTTATTAATTTCTCTATTTTGTTTTCATCTATAGTAAAATCGCTTAATTTTATATCGCAAAACACTGGTTTTAAATTATTCATGACTATTGCATGAGTTGTTGATGCAAATGTAAATGGAGTTGTTATTACTTCTCCATTAAGATTTAACGATTTTATTGCTATATCTAACGCAGCATGTCCATTAGTAAACAATATTACATTATTTACATCTAAATATTTCTCCAATGCGCCTTCCAATTCTTTATTGATTTTACCATCATTAGTCACCCAATTACTATCCCATATCTTTTTTATCTCATCCATATACTCTTTAATTGGCGGCAAAAAAGTTTTAGTAACCATAATAGGAGTTTTAAAAGCATTCATTCTACTTACCTCATTCCCTAAATAAAATATATACAAACTACAAATATTTAATAATTTCAAGTATACCGATATTGTTATATTAAGGTATACTGATTAAGTAATTCTTTAACTTGTTCCTTAGAGTTAAACATAAGCACATCTACTATAGATAAATTAGGTATAAACTTATTATTATATTGCTTATATTCAATATTATTTGTCTTTATAAAATACAAATCTATTGCTCTTTCTTTAAAGTATTTTTTAGAATAAATCTCAATTCCACCTATAGCATTTATATATACATTGCCATTTAATATCTTAACCATTTCTATTACCATATCTTGGCACTTAAGATTCATATCATCAAAAATATCCGATGCTTTTAATAGCGGTGTTTTTATTCCCATATATGTGCATATTTTCTGTATGCTGTTGTAATTAAAACTCCCAATGTCTGAATTATTATCATAATCTAATATTTCACATATTAAAGGCATCACTTTTAAAAAATATGGTGCCTTTTTATAATTTATTTCTATGGTTTTTAATAATCTATTACTTTCTTCCTTGAATCTATTGGATAAATATCTTTCATTTATATTGGATCTGGCAGATCCCTTCTTTAAGCTTAGAGTAAATCTTACAGCTTCATTGTTAATTAATAATCTATTTCTATTAATCCATCCTCCCTTTATAAATTGAACAGTGTCATCTAACACATACTTATCTACGCAATTTATAAGTTGGAAGTATCCAAGATACGGAAAAAGATATGGTTGCATTATTGCTACTCTCATTACTATTCCCCCTAATAGTTTTACATTTTATTATTTTTACTTACTTAATATCCTTCTATGTTTGAATTGTGTAACAAATTCTAAAATGGTGTTTAACTCTTCCCTTTTTATAATTTTGTTTAAAAGCAAGTAACTCAAAATGCCTAATAGGATTTGAATTAAAAGAATAATAATATTACTAAATGAAAAAATCATTCCAAAACAATACACTATTACTCCCATAATTACTGAAGTAAAGAAATTAGAATATATATCATTAATTTGCTCTCTTATGGAATATCCGATAAGAATATTTGAGTAACATGCATTTATAAAATAAGTGATATAGCATTCTAAGACAATTCCCCACATAATGCCCATCATTCCGAGTCTTAAAGCTAACACTAGTATTATTATTGATATTCCTATAATCTTTTTAACTACCTCTAATTTTAAAAATAAATCCGACCTACCTTTTACCTGCAATATATTCAAATTGATTGAATGAATTGGATATAACATTCCCTCTAAACATAATATTTGAAAGTAAATAATAGAATGGCTCCATTTTTCTCCAAATAATAAGGTGATCATAGGTTGTCCTATTGCAGCTAACCCTGTCATAATAGGAAAGATTATAAAGGTACAGTTTTTTATTATCTTTTTATAACCAGATTTTAACTTATTATCCCCACCTTCTATATTACTAAGAACAGGATAGCTGACTTTTTGAATTGCACCTGTTAGCGATTGACTTACGGTACATTTCAATTTATCTGCATTAGTGTAATATCCAAGCTCTAATGCAAAAAAGCTCTTTCCTATAATAAGATAATATAAATTGTTGTAAAAGGTATCTAGTAAACTTGAAGCCAACATCTTCCACCCATATTTAAAAAATTTCTTAAAAGAATTAATATCAAAAATTAAAGCTGGCACCCATCTGTTATATAAAAATAACAATATTGTTTGTATGAAACTCATTGATAAAGTTCTTATTACTAGACTCCATATACCCATACCAATTATTGCAGCTACAATTCCAATGCCTCCTGAGAGTAATGAAGAAACAGCATTAATCTTAGCTTGAGTCTTGAAATCTATTTTTTTAATTAACATTGTCCGTTGTATAAGTCCAAATGAATTAATTATTAAACTTATTGAAAGTATCCTTAAAATATGAATCAATATTCTTTCATTAAAAAAATTACTTATTGCCGGTGCTGAAAAAAATAAAATTATATATAATAAAACAGAAATTATCAAATTAATATAAAATATAGTTGAATAATCTTTTTGGCTAACTGTCTTTTCTCTGACCAAAGCATTACTAAACCCGCCATCTATTAAAGTATTTGATATTGATATAAATATAGTAATCATTCCAATTACACCAAAATACTCAGGAAGCAGTATTCTTGCAAGAATTATTTGAATTACAAATTGAAAACCTTGATTCATAATTAAATCTAAGAAGCTCCAGAGAAATCCATATATAGCTTTTGATTTTAAACTTTTCTCATGTTTCATATTTTTCTCCCAAAAACTGAATATTTAATTTGACATAAAATCTGATCTATTATATTCTTTATAGGCCTGTAAACTTTATTTACTACCTTATACATTTTAGGGTTGAATGACTTTACATATATTCCAATTTTAGCTTTAATACCAAGCTTCTTGTAAAACTCTTTATACTTAGGCTGTTTCAATTTTTTTATATCGCCTTTAATGAAATATAATTGATATTCATATAGCTTTTTTCTTTCTTTAATCTTTTTAGAATATTTAAATTGAGAGTATATATTAAAATTGTCCAATATAGAAATAAGCTCCTCTTGATTTTTGACTATTCTCTCTTCATCATTTAATCTATAAAATAGATTAAATGTTGCTGAATTTTCTACTCCTACTCTATATACAGACATAATATCCTTCATGTAATGCGCATAACCCTTACTTGTTATTATTAACTGTGAAGGAAGGTCGCCAACAACCGCAGTTTCATACCAATATGGAGGATTTTTCATAGCATTTTTTAAATACACTCTTGATGCTGTTGGAATAAATCCTAATTTTGCAATTTCACCACAATCAAGTTCTTTACTATCCATTTCTTTTGAAATCATTGTTCCTATTATGTTTCTTTTAGTATTTATTTTATATGCATTATGAAAACATAAGGTACAGCCTGGATTCCTCTCCATATAATCAATTTGTTTTTGTAATTTATATGGATCTATCCAGAAATCGTCACCTTCACACTCTGCTATATATTTTCCGCGTGAAGCCTCATAAACTCTTTTTTCATTATTTGCCATACCTACATTCTTTTCTGAAGTAATAAGCCTTATTTTTTCTGGATGCTTTTTCATATAATCCCTTATTATTTCTCTCGTATTATCTGTACTGCAATCTTCTCCTATAATGATTTCGTATTCAAAATCTGTTTTTTGATTTAAAAAACCTTCCAAAGCGTCCCCTATATATTTTTCATGATTATAGGTAATACAATTAATGCTAACTAAAATGCTCATATTTTTCCCTACTCTTTTGAAATTTTCAATTTAACAGCAATATTAAATAATATTCTAATTTTATTTATTAATCTTTTTAAAACTAATTCCTTACACCTGTCAATTACTTCATTTTGAATCTCATCTTTCATCCAAAATAAAATGGATATATATACTAATATTCCAACTATTACTTGAACTACATTTGCTACAAAACCATTTTTAAAATATCCACCTATAGGAGTGATAATTACAGCCATTATTATCGCCGCCATTGCATATTTAATAGTGCTAATTAACATTGACCCAATAGGTAGTTGTTTTCTAACCAAAATCATCTGAATGCCAATTCCAATAAACTCTGCTAAAATTAAAGAGATCACGGCCCCGTATGCTCCATATTTCCCTATTACTAACACATTCATAATTAGATTAATAGCTGCTGCCAGCAATATTGATATTGTATATTTATTTTCTTGTTTTGTTGCAATTAAATATTGAACCCCAATAATATTAGCCCAGCTCACGGCTACTATTATTGTAGAGCTTATTTCTAATAACTGGCCTATTACTGAATACTCATAACCTAAAAACCAAGAAATAAGAATCTTTGAAATTGCCATTATTCCTATAGCCATTGGAATTGATATATATGAAATAAACATAAACGTTTTTTTTACCACTTCTCTTACATCTTCCTTCTGACCTTTCCCCACCATATTTGCAACCCTAGGCATTAATACTATTCCAACAGATGATATTAAGGATAAAATCATACGGATTATTCTCTGTGAATAGTCATAAAATGCTACCTGCTCCGTTGTTGATAATACTCCTACCATTGTCCTCGCAAGTAATGTATAAACTTGAGTTGCGACTTGAGGAAGAAAAAGAGCCATCAATGGTTTAATAGTTCCTTTAATTATTTTCAAATCAATTTGTACCCTCTTCATATAATGAGGAAGATAAATCCACATTATTACCGTTCCACCAATGCTTATAATTGCAGTAAGAAATATATATAAAATTAGATCTTTAGAACTTTTTACAAAGATAAAAATACTTAAAACTCCAATTAATTTTACCAAGCTATTTCTTATAACTATTTTCTTGAAATCTTCTAAACCCATAAAAAGCCATGATATGTCAAGCATAACTGATATTATGTTTAATCCTTGTGCTACATACACTAATTTGTATTCTGTTATATAAAACAAAATTGAACAATAGTATATAATTAAAGAAATTGAATTGGTAATTAGTTGAGTTGTAAACAAACTCCAAAATGTTCTATTGATCTTTATTTTGTCATCTCTTACATATGCTATTTGGCGATTACCATACATTTGCATTCCTAACATTCCAAATAACATAAAATAACTAACTATAGATAATGTATACGAATTTAATCCCATTTGATCAGGTGTAAATATTCTAGTCATATATGGCATTGTAATAAGCGGAATAAATAAACTCATTATTTGATATAGGGTATTATAGATATAATTTTTTATAACACTCATATTTTTACCTCTTAGTACTTCAAAATTATAATCATTTCTTGTTTTACTTACCAAATATTAAATTTTCGAATTATATTGTTACTTTCTTTTATAAAGGCTTTATTTCAAAGATCATCATCTACCTTCCTATGTAAATTTTATTAAAATACTTTATTTTAATTTCATAGAAATATTGAATTTTATACTTAACAATATTTTCTTATGTTTTATATTATTCATTAAAGTGTTATTATATGATTTTTTCTTAAATAAATTTTAAAAATCATCTGCAAATTAAACTTATACAGTAAAATAACAATTACTAAATATGGATCCTATAAATAAAAATAGTCCCAAATTTTTATGAGACTATTCTTTAATTCTATTATATTTATACTTAATTTATTACTTTTAATAATGCGTTTAATACTATCATTTCAGGTTTAACATAATTATTGTAGTAATATAAGTTATTCTTCATTATTTCCTGCCGTTTCTCTTTATTGTTGATTAAGTATGTTAACACCTCAATTAGCTCATCAGCATTCCTAAACTCTATATAATTCTTCCCATTCTTAAATTCTCCAGGCAATTCATAATATAACGGTTCACTTACTATTACTCTTGAAGCTGCTACATACTCTCCTAATTTCCAGCCTATAGATTTGTGCAATCCTGTTGTTGAAATACATATTTCTGTTTCTTTGAGTATATTTAAAAACTTATCTCTCTTAGTGATGTCAGTATTTTTTGTAATAAATTCCGAAAAATATTTTCTTGCAAATTCACTATCCTCAATTCCTCCAATAAAATTCTCTTTGAAATTTTCTTTGCAAGCCTTAATACACTCTACTCTAAAATTATTAATTTCTTCTCTTTCTTTTCTGACATCTTCATTTTCTATTTCCTTTGAATTTGTATCCCAAACTCTAGTTAAAAAACAAATTTTAGGCTTATCCTCACTAATTGAAAAACTTTCAAAATCTTCTGGATAGAAATTATATTTGTAGTTTTTAATAATTTTGATAAGCTTATTCTTTATTACTTCTTTAAGATCTAATATATTGCCATTTTTACTATAAACATTATAATTTAATCCTAATGGATAAGATTTAAAATTGTATTTGCTTGCTTCAATAGATTTGAAACTTCTTTTAAAATAGTAATCAATATTATCAATTTTCATAACTGTTTTTGCATAAAACTCTTGCTCATCCATAGTATCAAAGATAACTTTTATATTATCATTAATAATAACTTCTAGAATTTGTTTTCCAGTATCATATTTATTTTCTTTAGAAAGTTCTACTATTCCTTTCTTGTTTAATTCAACAAAACCAGCAAAAATTTGATTTAAATGCTTTACTTTAGAGTGTAAAATTAGATGGCATTTTATTCTTTTCATTAAATTGACTTCTCCTTGCATTATTAAAATTAATTTATCTCTTTAAGTTTGCCCATAAAATAAAGTAAAGAAATTTCTACTACATTAAGAAAACAAGCAATATATAATAATGGTATTAATCTTTTATCATAATATGTTTTACATAAATACTTTCTAGATTGAAAATTAATAATATTATTACTAATTTTGTCCTTCAAATTCCTCTTACTACCCGCTTTTTTATGATTATGGATATAATAATCGCTTATTGATAAACATTCACTGTAGGATTTGTTACGTAACTTAATAGACAATATATTCTCCTCATTATATAGGAAAGTGTTTTCATCTAATAATCCAATTTCTTGTAAAACCACATTCTTTATAATAAAAAAGCTTCCTGGTACCACTTGTACTTTTGCAATAGATGAATCCTTCTCATCAATCATAATTTTTTCCTTTTTATTAGATGATCTAAACCTTGATAAAAAATTTATATATCCGGTTATTATATTCTTTTTATCCGGTATTCTCCAACAAGCATTTCTTGGATTCAATTCACTATTTAATATCATCATTGCTCCAATTAAAGCTATATCTTCTCTGTCTTCAATCTTATTTATTAAATTCAAAAAAATTTCTTTGTAAGATATTATTACATCAGGATTCATTATACATATATATCTTATTGCACTCAGCTTATTATTAATAAATTTTATCCCACAATTATTTCCGCCTGCGTATCCGCTATTTTTTAGATTTTGAATAACATAGATATTTTTAATGTCTTCATATTTTTTAGATAATATATAAAAAGAGTTATTAGAGGAATTATTATCTACTATAACAATGGGATATTCAATATTTAACTTAATCAAATTATCAACACTTTGTTCTGTTATAACATAATCATTATAATTAAGTATCACTATTGCAATTTCAGATTCCATATATCTCCCCCATTCTTAAATTTGGGTTATCAATCAATCGATCTCTATCTTTTGCTTTTTTCAAATTAACCTCTAAGTAAATCATAATTATAACTATATATATAGGACCGAAACCCCAATAGAATTGTAGTATATTGGGAAGTAATATAGTTAAATAAATTATATATGCTACATACATATATTTATTTTGCTTACTGTACATTTTAAAACCATAAATATACATCTTTGCAAATAAGCAAATAACCCACACTCCGCCAATAATTCCATACATATATACAAATGCAGTTATCCCATTATCATTTAAGTAGTATTGTTTATCAACACCTGCAGCTAAGTAGGCTTTTTCATTCAATTCATTAATATAACCTCTTCCTAAAACAGGTGAATCCTTTAACTGATTTAAATAATTTTCTTTTCCCAATTCCCTAATTATATAATTGGGATCAGTATTACGAATATTCTTATCCAAAACAGATGCATATTGGCTAATTAATGGAGTAGTTAATAAACATCCTAGTATTATTACTCCAAATATTATTCCTGGTATCTTAATTAACAAATTTTTTTTCCATAAAAGAATCATTGCAGCACTAGATAGCGCTATAGCTAATATTGCAAGTCTTCCACGAATAATAAAAATATTATAAAAGATTAATAAGGATAAAATTATAATATTCTTTTTCATCTGCCTTTTTTGAAATATATTTTCTATGACGAAAAAAAATAATATACTTATTAAGGTTGAATCAAAATGCAATCTAGTTCCTCCATACCTTGACGATTCAGGAACATAAAGAAACAATACTTTGCTTACTAAAAAATACTGTACAGTGTATATTGTTAATGCCATAATTCCTAAACAGGATATTACTTTTTGGAGATCAATTCTATTTTTTTCACTAGCACATATAAATTTTGTTAGCGGAAAATACATTAAAAATAGGATTAAAAAAAATCGTTGGGGGCGTATACCTAATAAAATACTTTGTCCATATAGTTGCATCCCTCTAATTGAACTTAGAATTACTAAAACAAGAACAAAGACTATTTCAGTTCTAAACATATAGCTTTTAATTTTTACCTTTTTATATTTTGCTAAAACAAATATACTCCAAAGCACACTTAATGCTAATGGTATATCATCATAATTAAATGTACCTCTAATGCTTATATTGTCTACATCTACTAAATAAAAGCAGTTTTCAATTAAAATAATTACTATGGATAAAATGATTAATTCAATTGAATTATTCTTAAGCTTTATGTGCATATTTACCCTCCCTTCATTAATTTATTTATAAAAAACTAACCTTTAGTTCTAGTTTATATATATTTTTTCGTATTCACTGCACAATCTATCAATTGAGTATTCTTTTATTGCATATTCATATGCATAATTCACTTTACTTTCTCCAGAAATAATACATTCCTCTATTTTCTCTTGCAAATCTCTATAATCACCACTTTTAAATAAATACCCACTATCCTTTGTTATGATATTTTTAGGTCCGTCAATATTACTTGCTATTACTCTTGTCTTAGAAGCCATTCCCTCAATAATTACAAGACCAAATCCTTCATATCTTGACGGCAAGATCAAAATATCCATGCTTCTTAGCAGTTCTGGAATATTTTCAACATTACCTAAGAATTTCACCCTTTCTCGCAAATTTAATTGTTCACATAATCCTTTCAGGTAATTTAAATCTTCTTTTTGTTGAACTGAAGCATCACCTGCAAAATAAACAATTATGTTATACTTCTCTGCAATATCTTTTACAGCTCTTATTAATAAATCCTGCCCCTTTTTTTCTATATGAATTCTAGCTATACATACTATATTTATTGTTAAATGATTATTCTTAGGTAAGTTGAATTTTTCAATATCTATACCATTATTTACAGTGATTATCTTGCTTTTATCAATTAGGTTCTCTATACATTCATCTTCTACTGGTTTTGAGATACAAATAACTTTCTTGCAGAATTTATTTATATCAATCACCAGTTTTTTATCGACATTTACTATATTTGTATCATGAATAGTGTATATAATATCTAATTTCTTTATGAACTTTTTAATATATATTGCAAGCTTAAAAGAGGCTTTATTATGACAATGAATTATTTCAGGATTTTCTTTGCGCATATATCTTAATAATTCTATTATATATATAATATTTTTACTGCTTTCAGGCCTATTTATCAGTTTAATTTCAATATTTTTTGCATTAACTTCGTTTAATAATTTTGTATTATAAAGATTATTTACAATGCATAGTCCTTGTTGATCTATATGACAATTATTTAAAATATCTATTAGTAGTTTTTCAGCACCACCTGTATCAAAAGACATTATCAAATGTATAACCTTCATAATTTCCCCCTAATATATTATCAAAGATATATTCATATCCATTAATTAACGCTTTACTTGTTTTATCCCAAGATAGTTCTTCCATAACTCTTTTCCTTCCAAATGCACCCATTTCGCTTCTCATTTCTTTGTTATTTAGCAGCAATTCAATCTTATTAGCCATATCCACTGGATCATTATTTTTAGCATATAATGAAGCTTCCTTTGCTGAATATCTTCCTTCTGCTAAATCGAATTGTACAATTGGTTTTCCAAGAGCCATATATTCTAAAATCTTGTTCATAGTTGATTTATCATTCATTTCATTATATTCATCTGGATTCACACATACATCAGCCGTATTTAAGTAATCTAATAATATTTCATCTGATACTCGACCTGTAAACTCTACAATATCACTTAAATTCATTTCTATAGTCATTCTCTTCAAGTTTTCCAAGTGTGGTCCTCCTCCGACAATTCCACAAAATATATCATTTCTGCCTTTTATATCTCTCAGGTACTTCACAGCCTTTAAAAGATATTCTATACCTTCCTGTTGTCCAATAACTCCCAAATAACCAATCATGTATTTTTTACCTTTTTTAATTTCATCCTTAGGCGGCTGTATTTTCAATCTATCTAATTTAGGCCCGCTCCTTAAAACAAAGATGTTTTTAGGATCCATCTTTCCTCTTTCAATTGCAATTTTTTTATAGGATTCATTTGTAACAAACGCAGCATCACAGTGCTTATATGTTTGTCTTTCAAGCCATAACTGACTTTTATACAATAATCCATATTTCTTAAATTTAGCGTAAAACAGCTCTGGACATATATCATGGTGATCAAATACATATTTAACTCCATATTTTTTAAACTTCTTTGCAATTAAAAAAATATTATCAGGAGGATTACATCCCTGAATAACATGAAAACCTATTTCTTTATATATTTTTTTTGCAAGCTTGTACTCACTCCAAAGAGCACTGCCGTATTCCCTAACATAGCCAATTAAACCATTTCCTTCAGAAGGTAAATCATGTCTAAATATATTTACTCCTTCTAATACTTCTTCTTCCTTTGTATACCCCTTTCCTTTAGGACATATCACGGATACGGTATATCCATTTGAAACTAGAGTAATTGCTTCTTGCCATACCCTCGTATCAAACGGAACTGGTAAGTTTTCAACTATTATTAAGATTTTCTTCTCCATTTTTCCTCCTGCAAAAATTCAATCTATTGATAATTTTAAAAAACCGAACTATATTCAGTTTCTATACTTGTAATTGCATTCTTATTAACATTTTCTATTACCCAATTTAGCCCCTCATAATATCCATTATAGTTTATTTCTTTATCTATCCTAACTAGATCTAAAACAATTTTTCCTGGATATCTTCTTAATACTTCCTTAAATTCTTCTTCTTTATTTGCAATAACTATGACCTCTGAATCACTAACAACAGCATCTATATCATCTGTTACTAATCTTTGCAGATGTGGGATTTTACTTTCAATAAACTCTCTGTTTGTTCCTGTTAACTCTGATACTTTAACGTTTTTATCATAAATTAAAATATTAAGACCCTTGCCAAGTAATTTTTCTACTACATCCACCATAGGACTGCAACGTAAATCATCAGTACCTGCTTTGAAGCTTAATCCTAATATTCCTACATTTTTCTTTCCTTTACTTATTACCATTTCATAAGCATTTTCTTTTTGTATTGAATTACTAAACTCAATGCTTTCTATTAATGGAACTTTAATATATAAATCCTTAGCCAATGTCGTTAGCGCCTTCGTGTCTTTTGGTAAACATGATCCACCATATGCAAAGCCCGGCTTAAAATAATACGGTGAAATATTTAAACATCTGTCTTTACAAAATATTTCCATAGCCTTATGACTGTCAATTCCAAGTTCCTTGCATATATTGCCTACTTCATTTCCAAATACTATTTTCAGTGCATGAAAAGCATTGTTTATATATTTCATAATTTCTGAAACCTTTATATCAGTGCATATTTTCTCCCCAGGTAAAGATTTATATAATTCTAACATTATATCCTTTGATTTTTCACATTCGTATCCTATTAATGTAAGTGGAGGATTAAAATAATCTTGAACTGCTGTGCCTTCCCTTAAAAATTCCGGGTTAGATACTATCCCAAAATCCACTCCATTTTTCTTTCCAGAAATTTTTTCTATTATCTGTGAAACCTTTTTATTAGTACCTGGTAACACAGTACTTCTTATTGCAATTACATGAAAACCGTTCTTTTCTTTTATTGCTTCACCTATTTGCTTAGCAACATAAAATATATATTGTAAATTTAGGTGCCCTTCCTTACTACTAGGTGTACCCACTGTAACAATTGATATCTCTGTATTTTTTATTGCATATTCCACATCTAAAGTTGCTTCAAGTAATTCAGAATCATGGGCTTCCTTAATTAGCCTTTCTATATCTTTTTCAATTATAGTTGCCCTTCCAGAATTAATTAAATTAACTTTAGTAGTGTTAACATCAACACCTATTACCTTATGTCCCTTGTGTGCTAAACACCCTGCGCTTACACACCCAACATAACCTAAACCAAAAATACTAACTCTCATTTTCATCCCTCCCATATTAAATTTAAAATCAATTTATATTTTCTAAATCTTTTTCCCCAATAGGTCTATTTATGGAAATCAATGTTATCACTTCTTTGTTTTTAATATTTTTTATCCTAATTGCACTTGTTAATTCCTTATTTGAATATAATCTTGATTGCCAAATATTTTCTATACTACTTTCCTCATTATTAATAAACATAATAAATATAGAATTATGTTTACCTTTTAACATAAGTTGTCCTTTATATTCTATAATTTCAATCTTATTGCTTATTACCAATGTTAATATATAGTAGCCAAAATTCCCTTGTACCTTATCTTTAATATAAAATAGGTCAGGTTTAAAATATTTTATTTGCCTATTATGAATAATAGGTTTATAACCATCATGCTCACACTCAATTTCATCGATCTTTTCATTAAAATCAAATTCTATTAATTTTGAATTTGCTCTTTTCCCCCATAGAAAGGCTCCTTTAATTTCTGACTGATCCTTTCCATCTACAGTAACAGTGTTGTGATTAATAGTCTTCCTAAAATAATCTCTCCAGTTCTTTTGTATGTGATAAATATAGGTCCCTGGATCTATAATAAACTCTTCACCATTGACAGATAAGGTAATACTTAAAGCATCAGCATGTCCATGTGCTGCCATTCTTCCAAAGCCAAGTTCTCCATGATCTACAGACATAACTGTTTCTGTTTTCCCGTTTTTATACCTTAATATAGAATGCCCGCCAATTTTATATATTTTAGATTTAGAATTATCATATTCATTTTTTACTCCTTGTAAATGATAGTTATCAAATAACCACCCTACATTTTCATGCAGTATTGTTAGATCAGTATACTTAGTTTTTAGTACTATAGACCCTAATTGGAGTACATATTTATAGTAGTTAAACATTTCCCCATTTAAATCCAATATTTTACCACAATCATCATCTCCAAGATTAGGTACATTACTATATATATCACTTAAGTCTGCTATATATTCACACATTTTTTTTAATATGTCATCTAATTCATAAGGGTAAACAATATTATTTTTTTTGCATGTAATTATATATATAATTACGCCTTCAAGTATAAAACATTGATAATGTGGAGATTGTTCTTTATTTACTCCATCATTATTGTTTTGTCTTTTCATTTCCTTTTTCAATATTTCATTACACAATTCTATCAATCTAGGAATATTAAATACTACACCGACAATCCCCATATTAACTGCTTCAATAATTAAATGATTATTTGCTGAGGAATATCTAGAATAATGATGGAAAGTGTATTCAGTTGAATTTAATATTCCCAGTTTTAAATCTTTTAAGAATTTCTTATTTTTGTATTTCTTGTGATTTAAAAAATTAAATACAATAATCCACGAAATTGACCTAATTGAGATTTCCATTACACTTGTCCATGCAATTCCCATTAAAAAAGGATTTTTCTCATTCCAATCGTAAAAATCTTTTTCAAGTTCTTCTACATAAGATACTTTCCCAGTCACAAAATATAACTTAGCCAATTGTGTAAAATGATAATGCCTATTTAATTCCCAATTTGTTCTTGCATCACCTATTGAATCTTCCTGCTTATAATTTAAATCATAAGAAAAAATAAGCGGCCACTTATTCGAGGTTTGAAATCCATAATCCCATATGTTTTCCAAGTTAATTTTATAGTTATATTTATCCCAAAACTTATCTATAAATTTTTCACTATAAAACTTATTATTAAAATTCAGCATCTCTTTATTACTTTCAAAAATATTTACTCTTTTGTAAAATTTATATCCTTCAAGCTCATCAATTACTTTTGCTTTCCTATTGTTAAATAATAATTTTTCTTTTTTAGATAATATTTTTTGATTTATTCTCCAACAAACTTCACGTAATGACATTGCCATTAATCTGTTAACATACCATACAACTTTTTCTACTTTCATGCAATCACCTTATTTTATACACTGAACTATAGTACTAAACTTGCCTCTGCTTGATAAAATAACACGATCAACAACTTCTATAGTATATTCAAATGTATTAATCAATTTCTTATCTAATAATTTTTTTATCAATTTAATGTCTTCATCTGAAATATGCTTTTCTGGGACAATATTAAAGATAAATTTTCCCCTTTCCTTTTGTACATACTGATAAAATCTAATTTGTGTCAAAACTTTATCATTAATCTCTAATGATGTAATAGATACTTCTTCTCCATGTTTACCAATAAGCACTTCTTTTTGCCTATGCCCATATATTTTGAATCCTTCACATTCCTCTTTAACTACATCATCTGTTATAAACCTTATAAGAGGCATTTTTTTATTTAAAAAACCTGTACATATAATTCTGCTGCTTCCACTATCATCGGTATCAATCTCAGTAAATCCATATAATTCGTTAAATTTATAGCATTTATCAAATCCTTCTTCAGCAAAAACAGCTCTCTCAGTATGACCGTAAAAAGCTAAGGATTTACAATTAAAGTATTGCTCTATAAAAGTTCTTTTTATTTCATCTACTGTCTCTGATATGAAAAAAACACCCTTGATATTAGTTGATAATATAATATTGTTTTCTTTTAACACTTTACAAAAGCTATATATTGCTGATGGATATCCATGTATAAAATTCGGTCTAAACTTCTCAATAATTTTCACATATTCTCTAATTTCATAATTATTAATTCTCACTGGACTTAAAATTACTTCATTATAAAGCGGATTGTATTTTTGTATTTTTCCAGCAAAATCCATTCCTCTGAATGTAGCTAATCTTGATTTCTTATAATCATATCCCAATTTACTCCAGCAATGATATATAAATGCTTTTTCTCTATATATAGAATCTTTATCCAATGGAATTATCATTTCTTTTCCAGTACTCCCACCTGTACTAGAACAATAAAAATCCATTTTTTCACTTGATATAAATTCATCATACCGATCAAATATTTCTTTCTTATCAATTTGGGGTAATAATTTCATTTCGCTTATATCCTTCATCTCATACGGATTGAAGCCTATAGTATCAAATGTATTTTTATAATATTTTGTATTTTCGTATGCATAGCACAAGCTCTTCTTCAATTTATGAAATTGAATTTCTTTTTTTTCATAATCACTAAGTTTCTCAAATTTCATTAACTCTTCGTATTGCTCTAAAAATACTCTATTTTCAATTAATTTTTTTCTAATAATATTTTTTGCTAATAACTTTATAAAGTCTGGCATATTTCCATTGAGTTTTTTTAATATTTTCGAATTCATATAAATCACCTTCTACTTCCTAATTCTTCGTATAGCTTTTCCAATTGAGTTAGAATATTATTGATATTAAATTTTCTTTTTACTAATTCATATGATTCTTTTCCCATATTTTCTCTTAACTCCTCAGAGTTTATAAGTTGATTAATACATTCAGTAAGCTTTATTTTATCTCCTGGTTCTATCAAAAATCCGTTAACGCCATTTAATACTTGATTTTTTATCCCTCCAACATTAGTTGATATTATAGGCAGCGAGTACCCCATGGATTCTAATACAGACATGGGCATTCCTTCATTATAAGATGGAAGCACAAATATAGTTGATTCTTTTATTATTTTTTCCTTTGCGCTCCCTTTGACCCATCCAAGTACACTAACATGGTCATCTATCCCTTTTTCTTTACATAATTTTTCAACTTCCTGAATTTCTCCATCTCCTAATAAATTGACTTTGATATTATTATTTATTCTTAAGATATTAGGAATTATACTAAGTAAATCATATACTCCTTTCCTATGTCCCAATCTTCCCAAAAATAAAATGTTAATATCCTTATAGCTCTTCTGCTCTTTTGGTGGGATAATTATCGAATTATACATGACGATTATTTTCTCCTCATCACATATATTCAAAAAGAATTCTTTCCATTCTTCTGATAATACAATTACTTTATCTGCTAATTTAAAAATATTTCTGATATAGCTTTTATTTAAGCTACTGCTTTCATCTAAGTAAAATTCTTTAAATTCTGCTCCATGAACATGAATGATAACTTTCTTTTTATATAGTTTTGATATTTTAATAAAAATACTCTTTCTATAAAAACTTGCCCTAGATGCGGTATGAACATGAAGTATGTCATAATTAAAATTTACTAGATGCATTAATAAGGCTTTTAGCATTATTAATAACTTTTTTACCTTACTCCCATCTTCCATTGTAGCCAAATACTTCAAGCTGATGTCTTTTTCCATTCCCACATCATAATAATTATTTACAACAGTTGATATACCACCCTGAACATTTCTTCCTGGTCCTATCATTAATATCCTTAACATACTTTTCCTCCTAATTTAAGTTACTTTATAATATTTGTGTAACATTGCATGGGCTTAGTTTTCATTAGTTTTATAGTAAAATAAAAGTGCCATAATAAAATTTATTTTTATTATGGCACTTTTATTCCAATTATTTTTCATATGATTTAAATTTATATATACAAAATTAACTATAAAAATTATTTTTAATTAATAATTCTAACTTCTCCATTAAATTTATTGTTTTCTAATTTAGTTTCTATCCCATATTCAACAATTCTTAATGAAGTATTTTGACTTACAGAATTAAAATAATTTTCTATAAGAGTACAATCGTTACTCTTTATATTGGCTAAAATATCTTCGCTACATGTTCTAATATCGTTGCCATTTAATGTTGTATTCCTATATGTTCCTGCAAGCATCTCCTTTGAATTTTCATTCGAAGCAAAATTATTATTAAAAAATGATGAATTTACTATTTCCTGACACTCACTGATTATAAAGGCCAAATCTCCGTCATTTTGTTTATTATTATTTATAATTAGTTTTTTTATAACTTCATCTTTTCCACTGCATTCTATGAAAGCTTTTCCGTTGCAGTTATTTATAGTATTATTTGATACCTTGCCAAAATCACTATCATTGGATATAAGTCTGTTAAAAGTACTGTTTATAAATATTATCGGATTATCTTTTAATTCAATATTTGAAAAATTATTATTTTGTAAATTTATATTCTTAACATTAGATTCCAAAATTATTGGGCTTACATTATCTAATGTTTTGTTAACGAACTTGTTATTAATAATATCTACACCATCTAACGTTTTTGTCTTGTCTGTAGTCAATCTTATAAAAACATTACAGTCCTCAAATCTATTGTTATTAATAATCCAATTATATATATCATAACTAGTTCCTTCATGTTCTGTACCTTGTGTATTTTCATAAGTTTCTGTTTGAATTCCATACTCCTTAGCATTAATAATAGTATTATTATAACAATTTATATTAGGAGTATTTACAAAATCAAACCCAATATTTGTATTTGTCACTCTATTATTATATATTTCTATGTTCCCTTCATTTTTAATTCTACAACTTGTTTTATACATTACCTGAACATTATTTGCCACATTGTTTCTAAATATAACATTTTTTGCTCCACCAGGATGAGTTGTATAACATTGACCTACATTTGTAAAACTGCAATTTTGTATTGTAATATTTGAACATATGGTTTCTTTATTTTCATTAACAGATGATCCTATATCTAAGGCAGTTGCGACATTTTCAAATTGGCAATTATCAATTTGAACATTTTGGCAATCATAATCCATTAATATGGTATCATCCCAATTAGTATTATCTGCTCCACTCATTCCTATAAATTTTATATTCTTAAATATTAGATCTGATGAACTATTTATATTTAAAAGCCTTATACCTTGTGAAGAATTAAAATTAGAATTTTTCTTAAGAATTGTTCCTGCTTCACCTAAAAATGATATTCCATTAATGTTATCTTCATCTATAGATTTTGAAAAGCCATATGTGAAATTCTTTGTAAAAAGAATTTCTCCATTAGTATTATTCTTCTTGATATTTTCTAAAACAAAATTAAGTGCATCAGACCAATCTTCATTTACTTCTCCTAAATTTTTAACTAGATATTTATAGTCATCTATATACCATTGAGTTTTACTTACATCTTCTGTACTAACGTTATCTTCACTTTTTTCTAAGAAAGTTTTTGAAGATATGTTACTTGAATTATTATATTTCAATCCTGAAATATCTATTAAACATATAACTAATATAAGGGTACTCATAACCTTTCTTAGCTTTTCCATTACATCTTCCTTTCTTTATTTTAAATTTTAATAATAATATATTTATCCCAAAGAAAAAGTATTACCTATGATTTTTCAGTAATACTTTTAGAATTATTTTTATTGATTTTCTTTCGTAGCAGTTATTTGACCATTATCTGATACTTTAATCTTATATTTAGTTCCATTAGGAGATTGAAGTTCTATATAATCTTTATAGCTATACTTGTTAAATAATCTACTCTCTCCGTAATAATTATTATCTTTAAAAAGAGTTTTTCCTTCTGATTGACCAAGCCTAATCGCCACTCCATTATTCATAGTATTGCTAAATACATTATTAATTAAGCTGCAACTTTTTGCTTCAATATTTGCTAATATATCTGCAGATGCTGTTTTAATATTGTTGTTTTTAAAAACTACATTTTCATAAATTCCTGTAATCATGGCTTTATTGTTAGAACTATTACTAAAATCATTATTTATAATACCTGAATTATAAATTTTTGAATATTCACTAATAATAAATGCTAAATTACTATCATATTCTATATTATTTTTTAAAACAAAATCGCTCAATTGTTCTGTATTTCCTTCAAAGTATATAAAAGCTTTTCCTTCGCAATTACTTATTTTATTGTCACATATTTCTCCAAAAGGATTATGTCCAGGCATTAATCTAGCACAAGTATTATTTATTAAAAATAAAGAATTGTTAGTTAATTTAAGATTATCAAAAATATTATTTTTTATACTTACATTCTTGATATTAGATGTTAATATTATTGCATTATTATTCTCAATATTCTTATCTCTAAAAATATTATTACTTATATTCAATTTATCTAACACTTTAGTACTATCTGTTGTAATTCTTACAAAAATATTGCAATCTTCAAAAGTATTATTATCAATATTCCAATTTGATAAATCATAACTAGTTCCCTCATGTTCTGTCCCCTGAGTATTCTCATAACTTTCAGATTGAATTCCATATTCCTGAGCATTAATAATTACATTATTGTAACAATATATATTGGGAGTATTTACAAAATCAAACCCTATTTTCGTATTCTCTATATAATTATTAAATATAGTAATATATCCTTCATTTTTTATTCTTGAGCTTAATTTTACCATTACCTCAATATCTTTCCCTTTATTATCTTTAAAAGTGACATTTTCAGCTCCGCCAGGATGTGTTGTATAGCATTGTCCAACATTATTAAATCTACAATTTTTTATAACAATATTAGAACATATTGTTTCATTATTTTTTTCAGAATCAGATCCAATATTTAATGCTATAGCTGTATTTTCAAATTGACAATTCTCTATTAAAACATTAGAAGCATCATAATTCATTATTATAGTGTCGTCCCAATTTGAATTATCTGCTCCACTTTCTCCAATAAATTTTAAATCCCTAATAACTATATTACTAGAATAATTTATATTAAAAAGTCTTATACCTTTACTTTTATCAAAATCAGTATTTTTCCTTAAAATTACGTTACTGCCGCCTAAGATAAATATATTATTTAAATCATCGCATAATACACTTCTAGAAAATCCATATGTTGAATTCTCAAGAAAACTTACACTTCCTCCACCATTTTTCTTTATTATATTAAAGATATATTCTAAGGCATCTGACCAATCTTCATTTTGAGTTCCAACATTTTTAACTAAATGCTTATAATAATCTAATAAAAAATTTGAATAATTAGTTTGTAATGTTTGATCCATAGTTTTCCCTCCTTGGAATTATGTGATTCGCATTAGAATTAAGAAAAGAATCTCATTACATATTTGGATATTTTATTAATTATTTTATTTGTTATATAATATTCACATAATTTAAATCTTCTACTATCTGCCAAAATTTTTTTACAGATATAAATAAAAAAAATATATTTTTTCAGCAAAAAATAACTTACATTACTTTTTTAACAATACCGAAAAAATATATATTATTTGTAAATTTCTTTATAGATATTTCTCTAAATTAATTTTAGCAGCAACCTTTAAATCTTCTCTTAGTGGTCTAAACGGATCTTTTCCATTTCCAGGTGTGAATGTTAATTCTCCAAAGTATACTTTTTCTTGTACTATATATAGATCTACTCTTACAAAAGGAAAGCCTTCTGATAATTTAGTCGCAGCTTTAATCAACTCATCAAATTCTTTAGGCTTGTCTATACCTTTCTTATGTTCCACATAAGCCACTTCCATATAAATCCGCTTCCAATTCAAATCATAAAAATTTCTTTTGTGGTTTGTATGCCTATCAAAATCAACTTGAATAAATTCTGGCTTCCCATTAAAACAAAATATTTTATAATCCTTTAAAGATCCGGGAGAATCTTCTAAATATTCTTCACATATTATTTTTCTTTCAATTCCTTTATATTGAATTTCCCTTGTATAATCATAAAAATCCCTTTTTAACCACTTATCCAATTGTTTTTTAGTTTTCTTTAAATCAAGAACAGATTTGTTTTTACAAATTATAATGTCTCCAGAACTATTATTGGGTTTAAATACAAATTTTTTAGGCAGCTCTTCAAAATTAATTTCATCAAAGTTATTATATACGCCATACAATTTTACTAGATAATCCTTACCAAGTTTTTTCTCAACATAACTCCTTACTAAAAATTTATCAACAAAGTCCCTATACCTCTCCAAATTACCATTCTTTTTCATCCATTGTATCTTCTCTCCAAATGTTTTAGGATCAGATAAATTTAATATTTTTTTATAAGACCTAAGATATTCTACATACAATAATGGCATTATTGACTTTTTAGATAGTATTTTTATATAAGTTCTTTTCAAAAAAACTTTTAGTTCCTTATTCATCTCATACAAAATTCCTTCCTACTAAAGTTAATACATAAAGTATCGATATACTCAGTAAATAACGCTTTAATATTTGTAGCAATTTAGATTTGTTTGATGCAAACCTGTCAATTGCAATATATAATCCTCAATACTTAAGTATTCTCCTTTACTTTCTTCTTTTTTTCATTAATTTCGTAATAGTGAGAATAATTAGTTTTCTTTTTACTTACTTTATTTATAACTAGCCCTATTATGTGTGCCCCTACTCTATTTAATAAATTTTTTGCTTCTTTTACAGATTCAATTTTACTTTCACCTGCTAGAACAACGAGAATTGTTCCGTCTACTTTTGTTGATAAAATTTGACCATCAGTAAAAGCATCTAATGGCGGGCTATCTAAAATAATTATGTCATATTCCTCCTTAAGCCTTTCTAATAAATCACTCATTGTTGTAGAGCTAATCATTTCGGATGGATTAGGCGGTATTTTTCCACTTGGTAATATATGCAGGTTAGATTTATATTCCTGAATTGCATTTTCTAATGTTTCTTTTCCTATCATAACTTCTGAAAATCCACATAAATTAGATATATTAAATTTTTTATGAATTGATGGTTTTCTTAAGTCGCAGTCTATTATAATTACCTTTTTTCCGTTTTGTGCAAATGATAATGCTAAATTTCCTGATACTGTTGACTTTCCTTCTTGGGGATTAGCACTTGTAACAACAACGCTTCTTATTTCTTTATCAACAGAAGAATATTGTATGTTTGTTCTAAGTGTTCTATATGATTCTGCTTCTATTGATTGAGGTTTTTCTTCAACTACAAGCATTTTTTTCACTCCTCTCACTTTTTTTCTCCACAAGGTATCATTCCTATTACAGGAAGTTCAAGTAATTTTTCGGTTTGCTCCTTTGATTTTAGGGTATCATCCATATATTCCTTTAGTAATGCTATTGCACACCCTAACATTAATCCTGCCACAAAAGATATTGCAATATTTTTCACTTTATTTGGGCTTACCGGATTTTCCGGTAATTCAGGGCTTTCTACAATTTTTACTGTTCCATTTGGTATAAGTTCTTTTGAGTTATTTATGAATTCATCTATAACTGCTACTAATATATCCTTTGATAAGTTTTTATCTTTATTTTTATAGCTTATTTCTAGGATTTGCGTGTCTGCACTAGGGTTTACTTCTAAATTATTAATTACATCAGAATATCCTACATCAAAATTATTTTTATAAATTGCATTTTCAATTAAGTCTTTAGTTTTTATTAATTCAGAATATGTTTTTAATAATTTTTGATACATTTGAACATCATTATTATTATAATTTGGATCATTAGTTTGTTCTTTTCCTATAAAAACTTTAGCGTTAACCTCATACACAGGCTTAAGGAGAAAAAAACTGATTAGTGCTGTAGATAAAGTTATAACAAATGTTGTCACTAATATGATTTTCCATCGATTTTTTAGAACCATAAGAATATCCTGAACTTTTACGTCCATTTCTTCCATACTCATCCCTCTTTCTTTACTTAATTTATTTTTAATGTTAAATAATCTCTTTATAATCTTTGAGATTTACCACATAATCTTTATTTACAATAAAAATGTTTTTCTCAGTTTCAAGTATCATAGTATCTTTTAACCCTATCATTATTAGTTTTTTTTCATTGTTTATTACAATGTTAGATTTTGATTCTATGACTTTAACATTTTTATCAAAAATATTATTATTCACATCTTTTTTTCTGTATCTCTCTACAGCATTCCAGGTACCTACATCATCCCAGCCAATGTCACATGGAATAGTGTAAATATTACTATCCTTCTCTAATACTGCATAGTCTATTGAAATTTCTTGACATTTACAGTAATTGTCATTTATTAAATTTTGAAGTTTTTCTTCTTTTACAGTCTCTATTTCATGCAATTTTTCATATATATCTGAACTATACATTTTAATCTTATTTAGCATATTATCTATACTCCACAAGAACATACCAGCATTCCATAAATATCTGCCTTCACTTAAGTACTGTTCAGCATTTTCCTTACTGGGCTTTTCCACAAAGTGCTCTACATTTATAACATTATAGTTATCTATTGTTCTTACTATCTCATTACATTTTATATATCCAAAACCTGTTTCTGCTCTAGATGGAGTTATTCCAAGTACTAAGGTTGCTTTTTTATTCTCTATAATTAATTTATTTGAAGCTTGAAGAATACTTCTAAATTCATCTTCATCTCTAATCAAATGATCTGAAGCCAATACTACCATATTAGCATCACCAAAGTAACGTTTTATTACCAAAGCTGATAATGTTATACATGGTGCTGTATTTCTACCCTCCGGCTCTATTATGATATTTCTTGCAGGCAGTTCTGGTAACTGTGCCATAACCATGTCTACATACTTTTGAGCAGTACAAACGAATATTCTTTCTATAGGAATAATTGGTTTTATTCTATTTACAGTCATTTGAATCATACTATTATTACCAATTAAGTTTAAAAATTGTTTGGGTTTTTCTTCTGTTGATAAAGGCCAAAACCTAGTTCCTTTCCCCCCAGCCAGTATTAATGCACATAACATATTTTCACCACCATTTATTTTTTTAGAACTCTTCCAACTTCACATATTTTCGAATTAATATATAATTTATAATCTTTAAAGCCTTTGGAATTCTTAGAACTTCAAATATTATACTTTTCATTTACTTTACATAGTTACATACTTATGTATATTCTATTATTTTCATTTTAGAATTCGTTACATAAAAATCTTAAAATTTTATGTGACAAATAATATGATATACCTTTGAATAATCCCAACAATTTTAATCCCTCATTAATTCAATTAGAATTAATGTCATGCCCTTAAAAGCATGACATTAATAAATTTAATTATAAAAAATCCCTTTAGTAAAAGTTTTTGCCTTGCCTTAAAGTAAATTGATATAGTTTTCATTAATTCAATCTGGCTTACAGAACTATAATTTTGTTCTTATAAACAACACTATTATTTATAAATATATTATGAGTTTAACTTGCATGCTCATCACCAAATAATACAAAGAAAGTTCTTATTACTAACTTTATATCAAGTAATGTTCCTCTTTCTTTAACATATTTTAAATCAAGCTTCATCCAATCCTCGAATTGAATATCATTCCTTCCTGATACTTGCCAATAGCAAGTTAACCCTGGTTTTACTTTAAGTCTCTCCAACATCCATGGAGAAAACTTTTCTACTTCCTTTGGTAAAGACGGCCTTGGACCAACCAAACTCATATCACCTTTTAATACATTTATAAGTTGTGGTAGTTCATCTACACTTGTACGTCTTATAAATTTTCCTATCTTGGTTACTCTCGGATCGTTCTTTATTTTAAACATAGGACCATTCATCTCGTTCTGCTTCAATAATTTTTCCTTATATTTCTCTGCATCAACTATCATGGATCTAAATTTATACATTTTAAATTTTTCTCCATTTAATCCAACTCTCTCTTGAGAAAAAAATACTGGTCCTTTAGATTCGATTTTTATTGCAATAGCAACAATAACTAATATAGGCAGTAGCATTATCAATCCAAATATTGATGCAATTATATCTATTAATCTTTTTGTGAACTCATACAGCTTTTTCGGATTTTTATTTATAAATTCTCCTGTTTTAATATTTAATTCCTGCATTTATCTCCCCCACATTATATTGATAAGAATATCTTTGCATTTTGTGCATAGAAAAAATTCTGTCTAATAAATAATATTTAATGAAGAATTTATATTAATTAATACACATTGCAAAATAATATTCAATTATATACCGTTAACTTGTCTAAGATAAGTTTTTTGTATTTTTAAAATAGTTACTAGATTATCAATCCTTTATAATAAAATTAATAACAATAAAGTATATTTATATTTCAATGATTTTATGATACAAATTGTATAATTTTACCAATAAATCAACTCATAAAATCCTAATTTTTCTCCATAAAATCATATTTCAATATATTAAGAAATATCTTTCACTACTGACTAAAATCATTACTAAAGCAATTAAATTGAATCTACTATTTTTACAAAGTATCTAAATAAAGATGCTGGTAATCTTTATTTAGATACTTTCTTTTATATAATTAAAATAATAGTCCTGAACAATAATATTAAATTTCTTTAAAGTATAATTCCTACTTTCTTCTATTGCAATTTTTTCTTTTTCATTTCCTATCAATTAAAAGATACGATCCACCGACAGCTCCAATTACACCTAAAAATGCTCCACTAAATTGTAAATATTCGTATGCATTTGTTTTGTTTTTAAATAACCAAAATACTATATCCTTTAGAAAACCAACATGAATTACCAAAATAGGCATAATTAAAATAATAAGAGAAAATATAATCAGCATGGAGATTAATTTACTTTTTGATGGCATTATTGCTTCCCTCCTAAAACATTATAATTACATTATATGAAGATAATAATATTTGGTTCATATTTTAATCAATTAATGCCTATAAGCTTCATTAAAATTTAGTTAAATATTCATTATAATTTCGCTTATATACACGTAAGACAGGCTTCTAATAAATCGAAAGCCTGTCTGTCCATTGATCCTTAAGTCAATTTTACGCTTTATACATATCTTCATAATATTTTTGATAATTACCTGAAGTCACATTTTTCATCCATTCCTGATTATCTAAATACCATTTTATAGTTTTCTTAATTCCAATTTCAAAAGTAGTTTCTGGATACCAACCCAACTCTTTTCTTATCTTATCAGGTGCTATTCCATATCTTTTATCATGTCCTTTTCTATCTTCAACAAATTTAATTAATTTTTCAGTTACTTTCTGATCTAAGTTTTCATTTATATAAGCTATAACAGTTTTTACTATTTGAATATTAGTTCTTTCATTATGACCTCCAACATTATAAACTTCCCCTACTCTTCCATTATTAATTACCATATCGATTGCCTTTGCATGATCTTCTACATATAACCAATCTCTTATATTCATTCCATCTCCATATACAGGTAAATCTCTGTGTTTCAAGCAGTTATTGATTAAAAGTGGAATTAGTTTTTCTGGAAATTGAAATGGACCATAATTATTTGAACATCTTGTAATATTTATCGGTATTTTATACGTATCATAGTAAGCTTTAACCATTAAATCTGATGCAGCTTTGCTTGCTGAGTATGGACTATGTGGGGCTAGTGGAGTAGTTTCAGTAAAAAATCCCTCTAAACCTAAGGATCCATATACTTCATCTGTTGAAACATGAAGAAACTTGACATTATCTTTAAATGCATCTTTTAATTTCCAAGCATCCTTAGCACAATTAAGCATATTGACAGTTCCAACTACATTTGTTTGAGCAAATATCTCTGGCTCTTTTATGCTTCTATCAACATGTGATTCTGCTGCAAAATGAACAACATAATTTATATTATATTTTTCAAAAAGGCTTGATACTAATCCTTTGTTACAAATGTCTCCTTGAACAAATTCATATCTATCATCATTTTCAATTGATTTAAGGTTTTCTAGATTTCCGGCATAAGTCAATTTATCTAAGTTAATTATTTTTATATCTTTATATTTATTAAGCATATATAATATAAAATTTGATCCAATAAATCCTGCTCCACCTGTAACTAAATATAATTTCATCATCTTCACCCCTCACTTATTTATCTATCCTATATATGAACGACTTTATAGCATCCTGCCAATTCCTCATTTCATCACCAACAGTATTCCTAAGCATCATATTATCAAGAGATGAATATTCAGGCCGCCTTGTTGGACTTTCGTATTCATCTGATGAACAAGGTTTAACAATGCAATTTTCTCCAGAGAGCTCAATGATCTTTTTAGCGAATTCATACCAGCTGCATTCTCCTTTACCTGTACAATGATATAACCCATACTCTTCTGTCTCAATTAACTTTAGTATATGATATGCTAAGTCATTTGCATGAGTAGGATTTCCCCTTTGATCATTAACAACATTAATAACGTCCTTCTCTTTTCCGAGCCTTCTCATTGTATAAACAAAATTATGACCTGCATATCCATATAGCCAAGCTGTTCTTACTATAAAATACTTTGAGGAAAATTCTCTTACATAATTTTCCCCCAAAAGTTTAGTTTTACCATAAACACTATATGGTGCTGTTAAATCATACTCAGTTAATGGTCTATTTGCAACTCCGCTAAATACGTAATCAGTTGATACTTGTACTAATTTAGCAGCTATTTCCTCACAAGCAATTGCTAGATTTCTAGGTCCAATTGAATTTACTTTAAATGCAAAATCTTCATTACCTTCGCAACCATCAACATTAGTTGCTGCTGCACAATTTATCACTACTTCAGGTCTTAAGTTATTTAACAATTTTTTTACTTCATTTAAATTTGTTATATCAAGTTCATCCACATCAAGTGCTATAACCTCTGATCCTTTAATAACATCAGAAATTTCTCCTATTTCAGCTCTTCCGTTTTTAATAATACTTTGAAGTTCATTACCTAATTGACCTTTCGAACCAGTAATTAATATCTTCATATTTCTACTACACCTCTTTAGGACAATTATTATATTCTGGATATTGACTTAAATCTATTGCCTTTAAATTTGGATTATTTTTATCCTTTTCTGATAAAATTATATTTCCTATTCCCTCTATTGGCCATTCTATGTTAATAACTGGATCATTCCACATAATTCCGCACTCATATTCTGGTGAATAAAAATTTGTACACTTATAATTAAATATAGCTTCATCTGAAAGTACTAGAAATCCATGGGCAAAGCCCTCGGGAATATAAAATAATTTTTTATTTTCCTCACTTAAAATAACACCTTCCCATTTACCGTAAGTTTTTGAACCAATTCTAAGGTCAACAGCCACATCAAATACTTTACCTCTAGTTACCCTTACTAATTTTCCCTGGCTATTTTTTTTCTGGAAATGAAGTCCTCTTAAAACCCCTTTAGTTGATCTTGACTCATTATCTTGTACAAATGTCATATTAAGTCCAAATTCTGAAAACTGCTTCATGTTATGAGTTTCCATAAAGTAACCTCTACTATCACCAAAAATTCTAGGCTCTATTATATAGGCCCCATCCAATTTTGTAGCATTGAAATTAAAATTCCCCATAATTCACCTCTTAGTTAATATTATTAGACTTCGTGATTTAATTTCTGCAATTCAACTTCTTCTACTATATCTATTAAATACTTACCATACCCAGTTTTCATTAGTGGCTTCGCAAGTTTAATAACTTGTTCTGAAGTTATCCAGCCTTGTCTGTAAGTTATTTCTTCAAGGCATGCTATATAGGTTCCTTGTGTACTTTGTACAGCCTCTACAAAATTTGCTGCTTGCAGCATAGACGCATGAGTTCCCGTATCAAGCCATGCCATTCCTCTTCCTAATAATTGAACCTTTAAGGTTGCTTCATTCATATAACATTTGTTTAAGTCAGTTATTTCAAGTTCTCCTCTTGCAGATGGTTTTAACTCCTTAGCTTTTTTAACCACCGAATTATCATAAAAGTAGAGCCCTGGTACTGCATATTTTGACTTTGGATTTTCAGGCTTTTCTTCTAAGGAAATTACTTTTCCGGTATCATCAAATTCAACTACTCCAAAAGACTTTGGATTTTGAACATAATAACCAAATATATAAGCTCCATTTTCTAAACTTGCAGCTTTTCTCAGATGCTCAGAAAAGCTCTGACCATAAAAAATGTTATCTCCAAGCACCATTGCCACCTTATCCTTACCAATAAATTCTTCCCCTATTATGAAAGCTTCTGCAAGTCCATTAGGATTTTCCTGAATAGCATATTCAATATTCAACCCTAATTCTTGTCCATCTTTAAATAATTCTTTAAAATTTATTATATCTCTTGGAGTTGATATAATTAGAATATCTTTTATTCCCGCAAGTATTAAAACCGACATTGGATAATAAATCATTGGTTTATCATATATTGGCACCATTTGTTTTGACATTGCTTTAGTTACTGGGTATAGGCGCGTACCTGAACCGCCTGCTAGAATAATTCCTTTCATATTAACTATCATTCCTTTCCCTATGCTTAAGA
Source organism: Clostridium sp. LS (assembly GCF_002760435.1). GTDB lineage: Bacteria > Bacillota > Clostridia > Clostridiales > Clostridiaceae > Clostridium. The sequence goes on from NZ_AUUU01000051.1 coordinate 97,839, forward strand.
CACAAAATTTAATTAAATATATTGATCAACATGTGTCGAATACCTTACTAAGTTTACATAACAACTTGATATTTATATAAATATATGGATGTAACTATATCTTATATAATATGTATATTTTCTACTTTAGATTCATATTGGGGTATATGCCACTTTATAATTCATATAAAATTTAAAATATATAAAAGCAAGCTTTTTGAGAATGAAAAGCTTGCTTCCTAATTGATATTTTTAATCACAATTATAAGTATTATATTATCAAGTCATTATAATTGTCCCCTATTTTGACCGTATATTAAAATTTGGTATTCACCCAAATCTAAGTTTTTAAATTAGAGTTTTTATTTTTTTAAATAAACTATAAATTCCTAATAAAATAAATAATTTTTTCACTTTATATTTTGTCGGAAAATATGTTTCAACCTTATCCCAAATTTCTACATTGTGCTTTTGAAGAAATTCATCATGTCGTAATCCCATAGTCACAGAATTTTCAATAAACTCATTTTCTTGCACAATTTTTGAATAACTTAAAGGCCTTAACCCCAATAATCTTGTACTGACTATTTTCTCACCCTTTTCTGTAAAAGCTGCTATACAAGATGTTCCAAGTGATCCTTCACCTTCATGTTCAGCATACCAATCCCCTAATATAATATCACATGTTTCCGTAATACCTTTACAATCACAGTGTGAACAACTATTTCTTAACGACAAATTGTATACCAATGCAGCCTCAATATACTTAGAAGAAGGTAGATATGTTGGCAGGTAAATAATTTCACCAGATGCAAATTCATATCTGCAATTAGATTTCTTGTACCCATCTTTTGACTTATCTCTAAAATTCACAGCTATCAGTTTACTATTGTACTTATTCTCCAGCCAAACCTTATAGCTTTCCCACACCCCTGGCGCAGATATACCATGACAAATAACAGCTACATTAATAAGCCTTTCTCTCAAGGCACCATTACCTGAATTGCTTATATAATTATGCATTGCAGTGATTTGACAAGGAGTTCCGCTAAAAAGAACTTCTTTCCCTTCTTTTAATACGCTTAAGACCTTCTGATAGATATCGCCTAAATTACTCTGAACATACTTTGAACCTTGCATCTTTTGCAAATCTTCTTCTGAATTACTAATTGTATGTCTTGCCACAAGCGAATCATCCCACTCACACCCACAAACATAACCACCTTTGGATAATGTCTGCTTTGCCAATTCAAAAAATGCACCACCAGATGAACTTCTTTTTTTAGCAGCTGTATCATCTGAACAATAAAGCCATGCCGAAACATCTTCTGGTTTATTCTTTTTTATCCCATGATAATGAGGACATACCTTATTGCACTTTCCACAGTTAATACATTTTTCCTTATCTACTTGCGGAAATTCAAATCCATTCTTATCCTCTATCATTTTAATTGTATTTACCGGACAGGCAGCAGAGCAGGCTTTGCATCCACAACAATACAATTCAAATTCATAATCAATCATATTTATACCTCAATCGCTTTTTTTAAATATTCTATAGATGATTCTCTCAACCGTTGCATTTTTTCTTTTACTAAACTGAAATCTGTGTTTAGTAGCTTATCCACATTAACTTCTTGACATGTAACTAAATGATCTGCTAATCCTAACTGTGCTAGCAAAGATGCCATTCTTGGATCTGGAGTACCAGTATGTATTGAAACATATGGTTTACTATATATTGTAGAAAATGCAGTACCATGAAAAGAATTTGTGACCACAAACTCAGCATTCTTAATCATACTCAGAAATTCTAGTGGTCCAACGTCTAATTTTCGTTTAATTCCTTTAAACATAGCGCGTGGAGGTGGTACAATATTAATGACTGAAAGTTTCATTTCTTTGGAAATCTTCTTAGCTGCTTCAATAACCTCCGCATTGCAATTCCAAGAAAATAAAAGAATGTATTTTTCTTTCATTAAACGTTCCTTACAAATTTTATCATATTCTTCAGCATCAAGCAGCAATGTAGGGTCTAGAACCAATTCACAATCAATGCCCTTAGATTTTAGGTACGCAACTCCGCTTGTTTCTCTAACTGAAACCATATCAAACTGTTTTAACCACGGCATAAAAACATCTTCATGATTAGGTGCTTTTTTTACCCATTTTCCAAAAGATGCTGCATAAGAAACTCGTCTCTGTGACTTAGGGAAGTTTAAAAAGAATATGGGATTAGCTGCAGGTGCATCAGACTCGTCAAGATTCCATATTTGGTCGCTTCCACAAACTATACATTCATAATCTTCTGCATGCTTTGTTATTTCTTCTTCAGTTCTATATAATTTGCTGGTTATTAAACAATTTTGCGTATAACTATTAAATAGTTTCTGGCGCTTACTTAACTGTCTATAATATGGTATCCTTGAAACAATTTTAATTACTTCTTTCAATCTTTTTGGCTTTCTGCTAAACATCTCTCTGCTCGCAAGAAAACGTTCTGTTTCAAAATTTATTATCTCACAATCTAAACAGTATTTTCTAATAGTAGTCTCTAAAGCATAAGCCTGAAGACTAGCACCGTAATTAAATCCAGTATGATAAGTCAATATTCCTACTTTTGTCAATTGTATTTCCTCCCTTTCAAAAATCTTTTCATACTGATACATATTTCCTCTACACCAATATGTATCATCTCACTAAATGATAATTCCAACTCTTTATGTGCTTTGATTGGCCATGCCCAAATATTATATAATGCTTGACTTAAAATCTGAGCAATAATTAATCCATATATACCTGAGTTTAGTGGGCCAATAAAAATAAAGGAAAATACTACACATAAAATTGCTGAAACCATAAATGCTTTAACATATGGTATTCTATTGGTGCAAGAAAAATATGATGTGTAACAATTTCTAAATGTAAGCATAAATTGATATACACATAGTCCTAATAAAACTGGAACTGTTACTATTGTTTCTGGTTTAACTAACCGTAAAAGAGGTAAGCCAACAAAAACAGTACCTAAAACCCCAAAAATAAATATTCCTATAAATACAGTAACAATAATTGACATAAAACTTTTTAGCTTTTTCCTGTTGTTATTTATATATGCCTCTTGCAATCCTGGCTGATATGCAGTATATAATGTAGCTGCAATAGCTGCAATAGCAGAAGCTATTTGAACTCCAATTGAATAAACCCCTGTTTCTGAAAGAGATAAATACACAGAACAAATCAGTACACTTACTTGATTACAGAAATAATTGAATATTGAGATGGAACCATCCCGCCATGCATTATGCCAAACCACAAAAAATAAGTCTTTAACCTGTTGTTTATCATGTTTTTCATTTATTTGTTTTAATCTTTCACCAATTCCGTGATACTGGTAAAACCTGAATTTTCCTAAAACTCGAAACAATGTCCCATATACTAAATATGCTGCGCTAGCTCCTATAATACCCGCACCAGCTGCTAAGAATACTATTGTTACTATAATTTGTGCAGCACGAGCTATTACTGTATTCTTATTTGCTAAATCTATAGCACCTACACCTCTTAAAAATGAAGCATAATACCCATAATATAGATTTAAAAATGCAGCAATAGAATAAATAACCCAAGCGATTATATGTTTATAGCCAATAATCCCACGTGAAATATAGCATATATAGCTAGTTCCTATAGTAAGCAATAAAAGCAGTGCAAATAAGGATAAAATTAGATATATATACCGGCAAGTATATAAAACTCTTTTCATTACTTGAAAATTGGGTTCTCGTTCTTCTACAAACACAACGTTTTCTTTTCTTAATTCTTCTGCCCCGCTCCAACAATAAGTAATATTACGAGCAAAAGTAACTGCAAACCCAAAATCAAATAAAGTGGCAATAGCCCCTATGCTTGTAAATACATACCACAAACCTAACATATCTGCATCTAGATAATATATAATAAATGGTAACATTAAAATATTGGCAGTCATCGACATTATTGTTCCAATATAACTCCATATCAAGCCTCTTTTTGTAACAGTTATTTTCAAAATTCCAACTCCTCTTGTAAGCTACTTTTTATCTAATAAATTTTTATCCTTAATTTATGTATTACTACAAATCTAAAAGTAATATAAATTAGAATAAAAATTAATAAGTAGTTCGATGTCCAAATATTAAAGGAAAAATCATCGTATCCAGCAAAATATAATACATGAATAAGGAAAATATATATAATAACAAAAAAATGATTTTCCTTTATGCTAGCAGCATACTTGATCTTAAAATAATATATATAATTAAATATAAATGAAACCAAGCTGGTCATTAACAAAACGCCTTTTAGCCCAAAATCCCAATACCATCTTCCTAATAATGTAACTGTATTGCCATGCCATGAAAACGGTAAAAACGACATTATTTCTGTTCCCTTAGGAATAATGTCAAAAAATTTTAATATTGGAAATAGCCCTGGAAAAGATACTTCTCCCCAGCAAGAAGATGTATATTGATTCTTTACTATTATATTGAAATAATATACACCTGTGGACAAATAATTACTTGCAGCTTCATATATTGTTTCACTTTCTTTTCTTCCTACCATCCTACCCACAAGATAAAACAGTGGAATCATAATCAAAATTACTGTAACAGATGCTTTAGCATACTTCCTTTTTTCTTTTTTAACTTGACTCTTTCTTTTTTTATAAGTGTTACATATATAACTACATGTTAACCAAGCAACAAGAAAGAATAACGAACTCTGACGTCCGCCAGAAAATAGTAATCGAAATATAATATATTCAGCAAATGATACTAAATATATTCGTTTCTCTTTAAGATGCATCTTTTTGATACTATTGTTGTATATATATGCATATAAAATAACATAGTTTAATGCTAGTAATACTTTATTTATCTGTGATAAGATCATTCTTCCGCCGCCCAAACTGGACGCTTCTAAATTAACCATTTTTTTGTATCCTGCCATAATAGAGTTCCAGGAACTTCCTCCACCATAGCTTAGAATAATCGCTAAGCTCCATAATATACAAATTGCACCTAAAAAAATTGTGAAATACACAATCGATTTAGAAAGTTCTATAGGATGCCTTTCAATAATTGGTAGATAACCATTCTTACTATTTACTTTAAATAACTTTGCAGCAATCCTAATAATAAGTTCAATAGACAAAAAAGTAATAGATGAGTACATGAATACAAAAAATGTATTGATATCTAACAATGTCATTCCCCATTCTTTTGCTAATACCACAGAACATCCTACGCACAGAAAAAAAGAAGCAAAATAAATAAAACTTGGAGATGAAAAGTCAGAATTTGATAAAATACATGCTATAATAACAAAGATACCAAACATAAATAAAGCATAAGTTATTGATATCATAAATTTTCACCTAAATTATCTATAATTTTTTCATAAACTCTATTAACTGCAATTGTCTCCATACATTTTCTATTATCACATTCTATAGCGTAAGCTTTACCATAACAGGGTGCACATTCAGTCTTCCCCCAAATCACTTCCGAATAAGCTGAATATGGTTTCCATATGTTAGGGTCAGTCCCACCAAATAATGTAATAGTTCTCTTTTCCAATGCAGCTGCACAGTGCATCATTCCAGTATCTGCACCTACAACAATATCACTTTGATTTAAAATTGCTAAACTCTCTTTAATTGATGTTTTTCCTGCATAATTAATAACACCTGATATTGAAATTTTTTTGCTTATTTCTTCTAATTGCTGACTTTCTTTAATGCCCCCAATAAAGGCTACCTTTAAATTACTCAAACAAAGCTTTTCTGATAGAGATACCCAATTTAAAATTCCCCATTCTTTAATATTTTTCTTTATTTGAGCCCCACCTTTATTGTATATAGTAATGTTAGTTCCAAGACATATAGTTACTAACTTTTGTTCATTTTTTTCAATTTTTAGTATATCAGCAAACCTTTCTTTACAAAAAACATTTAAGTCTAGTTTAATTTTAGAATTAAATCTTTCTAATAATCTTTCATATTGTTGTACAATGTGCATATTTTCATCAACTTGTATAGGATAATCAATAAATCCTGTTTTACCGCCTATCTGCTTAATTACACTCTTACATCCAATAGCTTTGCATATTATACCCGGTAGTTTTCCAGCTTTAAAACTTGTTGTACAGCTAAAGCCATAATTGTATTTTTCTTTTCTCAACTCCAGTAAGACTTTTAAAGACTGCAAAGGCTTTTTTCTTGAATAAAACCAGCAAGTTTGAACATATTTTTGACATTCAATAATTTCAGATATAATCTTTGAGGAGCCTAAAGCATCACTCAAAATAAGATTAATCTTTGAATCTGGATAAATTTTTTTCAAAGCTTTTGCTAGTGATAATTCAATCACTGTATCTCCAATTCCAACTCCACCAAAAATCAGAAAATTCATTATTATCTACCTTTCCTATACAATTAAATTTTTATATTAATGTCCTATTTTTTATTATTCCTATAACAAATCTAATTGTTTTGCAATTCCTAGCATCTTATTATCTATGGCATTTTTAGGAACAATAAATCCGCGGCATCCACTTTTTTCACAAATTGCAAGATCTCTTTGCTTATCACCAATTGCTATGCTTTGATTCAAATCTACATCAAATTCTTTGACTGCTTGATTGAATAAGCCTAACTTCGGTTTACGACATTCACAATTTTTTCGGTATTTAGATATTAATGCATTTGGCAAATGAGGGCAATAATATATCTTTTCAATATATATGCCATTACCCTCAAGTTTCTTCTTCATCCAATCATTTAATTTAATAACATCCTCTTCATTACAATATCCCCTGGCAATACACGACTGATTTGTTATAATAAACAGCTTGTAACCTTTATCTTGAAATATTCTTAGTGCTTCAATTACTCCCGGAATAAACTCAAAATCTTCAATTTTATATAAATAATTTTTATCAACATTTATTGTTCCATCTCTATCTAGAAAAACCGCCTTACATACCATAATAATTTTTCCCCTGCTTACTACAGCTTTCTAATATATTTCGAAATTTTTATTTAGGTGATTCTGAACATAATCCAGAGCACCTTCTTCTAAATTCTTAAATTCGTCCACATATCCTACACTCCTGAGCTTTATCATCTCAGCTTTCGTATAATACTGATACTTCTCTTTCAAATGTTCAGGCATATCTATATAAGCAATGTTCGGTTCTAAATCTAAAGCACGGAATGTTGCTTCTGCAAGTTCTCTAAAACTCTGTGCTCTTCCAGTCCCTACGTTAAACAAACCACTAACATCTGGATTGTCCAAAAGCCATTTTATAACTGCACATGCATCCTTAATATATACAAAATCTCTAAGTTGTCCTCCATCTGCATAATTATGGTCACAAGACTTAAACAGTTTAACAAATCCGGTTTCTTTAATCTGCTTAAATCCGTGAAAAATCATACTAGCCATAGATCCTTTAAAGTACTCATTGGGTCCATATACATTAAAGAATTTAAGACCACAATGCTGTTTTGGAAATTCTGTCTGCTTTTTTACCCACAAATCAAACAACTGTTTTGAATAACCATACCCGTTTAAAGGCATCAAATTATCAATGTTTATATTATCATCAAATCCTTGACTTCCATCACCATAGGTTGCTGCAGAACTAGCATATATAAAACTAATCTGCTTTTCTCTACAATAATTCCATAAAGTCTTAGTGTATTCAAAGTTATTGTTCCATAAATAATCAAAATCTCTTTCTGTAGTAGCCGAGCAAGCTCCCATATGAATAATAGCAGTAATTCCCTCGTATGATGATAACTTATCTAGGAACTTATTCTTATGCACATATTCAATATATTTTTTATTTCTCATATTCATCCACTTTTCTGTAGTCGTAATATTATCAACTATTATAATATCTTCAATTCCTGCATCATTTAATGTTCTAACAACACAACTTCCAATAAAGCCTGCCCCACCAGTTACTATAATACTCATTTAATTCTCCTCCACCTTATTATCTATTAAGATTTTTTCTACTATTTCACATATAATATGCACTATCATTATATGGCTCTCCTGAATTCTTGCTGTAACTTTACTTGGTACCACTATAGAATAATCCGCTAACTTACAAATTTCCCCTCCAGTACCTCCAAGCATACCAACTGTAAAGCCACCTATTTCTTTTGCTTTCAGCATAGCCTGGCATACATTCTTACTATTACCACTAGTACTAAAACCAATAAGTATGTCTTTATTTGTCATTAGTCCTTCAGTTTGCCGTGAGAATACCTCTTCATATCCATAGTCATTAGCAATTGCTGTCATTGTCGCTACATCTGCATTAAGAACTATTGCAGGCCAAGCCCTACGCTCTTGTTGAAATCTTCCAACAATTTCTCCTGCAAAGTGCAATGAATCACTTGCAGAGCCACCATTTCCACAGATAAGAAGTTTGCCACCATTAGAAATTGTTTTAGCAATCTTCTTCGAAATTTTCCCTATCTTATCTAGCATATCTGAATTACTTACAATTGCCTGCTTGGCAATTATACTCTCGTTAATACGCTCTTTAATCAATTTTTCCATTAAATTGCCTCCTGTATCACTACAAATTATGTTTTATTTTGTTAATTACATTCGTTGTCGACTTCCCATCAACAAATTTAATAAGTTCTACTCGTCCACCATTTCCTTGTACAATATCTTTTCCAACAACTTCATCTAACTTATAATCAGCTCCTTTTACAAGAACATCTGGCTGCACAGCTTTTATAAGTTCATATGGTGTATCATTATCAAAAATAACAACATGATCAACAAAAGATAATGCCGCCAACAACTCAACTCGATCATTTTCATTATTAATAGGTCGTTCCTCACCTTTTAGTTTTTTCACAGAAGCATCACTATTTACACCAACAACGAGTATATCCCCCATCGTTGCGGCTTTTTCCAAATATCTTATATGGCCGATATGCAAAATATCAAAACAACCATTTGTAAATACAATTTTCTTATCAGGATTGCGTTTTTTGATTAAATATGCGTCTTGAAAAGCTGTTTGTTTATGCATGCTTTCATGTTTATCAGCATGTTCTATTATATATCTCTCAACTTCGCTCAAAAGTACAGATGAAGTTCCAACTTTAGATACTTGAATTCCTGCTGCTATATTAGCCATAAATATAGACTTGTCTATATCCAAACCATTTGCTATACATGTACCAAGATAAGCAATAACTGTATCTCCTGCACCAGTAACATCATATACTTCTACTGGAGTACTATTGACTTTACTATATTCTCCCAGCGTGTTTACTAATATCATTCCTTGATCTCCGCATGTTGTTAGAACATATTGGACACTACATCTATCACAGAGCATTTTAGAAGCTTCAACAATTTCAGGAAGAGTCTTGGCTGGCATACCAGTCAAATCTCCCACTTCTTTAAGATTTGGTTTTAAAAGAAATGCTCCATTATATTTTTCAATTCTTGGATCTTTAACATCTACAATAACTTTAATATTATTCTTCTTTGCTAATTTGATCACATTCTGTGTAAAAGAGTATGTAAGTAAACCCTTCATGTAATCAGATAAAATAATTAAATCATACTCAAATATTTTAATTTTTAATTTTTCAATTAACTCAATTTCTTCATTCTTAGAAATATCATTGGTGTTTTCTATATCAAACCTTAATAGCTGCTGATGATTTGAAGTCAAAAATCTAGTTTTCACAGTTGTATTTCTTGACTCAGATAAAAGTATTAAACTAGAATCTATTTTATTTTCTTCTAACATTTTTAGGAATGCTTTTCCATATGAGTCCACACCAATAATTGTCATTATAGAAGCAGATTGACCCGCAGCTATTAAATTACCTGCTACATTCGCTGCTCCTCCAAGAGTACTACGTTCCCCGCATTTCAAAAATACTGGAACAGGTGCCTCAGGTGAAATACGTTTTACATCTCCTTTATAATATGTATCAAGCATTACATCACCTATTACTAAAATATTTTTCTTTTTCAATTCTGTATACATTTTGACCTCCTCATTTATATATACTTCATTACCCTATTCCAAACTTGATCAACAGTAATATGCTCTATACACATAATTGATTTTCCTAACTTAATTTTGTTAATACACTCTATATTACCAAATCCATATTTATCACTGCGTCTACGACACCCAAAACACTCCTTAGGTTCACAAATTACGCAATCTGGAATATATTGTCCCTCGAATATTTCATCTAATTGATATGGGTAGATCAAATTGTAATCCATCCCTCCAAGAATACAAATAGATGGCGTATTTGTTGCTGCCGCAATGTGTATTGAGGCACTATCACACCCAACAAGAAGCTTTGCATTGAGTATCAACTCAATCCACTCTTTAAATCCCGTCTTACAAAGTAAATTAATTACTTTTTTACGATTAATAACATTACTCATTAACGATTCAAGTTTATCATTTGCAACATTTGTTCCACATAAATAAATAAAATATCCCTTATCAACCAATTTATTTATAATATTTGCATAATTAGATAATTCCCATTCTTTTTCATATCTTGAAGAAACAGGTGCTATGACGCAGTAAGGTTCCTTTGTATTTATAGTTTTTTCATTTGTTTTAATAGAAATCTGCGGCATATGAGCCAAGATATGTTCTTCACTGAAGTAATTAATTACTTCAGTCATTGCTTTAATAATTGTGCAATTCTCAGAAACCTGTATTCTATTATTATATGCTAATGAATAAATTACACTTTTTAAAATACTTTGGATTTTAATTGGATAATCTAACGTATATTTATGCGTCCCCTTAATATTCATCGAAACAATGGCTGCTGAAATAGACTTTTGTGGTGCAATGACATAATCATATTTTTTTAAAAGAATTAATTTATTTGATTCGTTAAAGTATTTATAATCACTACAATACCTGCTTAAATCTAGCTCAACTATATCAGCATTAATTTCTATCCCACATGCGTATATAAATTTAATAACTACTGGCTTAAATATAAATGTTACTTTATATCCTTTATTTGCTGGAAAAACTTCAATGTATCTCTTCATTGAATCTAAAAAACATACTACATCTCCAATAATTCCTGAAAACACAACTATAACTTCTTTATTAATATTATTGGTTTTTGAGAAAAAGAATCTATTATAAAACCCTTTAAACAAGCTAATCAAAATGATTAAGATTTTATTTACTGTATTCATAATCAGCACCAGCTCCTTAACTAATTTTTTAAAGACAAAGCACTAATAATTACAAGTAATCTTATCTGCTACTCTAAAATAGTATGAATAAGACAAATTAATTAAGTTAACAATTTCAAATTTTCAACAAGTCCAATATAGTAATTTTCAAGTCCTTTTGCAGCAACTTTAATATTATATCCGGCATCGGTCATTTCTTGATATGTGTTTTCACGAGGATATTGTTTAGAGTCTATAGCAGTTTCAGCCCATTTCTTTGCTCCAACATCTAATGGAAGCCTAAAAGTAGTAGGAAGTATACGGGCTTCATCAGTAACTGTGTTTGAATATATAAAAGGCAGCCCAGCCGACTGTGCTTCAATACCAGTTCCCGGTACTCCTTCATATAATGACGGTAAAATAAACACATCCATCGCCTGATATAAATTCGATGCATCACTTCTACGCCCTAAAAATAATACATGCTCTGTCAATCCAAGTTTGTTTACTTTTTTAAGTACATCATCCATAAGTTCACCATCACCTGCTAACAATAATACTGCATTTGAATCCATACTATGTATTTCTTTAAATACATCAATAAGAAACATGTGATTTTTTTGAGGAACAAACCTACCTAAATGGCCAACAACGAATTTTCCTACAACTCCAAGTTCCTTGCGTATTTTATTGCGTCTTTCTTCATTATAGATAAACTGTTCAATATCTCTTGCTACAGGCAAATAATACATATCATATTTTTCAAAGCACCCCTTTCCAAAAAGCCACTCTCCACCAAAATGCGAACTTGCGGCTAAATGAGTTGGATACATCATAGAAAATGGCCTTAGCGAATATTTAATTATATTTTTTAGGTACTCACCTTTTCCTGCCGTCGTATGACAATGTGCAATTCTAATTGGCACTTGTGCCGATTTTGCTGCCCAAAGCGGAAAAACACATAAAGTGCTTGTATGAGCATGAACAATCTTATATTCATTATCTCTAAACAACTTTACTAAAGCTTTATGATATCTTATCGGTTTTTGATAAGGTGGTACAATTATTACCCTCCCACCCATAGATTCAATTTCTTCCGTTGGAGTTGCTCCAGAATCTTCATCAATAATGAAATCAAATTGAATTTTAGATTTATCTATGCTACGATAGCAATTTAAAACTAATGTCTCCACACCATAGTTAATCCATTTTCCAATAACAACTCCTACTCGAATCGGCTTATTCATTACTATTTCTCCTCCAATTCTTTTCTTACACAGTTTAAGGCTTCTACAACTACATTGTGCATATCAAAATATTTGAACATACCAAGCCGCCCGCCAAATATAACTTTGCTCTCTCTCTTGGCAAGCCCTTTATATTGATAATAAAGTGCGTTATTCTTGTCATCATTTACTGGATAATATGGTTCATCACCACATTTCCAAGTAATAGGATATTCCCTCGTAATAACAGTCTTCTTATTCGGCTTACCTTTTTGACACATAAACTCAAAATGCTTATGTTCAATAATTCGAGTATAAGGCACCTCATATTCAGTGTAATTAACTACAGCATTTCCTTGATAATTCTCACAGTCTATAATCTCAGTTTCAAATCTCAATGATCTATACTCCAATTCTCCAAAACAATAATTATAGAATTCATCTATCATACCAGTAAAAACTACCTTATTAGCTAAATTCATAAGCTTTTCCCGACATGAAAAGAAATCAGTATTTAGTTTAACTTCTATGCCATCAAGCATTTTCTCAATAATTTTTGTATATCCTCCAATAGGAATGCCTTGGTAAATATCATTAAAATAATTATTATCGTAAACAAATCTAACAGGAAGACGATTGATAATGAAGCTTGGAAGTTCAGTTGCTCTACGTCCCCATTGTTTTTCTGTGTAGCCTTTTACTAGCTTTTCATAGATGTCGTTACCTACTAAAGATATAGCTTGTTCTTCAAGATTCTGTGGTTCTCCCTTTATTGAAGACCTCTGTCTATCAATTATTTCTTTCGCTTCTTCTGGTTTCATTACCCCCCACATTTTATAAAAAGTATTCATATTAAAAGGCATGTTGTAAAGCTCTTCCTTATAACGGGCAATTGGACTATTAGTATATGTGTTAAATTCTACGAACTTTTGCATATAGTCCCATACTTCTTTGTTACTTGTATGGAAGATATGAGCACCGTATTTGTGAACTTGAATCCCTTCAACTTCTTCAGTATATATATTTCCACCAATGTGAGATCTTTTTTCAATAACTAAGATACTTTTACCAGCCATTTTCGCTTCATGTGCAAATATAGAACCAAATAATCCTGAACCAACTATTAGATAATCATACATGACGTAATCCTCCCTTACAAATTTCTACCTCAAATCCTTTCCTAACTTTTAAATAAATCACCTCTGCAGCCTTCATATATTCTCATCTCCCGCCAAATTAATACACCTAAGTACTTTCTTACCATTTAAAGCATAGCTTCGCCCATTCACATAACACAAGTTATGCTACAAAACAATCCGCTATGACATCTTAATCTTTCCATGAGGCCGAAACACCCAAAGTCCGATTTAGATTTTGTCCACTAATTCAATGCCAAGTTCAACTATTCTTTCTTCATTCATAAAGCTAAGATTTACCTTTGCTCTGCCTTTTCTAAAATCTAATTTTCTTATTTGACCTTCCATTCCTGATAAAGGACCTGCAACTATTCTTATTTCATCATTTTCTTTATATAATTTAGAAATTCCTATATTACTTTCCTCATTGCCTAAAAGCTTCTTTAAAGTTATTAATTCTTTTTCATCTACAGCTAAGACTTCGTTATCATCTCTTAGTAATTTGATTATCCCGGGAATTTTTTTTAATTTATAATATACTTCTATATTCATACTAGCTTTCATCAAAATATAACCCGGGAATAATTTTCTTCTTATAACTCTCCATTTTCCACTTTTTCTTTCTTTAAGTTCTCTTGTGGGAACAATGAATCGATGCCCATCTCCCATTTCCTTTTCAAGTATTTCTTTAATTTTTTCCTCTTGATTGGTATTTACAAATAGTGCATACCAAGCATCATTTTTTTGAAAATACAATTATATCCACCTCTTTATCCTTTGAAATACATCAATTGTCTATTTAATATCATTGGATAATATTTCAAACAATTGGATTAATAATGGTTATTTTTATTTTTTACTCACTTAAATTTCTTTGTATACAATAATAAAATATAAAATTATTTATATTCACTTAATACAATCACCTGTTATTAATCATATTGCGCTATTTGTAATTTTATTCCATATAATAATCATGTAAATTCAGAATTTCATTATGTAAACATTATCATTGTTGCTATACCAAGAAAAAAATTTAGACATGAAAATAGAGTAAGTATTTACTCAAATATACTGTAAATACTTACTCTATTTTTAATTTGTTATATATATATCACCTTTAAAAAACAACCTAGCCTTCCCAGATATCTTAACCTTATCTCCAGCATTTTCGCAATTTAAAACTCCACCTCTTGTAGATAATTGATGCGCAATCATTTTGTTCTTTCCAAGAACCTTAGACCAATATGGAACTAAGGTGCAGTGAGCTGAACCTGTTACTGGATCTTCTGGTATTCCGCATGAAGGAGCAAAATACCTTGAAACGAAATCTGAACTTTCTCCTTTAGCAGTGACTATAATTCCAAAGGCATCAATTAATTTCAATTCCTCTAAATCGGGCTTTAAATCTCGTATATCCTTCTCATTATCGTACACTACCATAATATCTCTTGAAATATAAACTTCTTTTGGTTCTTTTCCTAATCCTTTTATTAATTGATGTGTTATCTCAGTTTTAGTACCTTCCCTCTTTGGGAATTCCATGATCATATTTTCTCCATCTTTTTCTACAGTCAAAATTCCGCTCTTTGTTTGAAATTTCACTGTATTCTTAGGATAATTTAGAATTTCAAATATCACATAAGCAGTAGCAAGGGTTCCATGTCCACATAAATCTATTTCCTCTTCTGGCGTAAACCACCTTAATTCACATAGATCATTTTTAATTACGCAAAAAGCAGTTTCTGATAAATTATTTTCATTTGCAATATCTTGCATTAATTTTTCATCTATCCACTCTTCTAATACACATATAGCTGCGGGATTTCCTTTAAAAATCTCTTCAGTAAATGCATCCACCTGATACATTGGAATTATCATATATTTCACCTCATTTAATTAATCCATATATAATAGGTATAAATATAGCAGGAAGTAAATTTGCCACTTTAATCTTAGTTACTCCAAGCATATTAAATCCTAATCCTACAATTAAAAGACTTCCGACTGCTGACATATTGCTTATTATTGCTTCCGTTAATATTGTTGAAAGGCATCCAGCTAAAAGAGTGATACTCCCTTGATAAATTAAAATTGCAACAGAAGATAACATTACACCTACTCCAAGAGATGAGGCAAATATTATTGATGACACTCCATCTAGAATAGATTTTGCAAAAAGAGTTGTATGCTCACCTCTAAGTCCGCTCTCAAGGGACCCTACTACAGCCATTGCTCCAACGCAAAATAATAAACTTGAAGTTACAAAACCTTCTGATATAGATATTTTTTCATTTGAAGTATGATTTTTTTTACCATTTATTTTCTTTTCTATCATATCTCCTAAATCATTTAATTTTTTATCAAAATCAATTATCTCTCCAACTAATGCGCCTATTGCTATACAAATTATAATTTGAAGTGTGTCTTGACCCTTTAGTACTCCTGATATACCTATATATAATACGCATAGTGCTAATCCATGCATTATAGTTGAACTAATTTTTTCAGTAAGTTTTCCTTTTACAATTAATCCTACTAAACAACCGCCTATTATAGCTAACGAATTAACTATTGTCCCTAGCATCTTTCATCCCCCAGTTTCTATTTATTTTATTCTGATTAATTATAACACATAAAATTTATTATCTCTAATTTTCAATTGATTAAATTATTAATTTATGTAATACCTTTTTTATTTACCATAATATACAACGTGTCAAATCATTCATCTTGAGCAAACTAATTGTGAAATCAGTAACAAAAATCCCTTAAAATTATATCTTACTATATGTGACTATAATTGTAGTGCTGATTTTATTTACATATTTTTATATATGCTATATCTATTATCAGACTAAATTAGGTCAGAAATGTATAACTTCCAATCTTAATCATGCTTCACTTGATAGGAGATGATATTTGTAATGGCAAGAATGAGAGAACCTAGATTTAAATTATGTAGAAGATTAGGACTAAATGTTAGTGGACATCCTAAAGCTATGAAAAGAGCCAATAATGGCAGTGCTAGAAATGCTAAAAAATTATCAGCTTATGGTACTCAATTATTAGAAAAGCAGCGTCTTAGAGCCTATTATGGAGTAATGGAAAAACAATTTGCATCATATGTCAAGAAAGCATTAAAAGATAAAGAGCCAACTGGTTATTCTTTAATAAAAAGATTAGAATGTAGACTTGATAATTTAGTTTATAGATTAGGCTTTGCAACTTCAATAGCTCAAGCACGTCAAATGGTAGTACATGGACATTTTTTGGTTAATGATAAAAAGGTAAACATTCCTTCTTTTGATGTAAATATCGGGGATACTATTGCTCTAAAAGAAAAATCTCAACACAATGAGTTGTTTAGAGATACTTTTTTATCGAATATTCTTAATGTGTATCCTTACTTGAGTAAGAATGAAAATGACTTTTCCGGCACTCTATTAAGATATCCATTAAGAGAAGAAGTTCCAATTGAGATTAATGATTCACTAATAGTAGAATTTTATTCCAAACTTTAATTTAAAAACATTAAATAATAAAAGATAATAAATTAATTATAGTAATTTTAAAAATTAAATTATATGTAATTATTGAGAGGAGGAATATATCATTGGAAGCTAATATAAAACAAAATACTCTTAAAAAAAATCCCTATAACAATTTTTCTTTTTGGGAAAATAAAATTTTAAATGATGAAAATATATGGGAAGGATATTTTGAAAATAAGGAAATAACTAAGACTTCGAAAATCATTTATACTGGAATTTTTGATTTGGATAAAAATATATTACAATGCGGCTGGGCAGTTTATCCTTGTGGTTACAGCCTCTTAGGATTCTTGCAATATGTATTTTTACCAACATCTTTCTTTACCTGGTTCGACCGTAAATCTAAAGATTTTTATATTCCAGTAACAGAATTTAATAATGTAGTCAGTGAAACCTTAAAATATAATGATTCAAATGAAGATTTAAACTCCGTAAATTCAATAAAAAAATCTTATGATTTCATAAGCAGCCTCTGGGATTCTAATTATGATTCATTAGATTTACAATTAAAAGTTTTTAGTGATTCATTTAATAATAATTGGGATAATGAACCTATCCAAAAATTATTCCTTAAAGTATTTGAAAATCCATGTGAAGTATATGACTTTATTAAGGATTCTATTGCTTGGGACTCCAAGGAATTTATAGAAGAAGATATTTCCATGACTTTAGACGCTCTTAAATTTGCTTGTGAAAATGCCGTTGATGAACCTTTATTAAGCAAAAGGCTTATTGATATATTAAATACAAATGCACCAATCCTTTTCTAGTAAATATACTTTTTTTCTCTTTAAAAAAATATATTAAAATCCTATAAGGTTTATATATTGATAAAAACATACCTTAAAATAAATTCACTTCAAATTTTAATAAAAAACTCTTATACTAAATGCTCATAATTAGTATAAGAGTTTTCTTCATCTATTCTTTATTATTTTTCTTCTTGGATTAATGATATTCCAAGTTCAGTTAATTGTTTTTCATCAACTATATTTGGAGCTTCACTTAAGTAGCAATATGCATTTTGGTTTTTAGGGAATGTAATTACATCTTTAATATTGTCTGTTCCAGCTAAGAACATTATCATTCTATCTAACCCAAATGCTAAGCCTCCATGTGGCGGTGGGCCAAACTTAAATGCTTGTAGCAGGAATCCAAATTGGGCCCATGCTGATTCTTGTGTAAAACCTAATGCCTTAAGCATTCTTTCTTGAAGAGCCATATCATGGATTCTTATAGATCCTCCACCTAACTCTTCTCCATTTAATACTAAATCGTAAGCCTTAGAACGTACACTTCCTGGATCAGATTCAATAAAGTCTAAATCTTCATCCATTGGAGCTGTAAATGGATGGTGGCAAGCAGTATACCTATCTTCTTCTTCACTATATTCAAATAATGGGAATTCAGTAATCCATGTGAAGTTAAATTCATTTTTATCTTTTATTAAATCAAATTGCTTAGCTAATTCTAATCTTAAAGCTCCTAAGCTTTGGAATACTACAGAATTTTTATCTGCTACTATAAGAATTGCATCTCCATCTTCAGCATTCATTGTTTTTATTATAGAATTTATTACATCATCAGTTAAGAATTTAGCTATTGATGATTTAACTCCATCTTCTTTAAGCTGAATCCAAGCAAGACCTTTTGCCTTATATGTCTTAACAAACTCACCTAATTTATCTAAAGGCTTTCTTCCAAGTTCAGCTCCACCTTTTAAACATAATGCTCTAACAGAACCACCAGCTTCTATTGCAGATTTAAATACAACAAAATCTAAATCGCGAACATCGTCTGTAATGTTAGTTATCTCCATTCCAAATCTTAAATCAGGCTTATCTGAACCGTATTTTTCCATAGCATCTTTAAATGTCATTCTTTTTATTGGAAGCTCCACATCTACTCCAGCAACTTCTTTAAATACATGAGCAATTAAACCTTCATTTACTGCCATAATATCATCTTGTTCAACAAAGCTTAATTCCATATCAACTTGAGTAAACTCTGGTTGTCTATTTGCTCTTAAATCTTCATCTCTAAAACATTTAGCTATTTGATAATATCTATCAAAACCAGATACCATTAATAATTGCTTAAATATTTGCGGTGATTGTGGAAGAGCATAAAACATTCCTGGATAATTTCTTGAAGGTACTAAATAATCTCTAGCCCCTTCTGGAGTACTCTTTGTTAAAATTGGAGTTTCTACATCTAAGAAATTATTTTCCTCTAAGTAATCACGAATTGCTTTTGTTGTCTTACTTCTAATTGCAAAGATTCTTTGCATATCAGGTCTTCTTAAATCTAAATATCTATATTTTAATCTAATGTTTTCTGCTGCATCTAAATTCTCTTTAATGTATATTGGTGGAGTTTCTGATTCTGAAAGAATTTTTATAGATTCACATTTTAATTCAACAAACCCTGTTGGCATGTTTTCATTTACGCTTTCTCTTTTAACAACTTCCCCAGTTACAGCTATACAGTATTCCGGTCTTACCGATTTTGCTTTTTCAAAAGCTTCTGCATTTATTTCTTCACCAAAAACTACCTGCATAATTCCACTTTTATCTCTTAAATCTATAAATTCAAGGCCTCCAAGTTTTCTATTTCTTTGAACCCATCCCATTAAAGTTATTTTTTTACCTACATGTTCTTCTCTAGGTTCTCCACACATCATACTGCGCTTTAAACCATTTAAAGATTCACCCATTACTAAAATCCTCCCTCTTAAGTCAGTTAACAGTTATCAGTTAACAATTAACAGTTTATGTTGAAATCCCTGCGGGATTTCTTTATTTTTGTATATTTATCATTGATGAATGATGAATAATGAATAGTTAATGATTAAGGCTGAAATTGCTCTGCAATTTCTTATATTTTAGAAATTACAAAGTAATTTCTTCCTTAATTTTTCATCATTCATTCTTCATTATTAATTTTACTTAAGTATTTTTGCAATTCCTTCTAAATCGTCTAAAGAAACTTCGAAGATTTCACCATCACTCATTCTCTTCAAATTAACTTTTTTATTTGCTAATTCATCTTCGCCTAGGATAGTTGTAAAAGCTGCTCCTATTTTATTTGCATATTTCATTTCAGCTTTAACACTTCTGCCCATATGATTAATTTCACATTTTGCTCCTAGAGCTCTTAAATCATTAGCTAACTTAAACGCATATTTACTTTCTTCTTCTCCTCTGGCTCCAATGTATAGATCAAATAAATTTTCACTCGGAATTTCAATATTTTCTTTTTCTAAAGTCATTATTAATCTTTCTACTCCCATACCAAAGCCAACTGCAGGCATATCAGGTCCACCTAGCTCCTCTATAAGTTTATCATATCTTCCTCCACCACATACTGTGAAGTCAGAAGTTAGAATTTCAAATATAGTCTTAGTATAGTAATCTAAACCTCTTACTATACCTGGATCTACTGTGTATGGCAATCCTAGAATATCTAAATATTCCTTAACCTTATCAAAATGAGTTTCACATTCTTCGCAAACATACTCTAAGATTGTTGGAGCATTCTTTGTGATTTCATGACATTTCTTTTCTTTACAATCCAATATTCTCATAGGATTTTTTTCAAATCTAGTTTTACATGTCTCACAAAGTCCATCATAATTTTCAGCTAAAAATTTCTTTAAAGCTTCATTATACTTAGGCCTGCAACTTGGGCAGCCTAAATTGTTTATATTTAAGCTTAGGCTCTTCAATCCTAATTTTTTTAATGTGTCCATTGCTACTGCAATTACTTCTGCGTCCATAGAAGCAGCATTTGAACCAAAAACTTCTAATCCACATTGATGAAATTGTCTAAGTCTTCCTTTTTGCACATTTTCATACCTAAAAGCAGGCGTAATATAATACAATTTTGTAGGTTGAGCTTCATTAAATAGTCTATTTTCCACAAATGCTCTAACAGCTGAAGCAGTTCCTTCAGGTTTCAATGTTATACTTCTGTCACCTTTATCATTAAAAGTGTACATTTCTTTTTGAACTATATCGGTAGTGTCACCAACACTTCTTAGAAATAATTCTGTATGTTCAAACATTGGAGTTCTAATTTCTCTAATTCCATATGTTTTAGCAACGTTTCTAAATACGTTCTCTATATATTGCCACTTATATGCATCCTCAGGTAACATATCTTTAGTACCTTTTGGTGCTTGCATTTCCATTGCCATTATCTAGTTCCTCCCAACAGTTTTAAGGTCAGTTAACAGTTAACTGTTATTTAATGAAATCTAACAAAATTTCATTTTATTTAAAATACTCTTTTTAAAGTAAGTATTTTCTGCATATATTATTTTCTATGCATAATTATCCATAGACAATTGTACATTATTTATTAACAATTTAAAAGGCTAAATTCACCAGTAATTAATATAAAGTATCTAATAATTTCTTTTTTCCCTCAATCATTTCATCAATTCTTGATATATATTCATGAAGATCCTTTAGATTTGGAAATCTTTCAAGTCTATCTTCTTCTAAGAATATAACTTTACTTACAGCTGCTGCACCTAATGCAATAGTTGTTTGTCTTTCTTCAATCATTTGAATATTATAAATACATTCTTTACCTTCTTCAGCATACCCTAAATTCTCCATATTTCCTACCATATTTTTTTGTCTATACATATAATATGGCGAAAGGCCTAAACTATTAGCTAAATTTTTACTTTCTTCATACATTTTAATTATTTCTTCTTGAGGCGTGATTTCCATTCCTTTTTTAAGAATAAATTCCTCGTACATTCTAGAACCTCGCTTTAAAGCTAAACCATGTACAGTAATGCTGTCAGGTTCTAATTCCATTAACTTATTTTTTGTATTTACTACATCTTTATGATTTTCGCCTGGAAGACCTATAATTATATCCATATTAATATTATCAAAACCAAGCTCTCTCGCCATTTTAAATTTTTCTTTTATTTCCTCTGAGGAATGCGTTCTGCCAATTAGCTTTAAGGTTTTATCATTCATAGTCTGAGGATTAATACTTATTCTGTCCACACTACAATTTTTCATAGTTTGTAATTTATTTTTAGTTAAAGTATCAGGTCTACCACATTCAACTGTAAATTCTTTAACATTATTATTAATAAAATTATCATAAATTTCGTTCATTATCATAGCAAATTCTTCATCGTTGACTGCTGTTGGAGTTCCTCCGCCAAAATATACAGATTCAATGTTAAGTTTTTTTTCTTTAACATACTCACTAATACCCCTAATTTCCTTTGTTAAAGCTTGTAAGTATGGATTTACTAATTTCTTCTGAACACTTATTGAATTTGAAGTAAATGAGCAATAAAGGCATTTAGTTGGGCAAAATGCCATACCAATATAAATAGCAATATTATTTTTATCTTTATTAACTATTCTTTCCTCTGCTTTAGCTACATCAATACATAATTTTGCTTTATCTTTATGAGCTAAATATTTATCCTTAAATATTTCAATAACTTCATCTTCAGTATTTCCTTCTTTAAGTAATTTTAATGCTATTTTAGAAGGTCTAATTCCAATTAAAATTCCCCAAGGATATATATCATGGGTTATGTCCCTTAAACACAGAAAAAGAAATCTTCTAAGAGAATTCTTAATATCTTCTCCTAAAGATTCTTCTTTACAATAATCTTCGTATTCAAATCTTAAAATTTTTTCATTAATATAGAAAATAAAGTCTGCTTCTTCTAAATCTACAAATTTAATTTCTTTCATTGAGAAATATACATTAAATAATTGATATACCTCATATCTATATTTTAAGTCATTTAAATTAATTTTAACTTCCATCATTGCTCCCTTAAAAAATGTGCAATACACTTGCACATTTATTTCTTATAAAAATGGATTATTTCTCTTCTCGTAACCTATAGTCGATGAAGGTCCATGACCTGGATAAACTTCAATATTATCTCCTAAAGGAATTAATTTCTGCTTAATATTTGTTACGAGCTGCACTCCATTACCACCTGGGAAATCACTTCTTCCTATAGACTGCATAAATAGAGTATCTCCTGTGAAAAGTTTATCATTGACTAAGAAACAAATTCCACCTGCTGTATGTCCTGGTGTTTCAATAACTTTTATAATATTGCCACCAAGATTTAAAGTATCTCCTTCTTTTAAGTAATCTGCAGTTTTAGGCAAAGATCCAAATACAAACTTATCCTTTTCCATGTATTCTTCTTCTGCTTTATTTATATAAAATGGAATACTTAATTCATTCACTAATTCTACAACTCCATCTACGTGATCGCTATGACCATGTGTTAACAGGATAAATTTAGGTTTTGCACCTAAATTCCCAATCTCTTGGGCTATTAATTTTGCATGTCCACCCGGATCTATAATGGCAAGTTCTTTAGTATCTTCATCCATTATTAAGTAACAATTTTCTTCATACATTCCTGCTATGATTGTTTTTATAATCAACTTTAATTCCTCCTAAAAATTTCTTTTACTATCTAATAATATTGTCACAGGACCATCATTATTAATATTAACTTTCATATCTGCACCAAATTCACCACATTCAATTTTTAAATTTGATTCTTTAAGCAACTCTATAAACTCTTCATAAAGTTTTACAGCTTCTTCTCCACTTTGAGCTTCCATAAAGTTTGGCCTTCGACCTTTTCTACAATCTCCATATAGTGTAAATTGAGAGATAACAAGTATTTCACCTTTGATATCCAACAATGATAAATTCATTTTATCATTTTCATCATGAAATACCCTTAAATTAATAATTTTATCTTTAATGTACTTTAAATCTTCTAAAGTATCATCCTTAGCTATACCTACTAAGACATTAAAGCCTTTTCCTATTTCTCCAATGATGTTTCCATTAACACAAACACTAGATGAGGTCACTCTTTGCACTACAGCTCTCATGCTATCTCACCTTTCTTATTTCTAGGCAATGTATCTAGGAATTAACCCTATATACATCCACTACTCCTCTTAATCTTTTAATTCTTTTCATTAAATCTTTTAAACTATCAACAGAAGTGATCTTTAATTTTACATTAATTACTGCACACCCCTGTTTAGACAAATTTGCATTCACAGCACTTAATTGCAGCTTAAGATCAGTAATAACACTCATTATATCAGCAAGTAATCCTTCTCTATCATCTGCTTGAACTTGTATTTCAGCAAAGTAAGATGTTCCCTTGGCTGATCCCCAGTTAACTTCTACAACTCTATCTTTATCTGTTTCGATAAGGGCTTGTAAATTACTGCAATCTTTTCTATGTACTGATACACCTCTACCTTTGGTTATGTATCCTAAAATTTCATCTCCTGGGACTGGACTGCAACACTTAGCAAATCTAACCATAAGATTACTTTCACCTTTAACTGTTATTCCATAACCGTTTGGCTCAGGCTTTCTTGATGTTTTTGCAATTTGCTCTTCAATACTCTTACTTAGAATTTCTTTATTTTCTTTTTCTTTACTAGCTTTATCTACACCGATTCCATTGTCTTCCTTAAGTTTTACAATAAGGGTTGATACAGAAAAACCACCAATTCCAATTAAAGCATATAAATCATCCATTGAATGGATATTGTATCTTTTAATGAGTTTTTCATAGAACTCGCCTTTAGCTATATCGTTATAATTAACACCTTGCTTTTTTAGTTCTTTTTCAAGCTGCTCTTTACCTTTTAATATATTTTCCTCTTTTTTAGCTTTTTTAAACCAAAGTTTTATTTTACTTTTAGATTGGTTGCTTTTTGCAATATTGAGCCAATCCATATTTGGTCCTTTTGCATTAGGAGAAGTTAATATTTCAACTATTTCTCCAGTTTTCAGAGTATAATCTAATGGAACTATTTTACCATTAACCTTAGCTCCTATACACTTATTTCCTATGTCTGTATGTATTCTATAAGCGAAATCTATAGGGGTTGCGTTATTACATAAATTTATTACAACGCCTTTTGGAGTAAATACAAAAACTTCGTCTGAAAATAAATCAATTTTAAATCCTTCAATAAATTCTTCAGCATCTGATGTTTCTTTCTGCCACTCTAGCATATCCCTAAGCCATACAAGCTTCTTTTCAAAATCCTTTTGTTTGTCTTGTTCAGGTTTCCCTGCATCGCCTTCTTTATATTTCCAATGTGCAGCTATTCCATACTCTGCAGTCTTATGCATTTCAAAAGTTCTAATTTGAATTTCAAAAGTTTTACCTTGTGGTCCAATTACAGTGGTATGTAGTGATTGATACATATTGGGCTTAGGCATAGCTATATAATCCTTAAATCGGCCTGGTATTGGTCTGTAAATAGTATGAACTATACCAAGAACTCCATAACAGTCTTTCACCGAGTGAACTAATACTCTAATTGCTGTTAAATCAAAAATCTGTTCAATACTCTTATTTTTGCTAACCATTTTTTTATAAATGCTATAAAAATGCTTAGGTCTTCCATCAATATCTGAATGTATCCCTGAAGTTTCTAACTTTTCATATAAGTCCTTTACAATATCTTTTATATAAGTTTCTCTTTCAACTCTTTTTTCAGCAATACTATCTACTAATTCATAGTATTCTTTTTCATGTAAATATCTAAAACATAAATCTTCTAATTCCCATTTAATTTTAGACATACCAAGTCTGTGAGCTAATGGAGCATAAATATCTAAAGTTTCCTTTGCCTTATTTTTCTGTTTCTTTTCTGGCATGAATTTAAGAGTTCTCATATTGTGTAATCTATCCGCTAACTTAATAATAATTACTCTTATATCCTTGGCCATAGCAAGTAACATTTTTCTAACATTATCAGCTTGTTGTTCTTCTTTAGTTTTGTATTCCATTTCACCAAGTTTAGTAAGCTTTGTAACACCTTCCACCAAATTAGCTATCTCTGCATTGAAAAGTTTGACTGTTTCATCATAAGAACAATCTGTATCTTCAATAACATCATGTAATAATCCAGCTACAATAGTATTTGTATCCATTCCTAATTCAGCTAAAATTTCTGCCACTGCTATTGGGTGGATAATATACGGTTCACCTGATTCTCTTTTTTGGTCCTTATGAGCTTGCTCTGCGAAATGATATGCCTTTTCTACCATATTAACATCGACATTGTTACAATTGTTATGGATCTTTTCCAATAATTTATCAATCATAAGGATTGCTCTCCTTCTACGTTAAAACTAAATTCAAAGGCTGGTTCAATAACCAGCCTAACTTTTTAATAATTATATATTATTTTAAGATTATTTTCAATAAGGCATTAACATATATACTAAAAAATAATAGTTCAAATATACATTGTATATTTGAACTATTATTTCATAAGTGGAAAATAATTGGTACCCTTACCAAATCAATTTTCAAAGATAACTAAAAATTATCTTTGAAAATTCAATAATTAGTTTAAACTATATATCATATTTTACTAATGATAGTACATCATAATCCTTTAGCTTATCTTTTCCATTTAGTTCTGTTAATTCTATTACAAAATCTAATGAAACAACTTCTCCACCAGCTTGTTCAATTAATTTTGCAACGCCTTCTACAGTACCTCCTGTAGCCAATAAGTCATCCACAACTGCAACTCTTTGACCTGGCTTAATAGAATCTTTATGAAGCTGAAGCTGATCTTCTCCATATTCTAATCCATAATTCACAGAAATTGTTTCTCCAGGTAATTTCCCTGGCTTTCTTACCGGAACAAATCCTATTCCTAAAGCATACGCAACAGGAACACCAAAAATAAAACCTCTAGCTTCTGGTCCTACTATCAAATCAACTTTTTTGTCTTCTAAATGTTTTACAATTTGATCTATTGCTTCCTTTAATGCTTTCCCATCGCCTATTAATGTTGTTATATCCTTAAAGCTTATTCCTTCTTTAGGGAAATTTTCAATTACTCTTATCTTTTCTTTTAAATCCATTTTAACTCCTCCATAGCATTTATTTATTAACCACAAATTTATGATTCAATATAAAAACAAAAAAATAGATAGTTATAAATTAATTAATCAATATTACATATACTTTAAAGAATTAGTCTTCTTTAATCTATATAAATATTTAACAATCTGATCAGCTCTATCTTTATCATTTGTGGTTAAAAGTTCTAAAACTATTCGAGCATTATCCATAACACCTACTGCACCCTTTGGTGGAATTAATAATTCTATAATTCTATTTATACCATCATCACCAAATTCTTCTATACTGCTGAATTCAATTATAGACCTTAACCCATTGTTATTAGTATTCATTAAAAATTTATTTCCTTCTTTAATTAATACTCCATTCTCACCTTTTGCTGGTACCTTTGCCCATGCAACGCCTATAAGTATTAAGTCTAAATATTTATTAATACTTTTCATATTATAGTAAATGGCAATTGCCTGCATAAGTTTAAATGCCAGCCCACTTATTGATAAATTTTTATATCTATATTGGCAACCCTTTTGATTAGGATTAATGTAAATGTAATCATTCACAAGCTCACTTTTTTCATTCTCTAGAACGATTAAATCTATACCTAATTTTTTACATAAATCAACCTCTTCTTGTGATTTTAATCCTACACCTAAAGTAATTAAAAGCTCAGCTCCTAAAAAATCTACATTATTTTTTATGTCCACAGAATTTATTACTGCATCATTTTCTTGTCTATCATATATTAAATATTCAACATCAGCATTTAAATATCTTAAGACAAGAATTAAAGATGAAACAGCACAAATTCCATCAACATTATATGTACCATATATAACTATCTTATGTCTGTTATTCACAGCCAAAGCTAGCCTTTCTATTGCTTTGTTCATACCTTTAAGTATAAATGGGTTATATCCACTAATATAATTTGGACAATATATACTTTCCCAGAATTTACGCATGGCTTATTCCTCCATAAAATTAGAAAACACCTATATTATAAATGATTATTATAAATTTTACAATTATTTTACTTAACAATTGTAAAAACCCCCATTTGATCTGGAGGTTTTATAATCATTTCCAGCAATTAAGCACTTTGTAGTTTTCTTTTCTTGTTTCCAATTTTATCTTTTAAATATACCCATATTGGAGAAGCTATGCAAATTGATGAATAAGCTCCACTTATAATTCCAACAATTAATGGAATTGTAAATGCTCTAACAGATGGTACTAAAAAGTTCATTGCTATTATAGTAACTACTGTTGCTGCAGAAGTATATATTGATCTTTTTATTGTTTCAGTTAAACTAACATCTGCTACTTCTATTGATTTTGCTCTTCTCATTATTTTCGAATTTTCTCTAATTCTATCAAAAATAACTATCGTATCACACATAGAATAACCTACTATAGTTAGTATTGCTGCAACAAATGGAGTGTTTACTGGAATATAAAATATTGAATAAACAGAAATTGTCACTAAAATATCATGAATTGTAGCTGCTATAGCTGCAACTCCAAATTTAAATTCAAATCTTATTGCTATATATATAAGCATTACGCCAAAAGCTGCTAATAAAGCTGAAATTGAATTTCTAGTCAATTCTTTTCCTACTGAAGAACCTATTTCATCTTGAGAAACTAGCGCTTTATCGTCTAACTGGTATTTATTTTTTAAATCTGTCATAATTGAAGCCAATTTAGTGCTATCAAGGTCCGCAGATTTTATTTGATATTGATTATTATCTACTGCATTTGTAGCTGCATCTGGTGCGTAACTTCTTACAATACTGTCCACATCTTCTTTATTTATACTTTCATTTAATTGTAATACTATTTCAGAACCACCTTTAAAATCTATACCAAAATTTAAACCTCTAACTGCTAAGAATCCCATTCCAATTACAATAATTATTAGGGAAATTGAAAACCATATTTTAGTTTTTTCCATTATCTTAAGCATGTTTTTCTTCCCCCTTTTTTATTCCTACGCCAAAGTGTGATATTTTGCTTATTAATCCACATTCAACTGATAAATTAACAAGTAATTTTGTTATTATTAATCCTGTAAATAAACTTATAATTATACCTATCATAAGTGTAACTGCAAAACCTTTAACTGTTCCTGATCCTATGAAATATAAAATCAACGCCGCAAGCAAAGTAGTTACATTTGAGTCAACTATTGAAGATAAGGCATTTTCTCCACCCTTTTTAACTGCTGCTTTAATGGAGTATCCCTTTTTCAACTCTTCCTTAGTTCTTTCAAAAATCAGTATGTTAGCATCAACTGCAACACCAATCGTAAGTAAGAACGCTGCAATACCAGGAAGAGTTAATGTAACTCCAACTTCCACAAATGCAAAAAGCGTAAGTGTTATATATAGTGTTAATGCAATATTAGCCATTAAACCTTGAAGCCTATAGTTTATTAACATGAATAAAAACACTAATCCAACTCCAATAATTCCAGCTTTAATGGAATTTGGAAATGCTGTAGCACCAAGTTCAGCCCCAACATTGCTGACCGTTACTGCTTTTACCGGAATTGGAAGTGCACCTGAATTAATCATTCCTGCCAACTTCTTGTTCTCTTCTAATGTACCATGAGTCTCAATACTTGCTACTCCACCCGAAATTTGAGCATTTACAACTGGATCTGAAATCATTTCATCATCTAAATAAATTGATATTTTTTGTCCAACATATTTTCCTGTCGCATCAGCAAATTTCTGAGCACCTTCATCATTTAATTGTAAACCAACTTCATATCCGCCGCTTTGTTGATTAAGCTGTGCAGTTGCTTTTTTTACATCTTTACCTGTTAAAATTTCATCACCATTAGGTCCTTTAAATACTAAGTTACCAGATTGGCTTAAGCTATCAACAATTTCTTTAGAATTCGTCATACCTGGTATATCTACTCTAATTCTTTTTTGTCCTTCAGTTGTTACAACAGTTTCGGCTACCCCAAGTTTATTTACTCTTAGAGAGATATGTTCCTTAGCACTTTCTAATTCATCTGGTGTTACACTATCTTGTTGGATTTCCATAAGTACGGAAGTCCCACCTTGTAAATCTAATCCTCTAGTTATTACTTTATCAAAAGATTTAAATTGCCATCCTCCTAGAACAAATCCTTTAAATCCTGCAAAAGCTAAAAATCCAATTACAGCAATAATCAAAACTAATAATGCTGAACTTTTGCTTTTCCTTTTCATCTTAATCCCCCTCTACATATTATGTCTTTACTAAATTAGTATCTTTAAATATTCAAATAGTAAAAGTTTAAATTATACTACGATAAACTTTTCTATAGTTATGTAAAACACTAAAATATTTAAAATTAAGAAAATAAATTCTTTATTTACAAGAATTTATTAATTCTTAATTTTAAATGTATTCTCATTCATATGTTGCACAATTTTCATTATAGCATACTATAATTTCTTAATAAAGTTTTTTATTAATGCATTGCTAT
Source organism: Clostridium sp. LS (assembly GCF_002760435.1). Classification (GTDB taxonomy): domain Bacteria; phylum Bacillota; class Clostridia; order Clostridiales; family Clostridiaceae; genus Clostridium. The sequence continues at coordinate 128,425 of NZ_AUUU01000051.1, forward strand.
AACTGCATCTTTGGTTTAATTTTACTTAATAAACTCTTGACATATGTACAACTTCTTTTAATCAAATAAAGTTTCTCAGAAAAGCTTAGTATCTTACAAGTTTATCCCTAGCATCCCTGCAAGGGTACCTACTGCTAATGCAATTAGCAGCTTAACAAAATCAAAGAGTTTAAAGGCTATCTCACCACTAAAGATACTGGATAATATAAATAATATGAAATAGTATCCTATGGCTACACCAAAACCTACAAGCCACCCCTTTGATTCATTTTTTTTAGCTCCCATAATTGCACCAAGGCTTAGGCTACATAAAGATATTATGACATAAAGCATGTTAAAAATACCTTTACTAAATACTATTTTAGTCATCAATAATGATAAAACTGTAATGCCTATGAAGCTAAAAAGTAATGTTCCAACAGTACCCTTTGCTACAGATCTTAAATATTTACTATTTTCCATTAAAACAACACCCCCAATACTTCATTTTATGAGGCATTAAAGGGTATTATGATTAATCTGCCTTTATTTTATATGATATTCCAGTTTTATCAAGTTTAAGCTTTGTTTTAGCTGCACTTGTTTCAATGGTAATACCTTTTTCATCTATGTGTGTTATTTTTCCTATAATTCCGCCTCTTGTTACAATCTCATCGTTTACTTTTAATTCATCTAACATATTTTGATATTTCTTTTTTCTTTTCTTTTCAGGCAAGACAAGTAAAAAGTAGAATATTACAAATACAAGAATCATAGGTAATACACTAGTTAGCAATCCTACTATGTTATCCATTTTGCTCCTCCATAACTTTCATTTTTAGATAATTTTTCTATTCCATGATAAGTAGTTTACAATTGTTTATGTCCAATGTCAATATACACCTATCTTTAGTAGTTGATTTTAGAGGTAACTTAATATTAAAAATTAAATTTTGTAAAATCATACAACATTTTATTATATAACTAGTTTATCTTTAAGCTTTTCCTTCCCATTCTGTTAATTTTTTTTCTTTAAATTCTTTAAAGAATCCACCATCAATAGCATCTCTTATATCTGCCATAAGTTTATTATAAAAGTATAAATTATGTAAAACGCATAATCTCATAGCAAGCATTTCTTTAGCTTTAAATAAATGTCTTATATATGCTCTTGTATAATGCTTACATGTTGGACATTCGCAGCCCTCATCTATTGGCTTAGTATCTAGTTCAAATTTTGCATTCATTAAATTAAGCTTACCCTCACTGCAAAATACATTACCGTGTCTCCCATTTCTTGCAGGAAGAACACAATCAAAGAAATCAACACCTCTTTCAACTGCCTCCAAAATATTGCTAGGTGTTCCTACTCCCATTAAATATATCGGTTTATCTTCTGGTAAATACGGCACCACCGCATCTATAACTCTATACATTTCCTCATGAGTTTCTCCAACTGCTAGACCTCCAATTGCATAACCATCTAAGTCCATTTTAGTTATTTCTTTAGCGTGCTTTATTCTTATATCTTCATAAACACCGCCTTGGTTAATACCAAATAACATCTGTTCCTTATTTATTGTATCTGGAAGAGAATTCAATCTATCCATTTCAATTTTACATCTTTCAAGCCACCTTGTGGTTCTTTCTACTGACCTTTCCACATATTCTCTTGGTGCTGGATTTTCAATACATTCATCAAAGGCCATTGCAATTGTAGATGCTAAATTACTTTGAATCTGCATTGATTCTTCAGGTCCCATAAATATTTTCTTGCCATCAATATGAGAGTTAAAGTATACACCTTCTTCTTTAATTTTTCTCATTTTAGCAAGTGAAAATACTTGGAAGCCTCCTGAATCAGTAAGTATAGGCCTATCCCAATTCATAAACTTATGAATTCCCCCAAGTTTTTTAACAACTTTATCACTTGGTCTTAAATGAAGATGATATGTATTAGAAAGTTCAACTTGACAGCCTACCTCCTTTAAATCCATACTAGATACTGCACCTTTTATAGCTGCTAATGTTCCAACATTCATAAATACTGGAGTCTGGATTGTTCCATGAGGAGTTTCAAACTGTCCTCTTCTTGCTTTGCCGTCTTTTTTTAATAACGTATATCTTTTACTCACAAGCGTCACCTCTTTTATATATTTTCTTTTAAAACGCTTGATTAATGTCACCTCATCAGCGATTTAATTCAGTTATCAGTTCACAGTTAACAATTTACAGTTTATTGTTAATTGATAAACATTGCATCTCCAAATGAGAAAAATCTGTACTTCTCATTTACTGCTTCTTTATATGCATTCATAACATTGTCTTTACCTGCCAAGGTCGAAACAAGCATTATCAAAGTTGATTCAGGTAAATGGAAATTTGTTATTAATTTATCCACTACTTTAAATTTATATCCAGGATATATAAAAATATTCGTCCATCCACTTTGTTCTTTTACATAACCATTTTCATCTCCAATAGTTTCTAATGTTCTTGTTGATGTTGTTCCAACAGAAATTACAGAATTTCCTCTTTTTTTAGTTTCATTTATTATTTCTGCACTTTCCTTAGATAGCATGTAAAATTCCGAATGCATTTCATGTTCTTCTATAGATTCCACCTTTACAGGTCTAAAGGTCCCAAGTCCTACATGAAGAGTTAAATATACAATATTAATTCCTTTATCCTTTATCTCCTGTAATAATTCCTTTGTAAAATGAAGTCCTGCAGTTGGCGCTGCAGCTGAACCATTTTCCTTAGAATACACTGTTTGATATCTTTCTCTATCTTCTAATCTTTCATGAATATATGGAGGAAGAGGCATCTCACCAAGTGAATCTAAAACTTCTTCAAAAATACCTTCATAAAAAAACTCTACAACTCTATTTCCATTTTCTTTTACTTCTACTACTTCGGCTTTTAATCTGCCTTCTCCAAAAGTAAACCTTCTTCCAACTCTTGCAGATTTGCCTGGCTTAGATAGACATTCCCACTTATCCGTTTCAATTCTTTTAAGTAAAAGAAACTCTATTTTGCCACCAGTACCTTCTTTTTCACCAATTAATCTAGCTGGCATTACTCTTGTATCATTTAATACTAAGGTATCTCCATTATTGAGATACCTTAAGATATCATGAAACCTCTTATGCTCAATTTCCCCAGTCTTTTTATTTAAGACCATAAGCCTTGATGAATCTCTTTGCTCTAAAGGATGTTGGGCTATTAACTCCTCAGGCAAATAAAAATCAAAATCTTTTACATCCATTTATTTATCTACTCCTAACTAAAAAAGCACACCTTAATTTAAATTCTTAACTCAAGGCATTTTATCATTTCTTTATCTATTGTGAAAACTTTATTTTTAAAGTAATTCCTAATTATCAAAAAAACTTCCCTGTATTTTATTATTATCTTTATTCTTTGAGGTATTCACTCGACCTAGATGTTTATAAGCTTTTTCACTTGCTATTCTGCCTCTTGGCGTTCTAATTATAAACCCCTGCTGCAATAAATATGGCTCATATACATCTTCAATAGTCCCTAACTCCTCACCAATAAAATATGAAAGAGTTTCTATTCCTACTGGACCCCCATTAAAATTATCAATAATAGCTTCTAATATTTTATTATCAACCCTATCGAAACCTTGATTATCTACTTCTAATAATTCTAAAGCTTCTCTAGCCTCCTTTAAAGATATTAATTTGTTAGATTTCACTTCTGAATAATCTCTTACTCTCTTTAATAATCTATTTGCAATTCTTGGGGTTCCTCTTGATCTTCTAGCAATTTCAAGTGCACCTTCATCAGTAATTGCACATCCAAAGACTGCTGCGCTTCTAACCACAATTTCCTTTAGTTCTTTATCTGTATAGTATTCCATCGCACATAATACACCAAATCTGTCTCTAAGTGGAGAAGTCAGCATTCCAATTCTAGTAGTGGCGCCAATAAGTGTAAATTTAGGCAAATCAATTCTTATAGATTTTGCTGCTGCACCCTTTCCTATAACTATATCTAATGCATAATCCTCCATAGCTGGATATAAAATCTCTTCAACAGTTCTGTTCAATCTATGAATTTCATCTATAAATAAAACATCATAATCTTTAAGTGTAGTTAAAATAGCTGCTAAATCTCCTGCTCTTTCTATTGCAGGCCCTGAGGTAATCTTTAAATCCCCTCCCATTTCTCTTGCAATAATATTAGCTAAAGTAGTTTTACCAAGACCAGGAGGCCCGTATAAAAGAGCATGATCTAGAGCTTCTTTTCTATTTTTTGCAGCCTTTATAAAAATATCCAAACGTTCTTTTACTTTATCTTGTCCGATATATTCATTTATTTTCTGAGGTCTTAAACTAAGTTCTGAATTTGAATCTTCTTGAAGTTCAGACGGATTAACTATTCTTTCCATATAAAAACCTCCCCCTTTTCCTAAGGAATAATCAATAATATAAAGAAATCCTGCAAGGATTTCATCCTAAACTGTTAATTGATTTTTACCCCATTAATGCCTTTAGAGCATTCTTAATTATATTTTCAACACTATCATTTTTATCAATTTTCTTAAGAGCAACATCCGCTTCCTTTTCACTATAACCTAAAGCAAGTAATGCACTTAAGGCTTCAGATATTGACATAATATTTTCATTATCCTTATCATCAAACTCTGCAGCACTATCTAAGAGTTCATCTGGCTTCAATTTATCTTTCAGCTCTAAAATAATTCTGGCAGCTGTCTTTTTACCAATACCAACGCCTCTGCATATATGCTTTTCATCGCCAGTCATTATTGCATATTTTAAATTATTAACCCTACTAATTGATAGTAATGATAAAGCAGCTTTGGGACCAACTCCATTAACTGTTAATAGTAATTTAAACATTTCTAATTCTTCCTTAGAATCAAATCCATACAAGCCTAGAAAATCTTCTCTTACTATTTGCTCAAGATAAATCATTATCTCATCCCCGGATTTTGGCATGGAGGACATGGTAGCTCCAGAAGTAAATATTTTATAACCAATACCACTATTTTCTACAATAATATAATCTTTATTTATACCTATATATTTACCTTTAATATATTCGTACATTTAATTTCCTCCAAGTTAATCGTTCATTTTTCATTATTCATCTTCTACAATTTGAACCTAACTTATACTTTATCATTTTCAGTTAAATCTTTCAATAATGTATTTAAATTAAGACTATAAGTTAACAATTAGTAATAGTACTAAGGTCTTCCTTATCACTTTTGCTAATTCTTAAAAATGTAATATAATAAGTAAACTATCATGCAATAACTATAAATTTTTGATTCTTTTCACTTTAAATAATAAAAGGCATGGAAATAATATACTTTCCACACCTTATTAAAATACTAATTATTTTTTAATAATAAAAGATAATTAAGACAAAAATTCAGACAAACTTTCTTCAGCATCATCTTTAGAGTCAAACTCAAGTTCAAAATTCTTTATTTTATCTTTATCTAACGCGCTTAAATTATCTACCTTTTTATTATCAGAATATACATCATTGCTGTTTTCAATTAACAATGTTCCGTTGCTATCTGTCTTATATATAGCTAAATATCCATCCTTCTCTCCGATATAATATTTATTGGGTTTTATTACTTTGGATAGATCTTTCTTATATGTCATTTCCCCATTAGACGATATTTCTAAAACATATCCTTTATCCTTTAAAGCTTTAGATAGGTCTGCCACTGATAAATTCTTATCAATATTTAACTCCTTTTTTAATTCAGCTAGGGTTAATTCCTTTTCTTTCTTATCACCTGAAAATAGATAAATCTTTGTATTATCACTTAATTGATTATCTTTATTTATTTCACTAGCTGTAACTGTGTTATTTTTAGCATTTTTATTAGCTATATATCGATCTGACAAATAATATGTTATAAAAAATATAAGTGCCAATGTTACTGCCATACTTATAAATAATTTCTTCTTATTTACCATTATCATCACTCCTTATTAAGGAGTATGGCCAATTCTTCAACATATATACATTTATTGTTATTTTTATATGAAAAATAATGATTTCCTCTTAATTATTAATAAGATATTAAACCAAATCAAATTTTATAATTCATTAAACACTGTAAAATATCCTTGAGGATGCTCACAAACTGGGCAAACTTTAGGTGCCTCTTTTCCTTCATAAATATATCCACAATTAGTACAGAACCATTGCACACTTTCATCCTTTTTATATATAGTTCCCTCTTCTAGCTCTTTTGCATATTTTTCAAATCTGTCAGCATGAATTTTTTCTATTGAAGCTATATTACTAAATATTTTTGATATTACAGTAAACCCCTCTTCCATTGCAACATCGCTAAATGATTTATATACCACATCATATTCTTCCAATTCATTATGATTTGCTGCTTTTAGAAGCTTTAATGTAGATTCATAATTATCAATAGGATAGTCACCATCAATATGTATATTTTCTCCAGCGAATTCTTTTAATTGCTTATAGAAAACCTCTGCATGTTCTTTTTCTTGATTAGCTGTGTAGTTAAATACAGATTGAATTACGTAAAGCCCATCCTTTTTTGCTTGAGATGCTGCTATATTATACCTATTTCTAGCTTGGCTTTCCCCAGCAAAGGACTTTAGCAAATTTTTCTTAGTTTTACTATCTTTTAATAACATAACTACTCCTCCTAGTTTCAACTTATATTTTAAGTATTCACAAAAGAGACTTTATTATTCATTAACTCATTTTAAATGTATGTCTTATTGCATTCATTATAATTATCCAGGTAACTCTTAACCAATTTCTATAATTAACAATTGCATTAATTATTAAGACGAATAATATAATTTCTAAATAATAAAAAATTACTGTTAAAATAGGATTAATATTTATCCATTTCATATCTGAAATCAAAGATGTTAAATATGATAACCCAAATATCACAACACTAAAAATAATAAGTCCCTTAATCATACCTTTAAAATCTTCATGACTAGGTGCTATACCGCTTATTAATAATAGAAATAATATTATGGTTATTAGGCCTTCCTTAGTTAACAAAATTCTCGGATCCAGTATCTTCGATATTTCAAATATTTTGCATTTTAGTACAAATGCACTTTCTATAAATATGAATAATGGTATATTTATGAGCACTGGTGCTATAGCTATAAGGAATTCCTTTATACTAATAACAAAAGGTATACTGCTTCCAATTCTAGATTTTACAAAGCCAGGCCTATTTCCCTGTGGTAAAAGCTGAACTTGTTCTATTTTAGCCAGACATAATAAAGCTACTAATAAATGTGCCAGTTCATGAGCTGGTGTACTTAATGCGTAAATAAACTTTGCCGCACTAGGACTTATGTTTCCTACTAACCCCTGAAAAACTGACTGAATAAATCTTAATACAAAATAATAAGAAAAATATGCTAACAAAAAAACTCCTACAGATTTAGCTGCTACTTCCATATTAATCACTTCCATTTCTATCTTATTCTATTTGTAAATCCACATTTTTTGCATAATTCCTCTACTGCTTTTCTCCCAGAAAATCCATTGTATATATTTCTTGCTCTAGGAAAATTTAAAATTTCTTCTAAAGTATTTTCAAAAATGTTTCCTAAAGGTATACTTCCTTCACTATCTAAGCAGCATGGCACTACAGTTCCATCTACAAGTACACCTATTTGATCTCTAAGTCCATAGCAAAATGCTCTTTCACCAAGTTCTTCTGAATTTAGAGATGGCCACTTAAATTTTTCACCCATACTAACATATACATTATTTTTTAATTTACAACTATTTTTTTCTTTCAGGCATTCTTTTAAATCAGATTCAATTTCAAATTCCTGCTGTAGAAATTTGAATATATCTACGTTCATTTTATTACTGGCACTGTATTTTGTATCCAAATTCCACAATCTCAAGGAGCATATTATGTTTGTTTTTTCAGTTGCTTCCTTTACAAAACCAATTATATTATCAATATATTCATTAAAATCAATATTATTTTCATTGGCTTCAAAACTATGCAATGAAATATTTACTTGTCTTAAGGCTTTAGAATTAATTAGTATTTCTTTAACTTCGTTAATTAAAGTTCCATTAGTAGTTAAGTTTACTTTTAAAAAATTTTCTCCACATATATTCAAAAATTTTTGTAGTTCCTTATTCAAAAACGGCTCACCCATTAAATGAAGATAAACATAATCAGTATAAGACCTAATACTTTTTATGATATATTCAAAACTTTCTCTATCCATAAATTTTAGTTCTCTGGATGTTTTAGGGCAAAAATTACAGTTCAAATTACAAACATTAGTTATTTCTATATATACTTTCTTGAATTTTTTCATTAATTTAACTCCTGTCTTTCTTATTATAAATAATAACTATATTAAAATGAATTATTTAAATTTCTCAAACCAGTATATATTTTTATAATACTCTATGCAACTCAAATAAATCAAAATTGCTTAGTTTTAGAATCAAAACGAGGCTTTGTCACCAACTTCCTTCAGATTTCACCTCACAATGGACACCCTTGTCTTAAACTAATGATTAGCACTATCATCACCAATTTCGGACTTTTACCTCTTAGTGCATGCCTATATTCAGTACACTAAAAAAGCAAGTGCATTCTACAAAATACACTTGCTTTTCCTTAGATACTGATTTTTACGTTGTCCGCCAACTGGGTACGACCGTCTGTCGTACATTGCTTCCGGGATTTTTCCGTTGCCCGTCACCAACTGTATATCACTTAAGATATACTCTTCTGCCGGATTGAAGTGTCAGTACACTAAGATAAATTCAATCTTTATCTTGATTAAATTATATATTATTTTAATATTAATTACAATATATTTTTTGAATTTTCAGACTTATTTTTCTTTGTAAATAAATACTTATACAACATTAAAATACTTTTAGCTTTAACTATTACAGAATATCCATTTTAAACCTAATTAAATTAATTGATAACTACTTTAGTTCCCTGAGGAATGTTATCATAAATCCATTTAGCATTTTCCTTCGCTAGACGTATACATCCATCAGACAATCTCATTCCAAGTCGCCCATCTCTTACAGAACCATCTAAATTATATATTATTGAGTGAAATAAATAATTTCCTTTAAATTGTGTATAATACCAACATTTATATCCCTTATTCACACCAAAATATAGACCTTTAATTCCAACAGTAAAAGTTCCCTTTGGCGTTGGAGTAGAAGGTTTTCCTATTGTACATAAATAACTATGAAGCAAATTCCATTTATTCGTGCTTCCTTTGTAAATATTTACTTTAAAATTACTAAGGTTTACCCAAATCAAGTAATCAGTTGCGCTTGAAATATTATTTGTATTAACATAATTTGTTGAATTAGACTTTTGTCTTACATCATTTGTCTTGTATTTTTTCCTATCTTCTTTATTTCCAAATAGCCTAGATAAAAATTTCATGTATACTTCCTACATTTATTGATATAGGATATTGTATGTAATTTAAAATAAAATTGATTTTCCTAATTTATATTAGCCTTAACTATTATGCTAGCATGAGATTATTGATTATTTTAACTTTTCTACTCTATATCCAATCTCCTTATTAGCCAATCTATAGCCTTCTCTAATCATTTCTTTTTCACTCAAATCATTTCCAAGCAAACTATCTATTGTTAATTGATTTCTATTGCTAAAGTACTTACTTAATATATTTTCTTCTAAATCCTCTTGGGAAGCTAAAGAATAATCATCTAAAATATGTTTAACTATAAATCCATGCTCCCTTAAGGACCTACCAACTAAAATACTTCTATGGCATCTTATTGGATCCTGCATTGCTCCAAGAAGGGCTATTCTGTAGCCTTTCTTACAGCCAGTCTTTAATCTCTCAATACCATTCATAAATTCCTTTTCAGCAATTACTTTTTCAAAATCAGAATAGCCTTCCTTATTGTAGGAATTTCTATTTTCTCTTTGTGCTGCAAATTCTTTTGCCATGTATATGTATAAAAAACCCGCATCCTTTAACGTCTGGGCTATTGTTTCTTTGTTATATTGAATATTATATTTTGAATAAGGAGTTCCTCTTATATCTACAACAGTATTAATATTATAATGCTTTAACATATCTATTAATCTCTCTACAGGGTAGTTAGAATGCCCTATTGTGTATATTTCCATGGTTAGAACTTCCTTTCTTCTTTATACTTATTTTATTTTGTACGCAATAATAGCTTTATCTACACAACCGCTATTAAATTTACTTCCTTAAAAAACTTCTTCATCTAATAACTATATTATAACCACTCAATTTTTATTTACTAGTAAGTGTTATTTATTATTGATATAGATCCAACATTATAATTGGACTTACTATATGTATATACTTACATATTTACTAAATCTTTATGTGGATATCTTAACTAGAAATAATAAA